>CAVVLC010000030.1:0-143835 GCA_963748885.1 uncultured Actinomycetota bacterium
CCAACGGCTCCGACGTGATGTACGAGCACTCCGAGACGTGGACATTCGCCACTGGCGAGCAAGGCGTGCTGAGGTTCGTGACCGTCCACCAGGTCGTCGACGGGAAAATCACTGTCTGGAAAGACTATTCGGACTTCAACGCCCTGTTCGGCATCGCGCCGCCCAACTACTTCGAGGATCTTGCGGCCGGGGATAACAGCTGGGTTTTTGATGCCACGGGGCTGCTCTGATCAGGTCGTCTCGCGGTGCACAGCCCGATTACCGGACGGGCACCAGCCATCGGCCTCGTGTCTAGACGCACGTTCAAACACCGATGACGAGGTGGCTGGCGTTTAGTCTGCCAGCATGGATCGCATCTGGCAGTGGGTTTGGCATCGGTACGGGGCGCGGTATTCCTGGGCGCTCTACGCCGCCGTAGTCGCAATGACGCTGCCGATCTACCTCTTTTGGTCACTTCTCATTGTTGCCGTCGCCAGGTCCAGTGTTTACGTCGAGGCGTCCGTACATCCGCCCGGAATTGATCTCCGGCGGCAACGCCCCGAAATCCACGGCTACTACCTCCTAGCTAACTGGTCCAGCCACAAGCATGGCGAAGCGTTGCACGGAGGGGTCGAAATTACAACGCAAGCAACGGCGTAGACGTTGCGGGCGTTGTCCAGCGCACTCGCAGCGCCGGCGGTTTGCGGAACACCAGGCCCCGCGGCGCGTTGGGCTGGTCGGGGTCGAGCCGTAGCCCTGGCAACCGTTTCACGAGTCGACCGACCGCGATCGCCGTTTCCGTCCTGGCGAGCTGTGCGCCCAGGCAGAAATGTGGGCCCTGTGCGAAGGATAGGTTAAGCCTGGCGTTAGCGCGCCGGACGTCGAACCGGTCGGGGTCGCTGAACACGACCGGATCTCGGTTGGCGCCGGCGATCGATACGCTGACCAGGTCACCGCGCTGGATCCGGGCGCTCCCAAACTCCACATCGCGGGTGGCGTAGCGGTCGATGACCGCGGCCGCAGGCTCCAATCGGATCGACTCCTCGATGGCGTTCGGTAAAAGATCGGCGTGGTCACGCACCAGCGACAGCGTCGCGGGGTCGTCGAGCAGATGCCGGACAGCGTTGAGAATCATGCCTTCGGTCGTGTCGATACCGCCGAACATCAACACCGCCGCGTTTGACGCGACCTCGTCGGCGGTCAGCCCTTCCGGCGCCCGCACGGCGGACCGCAGCGGCGAAGGCTCGTGGGTTTCGTTGGCTTCGTTGATTTCGTTGGTGGGGCCGAGAGTCCGTGTCACGGCGGCCCGCAGCTCGGTGAATGCTTCCGCTCCCGCCGCGGTGACCGGCCCGCCGGCGGTCACCTGGGACACCGCGGCCACAATCGCGGCGTACCAGGACAACACCGTGTCGACGTTGACGTCGCGCAGCCCGAGCGCCTCGGTAACCACCGCCACCGCGAGCGGACCGGCGAACTCGCGCCGTAGCTCGGCGCTGCCGGCGGGCCGAATCGCGGAGATCAACCGATCGGCCTGCGCCTCGACGAACCCTTCGAACCGGTCCTGTACCTGCGCGGGGCGGAACGGATGCGCGAACGGCTCCCGGTGCCGCCGGTGGTCCGCGCCGTCGAGTGAGAGCATGCTCGCGCCGACCACCCTGGAGGTGGAGAAGCGGGGATCGTCGACGGTGAAGGTGATGGGGTCGCGCATCACCCGCACAGCGAGGTCGTACCTGGTGACCAGCCAGCCACCCCGCACGGCGAGCCATGACACCGGCTCGGCCGCCCGCAGCCGGGCTAGCAGCGGGTGCGGGTCGTCCTGCAGCTCACGCAGGGTGGCGCAGCGCCCGATCGGGAACTTTTCGCCAGCCATCAAGCAGTCTTCAGCACCACAGCGGCGGAGCCTGCCACCCGCCGAACACCTTCTCCAGGTGGCCCGCGACGGCCAGCACCGTGACGTCTTGCCACGGCCTGGCGACGACCTGAACCCCGATGGGCAACCCGTCCTGCGAGGTTCCGCACCGGACCACCGCCGCGGGCCAGCGGGTGATGTTGTGCACCATCAGATGCGAGAAGTCGTCGACTTCCACCAGACCGTGATGATGCGGCTTGGCCGGTGCCGGCATCGCGGGGCAGATGATGACGTCGTAATCGGCCATGAACGCCAGCATTTCGATGCGGTACGAGTCCAGGTCGGCGAGACGCCTTCGGGCGTCGGTGAGCGAGAATTCGACCGCACGTGCCTGGTTAAGGAACTCGGCCAGTTCCTCCGATCCCCCCGAGGGGTCCCGCACGCCGAGTGCCCGCAGGTCCTCCTCGAATCCCCGTCCGCGATCACCGCCCAGGAAGACCGACTTCCACAGCAGTTCCATGGTGCGGCCGAGGCATCCCGGGGTGGCGTGCCGCACGACGCTTGCTACTTCACGCATCGCGTCGGCGGCCGCGGTCACCACCGTGGCGACCTCGTCGTTGGGTGGCGAGGTGCCGTCGTCGAGGTAGGTCGCGACGCGAAGCGCGCCGAGCTCGACGTCGTCCGGATTGCCCAGTGGGGCGGGTACGGCGTAGGGGTCCTTGAGATCGGGTCCGCTCATGATCGACAAGCCGAGGAACAGATCGGCCACCGAACGAGCCAGCGGGCCATAGTGACTGAACGGGCCGAAGACGCCCGGGGCGTCGCCGAATACGTTGCCGGTGCGCGGAATTCGGCCATGGGATGGCTTGAGGCCGGCGATGCCGGTGTTGTGACACGGCTGCCGGATGCTGCCGCCCTCGTCGGTGCCGACACTGAGCGCCGCGCCACCGGCGGCGACGAGCGCGGCCGAACCGCCGCTGCTTCCCCCGGGTGTTCTGGTCAGGTCGTAGGGATTGTTGGTGCAGCCGTACAGGCTGTTGTTGGTTTCGCCGCCGCGGCCCAATTCGGGCACATTGGTCAGGCCGAGCACGATCGCACCCTGCGCCCGCAGCCTGGACACCGCCGTTGCGTCGACGTCCGCGACGGCGCGCAGTGCGCGACTGCCGCCGGAGCAGGCCAGGCCGGCCACCCGCATGACGTCCTTGACTGCCACCGGCAACCCGTGGGCCGCCCCCAACGACTCACCCCGCGCGACACACTCGTCGGCGTGATCGGCCAACCGCAGGCACTGCTCTGGCGCCGCGGCTTCGACCAGCGCGTTGAGCATGCGATTGACCCGCTCGATCTGCGCCAGGTGTGCCTGAATCACTTCCCGGCAAGACACCGAGCGGGTTGTCATCAGGCGAACAAGTTCGTGAGCGGGCAGGTAGCACAGGTCGGTCATGCTAATTGCCTTCCGTTCTGGCGAGATACACATTACCGGCGCCGTCCACCGCCGCATCCCGGCCAAGCCCGCCGACGCGCGGCGCGGCGCGTGCAAGACTGCAGGGGCACAGACGCACTGGAGGGCAGCTGGTGGAGGCGGCAAGGTCGCGGGCGGCATACGAGCGCATGCGCGGCGCACATCTCAGCACGGTGCGGGCCGGTCTCGAAGACCATGTCTCACGGCTGGATTGGTCGCGGCAGCGGATCCTGGACTACCAGAACCACCGGTTGCGGGCGCTGCTCGGCTACGCCCAGGAACGGTCACCATTTCACGCCCGGCGGTTGCGGGGGCTCGACCCGTCGCGCGCGTCGGTCGCCGATCTGGCGTCGCTGCCGGTGATGACCAAACAGGAAGCCCAGGAGCAGTGGGACGCCATCGTGACCGCAGCCGATCTCGATCGCGACCGTGCCGAACGTACTCTTGCTGAGCAGCAATGGTTTTCGTACACCCAAGGCGAGCAGCAGATCTTCAGTTCGGGTGGTTCCAGCGGGGTCCGCGGGATCTACGTCTGGGACTGGCCGTTCTTTGTCTCGGCGGCATGCCTGGCCTGGCGAATGCAGGCCCGCGAAGAGCGCAACAAGCCGGGTGGGAATTCGATCCCCGCCCGGCTCGCGGTGCTGGAGGCCGGTGTCCCGCCTCATGCCAGCACACCGCTGTTCGATGTACCGACATTGCCGGGCATGGAGACGGTCGTGATCACCGCGGGTTCCCCGTTCGACGAAGTGCTGGCGGCGGTGGCGGCCGCGCGACCCACCCACCTGGTCGGCTATCCGACGGTGATCGGGCGCCTGGCCCGCGCGGCCATGGCAGGTGACCTCCGAATCGAGCCGGTTCGGGTGAGCACGAACTCCGAACCTTTGCTCGACGAGGATCGGCAGTCCATCACCGAGGCCTGGGGTGTGCCCATCCACAACGTATGGGGCTCAACCGAAATCGGCATACAGGCCGTAGGTTGCGGGCACGATGAGGGACTGCACATCTGCGAGGACGAGGTCGTCATCGAGCGTGTCGACGACAGCGGAACCCCGGTCGGACCCGACGAACCGGCGGGGCGCACCCTTGCCACCGGGCTGAGCAATTGGACCTTCCCGTTCATTCGCTACGACCTTGGCGACCAGGTCATGTCGCTGGCCGGCGAGTGCGCCTGCGGCGGCGCGTTTGCCCGCGTCGCCGACATCGGTGGGCGCCGCGACGACGACTTCCGTTACGGCGCAACCACGGTGCCGCCCATCGCGTTTCGTCACGTGCTGGGCACCGATCCGCACGTGTCCGAATATCAGGTCACCCAGACCCGCACCGGAGCTGACATCGTGGTGGTGGGTGCTCCCGACATAGACGCCCACATAGACGCGCTGGCCGCCGCACTGATCGCGGCGCTGCGTAGGTACGGGTTATCCGAGCCGGGGATCCGGATCCGGGTGGCCGACAGTCTGCAGCGCCATCAGGCCAGCGGGAAGCTGCGGCGGTTCATACCGCTTCAGCGCCTGGTTCCCTGAGATTCGAGGAGCGCCTTGAGGCCTTGCAGGGTGCCGGCCAGTGTGCGACCAACCTGGCGCACGGCGATACGGTCGGCGATGTAAGCGAGTATTCCGCCGGGCGCCTGATACGAGAGCCGAAACATCACCTTCGTCCGACCCTCCGGGGCTTGACGCAGCCGGATCCGGCCACGCAGGGCGACTCCGGTGATCCCCACCCAAGCGACGTCGCGGCAGTCGTCGAATTCGACGATCTCGATCAGGCCCCCAACCGGCACCGAACCGATCTTCCAATGGACCGTATAGCGGGCACCGACGCCATTGCGCTGATCGCTCGCCGCCTCCCAGCGCTCGAGGTTCGTCATGAACGACGGGTAACAGTCCGGGTCGCTGATAATCTTCCAGACCGCGTCGCGGTCCGCGTTGATCACGCATCGGCGTTCGACGCGCATCAGCCGATCACCGGGAAACGCCGTTTGGCGGCGAGGCGGTCGACGCCGCCCTGCAAGCTGGCCATCACTTTGTCGTGCACAACCTGATCCGGGACATCTGGGCCGCCGACTTCGATCGGTTCCTGGACCTCGATCGCGATCTTGGTGGGCAGCGGAATATGACCCGCCAGGTCGCTGATGTTCAGTCCCCACGGGAGCGCCAGCGAGATCGGTATGCTCTTGAGCCGCAGTAACTTATCCGCCATCAGCAGCTTGGCCAGCCACTGGCCGCGGTTGAGGAACAATGCGCTCTCCTGGCCGCCGACGCTGGCGACGGGCACGATCGGCACGCCGGCCTCCCGGGCCAGCCGCACGTAACCCATGCGCCCGCCGAAGTCGACCTTGTGGCGCTCCCACGACGGCCGGAAGACTTCGTAGTCCCCGCCGGGATAGACCAGCAACGCCGCCCCGGAATCGAGTGCTAGTCGGGCGTTTTGGCTGTTGGCGGCCACGGTGCCGAACTTGCGCAACCAGCCCAGCGGCGGCGCCGAGACGACGAGGTTGTGGGCCAACTGGTAGAAGGGCCGTTCGACGCCGAAGTAAGAACAAAACGCCAGCGTCAATACGAACGTGTCGGGAGGCACATTGCCGCCGCTGTGGTTGCCGACCAGTAGCACCGGCCCGTCCGGGGGGATTCGGTCCAGGCCCGTTACGTCTGCCCGGAAATACAGCGATGCCAATAGCCATGTTCCCGGCAGCTGGTCGCGGATGTAGTCGGGGTCGCGCTGATCGAGGTCGGCCTTGGGAACGCGTGACACGACTTGTCTGCGCGCCCAGTCGACGGCCTCTCCAGCGAGCCCCATAGCCGCATGTGTACCCCGATCGGCCGGCGTCAAACGCGGTAGATGCGGGCGGCGTTGCCGTGGGCGATGAGATCGACGACCCGGACTGCATCGGCCTCGCTCCAGTCGTCGCTCTCCACGAAGCCGCCCAGCGTGCGGTGAATACCGTTGCGCCACAATGTCGCCCCGAGGAAGTGCAACTCCGCGGGACCGAACCCGTCGGACGAGTACAGGATCTTGCGAAACGGGGCCAGCTCCAGGAGTCGGGCCACGAACGCGGGGGCCCGGGCCCCCAGGTAATTCACGCTCAACCCGCCGTCGAGATAGACGTTGTTGAAGGCCTGCGCCAGGTAGCCGGCTTCCCGCTCGTAGGGATAGCAGTGCAGCAACACGATCGGCGTCTCGCCGGACTGCCGCAGAAAGTCAAGGAGATAAAGCGGATTGGCCTTGTGCAGGTCGCAGTCCCGGTCGCCGAAGCCGACGTGGAGCTGGAGTGGCTTGCCGAGCCGCAGCGCCTGGTGCAGCCCGAAGCGCAGCAGGACTCGATCGCGTAACCGGACGCCGCCGCCGCCGCGCCATCGGTTGGCCGCTTCGGCGACCTGCGATGCCGGTGGCTCGCTCAGGTCGCCGTCGAACCCGTCCCGGTAAGCCAGGATGGACTTGGTTCCGACCGCGCCGGCCGCGCGGCGGTGCAGGATCTCCTCGAACGCCGACGCGTAGTCTCCGGGCGCCCGTGCGGCCTGCTCGGCCACTTGCTCGAGGCGGACCACTTCGTGCGCGCGGCCGCCGGACAGGTTGGCCACGCCGGCGATGCCGGCGATGCCGGCCGCCTCATCGCCGAACCCGGTGTCCACCAGCCAGTCGGACGCCCCGGCGGCCGACAGGAACAAGCGCGCCAGCTCCGCCTCGCTGAATTGACTGCGGCGCTCCCAATAGACTTGTGGTGCAGCATGTTTAGGCAGTCCCAGGACGGGGCCACAGTGGGCGCGCACGGCGAACCCGAGCTGTGAGTCGAACCCGGAGTCGAAGTCCGCCAGCGGCTCGGTATTGGCCTCGTTGAGCGCATTCTCGAATCGCCGCCGGTCCCCCGCCGCCAGCCAGCATCCATGCATGTGCTGGTCGATCAACGCCACTTCGCCGATGCGTTGCGCCAGGGCGGAGGAGTCGGACCCCGCAAACCCCACAAACCCCCCCATGGGTCCGGTCACAGGCTCCAGGCCATCCGGAACTTATCCGCCAGCTGCTCGGGGCCGAAATTGCCGTAGCGCTCGTGCACCAGACGCCGGACCGCGACTACCGCATCGACCACAGAATCGCCGAGGATGCCCCGAATCAGAGCCGAGTTATCCAGTGCGGCAATCGATTCAGCTTGTGACTCGGGCAGGAGCACGATGCCGGCGCTGGCACGCTCGGAATCGGACAGTTTGGCGGGGTCTATCGTGGTTTCCGGTGGCAGCACGGCGTTGTGCTTGATGCCGTCCAGCGCCAGCCCGAGGATCACCGCCGACGCGAGATACGGGTTCGCCGAGGGGTCAACCACTTTCACTTCGACATTGCCACCGTGGGGGTTACCGGGGCCGGCTTTGATGAATCGCAATGCCGCCTCCCGGTTTTCGGTTCCCCAGCAGGCGTAGGCCCCGGCCCAGTTCCCCGGCCGCATTCGCAGACCGGACACGATCGATCCGCACAGAATGCCCTGGGCCTGCTCCAACCCGCGAAGTACGCCGGCGACGGCGTTTTCGCCCGCCGGCGTCATACCCCGCTCACCTGCGTCCGCGGAAAACATCGGCCCTTCCGGCTCTCCTTCCCGCACTGTTAGCGAGAAGTGCTGGTGGGCGCCGGATCCGACGCTGCCGGCGAACGGCGCCGGCGACAGGCTCACCCGCAGCCCGTGGCGGCGCGCGGCACGGCTGACGATGATTCGGGTCAGCACCAGCTGGTCGGAGGCGGCTACCGGTGGTTGGGGCGCCAAGGAGATCTCGAACTGGTTGGCCCCGTACTCGGGGTGGAACTGCTCGATCGGGACGCCGGCCACCGTGGCCGCGGCGTTGACATCGCGGACAAAACCTTCGTACTCGAGCACCCCCGCGAGGCCGTACTGCGCCCACGACGCCGACGGCAGTCGGTTGCCTTCAGGATTGACCAGCAGAAACTCGATCTCGTGACCGACCATCGCGGTGATGGCGTGTTCAGCCAGCGCAGCCTCGACCCGGCCCAGTGTGCCGCGGCTGCATGCTGGCACGGGTGAGCCGTCCTGCTCGAAGAACGAACAGGGCGCCCACGCCAACCCGTCGCCGAGGATGCGTAGCCCAGACAGGTCGAGGCGAATTCGCTGATCGCCGATTACACCGATGTCATCGGTGAACGCGATGCCGCTCTGGTCGGTGGCGAAGGCATGCCACGTCGGGCTGGCACCCAGGCCGGTATCGGCGAAGGTGTTGGTCTGGCGTATCGGCACGGTCTTGGCGTGGGTGAGCCCGGCAGGGTTCACCACGGTGCCGATGACCGTGTCGACGCCATTGGCCTCTAGTTGGGCGATCGCCGCATTGGCGAGCGGTGTGCCTGTCATGGCAGCAATTGTGCAGCGCGGGTTAGCCGGGATGTAGTCCGATTCGGGCGGTCAGGCGCGGCTGGGCAGGGTCAGCTTGCAGGACTGGCCGATATCGAGGGTGCGCAGCATCCGTCCCATGCCGACCCACAACGCGCAGGACATGGCGAGGTCGGCAAGCAACTCCTCGGAGAAGTGCTCGCTGCAGCGGCTCCAGAAGTCTTCGTCGTCGCGCAGCTTGGTGTGCTCGGTGGCAAACCGGTGGGCGAATTCGGCGGCCAGGCGCTCCTGTTCGCTGTACCCCGGCCAGGTGCGCCACTCCAGCGCGTGCTCGTAGAGCTCTTCGTCGACACCCGCAGCCGGCCCGTCGGCATCGCGGGTGTTGGCACAGACAACGCATTCGTTGTCGTGGGCGATTACTGCCCGCGCGAGCTCGCGGGTGCGCATCGGCAGCCGGTTTTTGGTGTAGACCGCCTGGCTGAAATTGGCGATCGCACCGCCGAGGTCAGGGGACTTCTTTGCCCAGCTGTAGACGTCGTCGTCAGCGAATTGTCCGATTCGGCTCATGGCGTGATGGTACGCCCGCGCGCCGACAGCTCGGCCCCAGTGGGTGGACCGGTAGGGGCGTCGTCGTGCCAATCACGTTGGACCAGAACCCGATGCGCGACGCGTTGCAGCGCGGCCTCGACCTCGCGGCGGTCCGGCCGACCCTGGTAGCTGGGCGAACGGGCGAGCTTGTCGACGATCCAGGCCAGCAGCAGCGAATAGACGTAGTCGACCTGCTGCGTCCCGGCCGGGGTCAGCCAGAGGCGGTCGCCATCTTGCCGCGCGTAGCCGGTGGCGCACAGCCGGGCGAAGGTGGGTTCCAGGACCTCGAAGGGCAGCCGCAGGCTCTCGGCGATGTCGGTGAGCAGAGCCGTCCCGAAGAACTGCCCGTACCGGTAGACGCGCATCACGCCCCACAGCCCGGCCACGTCCAGCCGGCAATCGGGCCGCATCGCGATGCTGCGCAACCGGAAACCGGGATCGCCGGGATCGCCGCGCATGAGGCGCGCGATCGCGTTCTCCAGCAGCGTGTCCGGTGTCTCGCTGGTCGGCATGCCGAACGCGTCGCCGAAATCGACCGCGCTGTGGTGGATGTCCCGCAGCGGCACCTCGCGCAGGAACGACGCCAGCATGCAGCCGAGCAGGGCGACCGGGGCCGCCCAGAGGAACACGTGGGTCAGTGAATCGGCATAGGCCGTCACGACCGGGGCGGCCACGTTGGCGGGCTGCCGGTGCAGGGCCGCGGGAGAGCTGACCGCTTCGGCGGACACGTGGCCGGCCGCCAGCGCGGGCCCCAGCCTCTCGCCGAGGAAGTTTGAAAACAACGAACCGAATATCGCGGCGCCGAACGAACTGCCGATGGTCCGGAAGAACGTCACTCCCGACGTCGCGACGCCCAGATCCTCGAAATTCGACGTGTTCTGCACGATGAGAACGAGCACCTGCATGGACAGTCCGATGCCGGCACCGAGGATGATCAGGTAGATCGACTGCAGCAGAGCCGACGTGGCCGGGTCCATCCGCGACATCAGCAGAAACGCCAGCGCCATCAGCATGGTGCCGGCGACCGGGAAGATCTTGTAGCGACCCGTCCGGCCGACCAGGGTGCCGCTGCCCGTTGAGGTGATGAGCATCCCGACCACCATCGGCAACGTGCGCAGGCCCGACGTCGTTGCCGAGACCCCGTCCACGTACTGCATGTATGTGGGCAGGAACGTCATCGCGCCCAGCATCGCGAAGCCCACCACGAACGACAGCGCGCAGCACACGGTGAATACCGGACTGCGGAATAGCCGGGTCGGCAGGATCGGCTCTGCGGCACGGCTTTCCACCCACGCGAAAACGCAGAGCGTCGCGGCCGAGCCCGCGAACAACCCGATGATCGTCGCCGATCGCCACGGGTAAACGGTGCCTCCCCAGCTGGTGGCGAGGGTCAGGCCTGCCGCACCCAAGCCGATCAGGACGATCCCGGCGTAGTCGATGACCGGCTTGCGCGCCGCGGCCAGCTCGGGAATCGCGACAGCCGCCACCGCGAAGACCACCACCGAGACCGGCACGTTCACCCAAAACGCCCAACGCCAGCTCAGATAGTCGGTGAAGTAGCCGCCCAACAATGGACCGACGACCGTGGTGACCCCGAAGACCGCGCCCAACACCCCCTGGTAGCGGCCCCGCTCCCGGAGCGGAACGACCTCACCGATCAGCGCGCTGGCGGTGACGGTGATCGCCCCCCCGCCGATTCCCTGCAAGGCGCGCGAGCCCACCAGCATGGTCATCGACTGCGCCAGCCCGCACATCACCGAGCCGACGACGAAGAACGCCACGCCGGCCTGGAACACCCTCTTACGGCCGAAGAGATCACCGAGCTTGCCGACCAGCGCGGTGACGATCGTCGACGCCAGCAGGTAGCTGGTGACCACCCACGACTGACGTCCGGCGTCGCCCAGGTTGGCGACGATTGTCGGCAGCGCCGTTGCGACGATGGTCTGGTCCAGCGCCGCGAGCAGCATGCCGAGCATGATCGCCACGAAGATGAAGTTGCGCCGTTGCTCGCTGATCAGCGGGCCGCCAGGTGCGTAACCCGCGGCGGGGTTCGGTTGGGTCGGTGCTTTCGAGTCAGTCATGCCTGCCTTCGCGTCGGCGTCCGATGCTAGCGAATACCCAGTGCCGACCGAGTTACGGACGTTGCTGATTCCCGGACAGCAACGCGACGACTCAAGCTTCTAATAGACGCTTGAGTCGCTCGCCATATTCGCTGAGCGATTCGGTGCTCAACATCGCATGATGTGTGCAGTCGACTGAGTGCTCTGTAATGTCGCCAGCGACATAAGGGCGCCACCTTTGCAGCAAGGATGAATCGCGATTGCGCTGGCTTCTGGCAGCGGAGAATATGACCATATCGCCTTCAAACACATCTGGCACATGCCCTAAGAGATACAACTGATTAGCATTAACCCTTTGAACCGTGAACTCCAATAGTTCTTCCGGCGGAAGGGCAAAATCCACTGCTTCTCGTTGTTGTCGGCGAATCAATTCCGCAGCCTTTCGATAGGTTAGGGAACCGGACTCTTCTGGAATGTCTATACAGTTGGTTCGCAAGATCTGTTCCAAGATTTGGCTTGCGTCCAAAGCTTGATTTCCTGCGATGTCCCTGCCATCGCTGAGTGCAGGATCGAGCAGTACCACGTGTTGGACTACGCATCCGCGTCGACGAAGCTCAATGGCAAGCTCGTGGGCTACGAGGCCGCCGAAGGACCAGCCAAGGAGATTATATGGTCCGGTGGGATAAAGCGCCTGGAGTCGATCCGCATAGTTTTTCGCCATGTCGCGAATTGATCCGGATTCAGATTCCTCAGTTTGCTCAATTTGTTGAATGCCGATGATCGGGCAGTCCAAGTAATCACCAAGAGCCCGATATGACCAGCTAAGCCCGAAAACATCATGAATGCAGCACAGCGGAACGCCAGTACCCTCCTTGAGGATCTCGACAGGGATTACTTCCGCCGAGCTCGCATGCCTGCCCAATTGCTGGCTCAAGCTTCGCACCGACGGCGCGTCGAATATGGTTCGCACGGCAAGGTTGGCATCCAGGCTGGTGTTGATCGCGGCGATCACCCGCATAGCCGAAAGCGAATCCCCACCCATATCGAAGAATGAGTCATCCACGCCGACCCGCTCGGCACCGAGCACCCGGGCGTAGATGCCGGCCAGGACCTCCTCGGTGGGGGTGGCCGGGGGGCGGTACTCGCCGGCGGTGTATTCGGGTGCGGGCAGCGCGCGGGTGTCGAGTTTGCCGCTGACCGTCAGCGGCAGGGCGTCGAGGACCACCACCGCGGCCGGGACCATATGGGCCGGGAGCCGCTCGGCGAGTTGGGCGCGGGTGTCGGTGGGATCGGCGGTCGAAACGACATAGCCCACCAGGCGCGTATCACCGGGGCGGTCCTCGCGGGCGATCACCGCCGCCTGCTTGATTCCGTCGAGCCCGGCCAGCGCGCCTTGGACTTCGCCGAGTTCGATGCGATAGCCGCGGATCTGGACCTGCTCATCGGCGCGCCCGAGATAGTCCAGCTGCCCATCCGGGCGCCACAGCACCAGATCCCCGGTCCGATACATCCGCATACCGGGCACCCCGAACGGACACGCCACAAACCGCGACCCGGTCAACGCGGCCCGCCGCCAATACCCGACCCCCACCCCTGCCCCAGCCACATACAACTCTCCGACCACCTCGGGAGGCACTGGACGCAGCCACCTGTCCAGCACAAACAGCGCCGCCCCACCCGCCGGCGACCCGATCGGCACCACCCCCCCGCCCGCCACCAGCGGCGCACTGATCGCCGCAACCGCCGTGGTTTCGGTCTGGCCGTAGGCGTTGATCATCACCCGCCCGGGCGCCCACCGATCCACCACCTGGGCCGGACAGGCCTCACCGCTGACCACCAACACCGCCGAATCCAACCCCTGCGGTAAGAGTGCCCCCAGGGCCGATGGGGTCTGGGTGACTACGCTTACGTCCTCGGCGACCAGCAAGGCGTGAACGTCCTGAGGCGAGCCGGCCGCCACTTCGGGCACCACCAGCAGCCGTCCGCCATGCAGCAACGCGCCCATGATGTCCCACACCGAGTCGGTGAAGGAATAGGAATGCCACTGCGTCCACACACCCGCAGCCGGCAGGTGTGCGGGCAGTGATGCCAGCAGTTGGGTGATGTTGTGGTGGGTGACCGCCACTCCCTTGGGGACACCGGTGGTGCCTGAGGTGTAGATGAGGTAGGCGATATCGTCGGGGCCCGGCGCCGGCAGCGCAGTGCACTGATACCCCGGGATGTGGGGGTCCTCGACATCGATGACCGCCAGGTCGCGCCCGTCGAGCCGGTCGTCTAGCACGGTGCTGGTGATCGCGGCGATCGGGGTGGCGTCGGCGAGCATGAATTCGATCCGGGCCGCGGGCAGGCTCGGGTCGATCGGCAGGTAGGCCGCTCCGGTTTTGAGCACCGCCAAGATCGCGATAATGGCCTGACCGCAGCGGGGCAGCAGCAGTCCCACACACCGCCCCGGGCCCGCCCCCTGGCCGGCCAACAGGTGCGCCAACCGGTTAGCGGCCTCCTCCAGCTCGCGGTAGGTCATCGAGCGGCCCTCGAAGGTCACCGCGACTGCGTCGGGGGTGCGTGCCACTTGAGCGGCGAACAACACCGGAACAGACACCGGCGGGGGTGCGGGGTGGGTCAGCACCGCCCGATTACCGATCTCATCCAGGCGGGTGTGCTCACGGGCATCGAGTACATCGATCGACGACAAGCGTGCGGTGGGGTCGGTGGTCATGGCCACCATGACCCGCGTTAGCCGCTCGATCAGTGTGTCGATGCTGGCCGCGTCGAACACTGCGGTGTCGTATTCGACACGCAGCCCCAGCTGAGTCCCCGGCTGGGCGATCACCGTCAGTGGGTAGTGGGTGGATTCGTGGCTGGTGACTTCGGTGATGGCCAGCTCGTGGTCACCGGCCAGCGCGGCGGTGTCGACTGGATAGTTCTCATACACGAACAGGGTGTCGAACAGCTGGTGGTGGCCGGAGGCGCGGTGGATCTCGGCAAGCGCGAGGTGCTGGTGATCGAGGGTGTCGTGGTGGGCGTTATGCAGCTGTGCGAGCAGGTCGGTGGTGGTGGGTGTTGCGGTGATGGTGGCCCGTACCGGCACGGTGTTGATCAGCAGGCCCACCATCGATTCCGCACCGGGCAGCTCGGCCGGCCGACCGGAGACTGTGGTGCCGAAGGCGATGTCGTGCTGGCCGGTGAGCCAGCACAGCAGCTGGGCGAAGGCGCCCTGCAGCACGGTATTGACGGTGGTGTGAGACGAGCGGGCCAGCTCGTTGATGCCCTGGGTGGTGTGTTCGGGCAGCCGACGCGCGGCAACGCCTTGCCGCCCTGTCTTGAATCGGCCCGGTGGGGCAACCAGGGTGGGGGTGTCAAAACCGGCGAGCAGCTGTCGCCAGGCCGCGTGGGCGGCATCGAGGTCTCGGTCGGCCAGCCAGGTGATAAACCTGCGATGCGGGACGGTCGCGGACAGCCGCTGTCCGTAATAGCTGGCGAACATTTCGCCCAGCAGGATCGGCAGCGACCAGCCATCGAGCACGATGTGGTGGTGGGTCAGTACACACCGGTGCCGATCTGGCGCGATGCGGATCAACGCCACCCGAAACACCGGCTGATCGGCGCTTAGATCGCAGACCGCGGTGCGTTCGTCGGCGCACACCCGCTCGATCAGTTCTGCACCCTCGGTGTCTTGGCCGTCCAGCTCGATATAGCGCCACCCGGCCTCTGGATCGGCCGGGATGATCTGGACCGGTTCGTCGAACTGTCGGCAGAATCGCACGGCCAGGTGCGGATGGCGGGTGATCACCGTGCGCACCGCCTCGCGCAGCCGGGCCGAGTCCAGCGGGCCGGTCACGGTCAGGCTTAGCTGCACCGCGTACACGTCGTCGCTGGCGATGCTGGCGTGAAAGAGCAGCCCCTGCTGCAGCGGGGTCAGCGGCAACACATCGGCGATCCGGTAGTGGCGCGCCAGCTCGTCGATCTGGGACTGGCTGAGCCGGGCAGGGGTGATATCGGACGGGGTCAGCCCGCCGCCACCGGCGCGCACGTGTGCGCAGATGCCGGCCAGGGCCTCAAACCACAACTCGCTAACCCGGGTGATCGCCGCGTCATCGAGTGCCGAGGGTGCCCACATCCAGTTGGCGTGCAGCTGCGGGCCGGTGTCGGTGTCTATGGTGACGGCGTTGAGTTCCACGGTGTGTGAAAGCGGCATCGGCAGCGCGGCGGCGGCGCCGATCATCGACACGCCTTCGTGGCAGATTCGCCACAGGTCGCCGGAGCGCTCGCCCGCCGCTGCGCCTAGGCGCCCCAGATAGTTGAACCCGATCGACGGGTCAGACCCGCCCACCTCCACGTCGGGGTTCAGGTAGCGCAGCAGTCCGTAGCTCAGCGGATCGGGCAGCGCGCGAAGCTGCTCTTTGGCGTTGTTGATCAGCGTCGCCAACCCGGTGTCGCCGGCGAGCACTTGCGCCCAGGACAGCCCGCCGACCGCCCCCAGCGTTAAGGTCACCGGATAGAGGGCGGTGAACCACCCCACGGTGCGGGTCAGGTCGATGTCGGGGGCCAGTTCCTCGTGGCGGCCGTGCCCTTCGACGTCGATGCCGATCGGCGCGCCGCCATTGCCCAAAAGCCCTAAAAACTCAGCCCACGCCAACCCGAATGTGATCAACAAGATCTCGTGGATCCCGGCATGAAACGCGGCGGGCACCTCACCCAACAGCATGGCGGTGCTGTGGGCATCCAACACCACCGACAGGCGCCCGGCGGTGGCGAAGGTATCCAGCGCGGGCTGGACCGCGGGCAGCGCGGCCGGGGTCGCCGTCGCCTCCCGCCAGACGCTCGCCTGCTCGACCACCGCTGCGGTGCGCGCATGCTCGGCCAGCAGCGACGCCCAGCGCGCAAACGAGGTCCCGCCCGCCGGCAACACCACCTCGTGGCCCGCGCGATGCTGGGCCCAGGCGATGTTGAGGTCCTCCAGCACAATCCGCCACGACACCCCATCGATGGCCAGATGGTGAACGATCAACACCAGCTGACCGCTACCGGCAACCCAGAGCGCGGAAAGCATCACCCCACTGGCTGGGTTCAACCGCGACCGCGCCCCCACCACCGCCTGCTCGGACAGCACGGCCACCGCGTGCAGGCACGCGCGTGCATCCACCGCGCCGGCCTCGGGCACCCGTAACGACCAGCCCCCGGTGCCCTCCCCATTGCCTGGGTCGACGCGTAGCCGCAGCATGGCGTGGCGATCCAGCACGGCCTGCAACACGACCGCCACGTCGGCCTCGGTCACCCCCGCGGGGGCCTGCAGCACCAGCGTCTGGTTGAACTGCTGCACCGGGCCGCCAGCATCTTCCACGCCGGCCAGCCTGCGCATGATCGGGGTGGCCACAACCGGCCCGATGCCCTGGTCACCGTCGTCAATCCCGCCGGCCAGCCCGGCCACCCGGGCCAGCCCGGCCACGGTCTGCTCAACGAAAATATCGCGCGGCCGCAGCAGCAGGCCCGCCGCCCGGGCCCGGGCCACCACCTGCATCGACAAGATGCTGTCGCCACCCAGCCCGAAGAACGACTCCTCCACCCCGACCCGCTGCAACCCCAAAACCTGGGCGTAGATACCGGCCAGGACCTCCTCGATCGGGGTGGTCGGGGGCCGGTACCGATCAACATCGTGGTATTCCGGCGCAGGCAAGGCGCGGGTATCGAGCTTGCCGTTGACTGTCAACGGCAACACATCAAGGACTACCACCGCCGCCGGCACCATGTAGCCCGGCAGCCGCTCGGCCAGCGCCGCGCGAACCCCGGCCGGGTCTAGCGTTCCGGTGACCCCGACGACGTAGCCGACCAGGCGCTTGTCACCGGGGCGGTCCTCGCGGGCGATCACCACCGCCTGCTCCACCCCGTCCAGCCCGGACAGCGCTGCCTGCACCTCGCCGAGTTCGATCCGATATCCGCGGATCTTGACCTGCTCATCAGCGCGCCCCACATACGCCAGCTGCCCATCCGGGCGCCACCACACCAAATCCCCGGTGCGATACATACGCTGTCCCGGCATGCCGGGACCGACGAACGGACACGCCACAAACCGCGACGCCGTCAACCCGGCCCGACGCCAATACCCACAGGCCAGCCCGGCGCCGGCCACATACAACTCCCCGACAACCCCGGCCGGCACCGGACGCAGCCAGCCGTCCAGCACAAACAACGCCGCCCCCGACACCGGCGCACCGATCGCACCCCGGCCGAGCCGGCCGTAAGCGGCGCGCTGATCGCCGCATACACCGTCGTCTCGGTCGGGCCGTAAGCGTCGACCATCACCCGCCCCGGCGCCCACCGATCCACCACCTCCGGCGGACACGCCTCCCCGGTCACCACCAACGCCACCGACTCCAACCCCTGCAGCGGCAACGCCGCCACCGCCGACGGGGTCTGGGTCAACACATTCACCTGTTCCCCGACCAACACCGCATGGAACTCCTCTGGTGAACGGATCACCGGCTCGGGTATCACGACCAGCCGCCCACCATGGAGCAACGCGCCCCACATCTCCCACACCGAAACGTCGAAGGCCAAGGAATGCCACTGTGACCACACTCGTTGTGCCCCACTAAACCCGGATCCACCGCCTCGATCAGCTGGGTGATGTTGCGGTGGGTGACGGCCACGCCTTTGGGGACACCGGTGGTGCCCGAGGTGTAGATGAGGTAGGCGATGTCCTCCCCCGCGGGTGCGGGCAACGCTGTGCACGGGTAGCTGCTGATCGCGGAGGCCTCAATATCACTGACATCGACGACCAGCAGGTCGTGCCCGTCGAGCCGGTCCGCAGCCCGGCGGTGGTGATCGCGGCGATCGGGGTGGCGTCGGCGAGCATGAACCCGATCCGCGCCGCGGGCAGGCCGGGTCGATCGGCAGATAGGCCGCCCCGGTCTTGAGCACCGCCAAAATCGCGATAATGGCCTGACCGAGCGGGGCAGCAGCAGTCCCACACATCGCCCGGGGCCCACGCCATGGTCGGCCAACAGGTGCGCAACCCGGTTCGCGGCCTCCTCGAGCTCGCGGTAGGTCATCGTGCGGTCCTCAAAGGTCACCGCGACCGCCTCGGGGGTGCGCGCAACTTGAGCGGCGAACAACACCGAGACAGACATCGCCGGCGGGTGCGGGCCGGGTCAACACGGCCCGGTTACCCATCTCGTCCAGGCGGGCGTGCTCACCCTCATCGAGCAAATCCAGCGACGACAACCGTGCGGCGGGATTGGCGGTCATGGCCACCAGCACCCGCTCGCAACCGCTCGATCAGTGTGTCAATGCTGGCCGCGTCGAACACATCGGTGCGGAACTCCACCGCCCCGCCAATGCCTGCGGGCTCACCGGCCTCGGTGAAGCGCTCTGCCAGCGAAAACACCAAATCCATGCGGGCAGTCTGGGTTTCGACGTGCATCGGGGCGACCTGCAGCTCACCCAAGGCCAACCCGGCGGCGGGATTATTATCCTGCCCGGCGAAGTTCTGCCAGGCCAACATCACCTGCACCAGAGGGTGATGGGTCAGGCTGCGGGTGGGGTTGAGCCGCTCCACCAGCACCTCAAAGGGCACGTCTTGATGCTCATAGGCGGCCAGGCTGCGCGCCCGCACCCGCGCCAACAGGTCAGTAAAGGTGGGGTCACCGTTGACCTCAACACGCAGCACCAGGGTGTTAACGAAAAACCCGATCAACTCATCGAGGGCTGGGTCGCGGCGGCCGGCGATCGGGACCCCGACGGCCACCTCGCTGCTGGCGCTGAGCTTGGCCAGCAGCACCGCGAGCGCGGCCTGGATCACCATGAAACTAGTCGCGTTATGCCCGCGGGCCAGTTGACGAACTTGCTGTTGCAGCTCGGGTGCCCAGTCGACGGCCACAGTGGCGCCGCGCTGATCGGCCACCGCCGGGTAGGGCCGATCGGTGGGCAGCGCCAGGCGCTCGGGCAGCGCGGCCAGGGCGTCTTGCCAGTAGGCCAGCTGCGCGGCAATAAGGCTGTTGCTGTCGGTCAGATCGCCCAGCTGGGCGCGCTGCCACAGCGTGTAATCGACATATTGCACCGCTAGCGGCGCCCAGCCGGGGGCTTGCCCCGCACACCGGCTGGCATACGCCACACCCAGATCAGCCACCAGCGGGTTGACCGACCAGCCGTCCGCAGCGATATGGTGCACCACGATCACCAGCACGTGCTCGTCGCCGCCGACGCGGAAAAGCCGCGCCCGCAAAGGGATCTGGGTGGCCAGGTCGAAACTGCAGCGGGCTGCGGCGTCGAGGGCCTCACCCAGCTGGCTTTCCGGCCAGCCGGTGGCGTCGATGATCTGCCAGCCGAAGTCGGCCCGCTCGACCGGCACCACTAGCTGCTGGGGTATGCCCTCGGGTGCTGGGAACAGGGTGCGCAGGCTTTCATGGCGGCTCACCACATCGGCCAGCGCGACACCCAGCGCGTCGGCCTTGAGGCGCCCGCGCAGCCGTACGGCGACCGGCATGTTGTACATCGGCGAGGGCCCGGCCAACTGGTCGATGAACCACAACCGGTTCTGGGCAAAAGACAACGGAACCACCGCCGGCCGCGCATCGGCCACCAACGGCTCCAGCCGCACCGCATCCCCACCGATGCGGGGCGCCAACCGGGCCACGGTGGGCGCCTCGAACACGTCGCGCACCGACAGGCCGGCATCGAGGGCCGTGTTGATCGCGGCGATCAGGCGCATCGCCGACAATGAATCCCCACCCAGATCGAAAAACGAGTCGTCGGCCCCGACGCGTTCGAGCGCGAGTACCTGGGCGTAGATGCCGGCTAGGACTTCCTCGATGGCGCCGGCCGGGGCAAGGTATCGATCAGCATTCTGATATTCGGGTGCGGGCAGGGCTCCGGTGTCGAGTTTGCCGTTGGGGGTCAGCGGCAGCGCCTCGAGGACCACCACCACCGTCGGGACCATATGGGCCGGGAGCCGCTCGGCGAGTTGAGCGCGTGTGTCGGTGGGATCGGCGGTCCCAACGACATAGCCCACCAGGCGCTTGTCCCCGGGGCGGTCCTCGCGGGCGATCACCGCCGCCTGCTTGACTCCGTCGAGCCCGGCGAGCGCAGCCTGGACTTCGCCGAGTTCGATGCGATAGCCGCGGATCTTGACCTGCTCATCGGCGCGCCCGAGATAGTCCAGCTGTCCATCGGGGCGCCACGACACCAGGTCCCCGGTGCGATACATCCGTTGTCCCGCCGCGAACGGACACGCCACAAACCGTGATCCGGTCAACCCGGCCCGGCCCCGATAGCCGACGCCCACCCCGCGCCCGGCCACATACAACTCCCCGACCACCCCGGCCGGTACCGGGAGCAGCCACCCGTTCAGCACGAACAGCGCCGCCCCGGGCACCGGTGCACCGATAGGCGGTACCCCCGACCCCGCCGTTAACGGCGCACTGACTGAGGCGAACACGGTCGTCTCGGTGGGACCGTAGGCGTTGATCATCACCCGCCCGGGCGCCCACCGATCCACCACCTCGGCCGGACAGGCCTCAGCGGCGACCACCAGCGCCGCCGACTCCAACCCCTCAGTTGGGAGCATCCGCACCGCAGAAGGGGTCTGGCTGAGGGCGGTGACTTCTTCGCTGACCAGCAGGGCGTGGAAATCCTGCGGTGAGCGCCGCACCGCCTCGGGCACCACCACCACCCGCCCGCCCTGCAGCAGCGGAGCCCAGATCTCCCACACCGAATAGTCGAAGGCCAACGAGTGACACTGCGGCCACACTTTGACCGACGGCAGCCCGACGTCCAGCGACTCGATCAATTGGGTGACGTTGTGGTGGGTGACCGCCACGCCTTTGGGGACACCCGTGGTGCCCGAGGTGTAGATGACGTGGGCAAGGTCATCGGGGGCCGGCACCGGCAACGCCATGCGGGGTTGGGTGTCAACGCGGGAGTCCCCGATATCACTGACGTCGACGACCGCCAGGTCGCACCCGGCCAGCCGGTCAGCCAGATCAGTGGTGGTGGTCGCGGCGATCGGCGCGGCATCGGCCAGCACGAACCGCAGCCGCGCATCGGGCACCGCCGGGTCGATCGGCAGGTAGGCCGCCCCGGTTTTGAGCACCGCCACAATCGCCATCACGGCCTGGGCTGAGCGCTCCAGCAGCAGCGCCACACACTGCCCAGGGGCCGCCCCGTTGCCGGCCAGCAGGTGCGCCAACCGGTTCGCGGTCTCCTCCACCTCGCGATAGGTCCACGACCGCTCCCCGTGGCTGATCGCCACCGCGTCGGGGGTGCGTGCGACCTGCTCGGCCCACAACACCGGAATCGACATCGGCGTCGCGGGCTGGGTCAACACTGCCCGATTACCCCACGCATCCAGGCGGGCGTGTTCACCGGCGTCGAGCACATCGATCGACGACAACCGTGCGTTGGGGTCGGCGGTCATGGCCTCAAACACCCGCTCTAACCGTCCGAGGAGCGCCTGGATGCTGGCCGGGTCGAACACTGCGGTGTCGTATTCGACGCGCAGGCCCAGTTCAGTCCCCGGTTGGGCGATCGCCGTCAGTGGGTAGTGGGTGGATTCGTGGCTGGTGACTTCGGTGACGGCCACCTCGTGGGCGCCCGCGAGCGCGGCGGTGTCGACCGGATAGTTCTCATACACGAACAGGGTGTCGAACAGCTGGTGGTGGCCGGTGGCGCGGTGGATCTCGGCAAGCGCCAGGTGCTGGTGATCGAGGGTGTCGTGGTGGGTGTTGTGCAGCTGTGCGAGTAGGTCGCTGGTGGTGGTTGCCGCGGTGATGGTGGCCCGTACCGGCACGGTGTTGATCAGCAGGCCCACCATCGATTCCGCACCGGGCAGCTCGCCCGGTCTCCCAGAGACTGTGGTGCCGAAGGCGATGTCGTGCTGGCCGGTGAGCCAGCACAGCAGCTGGGCGAAGGCGCCCTGCAGCACGGTATTGACGGTGGTGTGACAGGAGCGGGCCAGCTCGTTGATGGCCTGGGTGGTGTGTTCGGGCAGCCGACGCGCGGCGACGCCTTGCCGCCCGTGCTGTAACCGGCCCGGCGGGGCCACCAGGGTGGGGGTGTCAAAACCGGCGAGCAGCTGTCGCCAGGCCGCGTGGGCGGCATCGAGGTCTCGGTCGGCCAGCCAGGTGACAAACCTGCGATGCGGGACCGCCGCGGGCAGCCGCTGGCGGTGATAGCTGGCGAACATTTCGCCCAGCAGGATCGGCAGTGACCAGCCATCGAGCACGATGTGGTGGTGGGTCACTACACACCGGTGCCGATCTGGCGCGATGCGGATCAACGCCACCCGAAACACCGGCTGATCGGCGCCCAGATCGCAGACCGCGGCGCGTTCGTCGGCGCACACCCGCTCGATCAGTTCTGCACCCTCGGTGTCTTGGCCGTCCAGCTCGATATAGCGCCACCCGGCCTCTGGATCGGCCGGGATGATCTGGACCGGTTCGTCGAATTGTTGGCTGAATCGTGCCGCCAGATGTGGGTGGCGGGTGATTACCGTGCGCAGCGCATCACGCAGCCGGGCCGGGTCCAGCGGGCCGGCCATGGTGATACCCAGCTGCACCGCGTACACGTCGTCGCTGGCGATGCTGGCGTGGAAGAGCAGCCCCCGCTGCAGGGGGGTCAGCGGGAACACATCGGCGATCCGGTCCTGTTGTTGCAGCTCGTCGATCTGTGACTGGCTGAGCCGGGCAGGGGTGATATCGGACGGGGTCAGCCCGCCGCCACCGGCGCGCACGTGTGCGCGGATGCCGGCCAGGGCCTCAAACCACAACTCGCTAACCCGGGTGATCGCCGCGCGATCCAGTGCCGAGGGTGCCCACATCCAGTTGGCCTGCAGCTGCGGGCCGGTGTCGGTGTCTATGGTGACGGCGTTAAGTTCCACGGTGTGTGAAAGCGGCATCGGCACTGCCGCGGCGGCGCCGATCATCGACATGCCTTCCGGGGAAATTCGCCATAGATCACCGGAGATCTCGCCCGCCGCGGCGCCCAGGCGCCCCAGATAGTTGAACCCGATCGACGGGTCAGAGTCGGCCAGATCAACCTCGGCGTTCAGATACCGCAGCAGCCCGTAGCTCAGCGGATCGGGCAGCGCCCGAAGTTGCTCTTTGGCGTTCTTGATCAGCGTCCCCAGCCTGGCCTCGCCGGCAAGCACTTGCGCCCAGGACAGCCCGCCGACGGCCCCCAGCGTTAAGGTCACCGGGTATAGGGCGGTGAACCACCCCACGGTGTGGGTCAGGTCGATGTCGGGGGCCAGTTCCTCGTGGCGGCCGTGCCCTTCGACGTCGATGCCGATCGGCGCGCCGCCATTGCCCAAAAACTCAGACCACGCCAACCCGAACGCGATCAACAAGATCTCGTGGATCCCGGCATGAAACGCGGCGGGCACCTCACCGAGCAGCATGCCGGTGGTCTCGGCATCCAACACCACCGACAGGCGCCCGGCGGTGGCGAGCGTATCCAGCGCGGGCTGGACCGCGGGCAGCGCGGCCGGGGTCGCCGCCACCTGTTTCCAGGCGTCGGCCGCGTCCACGACATCCGGGCGAGCCGCATGCTCGGCCAGCAGCGACGCCCAGCGGGCAAACGATGTCCCGGTCACCGGCAGGGCTATCTGCTGCACCGCCCGATGCTGGGCCCAGGCGGTGTTGAGATCCTCCAGCACAATCCGCCACGACACCCCGTCGATGGCCAGATGGTGAACGATCAACACCAGCTGACCGCTACCGGCAACCCAGAGCGCGGAAAGCATCACCCCACTGGCTGGGTTCAACCGCGACCGCGCCCCTACCACTGCCTGCTCGGACAGGACGGCCACCGCGTGCAGGCACGCGCGTGCATCCACCGCGCCGGCCTCGGGCACCCGTAACGACCAGCCCCCGGTGCCCTCCCCATTGCCTGGGTCGACGCGTAGCCGCAGCATGGCGTGGTGATCCAGCAAGGCCTGCAACACGACCGCCACGTCGGCCTCGGTCACCCCCGCGGGGGCCTGCAGCACCAGCGTCTGGTTGAACTGCTGCACCGGGCCGCCAGCATCTTCCACGCCGGCCAGCCTGCGCATGATCGGGGTGGCCACAACCGGCCCGATGCCCTGGTCACCGTCGTCAATCCCGCCGGCCAGCCCGGCCACCCGGGCCAGCCCGGCCACGGTCTGCTCAACGAAAATATCGCGCGGCCGCAGCAGCAGGCCCGCCGCCCGGGCCCGGGCCACCACCTGCATCGACAAGATGCTGTCGCCACCCAGCCCGAAGAACGACTCCTCCACCCCGACCCGCTGCAACCCCAAAACCTGGGCGTAGATACCGGCCAACACCTCCTCGACGGCCGTGGTCGGGGGCCGGTACCGATCAACATCGTGGTATTCCGGCGCAGGCAAGGCGCGGGTATCGAGCTTTCCGTTGACTGTCAGCGGCAACACATCAAGGACTACCACCGCCGCCGGCACCATGTAGGCCGGTAGCCGCTCGGCCAGCGCCGCGCGAACCCCGGCCGGGTCTAGCGTTCCGGTGACCCCGACGACGTAGCCGACCAGGCGCTTGTCACCGGGGCGGTCCTCGCGGGCGATCACCACCGCCTGCTCCACCCCGTCCAACCCGGACAGCGCTGCCTGCACCTCGCCGAGTTCGATCCGATATCCGCGGATCTTGACCTGCTCATCAGCGCGCCCCACATACGCCAGCTGCCCATCCGGGCGCCACCACACCAAATCCCCGGTGCGATACATACGCTGTCCCGGCATGCCGGGACCGACGAACGGACACGCCACAAACCGCGATGCCGTTAACTCGGCCCGACGCCAATACCCACAGGCCAGCCCGGCGCCGGCCACATACAACTCCCCGACAACCCCGGCCGGCACCGGACGCAGCCACCCATCCAGCACAAACAATGCCGCCCCCGACACCGGCGCACCGATCGGGGGCGCCCCCGACCCTGCTGTTAATGGCGCACTGATCGCGACATCCACCGTGGTCTCGGTCGGGCCGTAAGCGTTGATCATCACCCGACCGGGCGCCCACCGATCCGCCACCTCAGCCGGACAGGCCTCGCCGCCGATCACTAACGCCGCCGACTCCAACCCCTGCGGAGAGAGCACCGCCACCGCCGACGGGGTCTGGGTAATGACGTTGACGTGTTTGGCAACCAGCAGGTCATGTAAGTCTTGCGGTGAGCGCGCCACCGATTCGGGCACCACCACCAGCCGCCCACCATGGAGCAGCGCGCCCCAGATCTCTCGGACCGAGGCGTCGAAGGCCAAGGAATGCCACTGCGTTGACACCTTTGGCGGCCCCGGCGCTATCAGGCCGGCGTCTAGTGAGTCGAGCAGCTGGGTGATGTTGCGGTGGGTGACGGCGACGCCTTTGGGGACACCGGTGGTGCCCGAGGTGTAGATGAGGTAGGCGATGTCCTCCGCCGCGGGTGCGGGCAACCCGGTGCACGGGTAGCTGCTGATCGCGGAGGACTCAATATCACTGACATCGACGACCAGCAGGTCGTGCCCGTCGAGCCGGTCCGCTAGCCCGGCGGCGGTGATCGCGGCGATCGGGCCGGCATCGGCCACCATGAACCCGATCCGCGCCGCGGGCAGGCCCGGGTCGATCGGCAGGTAAGCCGCCCCGGTTTTGAGTATCGCCACAATCGCCAGCACTGCCTGCGCTGAGCGCTCCAACAGCAGCGCAACACACCCACCCGGGCCCACCCCATGGCCGGCCAAAAGATGCGCCACCCGGTTAGTGGTCTGCTCAACCTCACGGTAGGTCATCGAGCGGCCGTCGAAGCTCAGCGCCAGCGCCTCCGGTGTTCGCGCCACCTGCGCGGCGAACAACTCGGGAATCGACACACCGATGGTGGGAGGCTGGGACAACGCCGCCCGGTTGCCCCACGCATCTAGGCGGTTGTGCTCAGGCTCGTCGAGCAGATCCATTGACGAGAGCCGCCCGGTCGGGTCGGCGGTCATGGCCGCCAGCACCCGCTCGAACCGCTCGATGAGTGTTTGGATGCTGGCCGCATCGAACACGTCGGTGCGAAATTCCACCGCGCCGCCGATGCCGGCGGGCTGCCCGGCCTCGGTGAAGCGTTCGGCCAACGACAACACCAAATCCATGCGCGCGGTCTGGATCTGGATGGGAATGGGTGTGACCTGCAGGTCACCCAAGGCCAGCGCGGCGGCGGGATCATCGGGCCCGGCGAAGTTCTGCCAGGCGAACATCACCTGAATCAGCGGGTGATGGGCCAGGGATCGGGTGGGGTTGAGCCGCTCCACCAGCACCTCAAACGGCACGTCTTGATGCTCGTAGGCGGCCAGACTGCGCGCCCGCACCTGGGCCAACAGCTCGGCCACGGTGGGATCACCGCTAACCTCGACACGCAGTACCAAGGTGTTGACGAAAAAGCCGATCAACTCATCGAGGGCGGTATCGCGGCGCCCGGCGATCGGGAACCCGACAGCCACATCGGCGCTGGCGCTGAGCTTGGACAATAGCACCGCCAGCGCGGCGTGGATCACCATGAAACTTGTCGCGTTGTGTTCACTCGCCAGCGCGCGCACCCGCTGTTGCAGCTCGGGCGGCCAGTCCACTGCCACCGTGGCACCGCGGTGATCGGCGACCGGCGGATAAGGCCGATCGGTGGGCAACTGCACACGCTCGGGCAGCCCGGCCAGGGCCTGTTCCCAGTAGGCCAAGCTGCGCGGCAATCAGACTGTCGCTGTCGGTTAGGTCGCCCAGCTGGGCGTGCTGCCACAGCGTGTAATCGACGTACTGCACCGCTAGCGGGGCCCATTGCGGGGCTTGCCCGGCACACCGGGCTGCATAGGCCGCACCCAGATCACGTACCAGCGGGGTGATCGACCAGCCGTCGGCGGCGATATGGTGGGCCACGGCCACCAGCACGTGTTCGTCGTCGCTGATGCGGAAAAGCCTTGCCCGCAAAGGGATCTCGGTGGCCAGGTCAAATGCGTGACGCGCCGCGGCGCCGATGGCCTCACCGAGGCGGGCCGCTGTCCAGCCGGCGGCATCGATGATCTGCCAGCCGAAGTCGGCCCGCTCGACCGGCATCACTAGCTGCTGGGGTGTGCCTGCGGGTGCTGGGAAAAGGGTGCGCAGGCTTTCATGGCGGCCCACCACATCGGCCAACGCGCGACCCAGCGTCTCGGCGTCCAGGCGCCCGCGCAGCCGGACCGCCACCGGCATGGTGTAAACCGTTGAGGGACCATGCAATTGGTCGATGAACCACAACCGGTTTTGGGCGAACGACAACGGAACCACCGCCGGCCGCTCAACCGGCGCCAACGGCACCAGCTGGCCCCTTTCCCGACCGATGCGGGGCGCCAGCCGGGCCACGGTGGGTGCCTCGAAGATGGTGCGCACCGACAGGTCGGCATTCAGGTCGGTATTGATCGCGGCGATTAGGCGCATCGCCGACAGCGAGTCCCCACCCAGATCGAAAAACGAGTCATCGGCCCCGACCCGCTCGACACCGAGCACGCGGGCGTAGATGCCGGCCAGGACCTCCTCCATCGCGCCGGCCGGGGCCCGATACCGCCAGCGGTGTATTCGGGTGCGGGCAGGGCGCGGGTGTCGAGTTTGCCGTTGGGGGTTAGTGGCAGCGTGTCGAGGACCACCACCGCGGCCGGGACCATGTAGGCCGGGAGCCGCTGGGCCAGCGCGCTACGCAGCTTGGCCGGGTCCGCGGTCCCGATCACATAGCCGACCAGGCGCTTATCGCCGGGGCGGTCCTGGCGGGCGATCACCACTGCCTGCTTAACCCCGTCGAGCCCGGTCAGTGCGGCTTGGACTTCGCCGAGTTCGATGCGATACCCGCGGATCTTGACCTGCTCATCGGCGCGCCCCACATACCCCAGCTGCCCATCGGGGCGCCACGACACCAGGTCCCCGGTGCGATACATCCGTTGTCCCGGCGCGAACGGACACGCCACAAACCGTGACCCGGTCAACCCGGCCCGGCCCACGTAGCCGACGCCGACGCCGCGCCCGGCCACATACAACTCCCCGACCACCCCGGCCGGTACCGGTCGCAGCCACCCGTTCAGCACGAACAGCGCCGCCCCGGGTACCGGTGCACCGATCGGCGGGACCCCCGACCCCGCGGTCAACGGCGCGCTGATCGTCACGATCACGGTGGCCTCGGTCGGGCCGTAGGCGTTGACCATCACCCGCCCGGGCGCCCACCGATGCACCACCTCGGGCGGACACGGCTCCGCGGCGACCACCAACGCCGCCGACTCCAGCCCCTGCGGCGATAACACCCCCACCGCAGAAGGCGTCTGCAACAACATGTTGATTCCTTCGGCGACCAACACCGCGTGCAAGTCCGCCGGTGAGCGCACCACCGCCTCAGACACCACCACCACCCGCCCGCCGCCCAGCAACGGTGCCCAGATCTCCCACACCGAGGCGTCGAAGGCCAGCGAGTGACACTGCGGCCACACTTTGACCGCGGGCAGCCCGGCGTCTAGTGATTCGATGAGTTGGGTGACGTTGTGGTGGGTGACCGCCACCCCCTTGGGCACCCCGGTGGTGCCCGAGGTGTAGATGATGTGGGCCAGGTCATCAGCCGCGGGCGCCGGCAACGCGGTGCTGGGTTGGGTGTCAACGCGGGGGTCCCCGATATCACCGACGTCGATAACCGTCAGGTCGCATCCGTGCAGCCGGTCGGCCAGTGCGGTGGTGGTGATCGCGGCGATCGGGGCGGCGTCGGCCAGCACGAACTGCAGCCGCGCATCGGGCACCGCGGGGTCGATCGGCAGGTAGGCCGCCCCGGTTTTGAGTGTCGCCACAATCGCCACGACGGCTTGGGCTGAGCGTTCCAGCAGCAGCGCCACACACCGCCCCGGGCCTGCCCCGTGGCCGGCCAGCAGGTGCGCCAACCGGTTCGCGGCCTCCTCCACCTCGCGATAGGTCACGACCGCTCCCTGTGGCTGATCGCCACCGCGTCGGGGGTGCGTGCGACTTGGGCGGCCCACAACACCGGAATCGACATCGGCGTGGTGCGGGCTGGGTCAGCACCGCCCGGTTACCCCACCCATCCAGGCGGGCGTGTTCACCGGCGTCGAGCACATCGATCGACGACAACGACCGCCCCGGGTCGGTGGTCATGGCCGCCAACACCCGCTCTAACCGTGCGATCAGGGTGTCGATGCTGGCCGCGTCGAACACTGCGGTGTCGTATTCGACGCGAAGCCCCAATTCAGCCCCCGGTTGGGCGACCATGGTCAGCGGGTAGTGGGTGGATTCGTGGCTGGTGATCTCGGTGATGGCCACCTCGTGGGCGCCTGCGAGCGCGGCGGTGTCGACCGGGTAGTTCTCGTAGACGAACAGGGTGTCGAACAGCTGGTGGTGGCCGGTGGCGCGGTGGATCTCGGCTAGCGCCAGGTGCTGGTGTTCGAGGGTGTCGTGGTGGGTGGTGTGCAGCTGTGCGAGTAGGTCGGTGGTGGTGGTTGCCGCGGTGATGGTGGCCCGTACCGGCACCGTGTTGATCAACAGGCCGACCATCGAGTCCGCGCCGGGCACCTCGGCGGGTCGCCCCGAGACTGTGGTGCCGAAGGTGACATCGTGCTGGCCGGTCAGCCCGCACAGCAGCTGCGCAAACGCGCCCTGCAACACGGTGCTCACGGTGGTGTGACACGAGCGTGCCAGCTGGCCCAGGGCCTGGGTGGTCTGCTCGGGCACTCGACGCGAGGCGACGCCTTGCCGCCCGTGCTGTAACCGGCCCGGCGGACCCACCAGGGTGGGGGTATCAAAACCGGCGAGCAGCTGCCGCCAGGCCGCATGGGCGGCATCGAGGTCGCGATCGGCCAGCCAGGTCACAAATCGGCGATACGGGACCGCCGCGGCCAGCCGCTGGCGGTGATAGCCGGCGAATATCTCCCCCAGCAGGATCGGCAGCGACCAGCCATCCAGCACGATGTGGTGGTTGGTCAGAACTAGCCGGTGCCGGTCTGGCGCGATGCGGATCAACGCCACCCGAAACACCGGCTGATCGGCGCCCAGATCGCAGACCGCGGCGCGTTCGGCGGCGCACACCCGCGGGATATGCGCGTCGACATCGACCTCAGCGCCGCCGTCCAACTCGATATAGCGCCACCCGGCTTCGGGATCGGCCGGGATGATCTGCACCGGGTGGCCGAATTGTTGGCTGAATCGTGCCGCCAGGTGCGGATGGCGGGTGATCACCGCGTGCACCGCATCGCGCAGCCGGTGTGGGTCGAGTGGGCCGGTCACCGTGATGCTCAGCTGCACCGCATACACATCGTCGCTGGCGGTGCTGGCGGTGCTGGCGTGGAAGAGCAGTCCCTGCTGCAGGGGGGTCAGCGGCAAAATATCGGCGATCCGGTATTGGCGCGCCAGCTCGTCGATCTGTGACTGGCTGAGCCGGGCAGGGGCGATATCCGACGGGGTCAGCCCGCCCCCACCAGCGCGTACATGTGCGCAGATGCCGGTCAGCGCCTCAAACCACATCCGGCTCAGATCGCTGATGGCCGCGTGATCGAGCGCCGAGGGTGCCCACATCCAGTTGGCGTGCAGCCGCGGGCCGGTCTCGGTGTCCACGGTGACGGCGTTGAGGTCCACGGTGTGTGAAAGCGGCATCGGCACTGCCGCGGCGGCGCCGATCATCGACACGCCTTCGTGGGAGATTCGCCACAGGTCGCTGGAGAGCTCGGCCGCCGCCCCGCCGAGGCGCCCGAGATAGTTGAATCCGATCGCCGGGTCCGGCCCGGCCAGCTCCACGTCGGGGTTCAGGTATCGCAGCAACCCGTAGGTCAGTGGATCGGGCAGCGCCCGGAGCTGCTCCTTGGCGTCCTTGAGCAGCACGCCCAACCCGGCGTCACCGGCCATCACCTGCGCCCAGGACAGCCCACCCACCGCCCCCAGCGTTAAGGCCACCGGAAATTTGGTGGTGAACCACCCCACCGTCCGCGTCAGGTCAATACCGGGGACCAGTTCCTCATGGCGGCCGTGGCCCTCCACGTCGATGCCGATCGGCGCGTCGCCGTTGCCCGACAACCCTAAAAACTCGCCGCAGGCCAGGGCGAACGCGATCAACAAGACCTCGTGGATGCCGGCATGGAACGCTGCGGGCACCTCACCCAAAAGCATGCCGGTGGTCGGGGCATCCAACGCCATCGACAGGCGCCCGGCGGTCGCGAACGTATCCACTGTGGGCTGGACCGCGGGTAGTGCGGCCGGGGTCGCCGCCACCTCCCGCCACGGCTGCACCTGACCAACGACTTCTGGGCGGCGTGAATGCTCGGCCAGCACCGACGCCCAGCGCGCAAACGACGTCCTGCTCGCCGGCAGGGTTATCTGCTGGCCACCGCAATACTGGGCCCAGGCGATGTTGAGGTCCTCGAGCACAATGCGCCAGGAGACCGCGTCGATGGCCAGATGGTGAATGATCAACACCAGCTGCCCCGTGGAGCCAACCCACAGCGCGGAAAGCATCGCCCCGCGGGCCGGGTTCAACCGCGACCGCGCCCCTAGTACGGCCTGCTCGGACAACACGTCCACCGCGTGCAGGCAGGCGCGTGCATCCACCGCGCCGGCCTCGGGCGCCGTCAGCGACCACCCCCCGGCGCCGTCCCCACTGCCCGGGTCGACGCGCAACCGCAACATGGCGTGGCGATCCAGAACGGCCTGCAACACGACCACCACGTCTGCCTCGGTCACCCCCGCCGGGGCTTGCACCACCAGCGTTTGGTTGAACTGGTCGATCGGGCCGCCTGCACTTTCTACGCTGGCCAGCCAGCGGATGATCGGGGTCGCGGGCAGCGGCCCGATGCCCTCATCGACCGGGCCGCCCGCATCGTCGGCCACCCCGGCCACCCGGGCCAGCCCGGCCACGGTCTGCTCGAGGAAGACATCGCGGGGCGTGCAGACAATGCCGGCAGCACGGGCCCGGGCCACCACCTGCATCGACAAGATGCTGTCGCCACCCAGCTCGAAAAAAGACTCATCAACCCCGACCCGATCTAGCCCGAGGACTTGGGCGTAGATACCGGCCAACACCTCCTCAACGGCGCTGGCCGGGGCCCGATATTCACTGGCGGTGTATTCGGGTGCCGGCAGTGCACGGGTGTCGAGCTTCCCATTGATGGTCAGCGGCAATGCATCGAGGAGCACCACCGCGGCCGGCACCATATAGGCTGGCAGCCGCTCGGCCAGCCCCGCGCGGATCCCAGCCGGGTCCGCAGTCCCGGTAACATAACCGACCAGGCGTTTATCGCCGGGGCGGTCCTGGCGGGCGATCACCACGGCCTGCTCCACCCCGTCCAGCGCGGACATCGCTGCCTGCACCTCGCCGAGTTCGATGCGGTGCCCGCGGATCTTGACCTGCTCATCGGCGCGCCCCGCGTATGCCAGTTGCCCATCCGAGCGCCACCACACCAGATCCCCGCTGCGATACATGCGCATGCCGGACGCCCCGAACGGACACGCCACAAACCGCGACCCCGTCAACGCGGCCCGGCCCAGGTAGCCAACGCCCACCCCGGCACCGGCCACATACAACTCCCCGACCACTCCGGCCGGGACTGCCCGCAGCCACTCATCCAGCACAAACAACGCAGCGCCGGACACCGGCGACCCGATCGGCGGCGCCCCTGACCCTGCTGTTAACGGCGCACTCATCGACACATACACCGTGGCCTCGGTCGGCCCGTAGCCGTTGATCATCACCCGCCCGGGCGCCCACCGATCCACCACCTCAGCCGGGCAGGGCTCGCCTCCGATCACCAACGCCGCCGACTCCAAACCCTCAGGTGAGAGCACCCCAAGCGCCGACGGGGTTTGGGTAACAACGTTGGCGTGTTCGGCGATCAGCAGGTCGTGGAACTCTTCTGGTGAGCGGGCCACCGATTCGGGCACCACCACCAAGCGCCCACCACCGAGCAGCGCGGCCCAGATCTCCATCACCGAAAAGTCGAACGCATACGAATGGAACTGCGCCCACACCTGGGCCGCGGGCAGATGCGCCGACGATGACTGCGCCAAGTGGGCCAGGTTTTGGTGGCTCAGCGCCACCCCCTTGGGCACCCCGGTGGTGCCCGAGGTGTAGATCAGGTAGGCGATGTCGTCTGGCCCGGGTGTCGGCAACGCGGCGCCGGCGTGGCTCTCAACGGCAGTAGCCTCGATATCACCGATATCGATAACCGTCAGGTCGGACTTGTCCAGCCGCGACCGTAGGTCCGCGGTGGTGATCGCGGCGATCGGGGCGGCATCCTCGAGCATGAACCCGATCCGCGCCGCCGGCAGGCTCGGGTCGATCGCCAGGTAGGTCGCCCCGGTTTTGAGCACCGACAGCATCGCCACCACGGCCTGAGCGGAGCGCTCCAACACCAACGCCACACACTGCCCGGGACCCGCGCCAGAGCGGGCCAACACGTGCGCCACGTGGTTAGCGGCCTCTTCAACCTCGCGGTAGGTCAGGCAACGGCCCTCGTAGCTGATCGCCACCGCCGCCGGGGTGCGGATGACCTGAGCAGCGAACAGCGCCGGAACGGACAAAGCCGGGGATGCGGGGGTGCTCAGCACTGCCCGATTGCCCCAAGCATCTAGGCGGGCGTGTTCCTCGGCGGCGAGCAGATCCATGGACGAGAGCCGCGCTGTGGGGTCGACGGTCATCGCCGCCAGCACCCGCCGCAGTCGCTCGATCAGTGTTTCGATGCTGGTCACGTCGTAGACGTCGGTGCGAAACTCCACCGCTCCGCCAATGCCGGCGGGCTCACCGGCCTCGGTGAAGCGTTCGGCCAAAGACACCGCCAAATCCGTGCGGGCCGTGTGCGTCCCGAGGCGTATGGGGGTGACCTGTAGATCCCCCAGGGCCAGCGCGGCGGTGCGATCGTCGGGCCCGGCGAAGTTCTGCCAGGCCATCATCACCTGAATCAGCGGGTGATGGGCCAGGGATCGGGTGGGGTTGAGCCGCTCCACCAGCACCTCGAAGGGCACGTCTTGGTGCTCGAAGGCTTCCAAACTGCGCGCCCGCACCTGGGCCAACAGCTCGGCCACGGTGGGATCGCCGGCCACATCGACGCGCAGTACCAAGGTGTTAACGAAGAAGCCGACCAAGTCATCGAGCGCGGGGTCGCGGCGCCCGGCGATCGGGAACCCGATGGCCACCTCGGTGCTGGCGCTGAGCTTGGCCAGCAACACCGCCAACCCGGCCTGGAGCACCATGAAGCTGGTCGCGTCGTGCCCGCGGGCCAGGTGACGAACTTGCTGTTGCAGCTCGACCGGCCAGTCCACGGCCATACTGGCGCCGCGCTGATCGGCGACCGGCGGGTAGGGCCGATCGGTGGGCAGCTGCACACGCTCGGGCAGCCCGGCCAGGGCCTGTTCCCAGTAGGCCAGCTGCGCGGAAATGAGGCTGTTGCTGTCGGTCAGCTCGCCCAGCTGCGCGCGCTGCCACAGCGTGTAATCGACATACTGCGCCGCTAACGGCGCCCAACCGGGGGCCTGCCCGGCGCACCGGGCGGCATAGGCCGCACCCAGATCACGCACCAGCGGAGCGATCGACCATCCGTCGCCGGCGATATGGTGCACCACGACCACCAGCACGTGCTCGTCGTCGCCGATACGGAAAAGCCCTGCCCGCAACGGGATCTGGGTGGTCAGGTCGAAACTGCAGCGGGCCGCGGCGTCGATTTCCTCACCGAGCTGGCTTTGTGGCCACGCGGTGGCATCAATGATGTGCCAGCCGAAGTCGGCCCGCTCGGCCGGTACCACAAGTTGCTGGGGCACGCCCTCGGGTGCTGGGAACAGGGTGCGCAGGCTTTCATGGCGGCCCACCAGATCGGCCAGCGCGGCACCTAGCGCGTCGGCGTTAACGCGCCCGCGCAGCCGTACGGCTACCGGCATGTTGTAGATCGGCGCGGGCCCCGCCAACTGGTCGATAAACCACAACCGGTTCTGGGCGAACGACAACGGAACCACCGCGGGCCGCACACCGGCCAACAACGGCAGCAGCCGCACCGCACCCGCGCCGATGCGGGGCGCCAACCGCGCCACGGCGGGCGCCTCGAACACGTCGCGCACCGACAGCCCGGCATTGAGGCTGGTGTTGATCGCGGCGATCAGGCGCATCGCCGACAGCGAATCCCCACCCAAATCGAAAAACGAGTCATCCGCACCGACCCACTCCAACCCGAGCACCCGGGCGTAGATGTCGGCCAGGACCTCCTCCACGGCGTCGGCCGGGGCACGGTAACGATCAGCATTCTGATATTCGGGTGCGGGCAGGGCGCGGGTGTCGAGTTTGCCGTTGGGGGTTAGCGGCAGCGCGTCGAGGACCACCAGCGCCGTCGGGATCATGTAGGCCGGTAGCCGCTCGGCCAGCGCGCTACGCAGCTTGGCCGGCTCCGCGGTACCGGTGACGTAACCCACCAGGCGCTTGTCGCCGGGGCGGTCCTCGCGGGCGATCACCACCGCCTGCTCTACCCCATCTAGCCCGGCCAGCGCCGCCTGTACCTCGCCGAGTTCGATGCGATACCCGCGGATCTTGACCTGCTCATCGGCGCGCCCGAGGTAGTCCAACTGCCCGTCCGCGCGCCAGCACACCAGATCCCCGGTGCGATACATGCGTGTTCCCGGCGCCCCGAACGGGCAGGCCACAAACCGCGACCCGGTCAACCAGGGCCGGCCCACATAGCCAACGGCCACGCCACGGCCGGCCACATACAGCTCGCCGACCACGCCCGCCGGCGCGGGTCGCAGCCACCCGTTCAGCACCAACAACGCCGCCCCCGGCACCGGTGCACCGATCGGCGGTACCCCGGACCCCGCTGTTAAAGGCGCACTGACCGAGGAGAACACGGTCGTCTCGGTGGGACCGTAGGCATTGACCATCACCCGCCCCGGCGCCCACCGATCCACCACCTCTGCCGGACAGGCCTCGGCGGCGATCACCAGCGCCGCCGACTCCAAACCCTCGGTTGAGAGCGTCCGCGCTGCGGACGGGGTCTGGCTGAGGACAGTGACTTGTTCTCTGAGCAGCAGAGCGTGGAAATCTTCCGGCGAGCGCCGCACCGACTCGGGCACCACCACCAACCGCCCGCCATGCAATAGCGCGCCGAAGATCTCCCACACCGAATAGTCGAAGGCCAACGAGTGACACTGCGTCCACACCCTGAACTCCGGGAGCCCGGCGTCCAGCGACTCGATCAGTTGGGTGACGTTGTGGTGGGTGACCGCCACGCCCTTGGGAACACCGGTGGTGCCCGAGGTGTAGACGAGGTAGGCCAGGTCATCTGCCGCGGGTGCCGGCAATGCCGTGCACGGGTAGGCGTCAAGAGCGGGATCGTTGACATCGATAACCGCCAGGTCGCACCCGCCCAGCCGGTCGGCCAGTCCGGTGCTGGTGATCGCGGCGATCGGCGCGGCGTCGGCCAGCACGAACTGCAGCCGCGCATCGGGCACCGCCGGGTCGATCGGCAGATAGGCCGCCCCGGCCTTGAGCACCGCCAAAATCGCCACCACGGCCCGCGCTGAGCGGTCCAGCGGCAGCGCCACACACTCCCCCGCGCCCGCGCCGTGGCCGGCCAACAGGTGCGCGAACCGATTGGCAGCCTCCTCCACCTCGAGGTAGGTCCACGACCGCTCCCCGCAGCTGATCGCCACCGCCTCCGGGGTGCGCGCCACCTGCGCGGCGAACAGCCCCGGAATCGACACCGGCAGGGATGTGGAAGCCGGCTGGGACAGCACCGCCAGGTTGCCCCACTCATCCAGGCGGGCGTGCTCACCGGCATCGAGCACATCAATGGACGACAACCGCCCGGTGGGGTCGGCGGTCATGGACACCATGACCCGCTGCAACCGCTCGATCAGTGTTTCGATGCTGGCCGCGTCGTACACCTCGGTGTCGTATTCGACGCGAAGAACCAGCTCAGCCCCCGGGCCGGCGACCACCGTCAGCGGATAGTGGGTGGATTCGTGGCCGGTGATATCGGTGATGGCCAACTCGTGGGCGTCCGCCAACGCGGCGGTGTCGACCGGATAGTTCTCATACACGAAAAGGGTGTCGAACAGCCTTTCCTGACCGGTTACGCGGTGGATCTCGGCAAGCGCCAGGTGCTGATGATCGAGCGTGTCGTTATAGGCGCCCTGCAGCTGGCCCAACAGGTCGGCGGTGGTGGTTACCGCCGTGATGGTCGCGCGCACCGGGACCGTGTTGATGAACAGGCCCACCATCGATTCCGCGCCGGCCACCTCGGCCGGCCGACCCGAGACCACGGTGCCAAAGGCGACGTCGTGCTGGCCGGTCAGCCGGCACAGCAGCTGCGCAAAAGCGCCCTGCAACGCGGTGTTGATCGTGGTGTGACACGAGCGGGCCAGCTCACCAAGCGCCCGCGTGATCGGCTCAGCCACCCGGAACGAGGCAACCCTGCGCGGCCCTGGCACCAACCGGCCCGGCGGGCCCAATAACGTGGGAGCGTCAAAACCGGCGAACGCCTGCCGCCAGGCCGTGTGGGCGGCATCCAGATCCCGGCCGGCCAGCCAGGAAACAAACCTGCGGTACGGCGCCGTCGCGGCCAGCCGCTGTCCGTAATAGCCGGCGAAGATTTCGCGCAGCAGGATCGGCAGCGACCAGCCATCGAGCACGATGTGATGGTTGGTCAGCACCAATCGGTGCCGGTCTGCCGCGGTGCGGATCACCGCTACCCGAAACGCCGGCTCGTGGGCGAGGTCGCAGACCGCGGCGCGTTCGTCGGCACGCAGCCGCTCGAATTGCTCATCGGAGTCGAGGTTCTCGGCGCCAAGCTCGACATAGCGCCACCCCGCCACCGGATCGGCCGGGATCATCTGCACCGGCTCGTCGAACCGGTCACAGAATCGGGCCACTAGATGCGGATGCCGGGTAATCACCGCGTGCACCGCATCGTGCAGCCGGTGCGGGTCGAGCGGGCCGGTCACGGTGATGGCGAGCTGCACCGCATACACGTCGTCGCTGCCTTGAGTGGTGCTGGCGTGGAAGAGCAGGCCCTGCTGCAGCGGGGTCAGCGGCAAAATATCGGCGATCCGGTGTTGGCGCTGCAGTTCGTCGATCTGCTGCTGGCTAAGGCGGGCGGGCGCGATATCGGAGGGCGTCAGCCCGCCGCCACCGCCGCGCACATGCGCGCTGATACCGGCCAGGGCTTCAAACCACAGATGGCTGAGCCGGGTGATCGCCGCGTGGTCGAGGGCCGAGGGCGCCCACGTCCAATTGGCCTGCAGGTACGAGCCGGTGTCGGTGTCGACGGTCAGGGCGTTTAGCTCCACGGTGTGCGTCAGTGGCATGGGCACCGCCGCGGCGGCCCGGATCAACGACGAGCCGTCTCGGCATATCCGCCAACCAGCACCGGAGGCGTCGGTGCCATCAGTCCCGACGGCGCCCACCCGCCGGAAGTAGTTGAACCCGATCGTCGGGTCGGATGTGCCCAGGTCAACGTCGGGGTTTTGATAGCGCAGCAACCCGTAGGTCAGGGGATCGGGCAGGGCGCGAAGCTGCTCTTTGGCGTCTTTGATCAGTGGCCCCAGCGCTGCTTCGCCGGCGATCACCTGCGCCCAGCGCAGCCGACCGACCGCCCCCAGCGTTAACGCCACCGGGTATTTGGTGGTGAACCACCCCACGGTGTGGGACAGGTCCACATGGGGGGCTAGTTCCTCGTGGCGGCCGTGGCCCTCGACGTCGATGCTGATCGGCGCGCTGCCGTTGCCCAAGAATTCAGAGACCGCCAATCCGAACGCGATCAACAAGATGTCCTGGATCCCGGCATGAAATGCGGCGGGCACCTCACCAAGCAGAATCCGGGTGGTCTCGGCATCCAACACCACCGACAGATGCCCGGCGGTGGCGTAGGTGTCGACCGCGGGATTCAGCGCGGGCAGCGCGGTGGTGGCCGAGGCCACCTGTTTCCAGGTGTCGGCCGCCTCCACGACGTGCGGGCTGCCCGCGTGCTGCGCCAGCAGCTCCGCCCACCGGGCAAACGACGTCCCGCCCGCCGGCAACACCACTTCGTTGCCTGCGCGATGCTGGGCCCAGGCGACGTTGAGGTCATTGAGGACAATCCGCCACGAGGCCGCGTCGATGGCCAGATGGTGAACGATCAACACCAGCTGGCCGGTATCGGCCGCCCACAACGCGCCCAGCATCACCCCGGTCGACGGGTTCAACCGCGACCGCGCTGCCACCAGCGCTTCTTCGGATAACACGTCCACCGTTTGCAGGCAGCCGCGCGCATCCACCGAACCCGGCTCGGGCGCTGTCAGCGACCAGCCCTCCGCGCCGTCCCCAACTCCTGGGTCGACGCGTAGCCGCAGCATTGCGTGGCGATCCAGCAATGCCTGCAGCACGACCACCACGCCGGTCTGCGTCACCCCTGCGGGGGCCTGCACCACCACCGTCTGGTTGAACTGGTCGATCAGGCCGCCTGCACTTTCCACGTCGGCCAGCCAACGGATGATCGGGGTGGCCAACACCGGCCCGATGCCCGCATCGGTTGGGCCGCCGCCAGCGTCGGCCACCGCGGCAACACGGGCCAGCCCGGCGACGGTCTGCTCAAGGAAAACATCGCGCGGCCTGACAAGCACACCGGCGGCCCGGCCCCGGGCCACCACCTGCATCGACAAGATGCTGTCGCCACCCAGCTCGAAGAATGAGTCATCCACCCCGACCCGATCCAGCCCGAGGACTTGGGCGTAGATGGCGGCCAGGACCTCCTCGACCGCGTTGGCCGGAGCCCGATACCCACCGGTGTCCTGGTATCCGGGTGCGGGCAGGGCGCGGGTGTCGAGTTTGCCGTTGACCGTCAACGGCAATGCATCAAGGACAACCACCGCCGCCGGCACCATGTAGGCCGGGAGCCGCTCGGCCAGCGCGGCGCGCATCCCGGCCGGGTCCGCTGTGCCGGTGACATAACCCACGAGGCGCTTGTCGCCGGGGCGGTCCTCGCGGGCGATCACCACCGCCTGCGTCCACCCCATCCAGCCCGGCCAACGCCGCCTGGACTTCGCCCAGCTCGATGCGATACCCGCGGACCTTGACCTGCTCATCGGCACGCCCCAGATACCGGAGCTGCCCGTCGGCGCCCCAACACACCAGATCCCCGGTGCGATACATGCGTGTGCCCGGCGCCCCGAACGGGCAGGCCACAAACCGCGACCCGGTCAACCCAGCCCGCCGCCAATACCCACAGGCCAGCCCGGCGCCGGCCACATACAACTCGCCGACCACCCCCGCCGGCACCGGACGCAACCACCCGTCCAGCACGAACAGCGCCGCCCCCGGCACCGGCGCACCGATCGGCGGCGCACCCGACCCCGCCGACCCCGCGGTGAGAGGCGCACTCAGGGCCACCCACATCGTCGTCTCGGTCGGGCCGTATTCGTTGATCATCACGCGCCCCGGCGCCCAGCGATCCACCACGTCGGCCGGGCAGGCCTCACCGCCCACCAGCAAGGCCACCGACTTCAATCCGTCGGGCGACAACATCCCTACCGCCGACGGGGTCTGGCTCAAGACACGCGACCTGTTCGGAGACGAGCAGGGCGTGGAAATCTTCCGGGGAGCCCGCCACCGACTCGGGCACCACCACCAGCCGCCCGCCGTGCAACAGCGCACCGAAGATCTCCCATACCGAGAGATCGAAGCTGTAGGAGTGCCACTGCGACCACACCTGCCCGGCCGGCCAGGCCGCGTCCAGTGACTCCATCAGCTGGGTGACGTTGTGGTGGGTGATCGCCACCCCCTTGGGGACACCGGTGGTGCCCGAGGTGTAGATCAGGTAAGCGATGTCATCGGCGCCCGGCGCCGGCAAACCGTGCTTGGTTGGGCGTCGACGCAGGGTCATCGATATCGACGACCAGCAGGTCATGCGCCGTCCAGCCGCGACCGCAGCGCAGCAGTGGTGATCGCGGCGACTGGCGCGGCATCGGCGAGCATGAAGCCGATCCGCGCCGCCGGCAGAGCCGGGTCGATCGGCAGGTAGGCCGCCCCGGTCTTGAGCACCGCCAGCATCGCCACGATCGCCTCGGCGGACCGCGAAAACAGCAGCGCCACATACACACCCGGGCCCGCCCCGTGGCCGGTCAGCAGGTGCGCCAACCGGTTGGCGGCCTCGTCGAGCTCGCGGTAGGTCCACGACCACTGCCCGCAGGTCAGCGCCACCGCCTCCGGGGCGCGCGCCACCTGCGCGGCGAACGACACCGGAATCGACACCGGCGGGGCTGCGGGCAGCGTCAACACCGCCCGATTACCGATCTCATCCAGGCGGGCGTGCTCAGCCGTCATCGAGCAGATCCACCGACGACAGCCGGCGGGCGGGGTCGGCGGTCATGGCCACCAACACCCGCTGCCAACCGCTCGATCGAGCGCCTCGATGCTGGCCGCGTCGAACACGTCGGTGCGAAACTCCACCACCCCGCCGATCCCGGCGGGCTCGCCGGCCTCGGTGAAGCGTTCCCCCAGCGAAAACGCAGGTCCATGCGGGCGGTGTGGGTGTCCACCGGCAGCGGAGTGACCTGCAGATCACCCAACGCCAGCCCGGCGGCGGAGGTGGTGTCGAGCCCGGCGAAGTTCTGCCAGGCCAGCACCACCTGGACCAGCGGGTGATGGGCCAGGCTGCGGGTCGGGTTCAGCCGCTCGACCAGCACCTCGAAGGGCACGTCTTGGTGCTCGAAGGCGGCCAGGCTGCGCGCGCGCACCTGGGCCAGCAGCTCGGCCACCGTGGGATCCCCGGCCACCTCCACCCGCAGCACCAGGGTGTTGACGAAGAAACCCACCAATTCATCCAGCGCGGGATCGCGCCGCCCGGCGATCGGGAACCCTACGGCCACATCGGCACTGGCGCTGAGCTTGGCCAGCAGCACCGCCAGCGCGGCCTGGATCACCATGAAGCTGGTGGCGTTGTGCTCGCGAGCCACCTGGGCCACCCGCTGCTGCAACTCGGCCGGCCAGTCCACCGCAACGTGGCGCCGCGGTAATCGGCCACCGGCGGGTAGGGCCGGTCGGTGGGCAGCTGCAGCCGTTCGGGCAGCCCGGCGAGGGCCTGTTCCCAGTAGGCCAGCTGCGCGGCGATCGGGCTGTCGCGGATCGGTCAGATCGCCCAGCTGCTCACGCTGCCACAGCGTGTAATCGACGTACTGCACCGCCAACGGCGCCCAGCCCGGGGCGTGCCCCGCACACCGGCTGGCGTAGGCCACCCCCACATCACGCACCAGCGGGTGTGATCGACCAGCCGTCGGCGGCGATATGGTGCACCACCACCACCAGCACGTGTTCGTCGTCGCCGACACCGAAAAGCCTTGCCCGCAAAGGGATCTCGGTGGCCAGGTCGAAACGCGTGACGCGCCGCGCTGCCGATGGCCTCACCCAGCCGGCTTTCTGGCCAGCCGGTGGCATCGATGATCTGCCAGCCAATGTCGGCACGCTCGACGGGTACCACCACCTGCCGGGGTATTCCGTCGGGCGCGGCAAACAGCGTGCGCAGGCTCTCATGGCGGCCCACCACATCGGCCAGCGCCGCGCCCAGCGCGTCGACATCCAGGCGCCCGCTCAACCGCACCGCCACCGCCATGTTGTAGATCGGGGAGGGCCCCGCCAACTGGTCGATAAACCACAACCGGCTCTGGGCGAACGACAACGGCACCACCGCGGGCCGCGCAACCGCGACCAAGGGCTCCAGCCCGCCCCCCGCCCCGCCGAGACGGGGCGCCAACCCGGCAACCGTGGGCGCCTCGAACAAGGTGCGCACCGACAGGTCGGCACCCAGGCCGGTCTTGATCGCGGCGACCAGGCGCATCGCCGACAGCGAGTCCCCGCCCAAATCGAAAAACGACTCGTCCACACCGACCCGCTGCAGGCCGAGCACTCGCGCGTAGATGCTGGTCAGGATCTCTTCGACGGGGGTGCTTGGGGCCCGGTAATGGTCGGCGTCGCCGTATTCGGGGGCGGGTAGGGCAGCGGTGTCGAGTTTGCCGTTGACCGTCAACGGCAGGCGATCGAGTCTGACCACGGCCGCGGGCACCATGTAGCCCGGCAGCCGGTCGGCCAGCGCCTCGCGCACCTCGACGACATCGACGTCGCCGGTGACATAGCCGACCAACCGCTTTTCGCCGGGGCTGTCCTGGCGGGCGATCACGACCGCCTGCTCTACTCCGGTCGCCTCGGCCAGCGCGGCGCGCACCTCACCGAGCTCGATGCGATACCCGCGGATCTTGACCTGGTCGTCGGCACGCCCGAGATAGTCCAGCTGCCCATCGGCGCGCCAGCGCACCAGATCCCCGGTTCGATACATACGGATTCCGGCGCCCCCCGAACGGGCAGGCCACAAAGCGTGACGCGGTCAATTCGGCCCGCTGCCAGTAGCCGCAGCCCACGCCGCGCCCGGCCAGATACAACTCGCCGGCTACCCCGGCCGGCACCGGACGCAACCATCCATCCAACACAAAAAACGCCGCCCCCGAGACCGGCGAACCAACCGGCGGCGCACCCGAACCCGCTGCCAACGGTGCACTGATTGACGCGCACACCGTGTTCTCGGTCGGGCCGTAGGCGTTGACCAGGGTGGTCGCCGCGGAGTAGCGGTCGACCAGCTCTGCGCGGCAGTATTCGCCGCCCACGACCACCGTGACACCCTGCACTGCGTCGGCGGGCAGGGCCGCCAATGCCGTTGGTGTGAATTTGGCGTGGGTGATCTTTTGCTGGGTGATCAAATCGATCAACTCGTCACCCGGCAGCGCCTGCGCGGTGTCGGGAATTACCGCGGCTGCCCCCGTCAACAAGGCCCACCACATGTTCGTCACGGACGCATCGAAGATAAGCGGAGCGAACTGCAGAATCCGACTCTCTGCTGTGCTACCCAGACGCTCGGCGTGACTGCTGACCAGATCGGCGATGCCGGTATGGGTGACGGCGACACCTTTGGGGTTTCCGGTAGTCCCCGAGGTGTAGATGATGTAAGCGATATTGTCCGGGCCCGGTGCCGGTAGTGCGGTGCTGGGTTCGGTGCCACCAGCGGGGGCCCAGATATCACCGACGTCGACAACCGGCAGGTCGCACCCGTCTAGCCGGGTGGCCAGCTCGGCGGTGGTGATCGCGGCGACCGGTGCGGCATCGGCAAGCATGAACCCGATCCGAGCCGCCGGCAGGGCCGGGTCGATCGGCAGATAAGCAGCCCCGGTTTTCAGCACCGCTAAAATCGACGCGATCGCTTCAACGGAACGGGACAACAGCAGCCCCACACACTGCCCCGGTCCCACTCCCTGGCCGGCCAGCAGGTGCGCCAACCGGTTGGCGGCCGCCTCAAGCTCCCAGTACTTCATCGAGCGGCCCGCGCAGGTCACCGCCACCGCCTCGGGGGTGCGGGCTACCTGCGCTGCGAACAACACCGGAACAGACACCGCGCGGCGCGCGGGCTGGGTCAACACCGCGCGATTCCCCCACTCATCGAGCCGGGCCCGCTCAGCCTGATCGAGCAGATCGATCGACGAGAGCCGGCCGGTCGGGTCGGCGGTCATGGCCACCATCACCCGCTGCAACCGCTCGATCAGTGTTTCGATTTTGGCCGCGTCGAACACATCGGTGTCGTATTTGACGCGAAGACCCAGTTCGCGGCCCGGCAGGGCCGCCACCGAAAGCGGGTAGTGGTTGGATTCGCGGCCGCTGATATCGGTGATGGCCAACTCGTGGTCACCCGACAACGCGGCGGTGTCGACCGGATAGTTCTCGTACACGAAAAGGGTGTCGAACAGCCTTTCCTCACCGGTGGCGCGGTGGATCTCGGGAAGCGCCAGGTGCTGGTGCTCCAGCGTGTTGTTGTGTGCGTTTTGCAGCTGGTCGAGCAGCTGCGCGGTGGTGGTTGCCGCCGTGATGGTCGCCCGCACCGGCACCGTGTTAATGAGCAGGCCCACCATCGATTCCGCGCCGGACACGTCGGACGGCCGACCCGAGACCGCGGTGCCGAACGCGACGTCATGCTGGCCGGTCAGCCAGCACAGCAACCGCGCAAAGGCGCCGTGCAGCACGGTGTTGACGGTGGTGTGACACGAGCGCGCCAGCTCGCCAACGGCTCGGGTAAGTTGCTCAGGCAGCTGAACCGACACGGAGCCGCGCAACCCTGGCTCTAACCGGCCCGGCGAGGCAACCAGGGTGGGGGTGTCAAAACCGGCCAGCACCTGCTGCCAGGCCGCGTGGGAGGCATTCAGGTCTCGCGCGGCCAGCCAGGAAACAAACCTCCGATACGGCGCGGGCGCGGGTAGGCGCTGCCCGTAGTAGCCGGCGAAGATTTCGCGCATCAGGATCGGCAGCGACCAGCCATCCATCACGATGTGGTGGTTAGTCAGCACCAGCCGGTGCCGGTCTGGTGCGAGGCGAACCAGCGCCGCCCGCGAGCCTGGCTTGTCGGCGAGGTCGCAGACCGCGGCGCGTTCGGCGGCGCACAGCCGCTCGAGTTGTTCATCGGAATCGAGGTTCTGGTCGTCAAGCTCGATGTAGCGCCACCCCGGTAGCGGGTCGGCCGAGATGATCTGGACCGGCTCGTCGAATCGGTCACAGAATCGGGCGACCAGGTGCGGATGGCGGGTGGTAACCGCGCGCACCGCATCGTGGAGCCGGTGTGGGTCGAGCGGGCCGGTCACGGTGATGCCCAGCTGCACCGTATACACATCGTCGCTGGCGGTGCTCGCGTGAAAGAGGAGCCCCTGCTGCAGCGGGGTCAGCGGCAAAATATCGGCGATCTGGTGTTGGCGCTGCAGTTCGTCGATCTGCTGCTGGCTGAGCCGGGCGGGCGCGATATCCGACGGCGTCAGCCCGCCGCCACCGTTTCGTACGTGCGCGCAGATGCCGGCCAGGGCTTCAAACCACAGCTGGCTGAGCCGGGTGATCGCCGCGTGGCCGAGGGCCGAGGGCGCCCACGTCCAATTGGCCTGCAGATGCGGGCCGGTGTCGGTGTCGACGGTGACGGCGTTGAGGTCCACGGTGTGCATCAGCGGCATCGGCACCGCCGCGGCGGCGCCGATCAGCGACACGCCTTCTCGGGAGATTCGCCACAGATCACCGGAGAGCTCGCCCGCCGCCCCGCCGAGGCGCCCGAGATAATTGAACCCGATCGCTGGGTCGGATGCGCCTAGGTCAACGTCGGGGTTTAGATAGCGCAGCAACCCGTAGGTCAGGGGATCGGGCAGGGCGCGAAGCTGCTCTTTGGCGTCCTTGATCAGTGGCCCCAGCGCCGCTTCGCCGGCGATCACCTGCGCCCAGCGCAGCCGACCGACCGCCCCTAGCGTTAAGGCCACCGGGTATTTGGTGGTGAACCACCCCACGGTGTGGGACAGGTCCACATGGGGGGCTAGTTCCTCGTGGCGGCCGTGGCCCTCGACGTCGATGCCGACTGGCGCGCTGCCGTTGCCCAAGAATTCAGAGACCGCCAACCCGAACGCGATCAACAACACGTCCTGGATCCCCGTATGAAACGCGGTCGGCACCTCAGAAAGCAGCAGGCGGGTGGTCTCGGCGTCCAATACCTTCGATAAATGCCCGGCGGTGGCGTAGGTGTCGACCGCGGGATTCACCGCGGGCAGCGCGGTGGTGGCCGAGGCCACCTGTTTCCAGGCGTCGGCCGCCTCCACGACGTGCGGGCTGCCCGCGTGCTGCGCTAGCAGCCCCGCCCACCGGGCAAACGATGTCCCGCCCGCCGGCAACACCACCTCGTGGCCAGCGCAATGCTGGGCCCAGGCGATGTTGAGGTCCTCGAGCACTATCCGCCACGAGACCGCGTCGATGGCCAGATGGTGAATGATCAACACCAGCTGGCCCGTGGAGCCAACCCACAGCGCGGAAAGCATCGCCCCGCGGGCCGGGTTCAACCGCGATCGCGCGCTTAGTACGGCCTGCTCGGACAACACGTCCGCCGCGTGTAGGCAGGCGCGTGCATCCACCGCGCCGGCCTCGGGCGCCGTCAGCGACCACCCCCCAGCGCCCGGGTCGACGCGCAACCGCAACATGGCATGGCGATCCAGGACGGCCTGCAGCAGCACCACCACGTCTGCCTCGGTCACCCCCGCCGGGGCTTGCACCACCAGCGTTTGGTTGAACTGGTCGATCGGGCCGCCTGCACTTTCTACGCTGGCTAGCCAGCGGATGATCGGGGTCGCGGGCAGCGGCCCGATGCCCTCGTCGACCGGGCCACCCGCATCGTCGGCCACCCCGGCCACCCCGGCCACGCGGGCCAGCCCGGCGACGGTCTGCTCGAGGAAGACATCGCGTGGCTTGCAGATAAGGCCGGCGGCACGGGCCCGGGCCACCACCTGCATCGACAAGATGCTGTCGCCACCCAGTTCGAAAAACGACTCATCCACCCCGACCCGCTCCAAGCCCAAAACCTGGGCGTAGATAGCGGCCAACACCTCCTCAGCGGCGCTGGCCGGGGCCCGATACTCGCCGGCGGTGTATTCGGGTGCCGGCAGTGCACGGGTGTCGAGTTTGCCGTTGACCGTCAATGGCAACGTATCGAGGACCACCACCGCGGCCGGCACCATATAGGCCGGCAGCCACTCGGCCAGCTGCGCGCGGATCCCTGCCGGGTCGAGCGTGCCGGTGACCCCAACGACATAACCGACGAGGCGCAAGGCGGCGGGGCGGTCCTCGCGGGCGATCACCACCGCCTGCCCCACCCCATCGAGCCGCTTCAGCGCCGCCTCAACGTCGCCGCACTCGATGCGATACCCGCGGATCTTGACCTGCTCATCGGCACGCCCCAGATACCGCAGCTGCCCATCGGCGCCCCAACACACCAGATCCCCGGTGCGATACATCCGTGTCCCCAGCGCCCCCGAATTCCCGAACGGGCACGCCACAAACCGCGACCCGGTCAACCCCGCCCGGCCCAGATACCCCACGCCGACGCCGGCGCCGGCCGCATACAACTCCCCGACCACCCCGGCGGGCACCGGCCGCAGCCACCCATCCAGCACAAACAACGCCGCTCCCGATACGGGCGAACCGATCGGCACCACGCCCGACCCCGCTACCAGCGGCGCACTCATCGACACATACACCGTGGCCTCGGTGGGCCCGTAGGCGTTGATCATCACCCGCCCCGGCGTCGCCCAGCGGTCCATCACCTCGCCCGGACAGGCCTCACCGCCGACCACCAATGCCACCGACTCCAAACCCTGCGGTGACAGCGCCCCCAGCGCCGACGGGGTTTGGGTCAGCACGGTCACGTGTTCGGCGACCAGCAGGTCGTGGAAGTCTCCGGGCGAGTGCGCCACAACGTCGGGCACCACCACCAGCCGTCCACCGTGCAGCAGCGCACCCCAGATCTCCCACAGCGAAAAGTCGAAGGCATACGACAGACACTGCGTCCACACCCGCGCCGCCGGCAGGTCTGCATGCAGCGACGCGATCCGTTGGGTGACGTTGTGGTGGGTAATGGCCACCCCCTTCGGCACACCGGTGGTGCCCGAGGTGTAAATGAGGTAAGCGATCTCCTCGGCGCCCGGCGCCGCAGGAGCCGTGCTGGGCTGGGCGTGGACAAGGGGTCCCAGATATCACTGACATCGATGACGAGCAAGTCGCGCTCGTCCAGCAGCGAGCGCAGGTCTGCGATGGTGATCGCGGCGATCGGGGCGGCATCCCCGAGCATGAAGTCGATCCGCGCCGCGGGTAGTCCCGGGTCGATCGGCACGTAGGCTGCCCCGGTTTTGAGCACCGCCAGCATCGCAACGATCGCCTCAGCGCAGCGGGGAAACAGCAGCGCCACACACTGCCCCGGGCTCGCCCCCTGGTCGGCCAACAGGTGCCCCATCCGGTTAGCGGCCGCGTCTACCTCGCGATAGCTCCACGAGCGATCACCGCACACCAGTGCCACCGCCTCGGGCGTGCGCGTAACTTGCGCAGCCCACAACTCCGGAATCGACACCGCCGGGGGTGCGGGCCGCATCAACACGGCCCGGTTCCCGATCTCATCCAGGCGGGTGTGCTCACCGGCGCTGAGTACATCCAGCGACGAGAGCCGTGTGGCGGGATCGGCGGTCATGGCCACTATCACCCGCTCTAACCGCTCGATCAGTGTTTGGATGCTGGCCGCGTCGTAGGCATCGGTGCGAAACTCCACCGTCCCGCCAATGCCGGTGGGCTGCCCGGCCTCGTCCCAGCGTTCCGCCAGCGAAAACACCAAATCCATGCGGGCAGTCTGGGTATCGACGGGTATCGGGGTGACCTGCAGATCACCCAAGCCCAACCCGGCGGCGGGATTATTGTTCTGCCCGGCGAAGTTTTGCCAGGCCAACATCACCTGCACCAGCGGGTGATGGGTCAGGCTGCGGGTGGGGTTGAGCCGCTCCACCAGCACCTCGAAGGGCACGTCTTGATGCTCATAGGCGGCCAGGCTGCGCACCCGCACCCGCGCCAACAGGTCAGTAAAGGTGGGGTCACCGCTGACCTCGACACGCAGTACCAAGGTGTTGACGAAAAACCCGATCAACTCATCGAGGGCTGGGTCGCGGCGCCCGGCGATCGGGAACCCGACGGCCACCTCGGTGCTGGCGCTGAGCTTGGCCAGCAGCACCGCCAGGGCGGCCTGGATCACCATGAAGCTGGTCGCGTTGTGCTCACTGGCCAGCGCGCGCACCCGCTGCTGCAACTCGACTGGCCAATCTATCGCCACACTGGCGCCGCGGTGATCGGCCACCGGCGGGTAGGGCCGATCGGTGGGCAGCGCTAGACGCTCGGGCAGCCCGGCCAGGGCGTCTTGCCAGTAGGCCAGCTGCGCGGCGATCGGGCTGTCGGGATCGGCTAGGTCCCCCAGCTGGGCGCGCTGCCAGAGCGTGTAATCGACATATTGCACCGCTAAGGGCGCCCAGCCGGGGGTGTTCCCGGCGCACCGGGCGGCGTAGGCCACCCCGAGATCACGTAGTAGCGGGGTGATTGACCAGCCGTCGGCGGCGATGTGGTGGGCCACGGCCACCAGCACGTGTTCGTCGTCGGCGATGCGGAAAAGCCCTGCCCGCAAAGGGATCTCGGCGGCCAGGTCAAACCGGTAACGCGCCGCGGTGCCGATGGCCTCACCCAGCTGGGCCGCTGTCCAGCCGTTGGCGTCGATGATCTGCCAGCCGAAGTCGGCCCGCTCGGCGGGCACCACCAGCTGCTGGGGTATGCCCTCGGGTGCTGGGAGCAGGGTGCGCAGGCTTTCATGCCGGACTCACCACATCGGCCAGCGCGCGACCTAGCGCGTCGGCGTTCAGGCGCCCGCGCAGCCGTACCGCCACCGGCATGGTGTAAACCGTTGAAGGCCCGTGTAGTTGGTCGATGAACCACAACCGGTTCTGGGCGAACGACAACGGAACCACCGCGGGCCGCCGAGCGGCCACCAGCGGCCGCAGCCGACCCCCGTCCCCAGCAAGGCGCGGCGCCAACCGTGCCACCGTGGGCGCCTCGAATAAGGTACGCACCGAGAGGCCGGCATTCAGGTCGGTGTTGATCGCGGCAATCAGGCGCATCGCCGACAGCGAGTCCCCACCCAAATCGAAAAACGAGTCGTCGACCCGGACGCGTTCGACGCCGAGCACTTGGGCGTAGACGCCGGCCAGGATCTCCTCAACCGGGCTGGCCGGGGCGCGATACCCACCACCAAGGTCCTGGTATTCGGGTGCGGGCAGGGCGCGGGCGTCGAGTTTGCCGCTGACCGTCATGGGCATGGTGCGCACCATCACCACTGCGGCCGGGACCATGTAGGCCGGGAGCTGCTCGGCCAGCGCAGCGCGGATCTCGGCCGGGTCAACGGTCCCGGTGACCCCAACGACGTAGCCGACCAGGCGCTTGTCGCCGGGGCGGTCCTCACGCGCGATCACCACCGCCTGATCCACCCCGTCCAGCCCGGCCACCGCTGCTTGGACTTCGCCGAGTTCGATGCGGTGCCCGCGGATCTTGACCTGCTCATCGGCGCGGCCCATATACGCCAGCTGTCCATCGGGGCGCCACGACACCAGATCCCCGCTGCGATACATCCGTGTTCCCAGCGCCCGCGGATTCCCGAACGGGCAGGCGACAAACCGCGATCCCGTCAACCCGGCACGGCCGATATAGCCAACGCCCACGCCGCGGCCGGCCAGATACAACTCCCCGACCACCCCGGGCGGCACCGGTCGCAGCCACCCGTCGAGCACGAACAGCGCCGCCCCCGAGACTGGCGCCCCGATCGGCGGTGCCCCCGACCCCGCCCTCAGCGGCGCACTCTTGGACGCCCACATCGTCGTCTCGGTCGGGCCGTAGACGTTGACCATCACCCGCCCGGGCGACCACCGATCCACCAGCTCGGCTGGGCAGGGCTCAGCGCCGACGACCAACGCCGCCGAATCCAAACCCTGCGGTGAGAGCGCCCCCACCGCCGACGGGGTCTGGGTAAGTACGCTGACCTGTTCAGCAGTCAGCAAGGCCTGGAAGGCTTCCGGTTCGCGGGCCATCGAATCGGGCACCACCACCAGCCGCCCGCCGTGCAAAAGGGCGCCCCAGATCTCCCACACCGAGAAGTCGAAGGCATAGGAGTGGAACTGCGTCCACACCTGTCCCGGCCCCAGCACCAGGCCGGCGTCCAGGGAGTCGAACAGCTGAACCACGTTGTACTGGGTGACGGCCACGCCCTTTGGGGCACCGGTGGTGCCCGAGGTGTAGATGAGGTGGGCGACGTCATCTGCCGCGGGTGCGGGCAACGCCGTGCACGGGCAGGTGTCAACAGTGGGATCGTCGACGTCGATAACCGTTAAGTCGAAGCCGTCGAGCCGCTCGGCCAGTCCGGTGGTGGTGATCGCGGCGATCGGCGCGGCATCGGCCACCATGAACCCGATCCGTGCCGCCGGCAGCGCCGGGTCGATCGGCAGGTAAGCCGCCCCGGTTTTCAGCACCGCCAAAATCGCCACCACGGCCTGAGCTGAGCGCTCCAACAGCAGCGCCACGTACCGTCCCGGGCCCGCCCCCTGGCCGGCCAGAAGATGCGCCATCCGGTTGGCGGCCTGCTCAACCTCGAGGTAGGTCATCGAGCGGCCCTCGAAGCTCAGCGCCACCGCCTCGGGCGTGCGCGCGACCTGCGCAGCGAACAACACCGGGATCGCCACCGGCGTCGTCGGCTGGGTCAGGACCGCGCGGTTGCCCCACCCATCCAGCCGGGCCCACTCAGCCTGATCGAGCAGATCGATTGAGGAGAGCCGCACGGTGGGGTCGGCGGTCATGGCCGCCAGCACGCGCTGCAACCGCTCGATCAGCGTTTCGATGGCGGCCGCGTCGAACACATCGGTGTCGTATTCGACGCGAAGCCCTAGCTCGCGGCCCGGCAGGGCCGCCACCGACAGCGGGTAGTGGTTGGATTCGCGGCCGGTGACCTCGGTGATGGCCAACCCGTAGTCACTGGACAAGGTGGCGGTGTCGACCGGATAGTTCTCATACACGATAAGGGTGTCGAACAGCCTTTCCTGACCGGCGGCGCGGTGGATCTCGGGAAGCGCCAGGTGCTGGTGCTCCAGCGTGTTGTTGTGGGCGTTTTGCAGCTGGTCGAGCAGCTGTGCGGTGGTGGTTGCCGCCGTGATGGTCGCCCGTACCGGCACCGTGTTGATGAACAGGCCCACCATCGATTCCGCGCCGGCCACGTCGGACGGCCGACCCGAGACCGCGGTGCCGAACGTGACGTCGTGCTGACCGGTCAGCCACATCAGCAGCCGCGCAAAGGCGCCGTGCAGCACGGTGTTGACGGTGGTGTGGCACGAGCGCGCCAGCTCGCCAACGGCCCGCGTGAGCTGCTCGGGCACCTGAAACGATGCGGCGCCCCGCGACCCTGGCTCCAACCGGCCCGGCGGGCCCAATAACGTGGGAGCGTCAAAACCGGCGAACGCCTCGCGCCAGGCCGCGTGGGCGGCCTCCAGGTCTCGATCGGCCAGCCAGGAAACAAACGTGCGGTATGGCACCGTGGCGGGCAGCCGCTGCTCGTAATAGCCGGCGAAGATTTCGCGCAGCAGGATCGACAGCGACCAGCCATCGAGCACGATGTGATGGTTGGTCAGCACCAACCGGTGCCGCTCTGCTGCGATGCGGATCACCGCTACCCGAAACGCCGACTCGTGGGCGAGGTCGCAGACCGCGGCGCGCTCGTCGGCACACAGCCGCTCGAATTGCTCATCGGAGTCGAGGTTCTCGGCGCCAAGCTCGACAAAGAGCCACCCCGGCACCGGATCGGCCGGGAGTATCTGCACCGGCTCGTCGAACTGTGGGCAGAATCGGGCCACCAGGTTGGGATGGCGGGTGATGACCGTGTGCACCGCATCGTGTAGCCGGTTGACGTCCAGCGGGCCGGTCACGGTGACACCCAGCTGCATTGCATACACATCGTCGCTGGCGGTGCTGGCGTGGAACAGCAGCCCCTCCTGCAGCGGGGTCAACGGGAAAATATCGGCGATCTCATATTGCTGCTGCAGCTCGTCGATCTGCTGTTGGCTTAGCCGGGTGGCCGCGATATCCGACGGGGTCAACCCGCCCCCACCGGCGCGCACATGGGCGCAGATACCGGCCAGGGCCTCGAACCACAACCGGCTGAGCCGGCTGATCCGCGCTTGATCGAGCGCTGACGGCGCCCACGTCCAATTGGCGTGCAGGTGCGGGCCGGTGTCGGCGTCCACGGTGGCGGCGCTGAGCTCCAGGGTGTGTGCCAACGGCATCGCCAACCCCGCGGCGGCGCCGGTGACCGACCAGCTCTCCTGGCCGATCCGCCACACATCAGCGGACGCCTCGCCCGCAGTCGCGCCCAGGCGCTCCAGATAGTTGAACCCGATCGCCCGGTCCGACCCGCCCAGCTCCACGTCAGGGTTCAAGTACCGCAGCACGCCGTAACTCAGCGGATTCGGCAGGGCGCGAAGCTGTTCTTTGGCGTCCTTGATCAGCCTGCCCAACCCGGCGTCGCCGGCCACCACCTGCTCCCAACCCAGCCCGCCCACCGCCAAGGCGACCGGGTATTTGGTGGTGAACCACCCCACCGTGTGGGACAGATCCACCTCGGGGGCTAGTTCCTCGTGACGTCCATGGCCCTCCACATCGATGCCGACCGGATCGCCGGTGCCCGAAAACTCGGACCACGCCAACGCGAACGCGATCAACAAGATCTCGTGGATCCCGGCATGAAACGCCGCCGGCACCACACTTAGCAGCATGCGGGTGGTCTCAACATCATCGAGCGCGACCCACAGGTGACCGGCGCTGACATCCGTGTCCACCTCGGGGCGCACCGCGGGCAGCGCAGCCGGGGTCGCCGCCACCTGCTGCCACACCTGCGCCTGCTCCACGACGTCCGAGCGGCGGGCGTACTCGGCCACCAGCGACGACCACCGGGCAAACGACGTCACGGTCACCGGCAGGGCCACCTGCTGGCCCACCCGATGCTGGGCCCAGGCGGTGTTGAGGTCCGAGAGCGCAATCCGCCACGACAGTTCGTCGATGGCCAGGCGGTGAATGATCAACACCAGTTGACCGGTGTCGGCCACCCAGAGCGCGCTCAGCATTACCCCGGCGGCCGGGTTCAGCCGCGAACGGGCCGCCAGCAGTGCCTCCTCGGACAAGACGTCCACCGCGTGCAGGCACCCGCGGGCATCCACCGACCCCGCCTCGGGCACCGTCAGCGACCACCCTGCGGCGCCGTCCCCAATGCCAGGGTCGACGCGCAGCCGCAACATGGCATGGCGATCCAGCAGGGCCTGCAACAGCGCCACCACGTCGGCCTCGGTCACCTCTGCGGGGGCCTGCACCAGCAACGTCTGGTTCAACTGGTCGGTCGGGCCGCCCGCACTTTCCAGGCCGGCCAGCCAGCGCATGATCGGGGTGGCCACCACCGGCCCCAGGCCCTCATCGATGGGGCCGCCCCCACCGGCGGTCACCCCGACCACCCGAGCCAGCCCGGCCACGGTGTGCTCGACGAAAATATCGCGCGGCCGACATGTCAGGCCGGCCGCCCGGGCCCGGGCCACCACCTGGATCGACAAGATGCTGTCCCCGCCCAGCTCGAAGAAGGAATCGTCAACCCCGACCCGCTCTAGCCCCAACACCTGGGCGTAGATGTCGGCCACCACCGCCTCGACCGCGTTGGTCGGGGCGCGGTACTCAACACTGGTGTCCTGGTATTCCGGTGCCGGGAGGGCGCGGGTGTCGAGCTTGCGATTAGGTGTCAGCGGCAACGCATCAACGACGACCACCGCCGCGGGAACCATGTAGGCCGGCAGGCGCTCGGCCAGCGCCGGGCGGATCCCGGCCGGGTCGGCTGTCCCGGTGACATAACCAACCAGGCGTTTGTCGTCGGGGCGATCCTGGCGGGCGATCACTGCCGCCTGCCCCACCCCTTCCAGCCCGGCCAACGCCGCCTGTATCTCCCCCAGCTCGATGCGATACCCGCGGATCTTGACCTGCTCATCAGCGCGCCCCACATACGCCAACCGGCCATCAGCGCCCCACCGCACCAAATCCCCGGTCCGATACATCCGCTGCCCCGCTGCCCCCCGGCCGGCGAACGGGCACGCCACAAACCGCGACCCGGTCAACCCCGCCCGACCCAGATAGCCAGTCGCCACGCCGCGGCCGGCCACGTACAACTCGCCGACCACCCCGGCCGGTACCGGCCGCAGCCACTCGTCGAGCGCAAAGAACGCCGCCCCAGACACCGGCGACCCGATCGGCACCACACCCGAGCCCGCCTGCAACGGCGCACTGAATGCCACCCACACCGTGGCCTCGGTGGGCCCGTAGGCGTTGATCATCACCCGCCCGGGTGCCCACCGATCCACCACCTCGGCCGGGCAGGCCTCACCGCCGATCAGCAACGCGACCGACTCCAAACCCTGCGGCGACAACACCCCGACAGCCGACGGGGTTTGACTTAACACGCTGACGTGTTCACGGACCACCAAGGCGTGGAGGTCTTCCGGGGAGCGCGCCACCGACTCGGACACCACCACCATCCGGCCACCGCGCAGCAACGCTCCCCAGATCTCCCAGACCGACAAGTCGAAGGCATACGAATGGGACTGCGTCCACACCCCAGCGGCCGGCAGGCCGACGTCTAGCGAGTCGAACAGCTGGGCAACGTTGTGGTGGGTGATGGCCACCCCCTTGGGGACACCGGTGGTGCCCGAGGTGTAGATGAGGTAGGCGATGTCGTCGGCGCCCGGCGCCGGGGGTGCCGTGCTGGGCTGGGTGTCGACGAGGGGATCGTTCACATCGATGACCGGCAGGTCGTGCCCGTCCAGCCGCGACCGCAGTTCCGCGGTGGTGAGCGCGGCGAGCGGGGCGACATCGGCGAGCATGAACCCGATGCGGGCCGCCGGCAGTACCGGGTCGATCGGCAGGTAGGCCGCCCCGGTTTTGAGGACCGCCAGAATCGCCACGATGGCCTCAGCGCAGCGTGAAAACAGCAGCGCCACACGCTGCCCCGGGCCCGCGCCATGGCCGGCCAGCAGGTGCGCCAACCGGTTCGCGTCCTGCTCAACCTCGCGGTAGGTCCACGACCACTGCCCGCAGCTGATCGCCACGGCGTCCGGGGTCCGCGCGACTTGGGCGGCCCAGAGCGCCGGGATCGATACCGGCGGGGGTGCGGGCCGGGTTAACGCCGCCCGGTTACCGATCTCATCCAGTCGGGCGTGCTCAGCGGCATCGAGCACATCGATCGACGAGAGATGGCGGGTGGGGTCGGCGGTCATGGCCACCATCACTCGCCGCCACCGCTCGGTGAGCGCCTCGATGGTCGCGGCGTCGAACACGTCGGTGCGGAACTCCACCACCCCGCCGATCCCGGCGGGCTCCCCCGCCCCGGTGAAGCGTTCGGCCATGGAGATCGTCAGGTCCATGCGGGCGACTCGGGTGTCCACCGGCAGCGGGGTGACCTGCAAATCCCCCAACGCCAACCCGACGGCCGGGTTGGTGGTGTCTAGCCCGGCGAAGTTCTGCCAGGCCAATACCACCTGGACCACCGGGGAATGGGTCAGGGATCGGGTCGGGTTGAGCCGATCGACCAGCACCTCGAAGGGCACGTCTTGGTGTTCGAAGGCCGCCAGGCTGCGCGCGCGCACCTGGGCCAGCAGCTCGGCCACCGTGGGATTCCCGCCCGCATCGACCCGCAACACCAGGGTGTTGACGAAGCAACCCACCAGTTCATCGAGCGCGGGGTCGTGCCGCCCGGCGATCGGGAACCCGACTGCCACGTCGCTGCTGGCGCTGATCTTGGCCAGCAGCACCGCCAGGGCGGCCTGGATCACCATGAAGCTGGTCGCGTGGTGCTCACCGGCCACTGCGCGCACCCGCTGGTGCAACTCGGCCGGCCAATTCACCGCCACCGTGGCGCCGCGGTAATCGGACACCGCCGGGTAGGGGCGATCGGTGGGCAGCGCCAGCCGCTCGGGCAGCCCGGCCAGGGCCCGTTCCCAGTAGGCCAGCTGCGCGGCAATCGGGCTGTCGCTGTCCTCGAGATCACCCAGCCGGTCACGCTGCCACAGCGTGTAATCGACATACTGCACCGTCAACGGCGCCCAGCCGGGGGCTTGGCCCGCGGATCGGCTGGCGTAGGCCACCCCCACGTCACGCATCAGCGGGGTGATCGACCAGCCGTCGGCGGCGATATGGTGCATCGCGACCACCAGCACGTGTTCGTCGTCGCCGACACCGAAAAGTTTTGCCCGCAAAGGGATCTCGGTGGCCAGGTCAAACGAGTGACGCGCCGCGGCGTCGAGCGCCTCACCGAGCCGGCTTTCCGGCCAGCCGCAGGCGTCGATGATCTGCCAGCCGAAGTCGACCCGCTCGATCGGCACCACCTGCTGCTGGGGTATCCCCTCGGGCGCGGCAAACAGGGTGCGCAGGCTCTCATGGCGGCCCACCACATCGGCCAGCGCCGCACCCAGCGCCTCGACATCCAGGCGCCCGTGCAGCCGCAGCGCCACCGGCATGTTGTACATCGGTGAGGGCCCGGCCAACTGGTCGATAAACCACAACCGGCTCTGAGCAAACGACAACGGCACCATCGCGGGCCGTGCAACCGCCACCAACGGCTCCGGCCCGCACCCCTCTCCGCCGAGACGGGGCGCCAAGCGGGCCACCGTGGGCGCCTCGAACACGGTACGCACCGACAGTCCGGCATCCAGGTCGGTGTTGATCGCGGCGACTAGGCGCATGGCCGACAGCGAGTCCCCGCCCAGCTCGAAGAACGAGTCATCGACCCCGACCCGCTGCAGCCCGAGCACCTGGGCGTAGATGTCGGCCAGGACCTCCTCGATCGGGGTGGCCGGGGGCCGGTACCGATCACCGTCGCAGTACTCCGGTGCGGGCAGGGCGCGGGTGTCGAGTTTGCCGTTTGCTGTCAGTGGCAGCGCGTCGAGGACGACCACGGCGGCCGGGACCATGTAGGCCGGCAGCCGCTCGGCCAGCGCCGTGCGTATCCCGGCCGGGTCTAGCGCGCCGGTGACCCCGACGACGTAGCCGACCAGACGCTTATCGCCGGGGCGGTCCTGGCGGGCGATCACCACCGCCTGATCCACCCCACCCAGCCCGCACAGCGCCGCCTGCACCTCACCGCACTCGATGCGATACCCGCGGATCTTGACCTGCTCATCAGCACGCCCCAGATACACCAACTGACCGTCGGCGCCCCATCGCACCTGATCCCCGGTGCGATACATCCGTTGTCCCGCCGCGAACGGGCACGCCACAAACCGCGACCCCGTCAAGGGACCCCGGCCCAGATAGCCCACCCCCACCCCGGCACCGGCCACATACAACTCACCGACCACCCCAGCCGGCACCGCGCGCAACCACCCATCCAGCACAAAAAAGGCAAGATGGGCCAGTGGCACCCCGATGGGGCTTGCCCCGTTGGTGAGGTCGCCCTCGACGATCTCGCGCAACGAGGCATGCACTGTCGTCTCGGTGATGCCATACATGTTGTGCATGCGCGGCAATCCCGGGTGGTTGTGCAGCCAAGCCCCAAGACGCTGTGGTTGCAGCGCTTCGCCGCCAAACACCACAGCCTGAAGGGTCAGCTGATATCCCAGCTCGGGTGATCGCGCGGCCCCGGTTTGCCACGCAGATTGCAGCGCATAAAACGCCGAGGGGGTTTGGCTTAAGACGCTGACCTGTTCAGTGGCCAGCAAGGCATGCAAGTCCTCCGAGGAGCGGGTGACCGACTCGGGCACTACGACCAGCCGTCCACCACTGAGCAGCGCGCCCCAGATTTCCCACACCGAGAAGTCGAAAGCATACGAATGGCACTGCGTCCACACTTGTCCCGGTCCCAGCTGCAGGGCGGCGTCTAGTGAGTCCAGCAGTTGGGTGATGTTGTGGTGGGTGACGGCCACGCCTTTGGGCACCCCGGTGGTGCCCGAGGTGTAGATCAGGTGGGCGATGTCATCTGCCGCGGGTACCGGTAACGCGGAGTGCGGATACGCCGGGATGCGGGGATCGTCGATATCACTGACATCGATAACCGGCAGATCGCATGTGTCTAGCCGCGACTGCAGGCCTGCGCTGGTGATCGCGGCGATCGGGGCGGCGTCGGTCACCATGAACTCGATCCGCGCTGCGGGCAGGCTCGGGTCGATCGGCAGGTAGGCCGCCCCGGTTTTGAGTGTCGCCACAATCGCCACGACGGCTTGGGCTGAGCGTTCCAGCAGCAGCGCCACACACCGCCCCGGGCCGGCCCCGTGGCCGGCCAACAGGTGCGCCAACCGGTTAGCGGCGTCGTCGAGCTCCCGGTAAGTCATCGAGGGGCCCTGGCAGCTCAGCGCGACCGCGTCCGGGGTGCGCGCGACTTGAGCGGCGAACAACTCCGGAATCGACACCGCCGGGGGTGCGAGCTGGGTCAGCACCGCCCGGTTGCCCCACGCATCCAGGCGGGCATGCTCACCGACGTCGAGCACATCGATCGACGACAACGACCGCCCCGGGTCGGTGGTCATGGCCGCCAACACCCGCTCTAACCGTGCGATCAGGGTGTCGATGCTGGCCGCGTCGAACACTGCGGTGTCGTATTCGACGCGAAGCCCCAGTTGGCGGCCCGGCAGGGCCGCCACGGAAAGCGGGTAGTGGTTGTATTCGCGGCCGGTGATATCGGTGACGGCCAGCTCATTAGCCCCCGCCAACGCATCGGTGTCGACCGGGTAGTTCTCGTAGACGAACAGGGTGTCGAACAGCTGGTGGTGGCCGGTGGCGCGGTGGATCTCGGCTAGCGCCAGGTGCTGGTGTTCGAGGGTGTCGTGGTGGGTGGTGTGCAGCTGTGCGAGTAGGTCGGTGGTGGTGGTTGCCGCGGTGATGGTGGCCCGTACCGGCACCGTGTTGATCAACAGGCCGACCATCGAGTCCGCGCCGGGCACCTCGGCCGGGCGCCCGGAGACCACGACGCCGAAGGTGACATCGTGCTGGCCGGTCAGCCCGCACAGCAGCTGCGCAAACGCGCCCTGCAACACGGTGCTCACGGTCGTGTGACACGAGCGTGCCAGCTGGCCCAGGGCCTGGGTGGTCTGCTCGGGCACTCGACGCGAGGCAACGCCTTGCCGCCCGTGCTGTAACCGGCCCGGCGGACCCACCAGGGTGGGGGTATCAAAACCGGCGAGCAGCTGCCGCCAGGCCGCATGGGCGGCATCGAGGTCGCGATCGGCCAGCCAGGTCACAAACCGGCGATACGGGACCGCCGCAGCCAGCCGCTGGCGGTGATAGCCGGCGAACATCTCCCCCACCAGGATCGGCAGCGACCAGCCATCGAGCACGATGTGGTGATTAGTCAGCACACACCTGTAGCGATCTGGCCCCGTGCGGATTAACGCCACCCGAAACACTGACCGATTGGCGTCCAGATCGCTGACCGCGGCGCGTTCGGCGGCGCACACCGCCTCGATCAGATCGTCAACATCGGGGTCCTCGCGGTCCAGCTCGACATAGCGCCACCCGGCCTGCGGATCGGCCGGGATGATCTGCACCGGCTGGCCGAATTGTTGGCTGAATCGTGCCGCCAGGTGCGGATGGCGGTGAACGACCGTGTGCACCGCCTCGCGCAGCCGGGCTGGGTCAAGTGGGCCGGTCACGGTGATACCCAGCTGCACCGCATACACATCGTCGCCGTGGCCCTGCGCGGTGCTGGCGTGAAAGAGCAGTCCCTGCTGCAGCGGGGTCAACGGCAAAATATCGGCGATCCGGTATTGGCGCGCCAGCTCGTCGATCTGTGGCTGGCTGAGCCGGGCAGGGCCGATATCCGAGGGCGTCAGCCCGCCCCCACCGGCACGCACATGCGCGCAGATACCCTCGAGCGCCTCAAACCACAACCGGCCCACCCGGCTGACCTGCGCGTGATCCAGTGCCGAGGGTGCCCACATCCAGTTGGCGTGCAGCCGCGGGCCGGTCTCGGTGTCCACGGTGCCGGCGTTGAGTTCGACGGTGTGCGCAAGCGGGATCGGCAGCGCGGTGGCCGCTTCGGTGGCCGACACGCCGTCATTGGTGATTCGCCACAGATCACCGGGGAGCTCGCCGGCCGCCCCGCCGAGGCGTCCGAGATAGTTGAACCCGATCGCCGGATCCGGCCCGGCCAGCTCCACGTCGGGGTTCAGGTATCGCAGCAACCCGTAGGTCACGGGATTCGGCAGGGCGCGAAGCTGCTCTTTGGCGTCCTTGACCAGTACGCCCAGCTCGGCGTCACCGGCGATCACCTGCGCCCAGGACAGACCGCCCGCCGCCCGCAGCGTTAAGGCCACCGGGTAGATGGTGGTGAACCAGCCCACTGTGCGGGACAGGTCAATATCGGGGGCGAGTTCTTCGTGGCGGCCGTGGCCCTCCACGTCGATGCCGACCGGCGCGGCGCCGTTGCCCAAGAATTCAGACACCGCCAACGCGAACGCGATCAACAAGATGTCCTGTATCCCGGCGTGAAACGCCGCGGGCACCTCCCCGAGCAGCATCCGCGTGCTCTGGGCATCTAACACCAGCGACAGGTGCCCGGCGGTGGCGAAGGTATCCACCGCGGGCTGGACCGCGGGCAACGCGACGGTGGCCGACGCCACCTGTTTCCAGGCGTCGGCCTGCTCCACCACCGCTGCGGCGCGCGCATGCTCGGCCAGCAACTCCGCCCACCGGGCAAACGATGTCCCGGTCACCGGCATCACCACCTCGCGGCCCACGCGATGCTGGGCCCAGGCGATGTTGAGGTCCTCCAACACGATCCGCCACGACACCCCGTCGATGGCCAGGTGGTGAACGATCACCACCAACTGGGCGCTACCGGTCACCCAGAGCGCGGAAAGCATCACCGCGCCGGCCGGGTTCAACCGCGACCGCGCCGCCAGCAGCGCCTCCTCGGACAACACCTGCACCGCGTGCACGCAGCCGCGCGCATCCACCGACCCCGGTTCGCCCGCCGTCAGCGACCACCCGACGGCGCCGTCCCCCTTGCCTGGGTCGACGCGTAGCCGCAACATGGCATGGCGATCCAGCACGGCCTGCAGTACCACCACCACGTCGGCCTGGCTCACCCCCGCCGGGGCCTGCACCACCACCGTTTGGTTGAACTGGTCGATCGGGCCGCCAGAGCTTCCCAGGCCGGCCAGCCAGCCCATGATCGGGGTCACCAGCACCGGCCCGATGCCCTCATCGATGACACCGCCCGCACCGTCGGCCACCGTGGCCACCCGGGCCAGCCCAGCCACGGTCTGCTCAAGGAAAACATCGCGCGGGCGCACCATCACCCCGGCCGCGCGGGCCTGGGCCACCAGCTGCATCGACAAGATGCTGTCCCCGCCCAGCTCGAAGAACGAGTCATCGACCCCGACCCGCTGCAGCCCGAGCACCTGGGCGTAGATGTCGGCCAGGACCTCCTCGATCGGGGTGGCCGGGGGCCGGTACCGATCACCGTCGCAGTACTCCGGTGCGGGCAGGGCGCGGGTGTCGAGTTTGCCGTTTGCTGTCAGTGGCAGCGCGTCGAGGACGACCACGGCGGCCGGGACCATGTAGGCCGGCAGCCGCTCGGCCAGCGCCGCGCGTATCCCGGCCGGGTCTAGCGCGCCGGTGACCCCGACGACGTAGCCGACCAGACGCTTATCGCCGGGGCGGTCCTGGCGGGCGATCACCACCGCCTGATCCACCCCACCCAGCCCGCACAGCGCCGCCTGCACCTCACCGCACTCGATGCGATACCCGCGGATCTTGACCTGCTCATCAGCACGCCCCAGATACACCAACTGACCATCGGCGCCCCAGCACACCAAGTCCCCGGTGCGATACATCCGTTGTCCCGCCGCGAACGGGCACGCCACAAACCGCGACCCCGTCAAGGGACCCCGGCCCAGATAGCCCACCCCCACCCCGGCACCGGCCACATACAACTCACCGACCACCCCAGCCGGCACCGCGCGCAACCACCCATCCAGCACAAAAAAGGCAAGATGGGCCAGTGGCACCCCGATGGGGCTTGCCCCGTTGGTGAGGTCGCCCTCGACGATCTCGCGCAACGAGGCATGCACTGTCGTCTCGGTGATGCCATACATGTTGTGCATGCGCGGCAATCCCGGGTGGTTGTGCAGCCAAGCCCCAAGACGCTGTGGTTGCAGCGCTTCGCCGCCAAACACCACAGCCTGAAGGGTCAGCTGATATCCCAGCTCGGGTGATCGCGCGGCCCCGGTTTGCCACGCAGATTGCAGCGCATAAAACGCCGAGGGGGTTTGGCTTAAGACGCTGACCTGTTCAGTGGCCAGCAAGGCATGCAAGTCCTCCGAGGAGCGGGTGACCGACTCGGGCACTACGACCAGCCGTCCACCACTGAGCAGCGCGCCCCAGATTTCCCACACCGAGAAGTCGAAAGCATACGAATGGCACTGCGTCCACACTTGTCCCGGTCCCAGCTGCAGGGCGGCGTCTAGTGAGTCCAGCAGTTGGGTGATGTTGTGGTGGGTGACGGCCACGCCTTTGGGCACCCCGGTGGTGCCCGAGGTGTAGATCAGGTGGGCGATGTCATCTGCCGCGGGTGCCGGTAACGCGGAGTGCGGATACGCCGGGATGCGGGGATCGTCGATATCACTGACATCGATAACCGGCAGATCGCATGTGTCTAGCCGCGACTGCAGGCCTGCGCTGGTGATCGCGGCGATCGGGGCGGCGTCGGTCACCATGAACTCGATCCGCGCTGCGGGCAGGCTCGGGTCGATCGGCAGGTAGGCCGCCCCGGTTTTGAGTGTCGCCACAATCGCCACGACGGCTTGGGCTGAGCGTTCCAGCAGCAGCGCCACACACCGCCGCGGGCCGGCCCCGTGGCCGGCCAACAGGTGCGCCAACCGGTTAGCGGCGTCGTCGAGCTCCCGGTAAGTCATCGAGGGGCCCTGGCAGCTCAGCGCGACCGCGTCCGGGGTGCGCGCGACTTGAGCGGCGAACAACTCCGGAATCGACACCGCCGGGGGTGCGAGCTGGGTCAGCACCGCCCGGTTGCCCCACGCATCCAGGCGGGCATGCTCACCGACGTCGAGCACATCGATCGACGACAACTGTGCGGTGGGGTCGGTGGTCATTGCCGCCAGCACCCGCCCCAACCGCTCGATCAGGGTTTGGATGCTGGCCGCGTCGTAGACGTCGGTACGGAATTCCACCGTCCCGCCGATGCCGGCGGGCTGCCCGGCCTCGGTGAAGCGTTCGGCCAACGACAACACCACATCCATGCGCGCGGTCTGGGTCTGGATGGGCATCGGGGTGACCTGCAGGTCACCCAAGGCCAACCCGGCGGCAGGGTCGTCGGGCCCGGCGAAGTTCTGCCAGGCCAACATCACCTGCACCAGCGGGTGATGAGTCAGGGATCGGGTGGGGTTGAGCCGCTCCACCAGCACCTCAAAGGGCACGTCTTGGTGCTCGTAGGCGGCCAGGCTGCGCGCGCGTACCTGGGCCAACAGCTCGGCCACGGTGGGATCACCGCTGACCTGAACACGCAGGACCAGGGTGTTAACGAAAAAGCCGACCAACTCATCCAGCGCTGGATCACCACGACCGGCGATCGGGAACCCGACGGCCACCTCGGGGCTCGCGCTGAGCTTGGCCAACAACACCGCCAAGCCGGCCTGGACCACCATGAAACTCGTCGCGTGATGCTCGCGCGCCACCCGGGCCAGCTGTTGCTGCAACTCGGCAGGCCAGTCCACCGCCACCGTGGCACCGCGGTAATCGGCGACCGGCGGGTAGGGCCGATCGGTGGGCAGTTGAACACGCTCGGGCAGCCCGGCCAGGGCCTGTTGCCAGTAGGCCAGCTGCGCGGCAATCGGGCTGTCGGGATCGTCTAGATCACCGAGCTGCGCGTGCTGCCACAGCGTGTAATCGACATACTGCACCGCCAACGGCATCCAACTAGGGGCCCGCCCGGCACACCGGGCGGCATAGGCCTCCCCCAGATCACTTATCAGCGGGGTGATTGACCAGCCGTCGGCGGCGATATGGTGGGCCGCGATCACCAGCACGTGTTCGTCGTCGCTGATGCGGAAAAGCCTTGCCCGCAACGGGATCTCGGTGGCCAGGTCAAATGAATGACGCGCCGCGGTGCCGATGGCCTCACCGAGGCGGGCTGCTGTCCAGCCGGCGGCGTCGATGATCCGCCAGCCGAAGTCGGCCTGCTCGGCGGGTACCACCAGTTGCCGGGGTATGCCCTCGGGCGCTGGGAACAGGGTGCGCAGGCTTTCATGGCGGCCCACCACATCGGCGAGCGCGCCGCTTAGCGTCGCGGCGTCCAGGCGCCCGCGCAGCCGCAGCTGTGCGGGCAGGTTGTAAACCGGCGAACGACCCTGCAACTGATCAAGAAACCACAGCCTGTTTTGGGCAAACGACAGCGGAACCACTCCGGGCCGCTCAACGGGCACCAGCCGCGCCAATCCACCCGCGCCGGCACCGATACGCGGCGCCAACTGGGCCACCGTGGGCGCCTCGAACACGGCGCGCACCGACAGCCCGGCATCCAGGGTGGTGTTGATCGCGGCGGTCAAGCGCATCGCCGACAGCGAATCCCCACCCAAATCGAAAAACGAGTCATCGGCCCCGACCCGCTCGACACCGAGTACCCGGGCATAAATACCGGCCAGGATCTCCTCGGTGGGGCCGGCTGGCGCACGATACCCGCCAGCGGTGTATTCGGGTGCGGGCAGGGCGCGGGTGTCGAGCTTGCCGTTAGGGGTGAGCGGGAATGCATCAAGGACCACCACCGCCGCCGGGACCATGTAGGCCGGGAGCCGCTGGGCCAGCGCCGCGCGGATCCCGGCCGGGTCTAGCGTGCCGGTGACCCCAACGACGTAGCCGACCAGACGCTTATCCCCGGGGCGGTCCTCACGCGCGATCACCACCGCCTGCTCTACCCCATCTAGCCCGGCCAACACCGCCTGTACCTCGCCGAGCTCGATGCGATACCCACGGATCTTGACCTGCTCATCGGCGCGCCCCACATACCCCAGCTGCCCATCGCGGCGCCACCAGACCAGGTCCCCGGTGCGATACATCCGTTGTCCCGCCGCGAACGGACACGCCACAAACCGTGACCCGGTCAACCCGGCCCGCCCGATATAGCCCACGCCGACCCCGCGCCCGGCCACATACAACTCCCCGACCACCCCCGCCGACACCGGTCGCAGCCAGCCGTCGAGCACGAACAGCGCCGCCCCCGACACCGGCGCACCGATCGGCGGGACCCCCGACCCCGCAGTCAACGGTGCGCTGATCGCCACATACACCGTGGCCTCGGTCGGGCCGTAGGCGTTGACCATCACCCGCCCGGGAGCCCACCCATCCACCACCTCGCCCGGACAGGCCTCACCGCCGATCACCAACGCCGCCGACTCCAACCCCGGCGCTGCGAGCGCCGCGGCCGCCGAGGGGGTTTGGGTGATGACGTTGACGTGTTCGGCGACCAGCAGGTCGTGGAAGTCGTGCGGTGAGCGTGCCACCGGTTCGGGCACCACGACCAGGCGTCCACCGCCAAGTAGGGCGGCCCAGATCTCCCACACCGAAAAGTCGAAAGCATAGGAATGGAACTGCGCCCAGACCTGGGCCGCCGGCAGATGCGCCGACGACGACTGCGACAAGTGGGCCAGGTTGTGGTGGCTCAGTGCCACCCCCTTGGGGACCCCGGTGGTGCCCGAGGTGTAGATCAGGTAGGCGATGTCTTCTGCCGCTGGCGCCGGCAGCGCGGTGTCGGGTTGGGTGTCAATGGCGTGGTCGTCGATATCGATGACCAGTAGCTCGCACCCGTCCAGCCGTGAGCGCAGGCCCGCGTTGGTCAGTGCGGCGATCGGGGCGGCGTCATCGAGCATGAACCCGATCCGGGCCACGGGCAGGCCGGGGTCGATCGCCAAGTAGGCCGCGCCGGTTTTAAGCACCGCGAGCATCGCCATCACGGCTTGCGCTGAGCGCTCCAACAGCAGCGCCACACACCCCCCCGGGCCCACCCCCTGGCCGGCCAACAGGTGCGCCACCCGGTTAGCGCCTTGCTCGAGCTGGCGGTAGGTGATGGTCTGGCCCTGGCAGCTGATCGCCACCGCCTCGGGCCTGCGCGCAACTTGCGCGGCCCACAACACCGGAACAGACACCGCCGGCGGTGCGGGCGCGGCCAGCACCGCCCGGTTGCCCCACCCATCCAGGCAGGCGTGCTCAGCCCCGTCGAGCAGATCCAGCGACGACAACGACCGCCCCGGGTCGGCGGTCATCGCCACCAGCACCCGCCACAACCGCTCGACCAGCATCTCGGCGCTGATCGCATCGAACACCTCGGTGTCGTATTCGACCCGAAGCTCCAGTTCAGCCCCCGGTTGGGCGACCACCGTCAGCGGGTAATGGGTGGATTCGTGGCTGGTGACCTCGGTGATGGCCACCTCGTGGGCCCCCGCCAGCGCATCGGTGTCGACCGGGTAGTTCTCGTAGACGAACAGGGTGTCGAACAGCTGCTGGTGGCCGGTGGCGCGGTGGATCTCGGCTAGCGCCAGGTGCTGGTGTTCGAGGGTGTCGTGGTGGGTGTTGTGCAGCTGTGCGAGTAGGTCGGTGGTGGTGGTTGCCGCGGTGATGGTGGCCCGTACCGGCACCGTGTTGATCAACAGGCCGACCATCGAGTCCGCGCCGGGCACCTCGGCCGGGCGCCCGGAGACCACGACGCCGAAGGTGACATCGTGCTGGCCGGTCAGCCCGCACAGCAGCTGCGCGAACGCGCCCTGCAACACGGTGCTCACGGTGGTGTGACACGAGCGTGCCAGCTGGCCCAGGGCCTGGGTGGTCTGCTCGGGCACTCGACGCGAGGCAACGCCTTGCCGCCCGTGCTGTAACCGGCCCGGCGGACCCACCAGGGTGGGGGTATCAAAACCGGCGAGCAGCTGCCGCCAGGCCGCATGGGCGGCATCGAGGTCTCGATCGGCCAGCCAGGTCACAAACCGGCGATACGGGACCGCCGCAGCCAGCCGCTGGCGGTGATAGCCGGCGAACATCTCCCCCAGCAGGATCGGCAGCGACCAGCCATCGAGCACGATGTGGTGATTAGTCAGCACACACCTGTAGCGATCTGGCCCCGTGCGGATTAACGCCACCCGAAACACTGACCGATTGGCGTCCAGATCGCTGACCGCGGCGCGTTCGGCGGCGCACACCGCCTCGATCAGATCGTCAACATCGGGGTCCTCGCGGTCCAGCTCGACATAGCGCCACCCGGCCTGCGGATCGGCCGGGATGATCTGCACCGGCTGGCCGAATTGTTGGCTGAATCGTGCCGCCAGGTGCGGATGGCGGTGAACGACCGTGTGCACTGCCTCGCGCAGCCGGGCTGGGTCAAGTGGGCCGGTCACGGTGATACCCAGCTGCACCGCATACACATCGTCGCCGTGGCCCTGCGCGGTGCTGGCGTGAAAGAGCAGTCCCTGCTGCAGCGGGGTCAACGGCAAAATATCGGCGATCCGGTATTGGCGCGCCAGCTCGTCGATCTGTGGCTGGCTGAGCCGGGCAGGGCCGATATCCGAGGGCGTCAGCCCGCCCCCACCGGCACGCACATGCGCGCAGATACCCTCGAGCGCCTCAAACCACAACCGGCCCACCCGGCTGACCTGCGCGTGATCCAGTGCCGAGGGTGCCCACATCCAGTTGGCGTGCAGCCGCGGGCCGGTCTCGGTGTCCACGGTGCCGGCGTTGAGTTCGACGGTGTGCGCAAGCGGGATCGGCAGCGCGGTGGCCGCTTCGGTGGCCGACACGCCGTCATTGGTGATTCGCCACAGATCACCGGGGAGCTCGCCGGCCGCCCCGCCGAGGCGTCCGAGATAGTTGAACCCGATCGCCGGATCCGGCCCGGCCAGCTCCACGTCGGGGTTCAGGTATCGCAGCAACCCGTAGGTCACGGGATTCGGCAGGGCGCGAAGCTGCTCTTTGGCGTCCTTGACCAGTACGCCCAGCTCGGCGTCACCGGCGATCACCTGCGCCCAGGACAGACCGCCCGCCGCCCGCAGCGTTAAGGCCACCGGGTAGATGGTGGTGAACCAGCCCACTGTGCGGGACAGGTCAATATCGGGGGCGAGTTCTTCGTGGCGGCCGTGGCCCTCCACGTCGATGCCGACCGGCGCGGCGCCGTTGCCCAAGAATTCAGACACCGCCAACGCGAACGCGATCAACAAGATGTCCTGTATCCCGGCGTGAAACGCCGCGGGCACCTCCCCGAGCAGCATCCGCGTGCTCTGGGCATCTAACACCAGCGACAGGTGCCCGGCGGTGGCGAAGGTATCCACCGCGGGCTGGACCGCGGGCAACGCGACGGTGGCCGACGCCACCTGTTTCCAGGCGTCGGCCTGCTCCACCACCGCTGCGGCGCGCGCATGCTCGGCCAGCAACTCCGCCCACCGGGCAAACGATGTCCCGGTCACCGGCATCACCACCTCGCGGCCCACGCGATGCTGGGCCCAGGCGATGTTGAGGTCCTCCAACACGATCCGCCACGACACCCCGTCGATGGCCAGGTGGTGAACGATCACCACCAACTGGGCGCTACCGGTCACCCAGAGCGCGGAAAGCATCACCGCGCCGGCCGGGTTCAACCGCGACCGCGCCGCCAGCAGCGCCTCCTCGGACAACACCTGCACCGCGTGCACGCAGCCGCGCGCATCCACCGACCCCGGTTCGCCCGCCGTCAGCGACCACCCGACGGCGCCGTCCCCCTTGCCTGGGTCGACGCGTAGCCGCAACATGGCATGGCGATCCAGCACGGCCTGCAGTACCACCACCACGTCGGCCTGGCTCACCCCCGCCGGGGCCTGCACCACCACCGTTTGGTTGAACTGGTCGATCGGGCCGCCAGAGCTTCCCAGGCCGGCCAGCCAGCCCATGATCGGGGTCACCAGCACCGGCCCGATGCCCTCATCGATGACACCGCCCGCACCGTCGGCCACCGTGGCCACCCGGGCCAGCCCGGCCACGGTCTGCTCAAGGAAAACATCGCGCGGGCGCACCATCACCCCGGCCGCGCGGGCCCGGGCCACCAGCTGCATCGACAAGATGCTGTCCCCGCCCAGCTCGAAGAACGAGTCATCGACCCCGACCCGCTGCAGCCCGAGCACCTGGGCGTAGATGTCGGCCAGGACCTCCTCGATCGGGGTGGCCGGGGGCCGGTACCGATCACCGTCGCAGTACTCCGGTGCGGGCAGGGCGCGGGTGTCGAGTTTGCCGTTTGCTGTCAGTGGCAGCGCGTCGAGGACGACCACGGCGGCCGGGACCATGTAGGCCGGTAGCCGCTCGGCCAGCGCCGTGCGTATCCCGGCCGGGTCTAGCGTTCCGGTGACCCCGACGACGTAGCCGACCAGACGCTTATCGCCGGGGCGGTCCTGGCGGGCGATCACCACCGCCTGATCCACCCCACCCAGCCCGCACAGCGCCGCCTGCACCTCACCGCACTCGATGCGATACCCGCGGATCTTGACCTGCTCATCAGCACGCCCCAGATACACCAACTGACCATCGGCGCCCCATCGCACCAGATCCCCGGTGCGATACATCCGTTGTCCCGCCGCGAACGGGCACGCCACAAACCGCGACCCCGTCAAGGGACCCCGGCCCAGATAGCCCACCCCCACCCCGGCACCGGCCACATACAACTCCCCGACCACCCCAGCCGGCACCGCGCGCAACCACCCATCCAGCACAAACAACGCCGCCCCCGACACTGGCGCACCAATCGGCACCACACCCGAGTCCGCCGACCCCGCTGTCAAAGGCGCACTGATCGCCGCATACACCGTCGTCTCGGTCGGGCCGTAAGCGTTGATCATCACCCGCCCGGGCGCCCACCGATCCACCACCTCAGCCGGACAAGCCTCACCGGCCACCACCAACGCCACCGATCCCAACCCCTGCGGTGCGAGCACCCCCACCGCCGAGGGGGTTTGGCTAAACACGCTGACCTGTTCAGCAGCCAGTAAGGCATGCAAGTCGTCCGGGGAGCCGGCCACCGACTCGGGCACCACCACCAGCCGCCCACCACCAGCAGCGCACCCCAGATCTCCCACACCGAAGACGTCGAAAGCCAAGGAATGCCACTGCGTCCACACCTGCCCCGGCGCCAGTTGCAGGCCCACGTCCAGGGACTCGAACAACTGCGTCACGTTGTGGTGGGTGACGGCCACGCCTTTGGGCACCCCGGTGGTGCCCGAGGTGTAGATCAGGTAAGCGATGTCATCTGCCGCGGGTGCCGGCAACGCGGTGCGCGGGTACGCCGGGATGCGGGGATCGTCAATATCACTGACATCGATGACCGGCAGATCGCATGCCGTCCAGCCGCGACTGCAGGCCCGCGCTGGTGATCGCGGCGATCGGGGCGGCATCGGCCACCATGAACTCGATCCGCGCCGCGGGCAGGCCCGGGTCGATCGGCAGGTAAGCCGCCCCGGTTTTGAGTATCGCCACAATCGCCACGACGGCCTGGGCTGAGCGTTCCAACAGCAGCGCCACACACCGCCCCGGGCCCGCCCCGTGGCCGGCCAACAGGTGCGCCAACCGGTTAGCGGCCTCGTCGAGCTCCCGATAAGTCATCGAGCGGCCCTGGAAGCTCAGCGCCACCGCCTCCGGGGTGCGCGCGACCTGCGCGGCGAACAACTCCGGAATCGACACCGACGGGGGTGCGGGTGCGGTCAGCACCGCCCGGTTACCGACTCATCCAGGCGGGCGTGCTCACCGGCATCGAGCAGATCGATCGACGACAACCGCTGCGGTGGGGTCGGCGGTCATCGCCGCCAGCACCCGCCCCAACCGCTCGATCAGTGTTTGGATGCTGGCCGCGTCGTACACATCGGTACGAAATTCCACCACCCCGCCGATGCCGGCGGGCTGCCCGGCCTCGGTGAAGCGTTCGGCCAACGACAACACCAAATCCATGCGGGCGGTCTGGGTCTCGATGGGCATCGGGGTGACCTGCAGATCACCCAAGGCCAGCCCGGCGGCAGCGATCGTCGGGCCCGGCGAAGTTCTGCCAGGCCAACATCACCTGGACCAGCGGATGATGAGTCAGGGATCGGGTGGGGTTGAGCCGCTCCACCAACACCTCAAAGGGCACGTCCTGGTGCTCGAAAGCCGCCAGACCGCGCGCGCGTACCTGGGCCAACAACTCCGCCACGGTGGGATCACCGCTGACATCGACCCGCAGGACCAAGGTGTTGACGAAAAAGCCGACCAACTCATCCAGCGCGGGATCACCACGACCGGCGATCGGGAACCCGACGGCCACCTCGGCGCTGGCGCTGAGCTTGGCCAACAACACCGCCAAGCCGGCCTGGACCACCATGAAACTCGTCGCGTTGATATTCACCGGCCAGCGCGCGCACCCGCTTCTGCAACTCGGCCGGCCAGTCCACGACCACTGTGGCGCCGCGCTGATCAGCCACCAGCGGATAAGGCCGATCGGTAGGAAGCTGCACACGCTCGGGCAGACCGGCCAACTCCTGCCGCCAGTAGGCCAACTGCCCGGCAATCACACTGTCGGGATCAGACTCTGCCCCCAACCACTCCCGCTGCCACAGCGTGTAATCGACATACTGCACCGCCAACGGCGCCCAACTAGGGGCCCGGCCCGCGCACCGCGCCCGATACGCCTGGCCCACATCGCGGACCATCGGAGCCGGTGACCACCCATCAAAAGCGATGTGGTGCACCACAATCCCCACCACATACCGCTCAGGCGCCACCGAATAGATCTGCGCACGAATCGGGATCTGCGCCGACAAATCAAACCGATACCCCGCCAACCCCGCCAACTCGCCGGCCACATCTGGCTCGGGCAACGACACCACCGCCACGCCGTCGCGCCGCCACATCCCCGCCTCGGCGGGCAACACCTGCTGCACCGGCACACCGTCAATGTCGGGAAATATGGTGCGCAGCGATTCGTGGCGGGCCACGACATCATCGAGGGCCGCGCCCAGCGCCTCAACATCCAGCGCCCCGCTGACCCGAAACGCGGTCGGCATGTTGTAGGCCGCACGCCCGCCCTCGAACCGGTTAAGGAACCACAACCGCTGCTGGGCATACGACAACGGAACCCGCTGCCGGGCGCGCCATCACCTGCAACGGCGGGCGGGCCGGCCCGCCACGATGCCGATACAGGTGCTCGGCAAGCCCCCCGACGGTGGACGCGTCAAACAAATACCGCACCGGCACGTGCCTGCCCAACGCCAACTGCAGCCGCGCGCTGACCCGGGTGGCGATCAACGAATCCCCACCCAGGGCAAAGAAATCGTCATCGAGCCCGACCCGATCCAGCGCCCAACACCTCGGCGAACACCCCGGCAGACGATCTTTTCGATCTCGGTCTGCGGCGCCCGAAACGCCGTGGCGGCAAACACCGGCGCCGGCAACGCCTTACGGTCGAGCTTGCCCGAGGAGGTCAACGGGAACTCGTCGAGCACCACGATCTGCGCCGGCACCATGTAATCGGGCAACCACGCACTCAACCGCTGACGCACCGCGCTGACTTTGGCGGCGGTGTGCGGGTCATTAGCGTGGGTGGCGCGCTGGTGGGCCCCGGCGGCGGGCAGGTAGACGCCGGTCAGCGGCGGGGCGTGCCGGCGATGCGCAGCGGTGGGGGTGAAGAAAACCGCATCCAGGGTGCCCGGGTTGGGCGCCCCAGGTCGACCCCGACGTGATAGCCGATGGTCTCCCCGAGGCGGTGCAACTGTTCGGGAATCACGTTGCCCGGATCGCGGCGGCGGCGGCGTGGGCCAGCGCGTCGGCCACGGGTAGCCCGGCGGCGAGGGCGGCTTCGATGCGACGTCGGTGATAAGCCCGGCGCGCGGAATGCCGGTAACGCGCACGGTGGCGGGACGCTCGGATACCAACCGGGCATGCAGCCCGCCCAGGCCCGCGCAGTCGGTCCACGCCCAGCTGGGCGCCGCGGCCAGGCCGCATACCGGGGTGGGGGTTTTGTGGATGGTGACGTCGTAGCGATACCGGGTCAGTTCGTTGTCGGCGGATCCGCGTTTGACTTCGATGTCCAGCCCGGCCACCGACGCACGCTCGCCGGCCCAGCTGGTGAAAAACTCTGGCGCCAGCAACAATTCGGGTTCGCCGAGCACGGCGCGCTGAACCCGTTGGCGGATCTCGGCGGCCTCGGCAGGTGGCAGTCGGTGGCGGGCCAGCGCGACCGCGGTTTGCAACGCGGCCTGCAGGGCTGTGGTTGCGCACGTCGCCGATAAACACCGCCCCGCCGGGGGCCAGCAAATCCAGGGCGTTGTCGATGACCTCGGCCAGATATTCCGCGTTGGGGAAATACTGGACCACCGAGTTGACGATGATGGTGTCGAAGTAGTCCGCGCGGCAGCGCCTCGATGACGTGGGCGGGCTGGGTCAGCAGCTCGACCCGATCACGCCAGTGGACCTGCAACCGCTGAAGCGAGCGCGCGAGGTTGTCGACGGCCACCGCCGACATGTCGGTGCCGACATAGCGTTCGCAGTGCGGGGCGATCTGGGATAACACCAGCCCCGAGCCCGCGCCGACCTCCAACACTCGGCGCGGCTGCAGGGCGATGATCCGATCCACCGTGGCTGACCGCCACTGCAGCATCTCCTCAAGCGGAATCGGATCACCGGTAAAGCTGCTGTTCCAGCCCCGAAAATCCATGCCGAGCCCCGGCACCTCGACCCCAGGGACCTCGGCGCCGTACAGCTCGTCGTACATCCGTTGCCACTCTTCGACGCTTTCGGCGTCGCGCTTGGCGGTGCTGGTGTGTTCAAGGGTGATGTAGGCGACCAGCTGAGAACTGGTGTCGCTGTGGTGCACGGTGGTGGCGGCCTGGCTAACCTGCGGGCAGGCCAGCAGGGTGTTTTCGATCTCGCCCAGTTCGATGCGCTGTCCGCGCAGTTTGATCTGGGTGTCCGCGCGGCCCAGATGCTCTAGCGTGCCGTCGGGGGTCCAGCGCACCAGGTCACCGGTGCGGTACATGCGCGGCCCGGCAGCCGCTAAAGGGCCCCCAAAGGGATTTGCCACGAACCGTTCCGCGGTCAACCCCACCCGGCCCACGTAGCCGCGGGCCAGCGCGGGCCCGCCCAGATACAGCTCGCCCACCACACCGATCGGGGCCGGGTTAAGCTGCGCATCCAGCACCAGCGCGCACACCCCCGGGATCGGGGTACCGATGCGAACCGGCTGACCCGCCACCAGCGGCGCACTATAGGTGGCCCAGATGGTGGTCTCGGTGGGGCCGTAGCCGTTGAACATTCGACGAGCCGGCGCCCAGGCGGCCGCCAACTCCGGCGGGCAGGCCTCCCCGGTGGTGATCAGTGTGCTTAACCCTTGCGGCCCGGCCAGGCCGGCAGGGCCCAGCGAGGACAGCACCGTAGGGGTCAACACTGCGGTGCTGACGCGCTGGTCCTGCAGCAACGCGGCCAACGCCTCCCCGGCGTACACCTCCGGCGGCGCCACGACCAATGTCGCCCGCGATCCCACGGCCAGCAACAACTCGCCGAGCGATACATCAAAGGTCGGCGCTGACACCATCAACACCCGCTCATCCGCGCCCAGATCGAACACTTCGCGTAGCGCCGCCACCCCCAGCAGACCGGCGTGACTGACCGCCACCCCCTTGGGGGCACCGGTGGACCCCGACGTGAACAACACGTACGCGGCGTTATCCACCTCCAGCGCCGCCAGCCGGTCAGCGTCGGTGATCGCCTCCGCGGAGCGCCCGGCCACGTCCAGACTGTCCGATACATCCAAGCGCAGCACCGGGCGCGCCCCGGCCGCGGCCACGGTGTCGGCACCGCACGTCAGCACGCACACCGCGCCCACCGCGTCCAACACCGCAGCGATCCGCTCGACCGGATGGGCCCGATCCACCGGCACATACACCCCGCCGGCCTTGACCACCGCCCACCACGCCACTACCAACTCCATGCACCGGTCCATCGCCACGCCGACCGCGCGCTCGGGACCCACCCCTGCCTCGATCAGCACCCGCGCCCACCGCGTCGACCACTCATCGAGCTCGCGATACGACACCTGCCCGGGCGCGGTCGATCACCGCCATCGCGTCCGGGTTGCCCGCCACCGCCGCAGCCAACAGCTGCGACACCACCCCCACCGGTGCCCCGACCCCGGCACCAGACCACTGCGACAGCACCAGATCACGCTCACCGCGATCCAGCAACAGCGAGATTTCCCCCACCACCGCCGACGCATCCGCCACCAAAAGGCGGTCAAGGAGCAATTCCAGACGGGTTATGTGCCTGGCGATGTCGTCGGCCGCGTACCGGTCCGGATTCCACGCGAATTGAATTCGCGGCGTGCCGTCCCCCAGCTGCGAATAAATGTTGACTGCAATGTCTTGTATCGGGAAGGTAGTCAACACGTTGTACGTCGTTTCCGAAGCCCCGAAACGAACCGGGGCGACGAAGTCGAGCACGTTAATCACTGGGCCGAACTCGACGTTCATGTCGGGGCGGGCCCAGGGTCCCGGAATAGTCGCATTTCACGAGGTCAGCACCAGCGCGAGGGCGTGATCTGGGTGTCTGGCATGGTGGCGTAGCCCGGCGGCGATGTTCTCCCACCCGTCGACCCGGAGGATGCTGATCGCGACGTTACGGCAGGTGGCCATCACCCGTGGCGCGTGCCCGGTACGTACCTGGGAGCCGTCCTCATCGAAGGTCACGTCCCGAACCCAATGCAAGCGATTTTCTATGCCCCAGTGACCTTGCACCCAGGTGGCCAGTCGCTGCGGTGGCGCATCCTTGTTGCTCGCGGAGGTGATCAGATAGACGACCTCGACGGTTTTGGTTCCTTTATCGGTGACGGTGCGGCGGAGTTGGGCGACTTGAGCTGCGCCGGGAAAGTCGATCCAGTCGGGAACGTCGGCGACCTTGATCGTGCGGGTGATCCGCCGGCCATGGTCAGTGGTCGTCGCCGTGTACGCGGGCATCTCGTTCCACGGCAACTTCTTGAGCTTCTGGTGCAGCGTGGGCATGTTCGCCTTCGCCGTGAACACGTAGTCGGCGCCTGCGTCAATGATGGTTGTGGCGGTGTCGGTCTGTGTGTGCATCGCATCGAGCGTCACCACCGCGCCGCCGAGATCCAGCTGCCCCAACAGTGTTCGGGCAGCGGGTATTTCGTTGCTCTTCGCCTCGACGGCCACCTGCCCCAGGACGGCCCCGGCACCATGGTCGAATGCGGCGACCAGGTGCGGTGCCTTACCGTCGGGGCGAGTGCGCGCACCTCGGATCGTCTTGCCGTCCAGGGCGATCACGCGGCGCTGGTCGACGGTGAAGGTTCGCGTCCACATCCACACGCCCAGTGCCCGGTCGAGGGCGTCGGCATCGATGCGGGCGAACAGTTTCCGTAACGTCGACTCATCCGGGGCACAACCGTTGGTGAATCCGAACGAGGCCAGCTTGTCGACTGCGGTCTCTGCCGCCCATTGACCGATCGCCGCAAACGAGCGGCACCCGGCCACGGTGGCGGTGACTGCCAGTGCAAGCACCCCGGTCAACGAGTAGCGCACCCCGCGCCGGTCGCGTGGGTCGGGCACTGTCTCCAGGGCTTCCAACAGTCGTTCGTGGCGCGTCGGGTTCGTATTGGCAGGTGGCGTCGGGGAAGATGGCACGCGGGTGTGACCTCGGGTTCGGATGGCTGGCTACGCAACCTGCATCCAAGCCCGTTGGTCACATCCGCCACAGCAGCCACGCCGATCACACGATGATAAATCTCAGGTAAATATCAAGGTCACAGAGCCGCGCACCAACTTTTCCGGGACCCTGGGGGCGGGCCGAATCGGCGATGAGGTCCGGCCAACGCCGGAACTGCTGATGGCGCAGCGCACCGACCACGGCCTTGGCGACCCGATCGGTGAGTGCACCAATGGTGTCGCCGTCATTGACGCAGATGAGCAGCGGCACCATGTTCGACACCATGCCCGTGCATCTCTTCAGCGCCGCGGTCGTCCGCGCCGAAACCGGCAAAGACATCGAGACGTTCTGGTGCCCTGTTGTTTTCGCTATGAACACCGCCATCGTCGCGATAACCCGTGCGACATCGAACTGGTCATGGCCATTCTGTGGCAGTCAATGCGTGTACACCAACTCGCGCACCAAAGGGTGGCGTGGTGCCACGGACCTCCGCGCCCCACTCAGGTCGGTGACGTCCAGGGGTCCGCGCACGACGGTCTTCCAGTACTCGGCATCGGCGTGACTGCGCGAAGACTGCTGATATTTATGATCTGAGTCATGGATCAGGGCAAATTCGGAGAAATCGACTTCGGCGGCGTCGGGGACTGAGCCCGAGTAGACGGACGCGACGTGGCGGATCAAATTGTTGGCGCCATAGCCGTCAAAGAGAACATGGTGCGTACGCAAGTAGAAGTACGACAGGTTTTCGGTAATTCGCAGCAGCGCGAACTCGGTGAGTCGGTCACGGACCAGATCAATTGGTTGGCGGTAGTCGTCTTTCATCCAGGTGCTCGCGGCGGCCAGCGGGTCACGCTCCGCGCGCAGATCGATACACCGCATGGTCTGCGGAAACGAGCGATCGACTACGAAGATCGGTTCGCCGTCATCCACGGCTAGCCGCGCGCATGGTGTGCCGAACCGCGTCGCCGTCGCTTCGCATGCTGCCATGAGCCTCTCGACGTCGACATCGTGATCGATCGCTAGAAAGACGGCAATGTTGTAAGGGACTTCGGGCTGGAGTTGTTGGGCGGCCCATATCGACCGCTGAGCGGCGGTTAGCGCTCCCAGCCTGTCCGGTTGCGCACCGTAGTTGAGCATGCTGACGACGAACTCCTATTTAGGCCGGCATCCCGGCAACCGAAACGTTCGCGTCGTCGATTTGACTTCGTCGCACAACACGAAGGCACTCGCGTTGTGGGCATCACCCAGAATTTGTCCTCCGAACTTCTGCTGTCGTGGGTAATGCCGCATCAGGTGGCGCCTGCGGTTAGCCAGTTCCGGTCGATGTGGGCTCAGTGTGGGCTCAAGTGGCCGTTTCCTCGGCGTTGACGATAACAACGCAGTGCCGATGCCATTGGGCTTCCGATGAAATCGCAGGAGTTCCGCAGATTGGCCAGTGAACGGGGTGGGGTTTCTGGGTCATCTGTGAGTTGATCGGCGCGTCAGCATGATTCGGCCACCGGTGCTCCGGACCTGACCCACACGTTCGGTCCGCTCAGGTCGCTGGCCTCGGGAGCATGACCGCTATAAAGATGACGTTGCTATGTCGCTAGCTCGGTGGCCGCGAGACGCACTGCGCCAGGTACAGCTCCTCGCCGAGCTTCTGCATCAACTCCAGCTGCGTTTCCAGGTAGTCGACGTGGAGTTCCTCATCGGCCACGATCTTCTCGAGCAGGACGGCGCTGGTGCTGTCCTCCTTCTCGCGGCACATGATGATTCCGGGCTTCAGCCGGGACAGCACCTCGTATTCGATGGCCAAGTCGGCCTCGAACTGCTCGCGGATCGTCTGGCCGATGCGCAACGAGAAGATGCGCTGGTAGTTCGGCAGGCCATCCAAAATCAGGATGCGGTCGGTGATGGCCTCGGCATGCCGCATCTCGTCGAAAGACTCGGCGCGGGTGTGCTCCGCCAGCTCGGTAAAACCCCAGTTGTCCTGCATCTTCGAATGCAGGAAGTACTGGTTGATCGCGGTCAGCTCACTGGTTAGTTGCTCGTTGAGCAGGCGCAATACATCAGGATCACCTTGCATGATCACTCCTAGGCGTGTGAGGGATGTTCGGCCGAACCGCTGCAACGTGCACTGGGCTGGAGCACACGTTGCTGGTCCGTTGTGGGCTGATAGCAGCACTTTGCCATGCCAACGTCGAATTTAGTGCAGCAGGTGACCGCCAACCCGATGTTGGTGCACCGTCGGCGCGTCACACACAGGAAACGATTCGATCGCGTCTCGCTAGTTAGGTTAGACTCTGCTAACTGACTTAGGTTAGACTCCACTAACATGCGACCTGTTCAAGGTCTTGCCCGCCTACGGGGGGTGTGCTGATGTACGTGTGCCTGTGTGTCGGGGCCACCAACCACACCGTGTCCGAGGCTGTCGCTGGTGGAGCGTCGACGTCGAAAGAAATTGCCGCCGTGTGCGGGGCGGGCGGCGACTGCGGGCGCTGCCGGCGCACCCTGCGGGCCATTATCGCCGCGAGCAAGCTCGAACCGGCGCCCGCGCACTAACTAACTCGGGCGTGCCTATCCGGGCACCTGGTCTGTTGGTTCAGCAGCCCAGGGCGCCCTCGGCATCGCCGGCCACCAAGCGCGAATCATCGTCCGGCACATTGAGATCGGCCTTCACCATAGCTATGAGCTGCTCATCGGTGATTCCGCTCATGTGGGCACTGCAGATCTTGTGGCCCTCGGCCAACCACTGCGAATCGGGGTGCTCGTCAGCGAAGTAATTCTGGTGAATGAGGCCCAGGTAGATCTTTTCGCCATTGTCAGCCTGAGCCAACGGCGCACACCAGATCCCAGCGAACAGTAGGGCTGCGATTACGCGGATCATTTCATTCCTCCTAGAGCCCACGGCACCGGGGCGACGGGCGGCGCGTTCTTGTTGTCGGAGCGACAACCGAGTGGTTACCCAATAAATGGGAAACGTAGCTATGCAGAATCCGCTGACGCGGATTTTGCATTTATGCCCGTTAGGAGCGCGCCGTCAAGTTGGCCGGCCGCTGTTGAAATCCGCCAAAGCCGCGGCGTTCGCCTGCGCTCCCATCAGCTCGGCGAAGTGGGCGTTCTCTCGTGCGGTGGCGGCCGCGATCTCTGGTCGCACCGGTTCGAGCATCGTGTGCTTGACCGCCATCAGGCTCGAAATCGGTCGGGAGGCAAGGACTTCGGCATGTCGACGGGCTTCGGGCAGCAGCTCTTCCGGCTCGCATACCCGCCAGACCAGCCCCATCCGGAGCGCCTCCTGGGCGTCGACCCATTCCGAGGACATCAGCAGCCAGGCGGCGTTCTGTCGACCCACCAGCTGTGGCAACAGGTATGACGATGCCGCTTCGGGTGCCACGCCGAGGCTGGTGAACGGGCATTTCAGGCGCGCGGTCGACGACATGAAGGCCAGATCGGCGTAGCCCAGGATCGTGGCGCCGATTCCCACCCCGACGCCATTGACGGCGCAGATCAGCGGTTTGGGAAATTTGCTGAGCGCGTCAATCAGTCCGGGAAAGCCATGCTTACCCGGGATGAAGTCGGGGTCCGTTATACGTGCCTGCATCTCGGTCAGGTCGGTACCGGCGCTGAAGCCGCGGCCGGCGCCGGTCAGTAAGACGACCGCGACCTGCGGATCTTCGGCCGCCACCAGCAGCGCCTCGGCGGTGGCGTCGTAGAGGGCTTCGTTGAAGGCGTTCAGAGCCTCGGGACGGTTCAGGGTGAGGGTGCGGACGTGGTTGCCGTCGTCGATCTGCAGCACTGCTGCAGCCTAGCTCTGAGACGATCCGCGCCGGAACGGCCCGGTGCGGAGCACGGCAAATTCAGCCGTTGCTGTATACGCGGTTCGGCGCGATCAACACCACGGCGCGCCGCTACTTTGTCATCACCCGGTCGTACTCCGGCCAGTCGTCGTGCGTGCCGCCCGCGGCGGTGAACACCTCGCGTAGCAACAGCCGCAACTGGTCGGCGTCGGCCAGCCAGGGCGCGACGTCATCCGGGCCGGCGAGCTCCGCGCGGCCCTCGACGGTCGCCCACTGCCAGCCATTCTTGAACGTGACGGCCAATTGGGGTCGCGCCCGCAGGTTGGCGAGTTTGACCTTGCCGTAGGTGGTGAAGCCCAGGACGGGTTGACCGCCAGCCGGATGCGGCAACAGGCCCACGTTGACCAGCGAAGCCTGCACCGTTTGATCGGCACGAACAGTGGAGACCACCGCCAGACCGCTTTCTCCCGTAGCCAGCGCAACAGCGTCGTCGAGTGTTGTCATGTCCGGACCTCATTTCTAAGGGCATCTAAAAGGGTGTTTTGAGCACGTACCGGCTGGTCGGCACCGTGTCGATATTCTCGTTGGCACCGAACGCGGTCGTGCTGGCAATCATCTGGCCTACCCGGTTCTGCAGGTCACTATCGTCGGCGGCCCCGAAGAAAGCCTTCAAATCGGTGATCGCCTCCGCGGGGAACAACTCCTCGACGATGCCCGCGATTCCCGGTGCGTCAGGGGTCAGGGTGCGAACCACCCAGTTCTGGGTGTAGCCGAAAGTCGACTGTGTCTTGATCGCCACGCTGGTGTGGTCGAGCTGCCAACGGTCCAGCCAGGTCGCCTGGTCCAGGCCGGCGGGCCGGCGCAGCAGTGCGATGTTGGCCAAACCCGCTGTGCGAGTGCCCGACTCGGCGACCGGTCCGGGCAGCGGCACCGACTCGGTGACCAGGTAAGCGCTCAGCCGGTCACACTCGCCGGCGAGCAGGTCGAGCGCCGCCTTCGTCTGCTCGCCATAGCATTGCTGGGTCCACAGGCTCACCACCGCGGCGACCGGCGGGTCCAGCGTCGTGAGCGTCATCAGCGACTCGCGTACCACGCTGTCACGGACATTGACGGACAATCCGGGGACGCCCAGCGCCAACAGCGCGTCGGCGACCGGACCCCGCTGGCGCTCGCACCACTCGTCATCCGGCTCGGCGCGCATCAACACGGCGATTACCTTCTCCATACGCCGAACTTAACGTGTCGCATTCGCCGCGGCGTTCGGCACGCTCAGCGCCGACGGCGTCGCCGACCGCGTGAAGTTCATCGTCGACCCCAACAACGAGATCCAATTCGTTTCGGCGACTGCCGGATCCGTGGGGCGTAACGTCGATGAGGTGCCGGATACCAGGAGAGTTGAGTGTAGAGAATGTCGAGGCCGGGCTGCCGGAGTACGCCAAGGACCTCGAGCTCAACGACGAGCCGGAGTGCCCATGAATGTCATGGCCAATCCGGGTGTGAGCACGGCGGGGTCACCCACGAGCAAACGCTGTGCCGCCGTCGGCTGATCGCAGCGTCATGGTCGCATCGTGGGTGAGTCACGCGATCTGGTGGCAGGCCTATCCCCTGGGCTTCGTCGGCGCCTTTCCTACGCCGGCGCCTGAGGGCTTGAAGGAGCCGCCGGGTCCCGAAGAACATCGGCTGCGTCGGCTGGTCGAGTGGTTCGACCACGCCATCGAATTGGGGGCATCGGGCGTCGCGCTGGGGCCGATCTTCGCCTCGCGCACACATGGTTACGACACCACCGACCACTACCGCATCGATCCCAGGCTCGGTGACGACGCCGACTTCGACTATTTGGTTGCCGAGGCGCAGCGCCGCGGGCTGCGGATACTGCTCGACGGCGTGTTCAACCACGTCGGCGTGGAATTCGCGCGCTATCGCCAAGCGCCGCACGACGACGCATCGGCACGCTGGTTTCGCGGGCGCCCCGGTCGCTTTCATACGTTTGAAGGCCACTCCGAGCTCATCACCCTGAACCACGACAACCCCGAGGTCGCCGACTATGCCGTCGACGTCATGGCGCACTGGCTGGACCGGGGCGTCGACGGCTGGCGCCTGGACGCGGCTTACGCCGTGCCGCGAGAATTTTGGGCGACGACGCTGCCCAGGGTCCGCGACCGGCACCCGGATGCGTGGTTCGTCGGCGAGCTCATCCACGGCGACTATGCCGCGATGGTCGGTGCCGCCGGGTTTGACTCGGCGACCCAGTACGAGCTGTGGAAGGCGATCTGGAGCAGCCTCAACGACGGCAACTTCTTCGAACTGGACTGGGCGTTGCAGCGGCACAACGAGTTTCTGGCCAGCTTCGCGCCGCTGACCTTCATCGGCAATCACGACGTCACCCGGATTGCCAGCCGGCTTGAGCGTCCCGAACACCTGGCCCACGCGCTGGTGATCCTGCTGACGGTTGGCGGCGTTCCCAGCGTGTATGCCGGCGACGAGCTCGGCTTCCGCGGCGTCAAGGAGGAGCGGTACGGCGGCGACGACGCGGTGCGCCCGGAGTTTGGCTCTCCCCCAATGCAACTCGACGCGCCACGCGATCAAGTATGGGCTTTGCATCAGTACCTCATCGGGCTGCGGCGTCGGCACCCATGGCTGCACGGCGCATCGACCACAGCCGTGCGCGTGGATAACCGGCACTACATCTACCGGGCCAGTAGCGGCCCGGGCAAACGGGACTCGCTGCTGGTCGCACTCAATATCGACGGCGAGCCGCTGCACCTGGTGCTGGCGGAGCTGGGCATCGAGCGGGCAGAGGTGCTCGCCGGATCAGCGGCGCCGCCCCAGGAGGTCGTCGACGCGGTGGTCGTCGAGGCCGATGGCTGGCGGATCCTGGGGCCCGTCTAGGCAGGTCAGCCGATCAGCCGCGTCACGGTCAGCGGGTCCTGCTGGCCGTCGTAGTACTTGGTGAGAAGCGCCAGAAAGTCCTCGTTGTCGTGCGGTGGCGCGGGCGAACAGCGTCATCGACGAGCACAGTTTCAGGTCATCGGGGGAACCGAAGATTTCGTCGATCGATCGGCCCGGCACCTGATTGACCAGCCGAGTGCACTCGCGCAATCGGGGTCCGAGCAGGTCATGCCGCAGATACGCACGCGCTTCATCGAGCGAGGAGATGCCGTATCGGACCGCCATCGGGCTGCCGCCCAGCCCGAGCAGCTGCGGAAAGACGAACCACATCCAGTGACTGCGCTTGTGTCCGGCGCGCAGCTCGGTCAGGACGGTGCCGTAGACCGGGGCCTGCGCGTCGACGAAACGCTTCAGATCGTAGGGGTCGCTTGCCGATTCCACATGACCACGGTTGCACACTGGTACCCATGGCGGTCAAACGACGGGTGCCCAGGGTCCGCGACCTGGCACCGCTGATTCAGTTCCAAAGGCCCCAGTTCGATCGGACCAAGCGGCGCCTGGACGCCGCGCTGACAATCGAGGACCTGCGACGCATCGCCAAACGGCGCACCCCCAAGGCGGCGTTCGACTACACCGACGGTGCCGCCGAGGGCGAGCTGTCCATTGAACGTGCCCGAGAAGCTTTCCGCGACATCGAGTTTCACCCGACGATCCTGCGTGACGTCAGCAACGTGGCGACCGGATGGAATGTGCTGGGCCAGCCGGTCGTACTGCCGTTCGGGATCGCGCCGACCGGTTTTACCCGGTTGATGCACACCGAGGGCGAGATCGCCGGCGCACGGGCCGCCGCCGCGGCCGGGATTCCGTTCTCGATGTCCACGCTGGCGACCTCCGCGATCGAAGACGTCGCGACCGCGGTTCCGCAGGGCCGCAAATGGTTTCAGCTATACATGTGGCGCGATCGGGACCGGTCGATGGCGTTGGTCAAGCGCGCCGCCGACGCCGGATTTGACACCCTGCTGGTCACCGTCGACGTTCCGGTCGCCGGCGCGCGGCTGCGGGACACCCGCAACGGGATGACGATCCCGCCCTCGTTGACACTGCGAACCGTCCTCGATGCGCTGCCGCACCCGCGCTGGTGGTTCGATCTGTTGACCACCGAGCCGCTGGCGTTCGCCTCGTTGGATCGCTGGCCGGGCACCGTCGGCGAGTACCTGAGCACCATGTTCGACCCCGGCGTCACCTTCGACGATCTGGCCTGGATCAAAGCCCAGTGGCCGGGCAAGTTCGTGGTCAAAGGGATTCAGACACTCGACGATGCCCGGGCCGTCGTGGACCGCGGCGTCGACGGCATCGTGCTGTCCAACCACGGCGGCCGCCAGCTGGACCGTGCCTCGGTGCCGTTCCACCTGTTGCCCGCGGTAGTAGGTGAACTCGGCAAGGACACCGAGATCCTGCTGGACACCGGCATCATGTCCGGCGCCGACATCGTGGCGGCGATCGCTCTGGGGGCCCGGTGCACGCTGGTCGGGCGGGCGTACCTCTACGGGTTGATGGCCGGCGGCGAGGCGGGCGTGCGACGCGCGATCGAAATCCTGCAGGGCGGAGTGATCCGGACCATGCAACTTCTGGGTGTGACCTGCCTCGAGGAGCTTTCGCCCAAACATGTGACCCAATTGCGCCGCCTGGGCCCCATTGCGCCTTGACACTCAGCGCTGCTGAAACGACTTCGGTGTACTCCCAACCTGTTTGACGAACATCGCGGAGGGCCGCGGGAGTGTCCGGGAGTGTCCGGGAGTGTCGCAGCCCAGCGTGGCTGCCACCTGCGTGACGGTGGCGCCGGTGGACAGGAGCCGGATTGCGTGCAGGACGGAGGCGCGTTGCCGCCATTGCTGGAAGGTCAGGCCAGTTTCGGGGCGAAACACCGTCTGCGCAGGTCGTCGCGGCTGGGCATCGGAAGATCGAGCGGCGGCAGCAGAACCGCTGAGCAGAACCGCCTCGACGCTCATCGTGGTCTCGATGGTCGGGAGCACGGCGGTCTAGCCGGCGAGACCCGCCCACATGCCCTGCTCAAGCTCCTGGGTCGGAACCGGGCCGGGTGGCGTTGTCCTTTGGGCGGGAGCGGTCAGCGCGGCGAACGGGTTCGGGTCGACGCCCGACTGGTTCGTGTTGTCCGCGTAGGCAGGCGCCGCCCCCACAACGGCACCCGCAACAATAGCCGCGCCCACAAGCAGTTTCGCGATCATTTCGGCGGTCCTTCCTATCTTCGTCACTAACTAAGGCCGGTGGTTACTCGCTTTAGACGGTCGAGATCCTGTTCTGGTTCGATCGCCTGCCCAACCCTGTAACCCGCTTAGACAGTTACATATTGCACGAGGTGATGAAACCTGTCAAGGTGGTTACATGAAGTTCAGCTACGTGAGCGGGCGGCGGTGCCTGGATTTCGCGGGCACGCTGAGACATCGAGGCAGTGCACAGGTCGAGGAACTGTTGACCGATCCGGATCGGCTGTCGGAGTGGGCGGTCCAGGCGGGGCTGGTGGATGCGGCCATCACCGTCACTGAGGACGAGCTGGCGGCTGCAATTGACCTCCGCGAAGCCATCTACCGGGTCGTTATCGCTCGACTCGAGCACCGCCCGCTCGACGTCGTCGACGTCGACCTGCTCAATGGGCGTGCGTCGCAACCTCGGCTTACGCCACGGTTGGACCCAGTCGGATCGATCAGCCGCGACGGGACGCTATCGGAGCTGCTCGCCAGCTGGCCGCCGATCTGCTTGACCTCTTCGCTGGAGGTGACATCGAAAACGTCAAAGGTTGCGCCCACCCGGAGTGCACGCGCCTCTACGTCGACTCCTCGCGAGGGAAGAACCGGCATTGGTGCGGCATGGTGACGTGCGGCAACAAGGTCAAGGTGCAGGCCTTCCGGGCCCGCCAACGCTCCGTCGCCGGTGCGCCCCGAGGCTCGTGAGCCGCCGGCGCTAAGGGGGCGGCTCCCCACGGGGTAGACCGTCTCGGATTCCCCTATCAATCTCTTGCCTCAGACCTGGGCCACCGGCCGGAGCTGTCTCTTGGCAGTCACAACTGAGGCCGCCGAACGGGTTCGGGTCGGCGCTGGTTGATGCCGGTCCCACAACGCAGGAGCCGACGACGATAGCGGCGCTGCCAAGGATTTTCGCGATCACCATGTCCTTTCGCTTTTCGTCCTTTCACTTTTCGTTACTCGCTAGGACGTCCGCTGCGCCCTTCCCGCTCCACGCGCTCGGGGCGCAGCACCGACGCCGAGCGTGACGCTGACGGCGAAACCAAGACGGGAACAAACCACGTCCCGCCAAGGTTGAGCGCATCAGACTTAACCTTTGGAGGAGTGATGGCTGAAGCCAAATCAGTGCCGGTGTTATTCGTCACCGACACGATCGTGTTGCCGGGAATGGTGGTGCCGATCGCGCTGGACGACGCCGCCCGTGCCGCGATCGACGCCGCTCAGGCGAGTGAATCGGGTCGGCTGCTGATCGCGCCGCGGCTGGAAGACCGGTACCCGACCCACGGTGTGATCGCGAAGATTTTGCAGGTGGGCCGCATCGCCGGCGGTGGCACCGCCGCGGTCGTGCGCGGTGAGCGCAGGGCGCACATCGGCGCAGGAGCCAGCGGGCCGGGCGCGGCGTTGTGGGTCGAGGTGACCGAGGTGCCCGACGTTGAGCCCACCGACGAGGTCAAGGCCCTGGCCGCGGAGTATAAGAAGCTGCTGCTGGCCATGTTGCAACGGCGCGAAGCCTGGCAGATCGTCGACCACGTCAACAGCCTGACCGACCCGTCGGCCTTGGCGGACACGTCGGGCTACGCGTCGTACCTGACCGACGTGCAGAAGCGGCAGCTGCTGGAGACCGGAGATGTGGGCCGTCGCCTGCGCGTCCTGATCGACTGGACGAGCGCCCATTTGGCCGAGGTCGAGGTCAACGACAAGATCGCCGAGGACGTGCGGGAAGGCATGGAGAAGACGCAGAAGGAATTCCTGCTGCGCCAACAGCTGGCCGCCATCCGCAAGGAGCTCGGTGAGGGCGAACCCGACGGATCCGATGACTACCGGGCCCGCGTCGAGGCCGCCGATCTGCCCGAGAAGGTGCGCGACGCGGCGCTGCGCGAGGTCGGCAAGCTGGAACGCGCCAGCGACCAGAGCCCGGAAAGCGGCTGGATCCGCACCTGGCTGGACACCGTACTCGACCTGCCATGGAACGTCAGAACCGAGGATTCGACGGACCTGGGCGCTGCCCGGCAGATCCTGGACGCCGACCACCACGGGCTGGAAGACGTCAAGGACCGCATCGTCGAATATCTGGCCGTGCGCACCCGGCGCGCGCAGCGCGGGCTGCAGCTCGTCGGTGGCCGCGGCTCCGGCGCGGTGATGGTGCTGGCGGGTCCGCCCGGCGTCGGCAAGACGTCGCTGGGCGAGAGCGTGGCGCGGGCGCTGGGCCGGAAGTTCGTGCGCGTCGCCCTGGGCGGCGTGCGCGACGAGGCCGAAATCCGTGGACACCGGCGCACTTATGTGGGCGCGCTGCCTGGCCGCATCGTGCGAGCGATCGGCGAGGCGGGGTCGATGAATCCCGTTGTGCTACTGGACGAAATCGACAAGGTCGGCTCTGACTATCGCGGCGACCCGAGCGCCGCGCTGCTCGAGGTGCTCGACCCAGCGCAGAATCACACGTTCCGCGATCACTACCTGGATCTGGACCTGGACCTGTCCGACGTGGTGTTTTTGGCCACCGCCAACGTGATTGAGAACATCCCGTCGCCGCTGCTGGACCGCATGGAGCTGGTCCAGATCGACGGCTACACCGAAGACGACAAGGTCGCCATCGCCCGCAATTACCTGTTGCCCCGGCAGCGGGAACGGGCGGCGCTGAACGACGACGAGGTGACCGTCACCGACGCCGCGCTGCGCAAGATCGCGGCTGACTACACCCGCGAGCCGGGTGTTCGGCAGTTCGAACGGCTGCTGGCCAAGGCGCTGCGCAAGGTGACCACCAAACTGGCGGAAGACCATGGTCCGAAGACTATCGACGAGCCCGATTTGGTGGGTTACCTTGGCCGGCCGCGGTTTACGCCCGAGTCGGCCGAACGCACCGCGGTGCCAGGCGTCGCCACCGGCCTGGCCGTCACCGGCCTGGGCGGCGATGTGCTCTACATCGAGGCCGGGTCCACCGACGGTGAGCCGGGTCTGCAGCTGACGGGTCAGTTGGGTGACGTGATGAAAGAGTCGGCGCACATCGCGTTGTCCTACGTCCGGTCGCACGCCGCCGAGTTGGGCGTCGACCCCACCGCGCTGGACCGGCGTATCCACGTGCACGTGCCCGCCGGCGCGGTGCCGAAGGACGGCCCGTCGGCCGGTGTCACGATGGTGACCGCGCTGGTCTCGATGGCCACCGGACGCCAGGTCCGCTCGGATGTCGGCATGACCGGCGAGGTCACGCTGAATGGCCGGGTGCTGCCCATCGGAGGCGTCAAGCAGAAGCTGCTGGCCGCTCAACGAGCCGGTCTGTCAACGGTTTTCATCCCGTCGCGCAACGAGCCGGATCTGGACGACGTCCCCGCGGAGGTGCTCGAGGCGCTGACGGTCAAACCGATGACCGACGTCGCCGACATCGTCGCGCAAGCGCTCGAGCCCGCGACCGACGCGGCCACCGTAGCGGCCTGACCCAACGAACGTCACGCCGACGTGGCATTGGACGCCCAGCGTCGCCCTAGTGCGACGCTGGGCGTTGGCGTTGAATGGAGCCCGTGAGTCTGAAACGGGAAATAGTCCATCGCGTCCAACGACTGGTCGTTAATCCGCTGGGCCGGCAGTTACCGGTAACCCTGCTCGAAACCACCGGCCGCAAGTCGGGACAGCCACGGCGCACCGCGGTGGGCGGAAAACTGGTGGACAACCAGTTCTGGATGGTCTCCGAACACGGCGACCATTCGGATTACGTCTATAACATCAAGGCCAACCCGGCGGTGCGGATGCGCATCGGGGGCACAGTGGCGTAATCGGAACCGCGCATCTGCTGCCCGACGACGACGCACGGCAGCGGTTGCGTAGCCTGCCCCGGCTCAACAGCGCGGTAGTGGTCGCGATGAGCACCGATCTGCTGACCATCCGGGTCGACCTGGACTAGCGCATGGCGTACGACGAAGACCTGGCCAACCGGATCCGCGAACTGCTCGCACCGCAGCGCGGCGTCGAAGAGAAACAGATGTTCGGTGGGCTGGCGTTCCTGGTCAACGGCAACATGGCCGTGGCCGTCAGCGGCAAGGGCGGGTTGCTGGTGCGGGTGCCGCCGGACGACACCGACAAGCTGTTGGGACGCGACCACGTCGAGCCCATGGTGATGGCGGGCCGGGAAACCCGGGGATGGTTGCGCGTCGCCGCCGACGGGGTGAAAACCAAACGCCAGCTGGTAAGTTGGGTTACCCGCGGCGTGGGCTACGCGCGTACCCTGCCCGCAAAATAGCCGATCGGAGTTTCCCACCGCGCTTTGCGGGTACGCGCCCAGCTATGAACCATTCCGGGCGGTTAATACGGCGGCTGGTCAAGGCCGCCGGCACCACATATGCGGCTGAGGCCGGGATTCGGATGAAAGACAAACCGATGCCGTTGTTCGAGCTGCTGGTGCTGTGCATGCTGGCCAGCAAGCCGATCGATGCGAGCATCGCCGTTGGCGCGGCGCGTGAGTTGTTCAGCGCGGGTTTGCGTACGCCGAAAGCCGTGCTGGCATCCGATCGCCGCACCATAATCGGCGCGTTCGGTCGCGCCCACTACGTTCGTTACGACGAAAGCTCGGCCACCCGCCTCAGCGAACTGGCCCAGCGGGTCCGCGACGAGTATTCGGGCGATCTGCGCGAAATCGCCGACCGTAGTCACCACGATGTCAGCAAGGCCAAACTTATGCTCAAGGGATTCAACGGAATCGGCGATACCGGTGCCGGCATCTACCTACGCGAGGTCCAAGACGTCTGGACCTGGGTGCGGCCGTACTTCGACGACCGCGGCACCTTAGCCGCCAGGCAACTTGGCCTGCCCACCGACCCGGCGGAGCTGGCTGCGCTGGCGCCGGGCGCAAACGCTCGCCTGGCGGCCGCGCTGGTGAGGTTGGCACTGGACGAACAGCTGCTTCTCCGGGTAACCGCGTAGGCTGGACTCGGCACCGACGAACGGAGCGCCAATCATGGCCAATTCGACCACATTCGTCATCGTCGGCGGCGGACTCGCCGGGGCCAAAGCGGTAGAAGCGTTGCGCGACAACGATTCGACGGCAGATCATTCTCTTCGCCGCCGAAGAACAGCTGCCCTACGAACGGCCTCCGCTGTCCAAGGAGTATCTGGCCGGAAAGAAGTCGCTGGCCGAATTCACCGTGCACGAACTCCGACTGGTACCGCGACCACGACGTCGAGCTGCGGCTCGGCACGAGGGTGGCGTCGCTGGATCCCGCCGCGCACACCGTCGGCGCTGCCCGGACGGCAGCACCGTGAGCTACGACAAGCTGCTACTGGCCACCGGATCGGCGTCCAAGCGGCCACCGATACCCGGATCGGACGCCGACGGGGTCCACTACCTGCGCACCTACGACGATGCCGAATCGCTGAGTTCCGTTCTGGCCGAGGGATCTTCGCTGGCCATGGTCGGCGCCGGCTGGATCGGCCTGGAGGTGGCCGCCAGCGCCCGTCAGCGCGGGGTCAACGTCACCGTCGTCGAGACCGCCAAACAACCGCTGCTGGCCGCACTCGGCGAAACGATCGGCGAGGTGTTCGCCAACCTGCACCGCGAACACGGGGTGGACTTGCGTCTCGAGGCGCAGGTCGAGGAGATCACCGACTCCGGCGCCGAGGCAGGGCCACCGGGCTCAAGACTGCGCGACGGGTCGACGGTCGCCGCTGACGCGGTGCTGGTGGCCGTCGGCGCCAAGCCGAACATCGAACTCGCCCAACAGGCCGGGCTGTCCATGGGGGACGGTGGCGTGCTGGTCGATGCGTCAATGCGCACCAGCGATCCCGACATCTACGCCGTCGGCGACATCGCCGCCGCCGAACATCCGCTGTTCGGCGCCCGGATCCGCACCGAGCACTGGGCCAACGCGCTCAAACAACCCGCAGTGGCCGTCGACCGGAATGCTCGGCAAGCCAGGCGAATACGACGAGCTGCCTTACTTCTTCACCGATCAATACGACCTCGGCATGGAGTACGTCGGGCACGCGCCCAGCTTCGACCGGGTGGTGTTCCGCGGCGACGTTGCCGGCCGCGAATTCGTCGCCTTCTGGCTCGACGGCGACAACCGGGTGCTGGCCGGGATGAACGTCAACATCTGGGACGTGCTCGACGACGTCAAGGCGCTGGTCCGGTCCAGGACTCCGGTCGACGCCGACCGGCTGGCCGATCCGCAGTCGCCGCTGTCGAGCTTGTTGGGTTGATCGTTAGTCCGCGCTGGACGGCGATCCAGGGTGATCAGGGCCCTCAACACTTCGGTCTACCGGAACCCAGGACTTGTCGATGACGTCGGGCGGGCCTGCGCCGCAAGCGTTCCCGCTCGGCGCGTCGGCGTTTGATCCGTAGCCGGGCGTCGGCCGGCATGGTGACCAGTTCGTCGCAGGTCAGGTAGTACACGTCGTCGACGACATCGATCAGGTCCGCAGCGAGCCCGTCGAGATCCTAACTCGCGCAGAGCCATCCGAAGTTCATGGGTGAATCGCAGGGTGGTGTCGTGGGCCAGCTCGCGCGAACCGCGGGCGCTGGCTGCGCACCGGTGGGCCAACGTCGCCGGCGGTGTCGGGCCGGCGGGTTCGCCTGCCGCGACCTCGGCGGCCGCGCTCAACAGCATCGCGGGATCGTCACCGAACATCGGGTTGGCCAGCTCGGCCTCTCCGGGTCCCCGGTGGCCGATCCGGGCGACGGCCGCTTCAAGGGCCGCGGCGGCGGCCGGCGACAACGCGCGCAGACTGCTGACGTTGCCCTCGCGGGCCAGTGCGCACAATGGTGCGTCGCCGCGCAACTCCGTCGCCAGCGCTCCGGTTTCTGCCTCGATCCGGCCGCTTTCCATGATCATGCCCACCCCGGACAGGCTGGATCCCGCGCGGGTATGTTCCAGTGCCGCTGCGGTGACGCCGGTGTCGATCACCCACAGCGCGGTGAGGATCCAGCCTTGGTGAATCCGATCCCGCAACAGCCGAATCCGGACTTCGAGGCCGGCGTCCGGCAGCAGAGCCAGCTGTTCGGCGTCCAGGTGTTCGGCCGCCGCGGCGGCACTGTAGGCCTGCGTGTTGCTCCGGAGAGTGGCGCAACAGGCTAGCGACCGCGCCGCGACGACCGCTTTGGCGGCCAAGCCGAGCGGGCCGCCCGCGAATTGCGGTCGGCCGAACGGCAGCAGCTCCGCGTCCTGCGGGGTCGGGGCCCAGGGCGTGCCGGGCAACGGCTCGCTCGTCCCAGCCGGGCAACTGGGTGGCGGCGACGACGTTGGCCGACACCCCGACATAGGGGCGATGACCGAACACCGCGATGGCCCTGCTCCCCCATTCGTCGGCGACCACGCCGCCAAGGGCCAGCGGCCGGCCCATCGCACGGCTGGCCATGCGCAGTCCGCTCAACTGGACGTCCAGCGTTATCGGGGTCAATGGTCCCGGCAGCGCTTCGGTCAGGTCGGTCGCACTGAAGACGGGGAATCGCGGATCGATCCGGTCGTCGAACTCACCCTCCAGGCCCTCGGGCGCGGCGGAACGCAATCCCGCAACCCGTCTGACGACTCGATCCGCGGCGGAGCCTCCACCGGCAGCGCCAGCTGACCCGATGACTGGTTGATCGCGCCCGCGGCATCGAGTCGGCGGCCTACCAGTCCGCGTCCGGTGTCGGCGACCGCGTCGATGGCGTGCCAGCCGAACTCGAAATCCCAATCCTCTTGCATCGCAGCGACATCCATGTCTGGAATCAACTGTGCCCAGCTGCGGACCCGATGCGTGCGTAGCCGCGGGTCAACGGACCGCAGCAGCCGCCACGCGGTGATCACATTGGTGGTGTCCGGGGTGGCGAGATCCACGACGCCGGTGCGGTCGGTGCCCAACGCCAACGACCAGGAACCGCACCAGGTCATCGAGGTGCAGCACCCGCATCGGCTGCGATGACACCTTGGCGCGCAGCAGCGTGGCCACAGTCCGGCACACCATCCAGTCGAGCTGACGGCCGACCGGCGGCGCGATCCGGATGACCAGGCTCGGCGCCCAGCCGGCCGAAACCAGCGTCTCGGCCGGCCGGTACAGCTCAGGCGGTCCCGCCGCCTGGGACACGAACAGCAGCCGGGCGCCGACGCGGGCAGCCGCATGGGCCACATGCGCCACGCCGTTGATGCCGGCTCCGCCCGGTGCGCTGGCATCGACCGAGGCGAGATGGATCACCGCGTCGGCTTCGTCAGCGAGCTCGTGCAGCACCGGGTCGCTCAGCGATGCGCAAACGAACTCGACGTCAGGGTCCAAGTGGTCGTGTGGGTTGCTCGGCTATGCCGCTGACCGTGTGCCCGGCAGCGATCAGCTGCCTCGCGACCAACCGCCCGACTGTGCCGGTGGCGTCGGTAACCAGGATCTGCACCTGGGCTCACCTCCCCCAACCTCTTCTCGTCGACAATAGGCACGTCTGTGTGAGTTACGCGACTGTTAGAGGTGCGGAGCGTGGGCTCCACCAGCTATGGAGCCGCGACCGCCCAGAGTTACTTCAGCGTCGCTTCGCCGTCCGCGTCGACGGCAACTTTGGCGCCGGCGATGTCTTCGCGCACCGTCACCGCCGCCGCGGCCGGGTCGGCTGATCAAAGCCAGGGCGCGCGACCCGTCGGGGGTACGGACCGCCAGGAATGCCTTTTCCGGTTGCCCGTCCCGGTCGAACGGAGTCGTCCATGACTCCACAGTGCCGACGCCTTCCCACTCCAGCAACCCGTGCCCGGGTGGGCTCGCGATCGACAGCCGGCTGGACGTCTTCCCAGCGGAATTCGGCCGGCGGTTCGGTGCTGTAGACACCGAAGCTGTGCTTGGTCAGGTAGCCGCCGTTGGCGGTGATCAGGCCGCGGCGCCCCGGATTGGCCACCAGCAGTTCGGCCATGGTGGCGATGGAATGCATGACGTAGTTGCTCCACGGACCGCCGGCGAAGGTCAACCCGCCGGTGACGGTCAGCGGGCGGGCCGGGTCGTCGAGTGCCAGGCCGAGTTCGGCCGCCGCGACCTGCACGGCGGACGGGAAGCACGAGTACAGGTCGACGTAGTCGATGTCGTCGATGCCCAGGCCGGCCAACTCCAGCACCCGCGCACCGGCGATCCGGATGGCCGGCGGACCGGTGCAACTCGTCGCGCTCGGCGATGCGCGGGGGTGTCATGCGCGTCGGTGCCCGCGTGCGGATAAACCCAGCGTTCGGCGGGGATCTGCAGGCGGTTGGCCTGCTCGACCGAGGTCAGGATCAGCGCGGCGCCCTGGTCGACCATGTTGTTGGAGTTCATCAGCTTGGTGTAGGGCCAGCTGATCATCCGGTTCTGCGGGCCCGGCTGGCGTGATCTCCTCGGCGGTCGCCGGCTTGCGGATCCACGCGTGCGGATTGCCGACGGCGACGGCGTTGAAGCGCGCCCACAGCTCGCCGACGCGCTTGCCGTGGTCCTCGACTGACTCGCCGTTCGCGATCCGCAGCGCCTGCTCGAACAGCGGGTAGACGTAGGCCGGCCGGTCCAGCCGGATCCTGATCTCGGCGTCACCGGCCATCGGCACGTCGGTCGCCGGCGACCTCGGCCATCCGGCACGGACTCGTCCTGCTCCGTCCACACGAGTTTGCCGCCCTTGGCTTTCAGCCCCTGCGGGTGCGCCAGGTTTCGGCGCCGGCAAGCAGCACCACGCCCGGCCCGGCCCTGCTGGATATCCAGGCACGCCTGGTTGACCAGCGACTGCGGCACGTTGCCGCCGACCGGGCTGTACAGCGTGGTGAAGTCGGCGGCGCCGATGCGCTGCGCCGAGCAGCAGCGCCGGATCGCGGTAATGCGCGGACAGCACGTTGACCACCCGGACGGAGTCGACGGCCTCGAGCACCCGGGAATCGGCAGCTTGGCGGGCCGCGGCGACCATCAGGTCGACCGGTTCGACGGATCGCGTAGCCGGGTCGATCTCGTCGCGGTGGTTGACCTGGCCGTAGCCGACCAGCACCGGTGTCCTGGGGTCAACGGGCATAGGCCCACTTTTCCAGGCGTTCCCGGTGTGGCCGCGGGCACCCCTGATTGCGGCGGCGGGCGCGGACGGGCGCTATTACTGAAACCGGCGCAGCCGCCGTCTCAAGGCTGCTGGATCGTAGCCGGCGAGAAGCATAAGAACGCTTTCCGCGCCCCGCCGCACCCTTACCGCGAGCGGCACCTGCCTGGAATTGCCCGGGTGCCGTATGCGACGACGCCGAGGCCGAAACAGGTTCCCCATGGCTAAAATGCCAATGATCAGTGGATCACTCATGGCCTGACCGATCTCGGCTGCGGGGTCAAATGTTTGCCAAGTGCCCAGCTCGGGACGCCGCTGATAGCCGATGCCGGCCGCGACGAAGACCGGACTCGCAGCAATGGGCTGAAGCAGCGCACTCGACGCCTTGTCGTAACCGGGAAGGCGCACGATGACGTCGTCCCACAGGTTGTCGCCGCGGTAGTCGGCCAGTACCTGCCGTACCGCGGCCACAGCTTCGCCTTCGCGGTCCGTTGCAATGCCGGGGCTCTCGATACTCATCGACACGCGACCACACCACCATTCATCAGGACAACTATTATCGACATCTACTATACGCACATGCAACTGTTGTCTGGCAATAGACAACGCATCGACGCCGGTGGCGAGGTGTGCGCTAGGCGGAACCTGTGCGGTAGATCGATTTCAGCGTCCGGTAAGCCTCCAGCCCCTCCGGTCCGAGCTCGCGACCGAGCCCGCTGGCCTTGACCCCGCCGAACGGTGCGCGCATATCGAGCGCATAGGCGTTGACCCCGATGGTGCCGGTACGCACCGCCCGCGCGACGTCTGTGGCGCGGGCGTCGTCGGTGGACCAGACCGTGCCGGCCAGGCCGAACTCGCTGTCGTTGGCAAGGGCAATCGCTTCGTCGTCGGTGTCGTATCGGCTGATGGTCAGCACCGGGCCGAAGATCTCCTCGCGGGCCAGCCGATCGGAGTTGTCGACGTCGGCGAATACGGTCGGAGATACGAACCAGCCCCGCGGCTGGTCTTTCGGAACAGAGCCGCCGGCAACCAATCTCGCGCTGCTGTCCTTGCCGACGCCGATATAGTCCAGCACCCGGTCACGCTGCCGCGAGCTCACCATTGGGCCGATCTCGGTGGACGGATTCAGCGGATCACCAACCGCCATGCTGTCGGCCAGCGCGGCGACCGCGTCGACGACCTCGTCGTAGCGGGATCGCGGCGCCAGGATGCGGGAGCTCAGGTGACAGGTCTGCCCGTTGTTGACGAACGACGCTTCGCGCAATCCGCGCATGGTCGCGTCCAGGTCGGCGTCGTCGAGGATGATCGCCGCCGACTTGCCGCCGAGTTCCAGCGTGACCGGGCGCATCAGCCGGCCACAAATTTCGGCGACGATTCGGCCCGTGGCCGTAGACCCAGTGAATGCCACCTTGTCGATACCCGGATGCGCCACCAGGTATGCACCCGTGGTCGGGCCGCCGGATACCACGTTCAAAGCCCCGGGCGGAAGCCCGGCATCCGCCGCGGCCTCAGCGAAAGCCAATGCATCCAAGGCGGTTTCGGGCGAGGCCTTGAGGACCACGGTGCACCCGGCGGCCAGTGCCGGCGCGATTTTCATCGCCGCCAGCGCTTGCGGATAGTTCCACGGAATGATCGCGGCCACCACCCCGACAGCCTCGCGGCGCACAATCGTGTGCCCGGTGACCCCCGGCCGGATTTCCTCGACCGGGATTTCGGTGATCAGCTGGGCGTAATAGCGCAGCAGCAGCGGCGGGAAGGCGCCGTTCGCGCCGCGGGACAGCCGGATCGGCATGCCGTTCTCCCGGGTCACCAGCTCACTCGTGGCCTGCGCGCGTGACTTCAGCGCATCGGCCATCGCGTTCAGGAACCCGGCGCGGTATTCCGGCGAGCTGTCCCGCCAACCAGGCAATGCCCAGCGGGCAACGGCCACAGCGTTGTCGATGTCGGATTCGGTGACGCGGGCGCCATCGCCGAGCGGTTCGCCGGTAGCCGCCTCCACCACCGGTTCGACGTTGTCGGCGGTCCGGAACCGGCCACCCATGAAATACCGTGCGGGCGCTGACACAGCCGTCATGAGCCCTACCCCTCTTGGTCGCCGCCGTTGGAACTTCCAGGGAAAATGCTAGGCGCCGGCAGCGGGCTCGAAAAGCACCCGATCGGCGATGAGCCGCTCGGTCTCCTCGGCGCCGATCCCGAGCATTTTTCGGCAGATCTCGCGGGTGTCCTGACCGGGCAGCGGTGCGGGACGCTGCGGCGCGGGCGGGATGTGACGGAACGGCGCCGGACCCGTCTCCGTCGGCAGCGGTTCCGGTCGATAAGCGGGTGCACCATGTCGCGGAAGAGCTTTCGCTCGATCAGTTGGGGGTCCTCGAGGAGTTCCGGTGGACGGTTCATCGGGCCGGCCGGAACACCGGCGGACTGCAGGCTCGGCAACATGGCCGGGCGTGCGCGTACGTGTCCAGGCCGACACCAACGCCGCCAACTCCCGGCTATTGGCCACCCGTGACTCGCCGGTCGCGAAACGCGGGTCGTCGGCAGCTCCGGATGATCGAAAGCGGCTATGGCACAACGCCATTCATCGTCGGATACGATCGAGATGACGCACCATTCGTCGTCTCCGGCACACGGGTAGACGGCGTGCACGCTGGTGTCGTCGTGGATCTCGGCGGTGCGGGTTCCAGGTCCGAGGCGGCCCTGACGAACAGGGTGTCGAGTTGGTTGACGACTACCTCGGCCTGCGAGATGTGTACCTGCGCGCCGCGCCGGTCCGTTCGCGATGGATCAGTGCGGCCAGCGCGGCGATCGACGTGATCCGCCCGACCACGTGATCGGGGAAGATCGTCGTCGCGTCGTAAAAGGCATGCCGGGCGCCGTCCGGGGGAGCGTCGTCTCGAGGATCGGAGCGTCCACAGCCGGGTCACGCCGGTGGCGGCGCGCACCAACGGCCCATAGCCCAGCCGGTGGCTCCACGGCCCGTGGTGCCGAACGCACTGCTGCCGGCGAGCACGATCCGCGGATTGAGCGCCCGCAGCCGTCGTAGGAAAACCCAAGTGTGGTAAGGGTTCCCGGTTTGAAGTTGGCGAACACCGCGTCGGCTGACGCAGACCAGGCGGCCGAAGATCTCCTTGCCCTCGCGCGCTGCGCAGATCCAGGCCCAGCCCGAGCTGGTTGCGATGTGTCCGGGCAAACGACTCGCTGATCGGCGGCGCCGGTGCGCGCCTGCCGCAGCCCGTCGGGGTAATCGGCACTTTCGACTTTGATGACCTCGGCGCCCATGTCGCCGAACAGCCGGCCCACCTCGCCGCCCGCGACGATGATGCCCAGATCCAGGATCCGAAGCCCTCGTAGCGGGTAGCCGCCGATCGCGCCGGACCTGTGGCGGTGCGACGGCGCGGGATCCGCCAGCCAGTGCGGTTGGTCTGCCCCGGCCGCGGGGGCGGGCGTGCGGAATCCGGCGCGCTCGCCGTCGACGACGAAATAGCCGGTGGGCACGATCGTGCGGACTCCGCGGAACCAAGCTCGGCATCGGCGATCGCGCTCACGGCGTGGAAATGTTCGGAGGCCAGGATCCGCGATGACGTAAGTACCGCGGCGATCGGCACACCCTGCGCCTGGCCAGCGGCCACCAGCTCCTTCATCGTCTGGTCGGCGAACAACTCCTCGAGCAGGGCGCCGAGCTCGGGGCCAGGCGGCCAGGCGCGCGCCGAGCAAGTCGTATTCGGGGTCTTGAAACTCTTCCGGCTCCCCCAGCCAGCGGCGCAGCCCGCGCCACTGCCGTGGCGCCATCACGCAGAGCCGGACGTAGCCGTCCTGGCACGGAACGATCGGGTACGTGTCCTGGTTTCGTGGACGGCCTCGCCAGTCACCGGTTCCGCTCCGGCCGACAGCGACTTGGCCGTGCGATCCGAACGCCGGGTCCAGCGCCACGACGACCCCGTCTAGCCGGGAAAAATCGATGTAATCGCCGGTGCCGCAACGCAATCGGTTGTAGTAGGCGACGAGCACGCACCAGGTTGCCTGCGCGACGGCGGTCGCCGACGCGATGCCGTCCGGCGGCAGCACCGGAGTGCCGACGGCCGGACCCGACCGCGACAGCGAGCCCGACATCGCATACAACACGGGATCGGTGGCACGCCACGACGAACGCGGACCCGTTGCGCCGAAGTCGGTGATCGACAGCGCCACCAGGTGGTCGTAGCGATCGGCCAGATCGGCGCACGACGTCCCGTAGGTGGCGGCCTGCCCCGGACGGCCGCAGTCGACGACGATGTCGGCACCGGCGACCAGCTCGAGGAATCGTTCACGGTCGTTCTCGTCGTCCGGGTTCAGCTCGGTGCTGCGCTTGTTGGCGTTGTGCACGGCGAACGCGAGGCTCACGCCGGCCAGGGTCGGCGGCATCTCGCGAGCCGGGCTACCGCCCGGTGGTTCCACCTTGAGGACGTCGGCGCCCAGGTCGGCGAGCAGCCGGGTGACGCCGTCGGCGTTCTCGCCGGACGCGCCGCCAGACACGTCGAGGACACGCACGGCATCGAGCAACCTTTCGGCCATTGGCACACCGTACCCGCCGGGTCGGTTGGTCACGGCGTGCGTAACGGTGCGCTGGCTCCCGCCGGGAAAACAGGTAGTCGCCTACGCTAGGACGCCTCCAAATTCGTTGAAACGCTGGAATCGACAGCCAGGCAGGCGGTTCCCAGCGATGAGCGTTTAGGAGGCGGCAGTGTCGTTTGTGATTGCGGTGCCGGAGATGCTGGCCGCGGCGGGGACGGATCTCGAGAGAATCGGATCGGTACTCGGCGCGGCCCATGCGGCGGCGGCGCTGCCGACCACCGGGGTGGTGGCCGCCGGTGCCGATGAGGTGTCGGCGATCATCGCGACGCTGTTTTCCGGGCACGCGCAGGCCTACCAGGCGCTCAGCGCCCAGGCGGCGACGTTTCACGCGCAGTTTGTGCGGACCGTCCAGGCCGCCGGAGGCCTGAACGCCGCCGCCGAGGCGGCCAATGCCTCCCCGCTGCAGTCGTTCAGCAACATCGGCAGCTTCAACGTGGGACTCGGAAACACCGGCAGTGGAAACGTCGGCTCGGGCAATACCGGCAACCTCAACCTGGGCGGCGGAAATAGCGGCAACAAAACCTCGGCAGCGGAAACATCGGCAGCACCAACCTCGGCAGCGGAACAACGGAACAACCTGGGCAGCGAGACCGGGCAGCACCAACCTGGGCAGTGGAAACATCGGCAACTACAACGTGGGCTGCGGAAATGCGGGCCTCGGACACACGGCGGGCAACGGCAAACTTCGGCAACGGAAACCTCGGCAGCCAAAACTTCGGCAGCGGCAACATCGGCAGCCAGAACGTCGGCTCGGGCAACGCCGGCAGCACCAACGTCGGCTACGGAAACACGGCAACCACAACTGGGGCCTCGGCAACACCGGAACCGGCAATATCGGCTTCGGGAACACCGGCATCAAGGAACATCGGCATCGGGCTCAGCGGCAACAACCAGGTGGGCATCAACTTCGGCGGCCTGAACTCCGGCAGCGGCAACATCGGGTTCGGTAACTCGGGCACCGACAACATCGGCTTTTTCAACTCGGGCACCGGAAACTTCGGCATCGGGAACTCGGGCATGACGACACGGGCCTCTTCAATTCGGGTCAGGTCGACACCGGCATCGGCAACTCCGGCGGCAGCAACACCGGCATCGGAAACTCCGGCTACAGCCAAGTCATCGGCTACGGTGCCAACACCGGCTTCGGCAACGGAGGACTGGGCAACGTTGGCGTGGGCAACGCCGGCTTCTACAATTTCGGCAGCTTCAACTCCGGCGGAGTCAACACTGGCAGCTGCAATTCGGGCTACGCGAACACCGGCGACTTCAACGCGGGCGACCACAACACCGGCGTGTGGAACTCGGGGAACTCCAACACCGGCGGCTTGAACTCGGGCAAGCTGAACACCGGCTTGGGCAGCGCCGCAATCCAAACGGTGCTGAATTCCGGCTTCGGCAATTCGGGCACCGGCGCCTCGGGCTTCAACAACACGGGCAATGGTGGTTCGGGCATCGGCAACTCCGGCGTCGACATCTCGGGCTTAAGGAACTCCGGCGGGGGCCAGGTCGCGGGATTCTTGAACTCGGGCGGGAGCAGTAACGCGGGAATCTTGAACTCGGGCACCTACCTCCACGGTTTCTTCAACTCGGGCTTCGACAACGCGGGCTTCTTCAACTCGGGTAGCTCGGGCGGTAACTCGGGCTTCTTGAACCAGGGTGCCGTGAGCTCGGGTGCCTTCAACTTGGGCACCGGGCTGTCGGGTTTCTTCAGGCGCTGACACCCACGGCCAAATCGGCAGCCGCCCAAGCCCGTTCGAGTGGAATCCTGATCAGTTACGCTGCCCCGGATGAGTGCGCACCTAAGCTACGCGGAAGCCGTGATCGTCGGTGCCGCCCAGGGCATCACCGAACTGTTCCCGGTCTCCAGCCTCGGGCACGCGGTGTTGGTGCCCGCCCTGGCCGGTGGGCAGTGGGCCCACGACTTGAGCGTCTCCGCACCGCAGTCGCCCTACCTGGCGTTCATCGTCGGCCTGCACGTCGCCACCGCTGCGGCCCTGCTGGTGTTCTTCTGGCGTGACTGGCTGCGCATCCTGGCCGGATTCGTCTCCTCGGTGCGACACCGTCGCATCCAGACTTCCGACGAGCGGCTGGCCTGGCTGATCGTAGTGGGCACCATCCCGGTGGGCGTGGCCGGACTGCTCCTGGAACAGCTGTTTCGCACCACGCTGGGCAAACCCATCCCGGCGGCGGCATTCCTGCTGGTCAACGGGTTCGCCCTCTATGCGGGTGAGGTGCTGCGCCGCCGCGCCGCCCCCGCCGCGCCGGCCGACGATCAACCCGCGCACACCGACAAGGCCGTCGACAACCGGCTCGCCCAACTGCCGATGGGCCGGGGCGTGCTGATCGGCTCCGCGCAGATCCTGGCGCTGCTGCCCGGCATCAGCCGCTCCGGCATCGCGATCGTGGCCGGCCTTTGGCGCGGCCTCTCGCACGAGGACGCCGCCCGATTCTCCTTCTTGCTGGCGACGCCGATCATCCTGGCCGCGGGGCTCTACAAGATCCCTGAGTTGTTCGGGCCGCTTGGGGCGGGGATCGGCGGCCAGGTCCTGGCCGGCAGCGTTGCCTCCTTTGTGTGCGCCTACCTCGCGGTGCGCTACCTCACCCGGTACTTCCAAACCCATACCCTGACGCCATTCGCCATCTACTGCGCCGTGTTCGGGGCGGCCAGCCTGGCCTGGCTCACCCTGCGCTAGAGCGTGCACCGATAGCGCACTTCGTCGGCCGGCGCACCGCCCCAGGTCCGGGTGCGGCGCGTCCCGTCGAACGCCCAGTCGTCGCGTTCGTAGAACCGCCGCGCGCCGACATTGCCGTCCAGTACCCACAGCGCCGCCGCGGTGACACCGACCGCCCGCAGCCGCTCTCGGGCGGCAGTGATCAGCAAACGCCCAACCCCGCTGCGCACGTATCCGGGATCGACGTAGATCGCCGACAGCTCACCGAAGTCCGATAAGTCGGTGTCGCGGCACAGGCGCGTGGTGGCCAGGCCGCGGATCGTCGAACCGTCGACCGCGACCACGGTGGACGGCACCCCGATCCCCACCTGGCCGAAGTTGTATCGACCGACCCAGGCTTCCGGGTCGAGGCTGTCGAGGTATTCCTGGGCGATAAGTCCCCGGTATGCCGACTGCCAGGACCGGACGTGCACCCGAGCCACGGCATCCGCATCCTCCGGGATAGCCGGCCGCACCTCGATCATCATCGCAGTATCGACGGTTCCGCCGGCCTCTGCGAGCCACCGGTTATTGCGCGTGGCGACCTGGCGTGCTGTGCTTACCAGAAGGCAAAGTTGACACCCGTCAAGTAATCGGGAAGGGCCAAAATGGCAGACACGGCATCGATCGGCGTCAAGGTCCGGGGCAAGGTCGTCGTGATTACGGGCGGCGCGCGGGGCATTGGATTGGCCACCGCCACCGCACTGCACAATCTGGGCGCCAAGGTCGCGATCGGCGATATCGACGAGGTGAAGGTGAAGGAATCGGGCGCCGACGCTGGGCCTCGACGTGTACGGCAGACTCGATGTCACAGACCGGGATTCGTTCTCCGATTTCCTCGACGCTGTCGAGCGCCAGCTCGGCCCGATCGACGTGCTGGTCAACAACGCGGGCATCATGCCCGTCGGCCGGATCGTCGACGAGCCGGACGCCGTCACTCGGCGCATTCTGGACATCAACGTCTTCGGGGTGATCCTGGGCAGCAAGCTGGCGGCACAGCGGATGGTCCCCCGCGGATCCGGACACGTCATCAACGTCGCCTCGCTGGCCGGCGAGCTCTATGCCGCCGGGCTGGCGACCTACTGCGCCAGCAAGCACGCCGTGGTTGCGTTCACCGACTCGGCGCGGCTGGAGTACCGCCCGGCGGGCGTGCAAGTTCTCGATGGTGTCGCCGGCGTTCGTCAACACCGAGCTGATCGCGGGCACCCACGGGGCCAAGGGATTCAAGAACGCCGAACCGTCCGACATCGCCGACGCGATCGTGGGGCTGATTGTGCACCCCAAGCCGCGGGTGCGGGTCACCAGGGCGGCCGGTGCGATGGTGGTGGCGCAGAAGTTCATGCCCGCGGCGGATGCGCCGAGGGTCTCAACCGGGTGCTCGGTGGCGAGCACGTCTTCACCGACGACGTCGACGTCGAGAAACGCAAGGCCTACGAGGCCCGGACTCGCGGCGAGGAGTGATCTTCGGCTTCTACGCAGCGTTCATCGGGAGCACGCACAATCGCCGGAACTGAGCCCAGCCCGAAATCCTCTCCGACGACGAACTCGGCCTGATCGACGCGTACTGGCGCGCAGCCAACTACCTGTCGGTCGGCCAGATCTATCTTCTGGACAACCCGATGCTCGCCGAGCCGCTGGCCGCCGAGCACGTCAAACCCGGCTGCTGGGGCACTGGGGCACCACGCCGGGGCTCAACCTCATCTACGCGCACCTCAACCGGATCATCCGCAACCGCGACGCCGAGCGTCATCTACGTGACCGGCCCCGGTCACGGCGGCCCCGGACTGGTCGCCAACGCCTATCTCGAAGGCACCTACAGCGAGGTGTACTCCGAGCATCGAGGAAGACGCCGAAGGGCTGCGCCGGCTGTTTCGGCAGTTCTCCTTTCCCGGTGGCATCCCCAGCCATGTCGCCGCGCAGACTCCGGGGTCCATCCACGAAGGCGGTGAGCTCGGTTACGCGCTGGTGCACGCATACGGCGCGGCCTTCGACAACCCCGATTTGGTGGTCGCGTGCGTGATCGGTGACGGCGAGGCCGAGACCGGACCGCTGGCCGCCAGCTGGCACTCCAACAAATTCCTCAATCCGGCCGTCGACGGCGCGGTGCTGCCGATCCTTCACCTCAACGGGTACAAGATCGCCAACCCGACGGTGCTGGCCCGCATCCCGCACGCCGAGCTCGAATCGCTGCTGCGTGGCTACGGGTACCGCCCGATCACGGTGGCCGGGGACGAGCCCGCCGTCGTGCACCAACAGCTGGCCGCGGCCCTGGACGACGCGTTCGACGACATCGCGGCCATTCAGCGCGGCGCGCGCATTGAGCAAGGTGCGGAGAAGGCGGAGCGGCCCGGTGTGGCCGATGATCGTGCTGCGCACGCCCAAAGGCTGGACCGGGCCCGAAGGTGGTCGACGGCCAGCACGTCGAGGGCACCTGGCGAGCACATCAGGTCCCGTTGGCCGGGACGCACGAGAATCCCGAGCACCGTGCGCAGCTTGAGGAGTGGCTGCGCAGCTACCGCGCCGAAGGAGCTGTTCGACGAGCAGGGCGCGCTGCGTTCCGAGCTGCGGGCGCTGGCGCCGCGCGGTGACCGGCGGATGAGCGCCAACCCGCACGCCAACGGCGGGCTGATACTGCGCGACCTGGAGCTGCCGGATTTCCGCGACTACGCGGTGCCTGTCCCGCAGCCGGCCGCCACACCCAGGAGGCCACCCGCGTGCTGGGCACCTTCCTGCGGGATGTGATCACCCGCAACCCGGACCGCTTCCGGCTGATGGGTCCCGACGAGACCGCCTCCAACCGGCTGTCTGCTGTTTTCGAGTCGACCGACAAGGTGTGGCTGTCGGAGACCCTGCCCGATGACGAACACCTCGCCGCCGACGGCCGGGTGATGGAGGTGCTCTCCGAGCACCTGTGCCAGGGCTGGCTGGAGGGCTATCTGCTGACCGGCCGCCATGGCCTGTTCAACTGCTACGAGGCGTTCGTGCACATCGTCGACTCGATGTTCAACCAGCACGCGAAATGGCTGTCCACCAGCCGCGAACTGCCCTGGCGGCAGCCCATCGCGTCACTGAATTACCTGCTGAGCTCCCATGTGTGGCGCCAGGACCATAACGGCGCATCCCACCAGGATCCCGGGTTCATCGACCTGGTGGCCAACAAGCGCGCCGAGGTGGTGCGCGTCTATCTGCCGCCGGACGGCAACACGCTGCTATCGGTGGCCGACCACTGCCTGCGTAGCCGCAACTACGTCAACGTGATCGTCGCCGGCAAGCAGCCCGCGCTGGCCTACCTGTCGATGGAGGAAGCGGTCGCGCACTGCACCCGCGGGCTGGGCATCTGGCAGTGGGCAAGTACGGCCAACCGCGGAACCCGACGTGGTGCTGGCCTGCGCCGGGGACGTCCCGACGCTGGAGACGCTGGCGGCCGCCGACATCCTGCGGCGGGAACTGCCCGACCTGGCGGTGCGCGTGGTCAACGTCGTCGACCTGATGCGCCTGCAGCCGGACTCCGAGCACCCATATGGGTTGCCGGACAGGGAGTTCGACGCGTTGTTCACGCGGGATAAGCCGATCATCTTCGCCTACCACGGCTACCCGTGGCTGATCCACCGGCTGACCTATAGCCGCACCAATCACAGCGGCATGCATGTGCGCGGGTTCAAGGAGCGCGGCACCACAACGACGCCATTCGACATGGTGATGCTCAACGACCTCGACCGCTTCCACCTCGTCATGGACGTCATCGACCGGGTGGACGGCCTGGCCGGCCGAGCCGCGCTGCTGCGCCAGCGGATGGTCGACGCTCGTCTTGCCGCACGCATCTACACCCGCGAGCACGGCGAGGATGACCCGCAGATCGCCAACTGGACCTGGCCGCCGAGTGAGCGGAATAAGCCGTGAAGTCGAGTGAGCGGAACGCGCGCAGCGAGTGACGCCCGTCACTCTCGCCCGAGCTCAGCTGGTGCGTCGATGAAACTCATACTGCGGCCCGGCGCTGCTGGGCAGCCAGTATCCGGTCACGCTCCGCGGGGCTCTCGGCAAGGTGCACGATCGTGCGGGCCAGCATGATCGCGCCCTCGACGACGGCGCGGTCGCCGCTGGGCGTGGCGGCGGCGTCGGCAAAGGCGCGCTGGTGGATCATGGCGCCGCCGGCATCGACACCGATCACCGGATGGATCCCCGGCAGCACCTGCGTCACGTTGCCCATATCGGTGCTGCCCAACGGAAGCCTGGCCTCGATATCGGCTGGCACCGGCTCACGTCCGAGCCGGCGCATCTCCTGCCGACACACCTCGGCCAGCCATCGGTCGGGATTCAATTCGGCGTATGCCGGGGTCGCGTCGTCGATTTCGTATTCGCAGCCAGCCGCCAGCGCAGCCCCGGTAAAGCATGCGTACACCCTGCCCTGCAGCTCGCGCAGCGAAGCCGAGCCGGTCGCGCGCATCAAATATTGCAGCCCCGCGTCCCCGGGGATCACGTTGGCCGCCTGGCCGGCGTTGGTGACGATGCCGTGCATCATTTGGCCCGGCGCCAGTTGCTGCCGCAGCAGCCCAATGGCCACCTGCGCGACCGTCACGGCGTCGGCGGCGTTGACGCCAAGATGCGGCGCGACGGCGGCATGCGACTCCTTGCCCCGGTAGCGCACGGTGACCTCAGACACGGCCAGCGAGCGGGCCGCGGCCAGGTCAGCCGGGCCGGGATGCACCATCACCGCCGCCGCGATGTCGTCGAACACCCCGGCCTGCAGCATCAGAGCTTTGCCGCCGCCGCTCTCCTCGGCGGGAGTTCCGATAAGCGCTACCGTCAGGCCCAGTTCGTCGGCGACATCCGCCAGCGCGAGCGCGGTGCCCACTGCCGATGCCGCGATGATGTTGTGACCGCAGGCATGCCCGATCTCAGGCAACGCGTCATATTCGGCGCACACCCCGACAACCAGGGGCCCGCTTCCGAAGTCGGCCCGAAACGCTGTGTCTAAACCACCGGCGGACGGGGTGATCTGGAAACCTCGTTCGGCGACCAGCGCCTGCGTCTTGGCGCAGCTGCGATGCTCGGCGAACGCCAGCTCCGGCTCCGCGTGAATAGCGTGGGACAGCTCGACCAGCTCGCTGCCCCGACGCCGCACGACGTTCTCCACGCTATCCAACGCAGTGGCTGCCATGGGGCCGGCGCACTTCGCAGTACCAGCCGCACCGGAATTCGCTGCGTGACTGCTCGACATCTGTGCATCCCCTTCTCCGCTACCCCGCTGGCGCCAAACTAGCAACCACGGTTGACTATAAACGTCAACCACGATTGCGCAAATCAAACTGTGTTGCTGATCACATTGCCGTGCCTGGCGGCGGCCGGTGACCGCGAGGTCCTCGTCGAATAAGCAGCGCTGGACCGGCGCTACTGTAGGCCGGGTGGCGAGTGTTCTGTCGGTGAATGTAGCTCGGGTGCGAACCAATCCCGACCCGCGCGCGCAATCGACATTGACCGGCATCGACAAACTACCAGTGACCGAGGCGGTGATGGTGCGCGCGCCCGGGCCGATGCATGGTGGCCTCGGCGGCGGACTGGTCGGCGACACCATCGGCAACCAAAACCTCCACGGCGGCGACGACCAGGCCGTCTATTCGTACGCCCGAGAAGACCTCGACGCCTGGGAAGCGCAGCTCCAGCGGCGGCTCACCAACGGCATGTTCGGTGAGAATCTGACCACCTCCGGCATCGATGTGACCGAAGCACGGATCGGTGAACGCTGGCGGATTGGCGCCGACGGTCTGCTCCTGGAAGTTTCCGCGCCCCGGACGCCCTGCCGGACATTCGTCGCATTCCTGCATGTGAACCACTGGATCAAGACCTTCACCCAGGCCGGGAAACCCGGTGCCTACCTGCGGGTGATCTCGCCCGGAATGGCGTGTGCGGGCGACGCGATCACCGTCGATTACCGACCCGACCACGACGTGACCATCGGGTTGGTCTTCCGCGCCCGAATGTCGGAACCGGAGCTGATTCCTCGGCTGTTGGCGGCGGACGCGCTCTCGGCGGAGCTCAAGGACTTCGCGCGCCGCCGGACCGCGTCGAACAGCGGCTAAGCACCGAACCGAGCGGGACACCAGGCCCGCGCGGGTAAACTTGCAGGATGCTTGACGCGCCCGTGGCCGCCGACACCCATCCGCTGGTGTCGCAGCTCTCGGCGCTGCACCGGTTCCGGATTCAGGTCGACATCGCCGTGGTCGTCGTGATCTTGGTGCTGACGAACCTGATCGCGCACTTCACCACGGCGTGGGCCAGCATCGCCACCGTCCCGGCCGCCGCCGTCGGGCTGGTAATCCTGGTCAGGTGCAACGGTCTGGGCTGGGCCGAGCTGGGTCTCGGCCGTGAGCACTGGCGGTCTGGGCTGGGTTATGCGCTGGCCGCGGTGGCAGTCGTTGGGTCGGTGATCGCGGTCGGCGTGCTGCTGCCGATGACCCGGCCGATGTTCCTGAACCACCATTACGCGACGATTTCCGGCGCGCTGATCGCGTCCATGGTCATCATTCCGCTGCAAACCGTGATCCCCGAGGAGCTGGTGTTTCGCGGTGTGCTGCATGGCGCGCTCAGTCGGGCGTGGGGATTTCGCGGGGTCGCGCTGGCGGGCTCGCTGCTGTTCGGTCTTTGGCATGTCGCAACCTCGTTGGGGCTGACGAGCGGCAATGTCGGCTTCACCCGGCTGTTCGGCGGGGGCATCGTGGGCATGCTGGCCGGTGTGACGCTGGCGGTGTTGGCCACCGGATCAGCCGGGTTCGTGTTCAGCTGGCTGCGCCGACGCAGCGGCAGCCTGATCGCGCCGATCGCGCTGCATTGGTCATTGAACGGGTTGGGCGCCCTGGCCGCCGCGCTGGTCTGGCACCTGTCCGCCTGATTTCGAACTGAACCGGTTACACCAACAGCACCGCGGCGCCGGCGATGCGGCCTTCGCTGAGGTCGATCAGCGCCCGATCGGCCTGGTCGAGCGGGTATTCCGGCGTGGTGACCTCGATGTGGTGGCGGGCCGCGAAGTCGAGGAAAGCGCGCGCGTCGGCGCGGGTGTTCGACGTCACCGATCGGATCTGGCGCTCCTGGAACAGGTGCCGCTGGTAGTTCAGGGCCGGGATATCGGACAGGTGGATCCCGGCGATCGCCAAGGTGCCGCCGCGGTCCAGCGCCTCGAGCGCGGGCAGCACCAGTTCACCGACCGGGGCGAACAGGATCGCCGCGTCCAGCGGGCACGGGCGGCGGATCGGCCGCGCCCTGCGCCGACGCGGCGCCGAGCTCCAGCGCCAGCTCCTGCGCGGCGGCGCCGCGGGTCATCACGTGCACCTCGGCGCCCTGCGCCAGCGCGACCTGCGCGGTGATGTGGGCGCTGCCGCCGAACCCGTAGAGACCCAGCCGGCCGCCCGGCGGTAGCTCGGCGCGCAGCAGGGAGCGGTAACCGATGATGCCGGCGCACAGCAACGGCGCCAGCTCGGCTGTCGCTGTAGCCGCTCGGCAGGTGATGCGCGAAAGCCGCTGGGACCGTGGTGAATTCGGCATATCCGCCGTCGGCGTCCCAGCCGGTGTAGCGGGACTGCGGGCACAGGTTCTCGTCGCCGCGCCGGCAGTACTTGCACACGCCGCAGGTGTGCCGCAGCCAGGCGATGCCCACCCGGTCGCCCACCCCGAACTCGGTCACCGGCGTCAGGCCCGACCTCGACAACCTCGCCCGACCACCTCGTGGCCGGGGGTCACCCGGTCCCGGTGCACCGGCAGGTCACCCTCGGTGACGTGCAGGTCGGTGCGGCAGACCCCGCAGGCGCGCACGGCCACCAGCAGTTCGGACGGCCCGGGGCGCGGCACCTCGGTGGTGACCCGCTCAAGCGGGCCGGTGTGCATCGGGCCGGGCCGGCGCACCCGCCACGCGCGTCATGGCGGTGCCGCTGGGGGTCATACGCCTTGCCGCGACCATGCGGCTGACCGACTCGCAGCAGCACCCGACGATCCAGAGCAGGATCACCGAGCCCAGGCGCGGTGAAGAAGGTGAACCACTAGCCGCCCGCCGGCGGCGTCGACAGAAGAAACTGAGCAGGAAACCGCCGATGAACGCCGCCGACGACGCCGATGACGATGTTCATCAGGATGCCGGAGCCGCCGCCCTTGACGATCTTGCCGGCGATCCAGCCGGCGATCCCGCCGATGATGATGTAGCCGAGCCAGCTCGACCGCCGGTCGGCGGGGCGAGCGGCCAGGGACTGCGGTAGCTGCCATGACGTCCATCGGGGTCTCCTTCGCAATCAGCGGCCAAGCCCAGCTCAGCTGCTGGGCCGTCATACTCGGTATACCCGTCCGTTGGTGCAACAATTTCGACCGGTCAGCCGACGGCGGGCGCGCGGGGTAGCCGATTAAGCGGGCTCGGCTCCTGCTGCGGCGTCCGGTGCGGGCGTCGGCGGTCACGCTGCGGCGGGCGGCCGGACCCGGTGCGCCGGGCGGCCGGGCGGCGGGCGCCGGGGCGGCGGGGCCGGCGGTGCCGGCGCCCCGGCGGCCGGTGCCGCGGCAGGCGGCGCGCGGCGTCCAGGGCCGGATCGACTCGGCCAGCGCCTTGGCCGCGCCCTTGTCCACCGGGTCGTTGGCGGTTCCCAGCCACACCACGAACCAGCGCTGCGGAGGGCCGGCGTGGGCTGGCGCCGCCGGCGAGCCGATCACGCCCGTCCAGATCTGCCCGTTCGGCTTGGTGGTGTCGCTGAACTTGACCTCGTAGTACGACGCGCTTCCGGTCATCCCGCTGGCGTTGAGCGGGACGTTCTCCTGGTTGATCCGGGTGCCGGGGTAGGGCATGAAGAACTCACCCATGTCCGAGCCCAGCCGGACCGCGGCCTTGGCGTTGGTCGGCTTCGGCGCTGGCGTAAAGCTTCTGGTCCAGCCGGCCGAGCACGATGCGGGTGTCGTTGGCGACCGGCGCCGGCTGGCCGGGCATCGGCGGCTGTCCGGTCGCCTTGCTCAGCAGCGCCGAGCCGTAGTCGAGGTGGGAGGCGTCCGATTCCACCCAGCCGGCGGGCAGCGACGTAGCTGAATCCGCCGACGGCGTTGGTGATCCGGCCGGCGTTGGGGTCGGCGGGCGGCGGCGGCGGTCGCGTTGGGGTCGGCCGGCGGCGGCGTGGCGCGTTGGGGTCAGCCGGCGGCGGTGCGTTGGGATCGCCGGCGGCGCACCGGGTGCTGGGAGCGCCCGGCGGGGGCGTGGCTGGTGGTTGCCGGTGCGGGACGCCGGGCGCCGTGTGCGACGGGCGCTGGCGCCGCCGTCGTGCGGGGCTCCGGGTCGGCGTACGAGGTCGCCGGCAGCGCGATGGTGACGGCGCTGGCGCCGGTCGCCGCGGCGATCGCCAGCGTCGCCCAGAGTCCTTTGCGGCGTGTCGAATTCGGGTCCACCTGATCCATGGCGACGAACCTACCGTGTTACGGCTGTGACGCAAGGATGCCTGCGTGCGTTCGTCTGGGTTTGCTGCAGCGTGCGTGCGGCTGCGGCGCCGGGTGCAGCGCCACCTCGTGAGCCTTGACGCTGAACCAGACGCGCTATCCCGGGCGCAGCCGCAGCTCGGCGGCGGCGTCGACGGTGACGTCGGCGGCCAGGCCGGGTGCGCCGTCGGGCTGCTCCTGGCCGCGCACCTGGACGTCGGGCCCGCGGGTATCCAGTTCGGCCACGGTCACCTCGACCGTGTTGCGCGGGCTGCCGTGCGGGCGGTCTCGGTACACGGCCACCGCGGTCGGGGCGAACACCGCGACCGCGTCGTGCCCTGGTCAGCCGAGTCCTGCGGCCGGCGCCCCATGCCAGCTGTCGCCGGACGGGCGTCGCAGAGCGCCGTCCGGGCCGATAGTCCCGTTGACCAGGTTGACGCCGGCGATGCGGGCGCCGAAATGGCTGCGCGGCGCGGCCAGCACCTCGGCCACCGGGCCGATCTCGGCGATCTTGCCCGCCTCGAGCACCAGCACCCGATCGGCCAGCGTGAACACGTCCAGCAGGTCATGGGTGATCAGGATGACCGCGCAGCCGCTGCGGGTGACCACGGTTCGCAGCACCGCGCGGATCGCCGCGGCCGCGGCCACGTCGAGCCCGGCCAGCGGCTCGTCGAGCAGCAGCACATCGGGTTCGGCGGCCAGCGCCCGCGCGATCGCGACCCGCTGGGCCTGACCGCCGGACAGCTGCCGCGGCTTGCGGTCGGCGAATTCTTCGGCGTCCACCTCGCGCAGCCAGCGCAGCGCCTGTGCGCTCGGTTCCGTCGGCGAGTCCTGCCGGAGCGTGCCGAGAACCTCTGCGCCGGCTGCGCGGTCCGAACGCCACGTTGGCGGCGACGCTCAGGTGCGGGAACAGCAACGGGTCCTGCAGCAGCAGCCCGACCCGGCGGTCGTGGGTGGCCACGTGCACCCCGGCGGCGGTGTCGGTCAGTACCCGGTCCCCCAACCGCACCAGACCCGCGTCGGGCTGACCAGCCCGGCGATCACGTGCAGCGCGGTCGACTTGCCCGCGCCGTTGGGACCCAGCACGGCGAGCACCTCGCCCGCCGCCACCGAGAACTCCACGTCCAGCTCGCGGTCGGCGACCACCGCGCGCAGCTGCAACTCGCTCATGCCGGGCTACCTCGCGTCCGTCCGGTCAGCCGGCGCGCGCCCAGCCCCAGCACCACCACCGCCGCCACCACCACCAGCAGAATCGACAACGCCACGGCCGCATTCGGCGTCGCTCTCGCGCTGCAGGTAGATCTCCAGCGGCAGGGTGCGGGTGACGCCCTGCCGGGAACCGGCAAACGTCAGCGTGGCGCCGAACTCCCCCAGCGAGCGGGCGAACGCCAGCACCGCCCCCGAAACCAGCCCGGGCAGCAGCAGCGGCAGGGTGACCCGCCACCAGACCGTGCTGGGCCGCGCCCCCAGCGTCGCGGCGACCACCTCGTAGTCGGCTCCGGCGGTACGCGCCGCGCCCTCCAGGGAGATCACCAGGAACGGCAGCGAGACGAACGTCTGCGCCAACACCACCGCGGTCGTGCTGAACGCGATGCTGATACCCGCCGCCTCCAGGTACTGCCCGAGCAGGCCGAGCCGGCCGAACGCGTAGAGCAGCGCGATGCCGCCCACCACCGGCGGCAGCACCAGCGGCAGCAGGATCAGCGGCCGAAGCAACGCGCACCAGCCGCGCCGTGCTGCGGGCCAGCACCAGCGCCATCGGCACCCCCAGCACGATGCACACAGCGCCGTGCTGGCCGCGGCCGTCTTCAGGCTCAGCAACAGCGCCGTCTGCGACGAGGGGCTGGTGATCAGCGACCAGAAATGCGGCCAGTCGACCTTGATCGCGATCGCCAGCAGCGGCAGCACCACGAAGATGGTCCCCGCGGCCGCGGGGATGTACACCCAGCGGGGCAGATCGCTGCGACGCTCGCTAATAGATACGCCCCTAACCGCGAGTTTGAGCCCTGCGGCAGCAACGTAACACATCATCTGCCCGGCCCAACAAAGTTATAGCAAACTAATTTGGTTGCCGTGAACCAGAAAAACCGCAGTTAGACGCACAAATAGGGCAGCTTTCAGTTAAAGCTACAGCGTAGTCGGTGTCAGGGGGACTGGCCGTCGCTCCCATCGCCGATGGAGAAGTATCCCCTGCCGCCCGCACCGCCGAGGCCGGCCGTGCCGCAGTTGCCTCCGCCGTTGTCGGCGATACTGCCTGGGGCGCGCTGGCCGCCTGCCCCGCCGACGGCGCCATTACAGCCGGCGCCCCCGTTGCCGAACACCGGGCTGACGTAGGGATCGACGGTGGCGCCGCCGCCACCACCACCGCCGGTGCCAGCGCCGCCTGATCCACTGGCGCCGCCGCTGTTCGAGACACCGTGGTTGCTGGTGTCGAGGCCGAGGGCACCGCCGCCCGCGCCGCCGTGGCCAGCGGTGCCGCCGGGGCTAGCAAGTGCCGCTGATTGTCAGGAGCCCGGCGGTGTCTCAGCCGTCTGAGCGCAATTATTGCGGTAGGTCTGTGCCCTGTGCCGGATTTGAGCGGGCTTTGCGACACAACCAGCGGGGCAGACCATTGCAATAACTGAATGACGGCAATTCTCCGCGAAAACCACCAGGCATTTAAGCGCCGAGGTCCAGCGGCTCCGGTATCCCGCCAAGCGGATCGGGTCACCAACCCCACTCGTCATCATCCAGGACATCCACGGTGACATTGTTGTCGGCAGGGCCCTTCGTCCCGTAGGCGAAGGTGAGCATGGTGCGGTCATCAGCAAGGGGTTCGACTTCTCTGACGGTAGCGTGCCCGATCTTCATGCGGATCCTGTCGCCGGGCTTCAATTCGTCAATACGTTTAAGGGGCACGTTGTTCATTTCTGCTGGTTCATGCCTTTGATCCATTCTGACGATCTCCCACCCGACTACGGGAAATCCCCAACCGGGGATAGCAGATCCCCGCGCCCTGCGCTTCCATTATTCCCCCGCTTCTTTCCACACCACGTCGACGGCTTGCCCGGTGGCTGGTCAGGGTTTGACTTACGGTTTCTGAAAGCCCGACTGGGCCAGGATCTGCTGACCCGCGTCACCCGTCACCATGGCCATGAACTTCTGCGCCAGCGTGGGTCGTTGCGCCTTCTTCAGCACCGCGATGGGATAGACATTCACCGCGCCGGCGGCCTCGGGGAACTTGACGGTCGTTACCTTGTTTCCGGCGTACATCGCGTCGGTGACATAGACCAATCCCGCATCGGCCTGCCCGGTGGTGATCTTGTTGAGGACATCGGTCACGTTGAGTTCCTCACTGACCGGGCTCAGGTGCACCCCGGTGCTGTCTTCGATGCGCTGGGTCGCCGTTCCGCAGGGCACCGGCTTTTGGCATGTCACCACGCTCAGCCCGGGCTTGGCCAGGTCGGCGAAGGAGCCGATCTTCTTCGGATTGCCCGGTGCGGTGACGATGACCAACGTGTTGGAGGCGAACTTCGCCGGGGTACCCGCCACCAAGCCGGCCTTGGCGACTGTGTCCATCTGCGCCGTGTCGGCCGATGCGAAAACGTCGGCGGTCGCGCCCTGTGTCAACTGGTTCGCCAGGTCGGAGGAGCCGCCGAACTCGAAGTCGACGCCGCTACCGGGATTATCGGTTTTGAACTGCTGGCTGATCTTGCTGAACGCGGGCTTGAGCGAGGCCGCGGCGAACACCACGATCGATCCCGACGCCTGCGTCGCCTGGCCGGGTGACTGGGAATCCGACGACGACGGGGACGGGGTTTTCGAACTACACGCCACCAGACTCGCCAGCAGCAACGTCGACATCAAACCGGCCAGCACCCCCATCCGCCGCATGCGTCAAACCTAACGTGGCGACGTGCCGGCCGTCTGTGCAAACACGGCGAGCCGGCGGGGCTGAATAGTTACGAAAATCGTCCGCGCGTCGTGCCGGTCCAGAATTTCCCCGAATAGCTACTGTCCAGTAACATCAACGGGGATTGATGCCATAACACGCGGAGATCCCAGGCGCCGGTCCTGTGGTGTGTCACCAGCGAACCAGGTTCGCCGCGCCGATTGCAACGCAAAAGCGCTGCTGAGACGGCCAGGGTCTGGGTTCAACGTCGAACACGAGGAGGTCATGGCAGTGGAGGTGCTGGTTACCGGGGGCGACACCGATCTGGGCCGCGTCGTAGCCGAGGGCTTTCGCGACGACGGCCACAAAGTGACCCTGGTCGGTGCCCGCCGTGGCGACCTCGAGGTCGTCGCCAAGGAACTCGATGTGGACGCGATCGTCTGCGACACCATCGACCCCGCCAGCCTCAGCGAAGTTCGCGGGCTGTTCCCCCATCACCTGGACACCATCGTCAACGTGCCGGCGCCGAGGTTCGACGCCGGCGACCCGCGCACCTACTCGCTGTCGGACACGGCCAACGCGTGGCGCAACGCGCTGGATGCGACGGTGCTTTCGGCGGTGCTGACCGTTCAGGCGGTCGGTGACCATCTGCGCTCCGGCGGGTCCATCATCAGCGTGATGGCCGAGAACCCGCCCGCCGGCAGCGTCGACGCCGCGATGAAGGCGGCGCTGTCGAATTGGGTCACCGGGCAGGCTGGCATCTTCGGCACGCGCGGGATCACGGTCAACGCCGTAGCATGCGGGCGCAGTGTCCAGGCCGGTTACGACGGACTGTCGCGCACCCCGCCCTCGGTCGCGGCAGAGATCGCCCGGCTGTCGCTGTTCCTGACCACGCCCGCGGCTCGCCACATCACCGGCCAGACGCTGCACGTCAGCCACGGCGCGCTGGCTCAGTTCGGCTGAGCGGCGTCTTTCCGCCGCTCGGTAAAGCCGGGCCGACCGCTACGGTAGATACCGTGGCTATTCGGCTTGGGTATCAGATCCCCAATTTCTCCTACGGCACCGGGGTAGAGAAGCTTTTCCCCACGGTCATCGCTCAGGCGCAAGAGGCCGAGGCGGCGGGTTACGACTCGCTGTTCGTCATGGACCACTTCTACCAATTGCCGCATCTGGGCTCGCCCGACCAGCCGATGCTGGAGGCCTACACCGCCCTGGGCGCGCTGGCGACCGCCACCGAGCGGGTGCAGCTGGGCACCCTGGTGACCGGGAATACCTACCGCAACCCGACGCTGCTGGCCAAGATCATCACCACCCTGGACGTGGTGAGCGCCGGCCGCGCGATCCTGGGCATCGGTGCCGGCTGGTTCGAGCTCGAACACCGGCAGCTCGGCTTCGAGTTCGGCACGTTCACCGACCGGTTCAACCGGCTCGACGAGGCGCTGCAGATCCTCCTGCCGATGATCAAGGGCGAGCGGCCGACGTTCTCCGGGAAGTGGTACAACACCGAATCCGCGATGGCCGAACCCCCGTTATCGCGACAACATCCCGCTCATGATCGGCGGCGGCGGTGAGAAGAAGACCTTCGCGATCGCCGCCCGCACCGCCGACCACCTGAACATCATCGCCGCGATCGACGAGTTGCCCGGCAAGCTGGCCGCGGTGAAGGCCCGATGCGAGGAAGCCGGCCGGGACCCCGCAACATTGGAGACCAGCGCTTATGCTGTCGGTGATGATCAACGAGAACATCAAACCGGACCAGATCCCGGCCGACCTGAAGGCACGCGCGGTGGTCGGTGGCCCGGCCCAGATCGCCGAGCAGATCAAGACCAAAGTGCTCGACGTCGGAATCGACGGCGTCATCATCAACCTGGCCGCGCACGGGTACACGCCCGGCGTCATCACCACCGCCGCCGAGGCCTTGCGCCCGCTCGTCGGTCTGTAGCCGCGAAGGGCGGCAGGCATGACGAGCATCACGTCGCCGCGACCAGGGCAGATCGCCGGTGTGGTTGATTACACACGGCTTCACCTGTGTTTCGTGGTGGCGGCGTGACTAGCCTTGAAACCGGAGTAGCTAACTCAAATCGCGCGTCAAGGAGCCTCGTCAGGAGCAGCGGAAGCATGAGCCCTCAGCCAGAAGCGCCTGGGTCAGACACCGGTTGAACCCAAGCGTCGGCATCGAGTCGTCATCATCGGGTCGGGATTCGGCGGACTCACTGCGGCAAAGAAGCTCAAGCGGGCCGATGTCGACATCAAGCTGATCGCCCGCACCACCCATCACCTGTTCCAGCCGTTGCTGTATCAGGTGGCCACCGGGATCATCTCCGAGGGCGAAATCGCCCCACCGACCCGGGTCGTCCTGCGCAATCAGAGCAACGTGCAGGTGTTGCTCGGCAACGTCACCCACATCGACCTGGCCAACCGGTGCGTCGTCTCGGAGTTGCTCGGCCACACCTACGAAACCCCGTACGACAGCCTCGATCGTCGCCGCCGGCGCCGGCCAGTCCTACTTCGGCAACGACCACTTCGCCGAATTCGCGCCCGGCATGAAGTCGATCGACGACGCGCTGGAGCTGCGCGGCCGGATCCTGAGCGCGTTCGAGCAGGCCGAGCGGTCCAACGATCCGGAGCGCCGCAAGAAGCTGCTGACGTTCATCGTCGTCGGCGCCGGCCCCACCGGCGTCGAAATGGCCGGCCAGATCGCCGAACTGGCCGATCACACCTTGAAGGGCGCGTTCCGGCACATCGACTCGACCAAGGCGCGGGTGATCCTGCTCGACGCCGCCCCCGCGGTGCTGCCGCCGATGGGTGAGAAGCTGGGTCTGCGGGCGGCGGCGCGGCTGGAGAAGATGGGCGTGGAGATCCAGCTGGGCGCGATGGTCACCGACGTGGACCGCAACGGCATCACGGTCAAGGACTCCGACGGCACCGAGCCGGCGCATCGAATCGCGTGCAAGGTGTGGTCGGCGGGCGTGCAGGCCAGCCGGCTGGGCCGGGACCTCGCCGAGCAGTCGGATGCCGAGCTGGACCGAGCCGGGCGGGTCAAGGTGCAACCCGATCTGTCCATCCCGGGATCACCCGAACGTGTTCGTCGTCGGCGACATGGCCGCCGTCGACGGTGTGCCCGGAGTGGCGCAGGGCGCCATCCAGGGCGCCAAGTACGTCGCCAAGAACATCAAAGCCGAACTCGCCGGCGCCGATCCGGCCCGAGCGCGAGCCGTTCCAGTACTTCGACAAAGGCTCGATGGCCACGGTGTCGCGGTTCTCCGCGGTGGCCAAGATCGGTCCGCTGGAGTTCAGCGGCTTCATCGCCTGGCTGGCCTGGCTGGTGCTGCACCTGGTGTACCTGGTCGGCTTCAAGACCAAGATCACCACGCTGTTGTCGTGGACGGTGACCTTCCTGAGCACCCGGCGCGGCCAGCTGACCATCACCGAGCAGCAGGCCTTCGCGCGAACGCGGCTCGAGCATCTGGCCGAACTGGCCGCCGAGGCGCAGGGATCAGCGCCACACCACCAGAGCGGCAAGCTAGACCGCCGAGCCCGGCCGCCGCTCGGCAGTCGGGCGGTACCTCAGCTCGAGGTTCTGCAGCCGCACCTGGCCGCGGGCCACCACCCGGTCGTCGTCGTCGGTGATGGTGACCAGCCACAACTGCTGGCGCCGCCGCGGTGGATCGGTTCGGCGACTGCCGTACACCATCCCCGAGCCGATGGACCGCAGGAAATCGGTGTTGTTGTTGACGCCCACCACGTTGCCGCCGCCGTTGGCGCGGCGAGCCAGGTGAAGGCGGCCACGCTGGCCATGCTCTCGATCATCGAGCAGTAGACACCGCCGTGCACCAGTCCCATCGGCTGCAGCAGTTTGGGCTGTGACCTCGAGCTGCGCGCGGGCGCCGTCGGGGCTGAGTTCGGTGAATTCAGCCCTAATTCGCTGTCGAACGGCGCGGTGAAGTCGCGGCGGGATCGGCCGGCTCGCGGCGGCGGTTGCACGTCCTTGTGTTTACACCATCGGCCGAGCAGGCCTGACAGAAACGGGCGAGCCCCGTGCGCACAGGCACGGGGCTCGCCGATCGAGTAGACCGGGGGTCGCTGCAGCCCTCAGGACTCTCCGCAGTCACTTTGTTGCTCGACCCCTTTAGGGTAGGCAAGGCTGCCCTAATTTTGCAAGCCTAGACTCATAGTGTTGCGAACGCATCGCGCCGGTGGTTCTCTGGTTAGAGGCTGTTGGGAGGGTCGCACACGCTCCGGCAGCCGACATACCAGCTCGCATGGGTTGTCACCCGACGCGCGGCCACACAGGTCGAGTCGGGTTACGACGAACGGTAGTAAGCCGGAGTACGCTGGTTTCAACGCTCAGGGAGATGAACGAACGATGGCCAAATTGACGCGGCTGGGGGATCTGGAACGGCGGTGATGGACCACTGTGGTCCACGCCGGAGCCCCAAACCGTTCGACAGGTGCATGAAGCGTTATCGGCCCAGCGCGACCTGGCCTACACCACCGTGATGACCGTGCTGCAGCGGCTGGCGAAGAAGAATCTGGTCTCCCAGCTCCGCGACGACCGCGCCCATCGGTACGCGCCGGTGCACGGCCGCGACGAACTGGTCGCCGGACTCATGGTCGACGCGCTGGCCCAGGCCGAGGATTCCGGCAGCAGGCAGGCCGCGCTGGTGCACTTCGTCGAGCGAGTCGGGGCCGACGAGGCCGACGCGCTGCGTCGTGCGCTAGCCGAATTGGAAGCAAACCACCGCATCGCGCCAGCCGGGTGGCGATACCGCCGGAAGGACTGAGGGAGACTAACAGCGTGTCCGCGCTGGCCTTCACCATCCTCGCGGTGCTGCTGGCCGGTCCAACGCCGGCCGTGCTGGCCCGCGCGACGTGGCCATTGCGCGCACCCCGTGCCGCGATGGTGCTGTGGCAGGCCGTCGCACTGGCCGCGGCGCTGTCGGCGTTCAGCGCCGGCATCGCCATCGCGAGCCGGCTGCTCATGCCCGGGCCCGACGGGCGGCCCACCGCCAGCGTCGTCGGACGCCGAGGGCCGGCTCGGCTGGCCGCTGTGGAGCGGCATACCTGGCCGTCTTCGCGCTGACCGTGCTGGTCGGCGCGCGGCTGATGATCGCCGTAGTGCAGGTGGCCATCGCCACCCGCCGACGCACGCGCCCACCACCGGATGGTGGTCGACCTGGTCGGAGTCGGACACGACGCGGCGCTGCGCCGAGCCCTGCGCGCGGACCCGCGACCTGCGCGTCCTCGATGTCGCCCAACCCCTCGCCTACTGCCTGCCCGGCGTGCGCAGCCGGGTCGTGGTCAGCGAAGGCAGCGCTGACCACGCTCAACGACGCCGAGATCGCCGCCATCCTCAGCCACGAGCGAGCCCATCTGCGCGCCCGCCACGACCTGGTTCTGGAGGCGTTCACCGCCGTCCACGCCGCGTTTCCGCGGCTCGTCCGCAGCGCCAACGCGCTGGGCGCGGTGCAGCTGCTGGTCGAACTGCTGGCCGACGACGCCGCGGTGCGCGCGGCCGGCCGCACTCCCCTGGCGCGGGCCCTGGTCGCCTGCGCGGCCGGGCGCGCACCGTCGGGCGCGCTGGCCGCGGGCGGTCCCAGCACCGTGCTGCGGGTGCGCCGGCTCGTCGGGGCGCGGCAACAGCCTGGTGCTGTCCGCGGCGGCGTACCTGGCCGCGGCGGCGGTGCTGGTGGTGCCGACCATCGCGCTGGCCGTACCGTGGCTCACCGAGTTGCAACGGCTGTTCAACGTCTAGCGCGGTGCGTCTGAAACTAGCCTTGCGCAGGGCCGAACCAACGCAACGCTGAACAAAACACGTTGCAGTCGGCTGTGCCACAGTGTGACCGAGAGCTTTCCGAAAGCTTGGGTATTGCCCGTCACGAAAGTTCACCCAGACCTCGAGCCCGAACGAAAGGCAGAAGAGTGCGTCGGAATCGAAGACCGGCACCGCCCAGATCGGCGTCACCGGTTTGGCCGTGATGGGTTCCAACCTCGCCCGCAATTTCGCCCACCACGGCTACACCGTGGCGCTGCACAACCGGTCGGTCGCCAAGACCGATGCGCTGCTCAAGGAGCACGGCGCCGAGGGCAAGTTCGTGCGAGCGAGACCATCGAGGAATTCCTTGACGCACTGGAAAAGCCGCGCCGGGTGATCATCATGGTCAAGGCCGGCGACCCGACCGACGCGGTCATCAACGAGCTCGCCGACGCGATGGAAGAAGGCGACATCATCATCGACGGCGGCAACGCGCTCTACACCGACACCATCCGCCGCGAGAAGGCGATCCGCGAGCGTGGGCTGCACTTCGTCGGCGCCGGCATCTCCGGCGGCGAGGAGGGCGCGCTCAACGGCCCGTCGATCATGCCGGGCGGCCCCGCCGAGTCCTACAAGTCGCTGGGCCCGCTGCTCGAGGAGATCTCCGCGCACGTCGACGGCGTGCCGTGCTGCACCCACATCGGGCCCGACGGCGCCGGGCACTTCGTCAAGATGGTGCACAACGGCATCGAGTACTCCGACATGCAGCTCATCGGCGAGGCCTACCAGCTGCTGCGCGACGGGCTGGGCAAGACCGCCCCCGAGATCGCCGACGTGTTCGCCGAGTGGAACAAAGGCGACCTGGACAGCTACCTGATCGAGATCACCGCCGAGGTGCTGCGCCAGATCGACGCCAAGACCGGCAAGCCACTCGTCGACGTCATCCTCGACGAGGCCGAGCAGAAGGGCACCGGCCGCTGGACGGTGAAGTCGGCGCTGGACCTCGGTGTGCCGGTCACCGGCATCGCCGAGGCGGTGTTCGCCCGCGCGCTGTCGGGTTCGGTCGCCCAGCGCAAGGCCACCACCGGTCTGGCGTCCGGCGAGCTGGGCGACCAAGCCGAGCCGAAGACAGCCCAGTTCATCGAGGACGTCCGCAAGGCGCTCTACGCGTCGAAGATCATCGCCTACGCCCAGGGCTTCAACCAGATTCAGGCCGGCAGCGCCGAATACGACTGGGGCATCACGCCCGGCGACATGGCCACCATCTGGCGCGGCGGCTGCATCATCCGGGCCAAGTTCCTCAACCGGATCAAGGAGGCGTACGACGCGGACCCCGAGCTGGCCACGCTGATCGTGGCGCCGTATTTCCGCAGCGCCATCGAAGCGGCCATCGACAGCTGGCGTCGGGTCGTGGTGACCGCCACCCAACTGGGCATCCCGATTCCCGGCTTCTCCTCGGCGCTGTCCTACTACGACGCGCTGCGCACCGAGCGGCTGCCCGCCGCGCTCACCCAGGGCCTGCGGGACTTCTTCGGCGCGCACACCTACGGCCGCATCGACGAGGACCCGAGCAAGAAGTTCCACACCCTGTGGAGCGGGGACCGCAGCGAAGTCCCGCCTAGCCGGGCGAGACAATAGCCGGACGAGATAAAGGGGGCCTGAGAATTTTGGGCCGACAGCGATGAGGTTTCTGGACGGGCACCGGCCCGCGTACGACCTGACCTACAACGACGTCTTCATCGTGCCGAGCCGCTCCGACGTGGCGTCGCGGTTCGACGTCGACCTATCCACCTCGACGGCTCCGGCACCACCATCCCGGTGGTCGTCGCCAACATGACCGCGGTCGCCGGGCGGCGGATGGCCGAGACGGTGGCCCGCCGCGGCGGCATGGTGATCCTGCCGCAGGACTGCCGATCACCGCGGTGCAGCAGACGGTGCAGTTCGTCAAGAGCCGCGACCTGGTGCTCGACACCCCGGTGACGCTGGCGCCCGACGATTCGGTGTCCGACGCGATCGCGCTGATCCACAAGCGCGCGCACGGTGTCGCGGTGGTGGTCGTTCGAGGGCCGCCCGATCGGCCTGGTCAGCGAAGCCGTCCTGCGTTGGGCGTCGACCGGTTCACCCGGGTGCGCGACGTCGCGGTCACCGACTTCGTCACCGCCCCGGTGGGCACCGAGCCGCGCAAGGTCTTCGACCTGCTCGAGCACGCCCCGATCGACGTCGCGGTGCTGACCAACCCCGACGGCGACGCTGGCCGGCGTGCTGACCCGCGACCGGGGCGATCCGCGCCGGCATCTACGCCCCGGCGATCGACGCGCGCGGGCGGCTGCGGGTCGGCGCCGCCGTCGGCATCAACGGCGACGTCGGCCGCGCAAGGCCCAGGCGCTCGCCGAGGCCGGCGTCGACGTGCTGGTCGTCGACACCGCGCACGGGCACCAGGTCAAGATGCTGGACGCGATCAAGGCGGTCGCGTCGCTCGACACCGGGCGTGCCGCTGGTGGCGGGCAACGTGGTGTCGGCGGAGGGCACCCGCGACCTGCTCGGCGCCGGGGCCGACATCGTCAAGGTCGGCGTCGGCCCCGGCGCGATGTGCACCACCCGGATGATGACCGGGGTCGGCCGCCCGCAGTTCTCCGCGGTGCTCGAATGCGCTTGCTGCGGCAGAGGCAACTCGGCGGGCACGTGTGGGCCGACGGCGGCATCCGGCATCCGCGCGACGTGGCGCTGGCGCTAGCCGCCGGCGCGTCGAACGTGATGATCGGGTCGTGGTTCGCCGGCACCTACGAGTCCCCCGGCGACCTGATGCGCGACCGCGACGACCGGCCGTTCAAGGAGAGCTACGGCATGGCGTCCAAGCGCGCGGTGGTCGCCCGCACCGCCGCCGACACCGCGTTCGACCGCGCCCGCAAGGCGCTGTTCGAGGAAGGCATCTCGACGTCGCGGATGGGGCTGGACCCCGCCCGCGGCGGTGTCGAGGACCTGCTCGACCACATCACCTCCGGCGTGCGCAGCACGTGCACCTACGTCGGCGCCTCGACCCTGGCCGAGCTGCACGAGCGGGTCGTGGTCGGCGTGCAGTCGGCGGCCGGCTTCGCCGAGGGCCATCCGCTGCCCACCGGTTGGTGAGCGACCGTCCCGCTGCCGTGCTAGAATCGTCTTCGCTACCATGTGAAATTCGATCGCGCTAGCAACGTCGCTATGCGCGACATCGAGCGAAAGGGATGACGTGCCGCAGGGACCCGTCGAGGCCCGCTTGGACGCTTGGGCCCTCCGGGACGAGCGGCCACGCCCAACGCCACCTGGCGAGTTGAGCAGGCCGATTCCGCCATGAACTTCTCCGCCGCCACTCGTCAGCTCTGCTGGCCATCTTGGCGCTCATCTTCGGCAACGCGCTCTTCGTCGCGGCCGAATTCTCGCTGACCGCGCTGGACCGCAGCACGGTCGAGGCCAATGCCCGCACCGGTGGGCGCCGCGACCGCTTGATCCAGCGCGCCCAGCACCGACTGTCGTTCCAGCTGTCGGGCGCCCAGCTGGGCATCTCGATCACCACGCTGGCGACCGGTTATCTGACCGAACCGATGGTCGCCGACCTGCCGCACCCGTGGCTGGATGCCCTTGGGGTGTCCGACCCGGCTCGCCGACGCGGTCACCGCCGTGCTGGCGCTGGTGATCGTCACCTCGGTGTCGATGGTGTTCGGCGAGCTGGTCCCCAAGTACCTCGCGGTGGCGCGTCCGCTGCCGACCGCCCGCGCCGTCGTCGCCGCGCAGCTGTTGTTTTCGCTGCTGCTCACCCCGGCCATCCGGCTGACCAACGGGGCGGCGAACTGGATCCTGCGCAGGCTGGGCATCGAGCCGGCCGAGGAGCTGCGCTCGGCGCGCTCGCCGCAGGAGCTGGTGTCGCTGGTGCGCAGACTCGGCGCGCAGCGGCTCGCTGGACCACGCCACCGCGTCGCTGATCGCCGATCGCTGCAGTTCGGCACCCTGACCGCCGAGGAGCTGATGACGCCGCGATCGAAGATCGTGACGCTGGCAGACCGACAACACCGTCGCCGACCTGATCGCGGCGGTCGCCGAGTCCGGGTTACTCCCGCTTTCCGCTCGTCGACGGCGACCTCGACGAGACCGTCGGCATCGTGCACGTCAAGCAGGTGTTCGCAAATCCCGCCGGCCGACGCGCGCACACACGCTGCTCACCTCGGTGGCGAAGCCGGTCCCGAGTGGTGCCGTCGACGCTGGACGGCGATGCGGTGATGGCGGAGATCCGCGCCAACCCGCTGCAGACCGCGCTGGTCGTCGACGAGTACGGCGGCACCGCGGGCATGGTGACCGTCGAGGACCTGATCGAGGAGATCGTCGGCGACGTCCGCGACGAACACGACGACGCCACCCCGGACGTGGTGGCGGCCGGCGACGGATGGCGGGTGTCGGGTCTGCTGCGCATCGACGAGGTGGCTGCCGAGACCGGTACCGGGCGCCCGAGGGGGAATACGAGACGATCGGCGGGCTGGTGCTGCGAGAGCTCGGCCACATCCCGGAGGCCGGGCGAAACCGTCGAGCTGCCCGCGCTCGACGCGGACGGCCTGCCGGACGACTCGGTGCGCTGGCAGGCGACGGTGGTCCGGATGGACGGCCGCCGGATCGACCTGCTCGAGCTGACCGAAGTGAGCTGGTCACCCGCGGGTAACGACGAATCCGGACGAGCGGCCGGGCCGCCGATGCATGACGCAGCTCGGAGTGTCTGCTGGCGATCCTGCTGATCGGCGCCAACGCGTTCTTCGTCGGCAGCGGAGTTTTCGCTGATCTCGGCCCGCCGCGACCGCCTGCAGGCGCTGGCCGAACAGGGCAGGGCGAGCGCGGTGACTGTGATCCGGGCCGGAGAGCAGCTGTCCGTCGATGCTGGCGGGCGCTCAGCTGGGCGTCACCGTCGCCTCCATCCTGCTCGGCCGGATCGGTGAGCCGGCGGTCGCCGAACTGCTGCGGACGGCGTTGGGGCTGACCGGACTTGCACCCGGCGGTGCTGCACACGCTGTCGTTCGTGATCGCCCTGGCGGTCGTGGTGATGCTGCACGTGCTGCTCGGCGAGATGGTGCCGAAGAACATCGCCCTCGCCGGCCCCGAGCGCACCGCGATGCTGCTGGTTCCGCCCTATCTGGTCTACGTGCGCGCCCGCCCGCCCGTTCATCGTGTTCTACAACAAGTGCGCCAACGCGGTGCTGCGCGCGCTGCGCGTCGAGCCCAAGGACGAACTCGACATCACGGTCTCCACGGTCGAACTGTCCGAGATGATCGCCGAGTCGGTATCCGAAGGTCTGCTGGACCAGGAGGAACACACCCGGCTGACCCGGGCGCTGCAGATTCGCACCCGGGTGGTGGCCGACGTCGCGATGCCGCTTGCCGAAATTCGCGCGGTGCCGGTGGCCGCGAACGGTGCGGGGGCAGGTTCCGGGCCGACGGTCGGCGCGGTCGAGGAGGCGCTGGCGCGAGACCGGCTACTCCCGGTTTCCGATCGCCGGCCTCGACGGCAGTTCATCGGCTACCTGCACATCAAGGACGTGCTGAGGCTGGGCGACGATCCGCGGACCGTGATCGATCTGGCGCTGGTGCGGCCGTTGCCGCGGGTGCCCGACGTCGCTGCCGCTGGCCGATGCGCTGTCGCGGATGCGCCGCAACAACAGCCACCTCGCCCTGGTCGACCGCCGACGACGGCGGCGTGGCTGCCATGGTGGCGATGGAGGATCTGGTGGAGGACCTGGTCGGTCGGCGCGACGGGGCACTCGAGGCCCAGGAGAGGCCGAAGACCGGGCACGCTCGCGGGCACCCGTATGATCTCCTACGGCTCCGGGTACCCGAAGAGCGCCGGCGGGAACTGGCCGGGGCGCAGCGGCGTTGCCAGGAAGCGATCGGCGGGGCCCGCGCGTTTGCCGGCGTGGTCCGTGCCGAAGCTAGTCGGCGGGGCGCTGACCTGCTGTTGCGGGTGCGGGCGAATACGCTCCTCAGGGCTGCTGGTCGGTAGGCTGATCGCGAGGAGAAAGTAGCCCGGGGGGCCACTGGGGCCAATGGTGGGCCCATGATGGAGGAGAAACGATGACAGATCGCGTGTCGGCGGGCAACTCTGCGCGTCGCCCGGGTGCTCTACGACTTCGTGAACAACGAGGCCCTGCCCGGCACCGGCGTCGACCCCGACAGCTTCTGGGCGGGCGTCGACAAGGTCGTCACCGACCTCACCCCGCAGAACCAGGCTCTGCTGAACGCGCCGCGACGAGCTGCAGGCCCAGATCGACAAGTGGCACCGCCATCGGGTGATCGAGCCGCTCGACGCCGAGGCCTACCGCCAGTTCCTCACCGACATCGGCTACCTGCAGCCCGCACCCGATGACTTCACCATCACCACCTCGGGGGTCGACGACGAGATCACCACGACAGCCGGCCCGCAGCTGGTGGTGCCGGTGCTCAACGCGCGGTTCGCGCTGAACGCGGCCAACGCGCGCTGGGGTTCGCTGTATGACGCCCTGTACGGCACCGACGTCATCCCGGAAAGCGATGGCGCGGAAAAGGGCTCGCGGCTACAACAAGGTGCGCGGCGACAAAGTGATCGCCTACGCACGCAACTTCCTCGACGAGTGCCGTGCCGCTGGCGTCGGGCTCGTGGGCGGACGCGACGGGCTTGAGCATCGTCGACGGCCAACTGCAGGTCGCCTTCGGCGCGGAGTCCACCGGGCTGGCCAGCCCGGAGAAGTTCGTCGGATACACCGGCGAGCTCGGCGCCCCCAGCTGGTCGGTGCTGCTGGTCAACCACGGCCTGCACATCGAGATCCTGATCGACCCGCAGTCACCGGTCGGCAAGACCGACCCCGCCGGCATCAAGGACGTGGTGCTGGAATCGGCGATCACCACGATCATGGACTTCGAGGACTCGGTGGCCGCCGTCGACGCCGACGACAAGGTGCTCGGCTACCGCAACTGGCTCGGGCTGAACAGGGGCGACCTGGTCGAGGAGGTCAGCAAGGGCGGCAAGACGTTCACCCGCGTGCTCAACGCCGGACCGCACCTACACCACCCGACGGCCGGACGGTGGCGAGCTGACGCTGCCCGGACGCAGCCTGATGTTCGTCCGCAACGTCGGCCACCTGATGACCAACGACGCGATCGTCGTCGACAAGCCGACGGGAGCCGACGGGCACGAGGTTCCCGAGGGCATCATGGATGCGCTGTTCACCGGCCTCAGCGCGATCCACGGACTGCGAGCGGGCTCGGACAACGACGGGGCCAACGGCCCTTTGATCAACAGCCGCACCGGCTCCATCTACATCGTCAAGCCCAAGATGCACGGCCCCGACGAGGTGGCCTTCACCTGCGAGCTGTTCAGCCGCGTCGAAGACGTGCTGGGGCTGCCGCAGGGCACCATGAAGGTCGGCATCATGGACGAAGAGCGGCGCACGACGCTCAACCTCAAGGCGTGCATCAAGGCCGCCGCCGACCGGGTCGTGTTCATCAACACCGGCTTCCTGGACCGCACCGGCGACGAGATCCACACCTCGATGGAGGCCGGCCCGATGATCCGCAAGGGTGCGATGAAGAGCACCACCTGGATCAAGGCCTACGAGGACGCCAACGTCGACACCGGGCTGGCCGCCGGCTTCAACGGCAAGGCGCAGATCGGCAAGGGCATGTGGGCGATGACCGAGCTGATGGCCGACATGGTCGAGCAGAAGATCGGCCAGCCGAAGGCCGGCGCCACCACCGCATGGGTGCCTTCGCCGACGGCCGCCACGCTGCACGCGATGCACTACCACCAGGTCGATGTGGGCGCCGTGCAGGCCGAACTCGAGGGCAAGACCCGCACCGACCGTCGACCGAGCTGCTGACCATCCCGCTGGCCAAGGAGCTGGCCTGGGCTCCCGAGGAGATCCGCGAGGAGGTGGACAACAACTGCCAGTCCATCCTGGGCTACGTGGTGCGCTGGGTCGACCACGGCGTCGGCTGCTCGAAGGTGCCCGACATCCACAACGTGGCGCTGATGGAGGACCGTGCCACCTTGCGGATCTCGAGCCAGCTGCTGGCCAACTGGTTGCGGCACGGCGTCATCACCGCGGAGGACGTGCGGGCCAGCCTGGAGCGAATGGCGCCGTTGGTCGATCAGCAGAACGCCGGCGACTCGGCCTATCTTCCGATGGCGCCCAACTTCGACGACAGCATCGCGTTCCTGGCGGCGCAGGAGCTGATCTTGTCCGGCGACGCAGCAGCCCAACGGCTACACCGAGCCGATCCTGCATCGCCGTCGTCGCGAATTTAAGACACGCGCCGGTGGCTGAGCACTGCTTGACACGCGGCGATGGGTCCGATGACTAAAGTCAGCGCCGAATTCAGGGCAGATCAGACGATGGTTCGATGGAAAGGGGGCGGGTAGCGGCATGGGTAGGCACAGTTTGCCCGACCCCGAGGATTCCGACGACGAACAGTCGGACGATACCTCCGCGGACTATGCCGATCCGGGCTACGGGATAGGTCAGCAGTCGGTTGGCGGCTATCGGGATGGCGATGGCATCGGTTACCCAGACCCAGGGGCGATCCCCGAGCCGCCCGCCAGCGGCCCGCTGGGTGGCCATGGCTCTCTGGGCGGCTCTCTGGGTGGCTCGCTGGGTGGCTACCCGCGCGACCTGGACCAGCCGCCCGAGTTCCGACCCCCACCGCCGACGATCCGGCCGACTACAGCCGCTACTTGGACCGGGATGACTACTCGGACGAGCACCCGTTGCTTGACCAGGGCCGCTACCCACACGCAGACCCCTATTCCACCGCGGCGGATCCCTACCCCCCCGGCGGGGTCGCCGAGCCGGACGCGCAACATGGCGCCTTTGCGGCCGGCGCTGCCGCCGGCCCCGCCGACGAGTACCCGGACTTCCAGCGGCCGGACACCTCCCCGGCCGACCTTGAGCCGCCGACTCCACCGCCGCCATACACAGCCGGCCACCGGGGACTCGGCGATTGGCAGGGCGGCCACCGCAGCGCCACTGGGCGACGGGGAGTAAGCATCGGAGTGATCGTGGCCCTGATCACGGTCGTCGTCGTGGTGGGTGCCGTGATCCTGTGGAATTTCTTCGGTGACGTGTTGTCCAATCGCTCGCATGCGGCCGCCGGGCGCTGCGTGGGAGGCAAAGATACCGTCGCCGTCGTCGCCGATCCGTCGATAGCCGACAACATCCAGGAGCTCGCAGGAGGTTACAACGCATCCGCCGGCCCGGTCGGCGACCGCTGCATCGCGGTGAGTGTCAAACCCGCCGCCGCTGACGCCGTCCTGAACGGTTTCACCGGCAAGTGGCCAGCCGAACTGGGTGGCCAGCCTGCGATGTGGATCCCGGGCAGTTCGATCTCTGCGGCGCGGCTAATAGCAGCGGCCGGTCCGAAAGCGGTCAGCGACAGCCGTTCACTGGTGACTTCGCCGGTGTTGCTCGCGGTCCGGCCCCAATTGCAACAAGCCCTGACAAACGAGAACTGGGCGGCGCTGCCCGGCCTGCAATCGAACCCGAACTCAATGGCCGGCTTGAACCTGCCGGCCTGGGGATCGCTGCGTCTGGCGCTGCCGATCAACGGCAACGCCGACGCCTCCTTGCTGGCCGGCGAGGCGGTGGCCGCCGCGTCGGCACCTAGCGGTGCGCCGGCGACCCAGGGCACCGGTGCGGTGCGCACCCTGGTGGGCGCACAACCCAAGCTGGCGGACAACTCCCTGGCGGAGGCGCTCAATGCGCTGCTCAAGCCGGGTGATGCGGCAGCCGCGCAGGTGCACGCGGTGGTTACCACCGAGCAGCAGCTGTTCCAACGCGGCCAGTCGCTGTCGGATGCCAAGAGCGCGTTGGCTTCCTGGGAACCGCCCGGACCTGTGCCGGTCGCCGACTATCCCACTGTGCTGCTCAACGGCTCCTGGCTGTCGCACGAGCAGACCGAGGCGGCAAGCGCGTTCGCCCGGTTCATGCAAAAGCCGGAACAACTCGCGAAGCTGGCCAAGGCCGGGTTCCGGGTCAACGGCGTCAAACCGCCGAGTAGCCCGGTCATCAGCTTCGCGGCGCTGCCGCCCGCGCTGTCCGTGGGTGACGACGCTATCCGCGCGACGCTGGCCGAAGCCATGTCCACACCGTCGAACGGGGTGGCGGCGACCATCATGCTCGACCAGTCGCTGCCCGTCGATGACGGCGGCAAGACCCGGCTGGCCAACGTGATCGCCGCACTCCAAGACAAGCTCAAATCGATGCCGCAAAACTCGGTCGTGGGGCTGTGGACGTTCGACGGCCACGAGGGTCGAGCGGAGGTGGCGGCCGGTCCGCTGTCCGACCCCGTCAACGGCCAGCCGCGTTCCGCGGCTCTGACAGCTGCGCTGGACAAGCAGTATTCGTCCAACGGCGGTGCGGTGTCGTTCACCACGCTGCGAATGATCTACCAGGACATGCTCGCCAATTTCCGTGCTGGCCAAGACGAATTCGATACTGGTGATCACCGGCGGGCCCGCACACGGACCAGAGCCTGGACGGGCCCGGGCTGCAGGACTTCATCCGCCAGCAGCGCGGACACGGCCAAACCGGTTGCGGTCAACATTATCGACTTCGGCGGCGACCCGGACCGGGCTACCTGGGAAGCCGTCGCCCAGCTCAGCGGCGGCAGCTACCAGAACTTGGCGACGTCGGCCTCACCCGAACTCGCCGCGGCGGTCAACACGTATCTTGAGCTGAATGAGCATACGTGAAGGAGCCGCATGAAGGTTGATTTCACTCCGGATCCCGAGCTGTATCCGTTCGAGTCTCGCTGGTTCGACAGCTCTCACGGGCGCGTCCACTACATCGACGAAGGGAGCCGGCCCGCCAATCCTGTTGTGCCACGGCAATCCAACATGGAGCTTCCTGTACCGCGACATCATCCTGGCGTTGCGTGAGCGGTTCCGCTGCATCGCACCGGATTACCTCGGTTTCGGGTTGTCGCAGCGCCCCGAGGGTTTCGGGTACACGATCGAGGAGCACGCGCGGGTGGTCGGTGAGTTCGTCGACCACTGGGCTCGGTGAGGGCCTGGACGGCTACCTCACGATGGGTCAGGACTGGGGTGGCCCGATCAGCATGGCCGTCGCGGTGCAGCGTGCCGAGCGGGTGCGCGGGATCGTGCTGGGCAACACCTGGTTTTGGCCGACGGACGAGCTGACGACCAAGATCTTCTGCCGGGTGATGTCGAGTCCCCCGATGCAGTGGGCCATTCTGCAGCGCAATTTCTTCGTCGAGCGGCTATCCCCGCGGGCACCGAACACCGGCCGAGCGAGGCGGTGATGATGCACTACCGGGGCGTGCAGCCCAACCCGGAGGCGCGCAAGGGCGTCGCCAAGATGCCCAAAGAGATGCTGGCGGCGCGGCACTGCTGCAACGGCTGGAGCCGGGAGGTGCCGGCCAAGCTGGGCGCCAAGCCCGCGCCTATTGATCTGGGGCATGAAGGATTTCGCGTTCCGGCCCGGCCCGTCGCTGCCGCGGATGCGCGCGGCGTTCCCCGATCATGTGGTGGTGGAGCTACCCGCGGCGAAGCATTTATTCAAGAGGATGCGCCGGACCGCGATCGCCGCGGCAATCATCGAACGATTCGGCTGAGTCAGGCCGCATCAGGCTCTCCTTAGACAAAAGCCTCTATCGGCGGGCACGAGCACACCAGGTTGCGGTCGCCGTAGGCGCCGTCGATGCGACGCACCGGCGGCCAGACCTTGGGCCGGAAGCCCTTGCCGAGCGGGTAGGCGGCCTCTTCGCGGGTGTACGGGTGATCCCAGTCGGACACCAGCAGGCACTCGGCGGTGTGCGGCGCGCCGCGCAGCGGGTTGTCCTCAACCGGCCACTCCCCTGCTCCGACGCGGTCGATCTCGCCGCGGATCGCCGATCATGGCCTCGCAGAAGGCGTCCACCTCGGCCAGGCTCTCGCTCTCGGTGGGTTCCACCATCAGCGTGCCGGCCACCGGGAAGCTCATGGTCGGCGCGTGAAAACCGTAGTCCGCCAATCGCTTTGCCACGTCGTCGACGGTGACGCCGGTGGACTTGGTGATGCCGCGCAGGTCGAGGATGCATTCGTGGGCGACCATGCCGTTCTCGCCGGTGTAGAGCACCGGGAAGTACTCGTCGAGCCGGCGGGCGATGTAGTTGGCCGACGCGATCGCGGTCAGCGATGCCGCCCGCAGACCGTCGGCGCCCATCATCCTGATGTAGGCCCAGGTGATCGGCAGGATCGACGCCGACCCGTACGGCGCCGCCGACACCGGGTGGCCCTCGGGTAGCTCGGCGGCGTACGGGTGGCCCGGCAGGAACGGCGCCAGATGCGAGCGCACCGCCACCGGCCCGACACCCGGGCCGCCGCCGCCGTGCGGGATGCAGAACGTCTTGTGCAGGTTCAGGTGGCTGACGTCGCCGCCGAACTTCCCCGGCCGGGCCAGCCCGACCAGCGCGTTGAGGTTGGCGCCGTCGACGTAGACCTGGCCGCCGGCGTCGTGCACGGCCGCGCAGATGTCGGCGATGTCGTGCTCGTACACGCCGTGCGTGGACGGGTAGGTGATCATCAGCGCCGACAGCCGCTCGGCGTGCTCGGCGACCTTGGCGCGCAGGTCGTCGAGGTCGACGTCGCCGTTCTCGTGGCAGCCCACCACGACGACCCGCATGCCGGCCAGCGCCGCCGACGCGGCGTTGGTGCCGTGCGCGCTGGACGGGATCAGGCAGATGTCGCGGTGCGGTTCGCCGCGGCTGGCGTGGTAGTCGTGGATCGCCAGCAGGCCGGCGTACTCGCCCTGCGAACCCGCGTTGGGTTGCAGCGAGACGGCGTCGTAGCCGGTGATGGCGACCAGCCAGCTCTCCAGGTCGCGCGATGAGCCGGCGCAGGCCCGGGCGTGTCCGAGGCCGGCGCGAACGGATGCTGGCGCGCGAACTCCGGCCAGGTGATCGACTCCATCTCGGCGGCCGCGTTGAGCTTCATCGTGCACGAGCCGAGCGGAATCATGCTGCGGTCCAAGGCGATATCCTTGTCCGCCAGCGTGCGCAGGTAGCGCATCATCGACGTCTCGGTGCGGTACTGGCGTGAACGCGGGATGGGTCAGGAACTCCGAGTCGCGGGTCGCGATCTCGGCGGCCTCCAACCCGGCGCGCCGCGGACGACCGCCGAACGCGTCCAGCACCGCGGCGACGTGGGCGTCGGTGGTGGCCTCGTCGCACGCGACCGACACGTGGTCGGCGTCGACGCGCCACAGGTTGATGCCCTGCGCCTTCGCCGCGGCGACCACCTCGTCGGCGCGGCCCGGCACCCGGGCCAGCACGGTGTCGAAGAACGTCGTCGTGCACCAGCGCGATCGCCCAGCGCGGCGGCGATGGTTGCCGGCGTGCGCCGTGCACCCGGCGCGCGATCGCGGTCAGGCCGTCGGCGCCGTGGTAGCTGGCGTACATCGCGGCCATCACCGCCAGCAGCACCTGCGCGGTGCAGATGTTGCTGGTCGCCTTGTCGCGGCGGATGTGCTGCTCGCGGGTCTGCAACGCCAGCCGGTAGGCCGGCGACGCCGTCAGCGTCGACCGACACGCCGACCAGCCGGCCCGGCAGCTGCCGGGCGTGCTTGGCGTGCACCGCCAGGTACCCGGCGTGCGGGCCGCCGAATCCCATTGGCACGCCGAACCGTTGGGTGGTGCCGAACGCGACGTCGGCGCCGATCTCGCCGGGCGGCGTGATCAGCGTGCAGCGCCAGCAGGTCGGCGCCGACGGCGACCAGCGCGCCGCGCTCGTGGGCCTCGGCCGACCAGGGCGGACCAGTCGGTGACGCGGCCGCTGGCGCCGGGCAGCTGGGCGATGACGCCGAAGAACTCACCGTCGGGCAGGCCGTCACGCAGGTCGGCGGTGACGATCTCGATGCCCAGCGGCTCGGCGCGGGTGGCCAGCACCGCGGCGGTCTGGGCGAAGACGTCGACGTCGACGGCCAGCCGGTTGGCCGTGCCGCGGCACGGCGCGGTGCATCAGCGTCATGGCCTCGGCGGCGGCGGTGCCCTCGTCGAGCATCGACGCGTTGGCGATCTCGAGGCCGGTCAGGTCGGTGACCATGGTCTGGAAGTTCAGCAGCGCCTCCAGCCGGCCCTGACTGATCTCCGGCTGGTACGGCGTGTAGGCGGTGTACCAGGCCGGGTTCTCCATGATGTTGCGCAGCAGCACCGGCGGCGTGAGCGTGTCGTAGTAGCCCTGCCCGATCATCGACACCGCGACGGTGTTGGCGTCGGCCAGCGCCCGCAGCTCGGCCAGCGCCTCGGCCTCGCTGGCGGCGGGCGGCAGCGCGTCCAGACCGGGCGCGACGCCGGTGTCGGTGAGCTGGTCGAGGATGCCCGTCGGGACCGCCTTGGCGGCCAGCTCGTCGAGCGAGTCGACGCCGATGACGGCGAGCATGGCCGCGACGGCCGCGCCGTCCGGGCCGATGTGCCGGTCTGCGAACGTTGAATGGTCGGCCACGTGAGAACTCCTGACGACAAGGGTAGAGCCGACTAGACGCGGCCCTCTCCCTCTGTCTTCGCCCGTACGCCGGGCGCCTGAGAGATTCGGCGCCACTGTCTGCGGCGCCTTTCCCCATCGGCGGGTGTGGACCGCTAGACCTAGGGCTTCTGGGTCTGCCACCGCTTTCCAGAGGCATCGGGTCCCGTGCGGTCCGGGTGCCTGAGAGGTTGACGGAGAGGTGTTGCTCCTTCGGCGTCCGTGGCTGGCGGCCACGGAACTCTCCCGCGCGGGTTCGATGCGTTGCCCAGTCTACCGCCGAGCTGATGCAGAGTCGCACCCGCGGCAGCTGCCGAGCGCGATTCTGCGTTCGCTCGCGGTAGGAGGTGCCCAGCTCGCGGTGGGAATCTCCTAGCCGATCTTGCGGTCGCGGTGCTTGCGGCGCGAGGCCAGCTCGTCCTCGGGCGCGGCGATCGACTCGCCGCCGTCGGCGCGCTCGCCGGGGAAGTCGGCGATGGCACCGGTCAGCTCCCGCATGGCGCCGGACACCGCGATGCCGAACACGCCCTGGCCGCCCTGCAGCAGGTCGACGACCTCCTCGGCGGAGGTGCACTCGTAGACGGTGGTGCCGTCGGAGAACAGGGTGATGTTGGCCAGATCCTGCACGCCGCGCTGGCGCAGGTGATCGACCGCGACCCGGATGTTGTGCAGCGAGATGCCGGTGTCGAGCAGCCGCTTGACGATCTTCAGGACCAGGATGTCCTTGAACGAGTAGAGCCGCTGGCTGCCGGAGCCCGCCGCGCCGCGGATCGACGGGCACCACCAGCGAGGTGCGCGCCCAGTAGTCGAGCTGGCGGTAGGTGATCCCGGCGATCTGGCAGGCGCTCGGCCCGCGGTAGCCGACGAGCTCGTCGGGCACGGAGTCGTCGGGGAACAGTCCGCCCTGCACGGGCTCGCTGGGCGCGACTGGCCGTCGAGCCTGGCGCCGCTCGGTGGGCGGCCGGTGTCCGGGTGGTCAGCAGATCCAGCTGCTCTTGACGTGGCGTGTCGCCCACGGTGCGTTCCTCTCGCCGATCGCGCTCTTGTCGCTAGCTGCGTCACTGGCTGCCCTCGGCAGCCACTTTGCTCAGGCCCGAGTGGTGAGAGCATACGCTGTCCGATAGCCGTGCCGTGCCCTAAGTCGTCATATTCAAAGTATGGCGCCCCACCGTCACTGGGCGCGAAACCGCCAGGCGTGTCGACATCCAGGTACGAGTTGAGACGCATCCGTGATATAATCGCGAACCAGCTGCCGGCGCTGCGACCGCGGACGCCGCATTCAGGTCGCCTTGAAGTCGTCGGGCGACACGCTGTCGAGGAACTCCTTGAACTTCTCCACCTCGTCCTCGCGAACGGCGGTGCTGGCATTCCTCGTCGCTCTCGTCGGGGATCAGCAGGCCGGCCTGGGCGAGCACCGCCTCCTCGACGTAGATCGGAACGCCGACCCGCAGCGCGATCGCCACCGAGTCCGAGGGCCGCGCCGACACCTTGATGTCGCGGTCGAAGATCAGGTCGGCGTAGAAGGTGCCTTCCTGCAGATCGACGATCCGCACCTCTTTGAGCGAATGGCCAAGCGCGGCAATGAGATCCCTGATCAGATCGTGCGTCAGCGGCCGCGGGGGTTCGACGCCCTGCTGCTCGAGCGCGATCGCGGCGGCCTCGGACTGGCCGATCCAGATCGGCAGGTACCGGTCGCCGTTGGACTTCGCGCAGCAGCAGCACCGGCTGGTTCTGCGGCTGCTCGACGCGAATGCCGACCACACGAACTTCACCCATCTGTGTCTGCCCTCCGCGCATGCCATCGAACACCGTCGATGACGCGAAGTCTAGTCCTCAGCGATCGCAGAACGTCGCGAACGGCGGACTTGATCAGCGACGTGTGCAACGTGATCGCCAGTGCGGCGACCTCGCGCGCCAAGTCGTCGGCGCGATCGCGGGCGCCCGCCTTGCCGGCCTTGACCACCGGCCCGGCGATCTGCGCGATCAGGTCGGATTGCCGGTCGGCGGCCGAGCGGAACGCCCGCAGGTGCCGCGGCTCGACGCCGTATTCGGCCAGCGCGCGGGCGCACTGGAGCGATCACCACCGCGTGCTCGTCGAAGAAACCGCCCGGCCCGGTGCGTGATGACGCCGGCCTTGACCAGCGCCGTGAGCAGCTCGTCGTCCACGCCGGAGCGTTCCAGCAGGTCCTCGCGGCTCAGCCGGACCTGGGTGGGCGCCACCGCCGCCGGGTCGGAGCCACGGCACCGTCGGCGTCGACCGCGGCCGTCCGGCACCGAGACCAATCGCGGTACGCCGTAAGGCGATCCGGACGGCGGCAACTCGCCGTCGGGCTGGGCGTCCAGCTGCGCCTTGATCACCTTCAGCGGCAGGTACTGATCCCGCTGAGCGGTGAGGATGAACCGCAGCCGCGCGCAGTCGTAGGCGGTGAACCGCGGTACCCCGACGCAGCGCGCTGCGGCGTGACCAGTCCCTCGGCCTCCAAGAAGCGAATCTTGGAGATGGTGACATCGGGGAAGTCCGGCCGCAACAGGTCCAGGACCGCCCCGATCGACATCCCGGCGAGCGCCGGGCTATCGGGTGCGCTCACTAGCCTCCGGATCCCCCGATCGTCGTCGCCTTGCTTCGGCCCGGTCAGGAACACCAGGCGGAACTTGCCGATCTGCACTTCGTCGCCGTTGGCCAGCACCGCCGAATCCACCGGCTCACGGTTGACGTAGGTGCCGTTGAGGCTGCCGACGTCGACGACCTGGAATTCGTTGCTTTCCAGCCGGAATTCGGCGTGCCGACGGCTCACCGTGACGTCGTCGAGGAAGATGTCGCTGTCGGGATGGCGGCCGGCGGAGGTGGTCGGCCTGGTCGAGCAGGAAGCGCGAGCCCGCGTTCGGGCCGCGCTTGACGACCAGCAACGCCGAGCCGGCCGGCAGTCCCTCGACCCCGGACACCGAGCTCTCGGTACCCGTCTGCTGCGGGAGCGTCCAGCTCGTTGAGGAAGTCGGCGCGGAAGACCGAGGTCGTCTCCACGGTGACTTCGTCAGAAGTCTGGTCGTCTGTCGATATCCGTCACCCGCTGCTCCTCACTGGCTGCTGTGGCGTTGTCTGGCGCCGTGGCCGCGCTCGACTGCCTACTCGTACTGATCCGTCACTAATGTGTCGACCGTACCGCGCGCTGCTCGGTGTTGTGCTCCACCACGGCACGGATCCGCGACTTACCGAGCTCCTCCTCAGTGCCGCTACACCGGCCCTCGTAAAGGCTGGAAGGCCACGCCCTCGCCGCGCGGCGCTGGCAGGCACATTAGCAATCGTCATTCGGTCAGTGTGCCGCGGTAGGCCTCGGCGTCGAGCAGCGCCGTGACGCTGTCGTCCAGGGCAGCGGCGTCGCGACCTGCGAGATCCAGCAGCCAGCCTGCACCGTACGGGTCGGAGTTCACCAGTTCGGGACTGCTCTCCAGATCGCCGTTGACCGCAACACTTTCGCCGAGATCGGCGCGTAGAGATCCGACACCGATTTCGTCGACTCGACTTCGCCGAACGACTCGCCCGCCGTCACCTCGGTGCCCACGTCGGGCAGCTGCACGAAAACGACGTCGCCCAGCGCCGACTGCGCGAAGTCGGTGATCCCGACCCGGACGGTGTCGTCCCCGTTGCGGCGTACCCACTCGTGTTCGGCGGTGTAGTGCAGGTCGGCCGGGATTTCGCTCACGGTGCTCCTTGGTTCTGGTCTGATAACGGGGCTGGCTCACTTGACGGGCTGAGCGTATTGGTGCGGTTTCGGTTGCCGCAAGGTGGTGACGTCGACTCGGTCGGCCTGTTGCACGGACATTGTGCCGCCGACGCGTTTGACGCTGTCCTCGCCCCGCCGGGGATGTTCATCGCCGCGGCCAGCGTGGGTGGATCGCCAATCGCCAGAATCGAATACGGCGGCGACAGAGCCTTGTTGTCGATGGTCAGCGAGCCGGGAGAACCGACCACCCAGGTGTCGACACCAACACGCACCGACTGGTGTCCACCGCCGATCTCGATCGCCTCGGCACCGGCGGCACGCAGTTCGTTGATCACATCGAGCATCGCCTCCGGCGCTACCCCGGGTCCGGGATCCTCGATCGTCACGGTGACCCCGGGCCCGGTGGCGCCCACGGCGCCGACCAGGATGGACAGCGCGGCCAACCTGGCCTGAGCGCTTTCGATGGCGGCCTGATCGGTGTTGCCGGATGCCTGCAACGAATTGAGCGTGCTCTGCAGTTCGGTGACTTCGGTGTTGAGCGTTGCCTCGCGTTGCCGCAACGAATCCAACAGCACCAACAGGTCTGCGGGACGGGCGGTGTCTAGGGAATCACCGGACTTGGTCTGGCGCGCCTGGGTGACAATGGCGACCCCCAGGACCAGGCACAGCAGAATCGCCAGCGTTCCGAACGCCATTCGGGAGCGACCGCCACGCAGCAGCCCGGCCAGCCCCGTGCGGCGGACCCGTCCGATCTCTGGCCGCGGGCGGTTTTCGGGCAGCTCGTGGCGCCCATGCTGCTCAGCTTCTGGGGTGTCGGCGCGCTCTGCGGGACCCGGGTCCTGGCTCACACTGGACTCATCTCGGTACTCATCTCGGTCATTTCATGCCGCTTCTCCCCATCGCGCCGCTCTCCCTCATCGCTGCGCTCTGCATCGTCGCCGGCGCGGGTCATGCCCCGAACAGCCGGCGCCGCAGCGCGGCGGCGTTGCCGAAGATGCGGATACCCAACACCACGATGATCGCAGTGGACAGCTGCGTGCCGACGCCGAGTTGGTCGCCGACGTACACGATCAGGGTGGCCACCAAGACGTTGAACACGAACGAAACCACGAAAACCTTCGGGTCGAAGATCCGCTCCAGGTACGCCCGCAGCCCACCGAACACCGCGTCGAGCGCGGCGACCACCGCGATCGGCAAATAGGGCTGGATGACCTCGGGCACGCTGGGGTGGAAAACCAAGCCCAGCACGATGCCAATCGCCAGCGCCGCGATTCCGATCATGCCGGTCGGATTCCCGTCCGCAACTCCCCCAGAGCGAATACACCCAGAGCGATCACTCTCACGACGACTTCTCTCCTTAGGGCCCAATCTGTTTGGCGAACTTGACATCCCGGAACGCTCCGGCAGGCATAGTGATGCTGTCGGCGACATTCACGTTGACGCCGACCCCGTAGGAGAGCTCCAGCAGCCTAAGCCGGTGCAGACCGGGACTGTTGTCGAACACGTCGCGCATCGCGTGCGGCGGGCCGACGGCGACGATCTGGTAAGGGCTGCTGGTGGGATTGTTGTCGACCAGGATTGCGCCGCCAGCCTGCCGGATGGTCACGTTCGGCCCGATTCGGGCGCCATTGACCGCGATGGCTTCGGCACCACTGGCCCACAACGAGTTGACGACGAGCTGTAGATCGCGGTCCAAGATGATTTGCTGGCTACCGTGCACCCGCTGCTTGGAAACATCAGAAAGATTTGGACTCACACCGGGATCGGTCACGGTCACGGTCAGACCCGGCCCGGTGACCGGTGTGCTGGCAGCCGCGAGGCTGAGCGCGTCCAGGCGGTTCAGCAGCCGCTGACCCGCGACGTCGTCTGCGAGCGCACGCCGCTGTACGTCGTCGACTTGAGCCCAGAGCGCGCCACGCCGTCGGGCCAACAACTCGGCCGCGCTGGCCTCGGTGGACCGAACGCTTGTCGCCAGCAGCTG
>CAVVLC010000031.1:0-17197 GCA_963748885.1 uncultured Actinomycetota bacterium
ACCGGGCGATCTGCACCGATCGCGCGCGGAGCCCAGCCGCCCCATGCTGCGATCGCGGCCGAGCAGCTCTAGCGATTCGAACAGCGGGGGGCTGATCGTCGTCCCGGTAGCGGCAACCCGGATCGGCCCGAACGCCTTGCGCGGTCTTAGACCGAGATCCTCGATGAGCGCGTCCTTGAGGGCGTGCTCGATGCTTGGCGTCGTCCACTCCGCCATACCGTCCAGGGCGGCCAGGGCGGCGTCGAGAACGGGGCCGGCATCGGGACCCAGCTCCTTGGCGGCGGCCTTTGGGTCGATGGCGTACTCGTCGTCATTGAGAAACTTCAGCAGGTCCCACGCGTCACCGAGCACCACGATGCGGGTCTGTACCAACTGGGCCGCTTCGGCGAATCCCGCCGGGTCTAGCCCGATGTGATGGCCATGCGCCTCCAAGTAGGCGCGCAGCCGGCCGGTGAAGTCGTCGGCGTCGAGCATCCTGATGTGTTCGGCGTTGAGCGCGTCGGCCTTCTTCTGGTCGAACCGCGCCGGGTTGGAGTTGACGTCGACAACATCGAACGCAGACACCATCTCATCGAGACTGAACAGGTCGTGGTCGTCGGAGATCGCCCAGCCAAGCAACGCAAGGTAGTTCAGCAGCCCTTCGGGGATAAAGCCTCGGTCCCGGTGGGCGAACAGGTTCGACTGCGGATCCCGTTTGGAGAGCTTCTTGTTGCCCTCCCCCAATACCGATGGAAGGTGGGCAAATTCCGGAATCCGCTCGGCGACGCCGATCCGGATCAGCGCCTGGTACAGCGCAAGCTGGCGCGGAGTCGACGACAGCAGGTCCTCCCCGCGCAGCACATGGGTGATCTTCATCAGCGCATCGTCAGTCGGGTTGACCAAGGTGTACAAGGGATCTCCGCTTGCCCGGGTCAACGCGAAATCGGGCACCGAACCCGCCGCGAAGGTGGTGGTGCCCCGCACCAGGTCATGCCAACTGAGATCGTCGTCGGGCATCCGCAGCCGGACCACCGGCCTGCGGCCCTCGGCCAGGTAGGCCGAGCGCTGCGCCTCCGTCAGATCACGATCGAAGTTGTCATAGCCCAGCTTTGGATTGCGGCCGGCCGCGACATGGCGGGCCTCGACCTCCTCGGGCGTCGAAAACGCGTGGTAAGCCTCACCGGCCGCGAGCAGCCGGTCCACCACATCGCCGTGGATCTCGGAGCGCTCCGACTGCCGGTACGGGCCGTACGGCCCGCCCACCTCGGGCCCCTCGTCCCAGTTCAGGCCGAGCCAGCGCAGGGCGTCCAGCAGCGCCAGATAGCTCTCCTCGCTGTCGCGCTCGGCGTCGGTGTCCTCGATGCGGAAGACGAAGGTGCCGCCGGTGTGCCGGGCGTAGGCCCAGTTGAACAGCGCGGTGCGGACCATCCCGACATGCGGAGTGCCGGTGGGCGACGGGCAGAATCGCACCCGGACAGTTTCTGCTCCAGGGGTTGAGGTCAAGGCTTTCCTTTGCGGACTACGGGATTGGTGAGAGTGCCGATTCCCTCGATGGTGATGGAAACGGTGTCGCCATCCTCGATGGGACCGACACCCGCGGGTGTTCCGGTGAGGATGAGGTCCCCGGGTAGCAGGGTCATCACCGCCGAGATCCATTCCACGATGGCACCGACGTCGTGGATCATCAGCGAGGTGCGGCTGTGTTGCTTGATGTCGCCGTTGACTTCGGTGCGCACCTCGAGATCGGCTGGGTCGACATTGGTGGCGATCCAGGGTCCAACCGGGCAGAAGCTGTCGTGCCCTTTGGCCCGGGTCCATTGGCCATCGGCTTTTTGTTGATCGCGCGCCGACACGTCGTTGGCGATGGTGTAGCCGAGGATGTTCTCCGCGGCCCGGGCCGCCGAGACGTCCTTGCACGGCCGGCCCACCACAACAGCCAGCTCGCCCTCGTAGTGCACGGGTGATGCGTTGGCGGGCAGCCGAATCGGCACATTCGGACCGATGATCGCGGTGTTGGGCTTGAGAAATATCACTGGATCCGCCGGCGTTGGGCCCGTTTGGCCACCCATCTCTGCGATGTGGTCGGCGTAGTTCTTACCGACGCAGACCACCTTGCCGGCGAGCATCGGAGCCAGCAGCCGGACATCGGCAAGCGGCCATGACCGTCCGGTGAAGGTCGGCGTGCCGAACGGGTGCTCGGCGATTTCACGGGCTGTCGTTCCATCGGGCCCGTCTTCGACGCTGACGAAGGCGACGCCGTCGGGGCTTGCGATTCGACCAAGACGCATTCGCTTGAGCCTAGTGCCGGGCGCTGCGGACCCCGCGACCAGACGCAGAATCGCCTCCTTTGGCAACAGAACACGCGATTCTGCTGGGGGTACCTCCCGCTTGCGGGGGACTGCTCGGCAGCAAGCTCTGTGCAAGCATGGTCCGGTGCGGGCAGACCCGACCACGCCGGACTCCTTGAGCGCGGGCGCACGCTGGTCGGTCACGCTGATCTCGGTCGGCGTGACGTCAAGTTCCTTCCTTTTCATCAACGGCGTTGCCTTCCTTATCCCCTCGCTGGTCGCCGCCCGGGGCACCTCGTTGGCCGAGGCTGGGCTACTGGCTTCGATGCCCAGCTGGGGCATGGTGGTGACGCTGTTTCTCTGGGGCTACCTCACGGACCGGCTCGGCGAGCAGATCGTGATGACCGTGGGTTCGGCGCTCACCGGGGCCGCGACGTATGCCGCGGCCACGGTCCATTCGATGGTGGCAATGGGCGTTTTCCTGTTCGTCGGCGGCATGGCCGCCGCAAGCTCCAACACCGCGGGCGGCGGGCTGGTTTCGGGTTGGTTCCCGGCGAACAAACGGGGCCTGGCGATGGGCATCCGGCAGACCGCGCAACCGCTGGGAATCGCCCTGGGCGCCTTGGTGATACCGGAGCTCACCGAACGCGACCCGAATGCGGGGCTGCTGTTTCCGGCATTGCTGTGCATGGTGTCCGCGGTCGCCAGCGCGATCGGGATTGTCGACCCGCCCCGAAAACCCCGGAATACGGCCACCGAAAAGGAATTGGCCAATCCGTATCGAGGGCACTTCACGCTATGGCGGATTCATGCGGTCGCGGGACTGCTGATGATGCCGCAGGCGGTGACGGTGACGTTCATGCTGGTCTGGCTGATGGACGACCATGGCTGGTCGGTCGCAAAGGCGGGCGGCATGGTGACCATTTCGCAGTTGCTCGGGGCGGCGGGCCGAATCATGGTCGGCCGGTGGTCTGACCGCGTCGGATCACGGATGCGACCGGTCCGCCTCATCGCCCTCGCGACCGCGTCGACCCTGTTTCTGCTCGCGTTCGTCGATAACCACCCGGGTTGGCGGTTCGAAGTGCCGATCATGATCGCCGCGTCCGTCTTCGCGGTGCTCGACAACGGGCTGGAGGCGACCGCGATCACCGAATTGGCCGGACCGTTCTGGAGTGGGCGCGCACTGGGCATCCAGAACACCACACAGCGGCTCACGGCGGCCACCGCACCGCCCGTCTTCGGTGCGCTGATCGCCGCGGGCCCCTACCCGTCGGCTTGGGCGCTGTGCGGACTGTTCCCGCTGGCGGCGGTGCCGTTGGTCCCGGTCCGCTTGCTCCCGCCCGGGTTGGAAGCTTCCGGGGAACCTAAAGGGCGGCCGCGATCCGTTCGCCGACTTCGCTGGTGGACAGCCGCTCGTTCCCGCGAGTCGCCAGAAAACTCTCCACGGCCCGGTCCACCCGGGCAGCGGCTTGATCTTCACCCAGATGGGCAAGCAGCAGCGCCACCGACATGATCGCCGCGGTCGGATCGGCGACGCCCTGACCGGCAATATCAGGCGCGCTGCCGTGCACCGGCTCGAACATCGACGGGTTGGTCCGGGTGGCGTCGATGTTGCCACTGGCGGCCAGGCCGATACCGCCGGACACCGCCGCCGCGAGGTCGGTGATGATGTCGCCGAACAGGTTGTCGGTGACGATCACGTCGAAGCGACCGGGGTCAGTAACCAGGAAAATGGTGGCCGCGTCGACGTGTGAATAGGCGACCTCGACATCGGGGTACTTTTCGCCGACCTCCTGTACCGTCCGCCACCACAGCGGCCCGGCGAACGTGAGCACGTTGTTCTTGTGCACCAGCGTCAGGTGCTTGCGACGCTGCCGGGCCCGCTCGAACGCGTATTGCACCACCCGGCGCACGCCGAACGCGGTGTTCACGCTGACCTCGGTGGCCACCTCGTTTGGCGTGCCGACACGGATCGCGCCGCCGTTGCCGGTGTAGGGGCCCTCGGTTCCCTCGCGCACCACTACGAAGTCGATCTCGGGGTTGCCCGCGAGCGGGCTGCTCACACCTGGATACAGCCGGGAGGGCCGCAGATTGACGTGATGGTCCAGCTCGAAGCGCAGCCGCAACAACAGACCTCGCTCCAGAACCCCGCTGGGGACCGACGGGTCACCGATAGCTCCCAAAAGGATGGCGTCGTGCTCGCGCAGTTCGCCGATCACGGAGTCCGGCAGTATCTCGCCGGTGGCGTGGTAGCGCTTCGCGCCCAGGTCGTAGCTGGTCTTCTCGACTCCGGGCCGGACCGCGTCGAGGACCTTGACGGCCTCGGCGATCACCTCCGGACCGATCCCGTCACCGGCGACGATCGCCAATTTCATCGGTGCCGCGCTCACGAAAGATCAACCACTTCGAGCTTGTTGGCACCGACCTCCGCCGAGATCGCCGACCGCACATCGGCCGGGACGTCTTGGTCCAGCCGCAGCAGAATCGTCGCGCTCGGGCCCTCGGCGTCCTCGGACAGTTGCGCGGCTTGGATGTTGACTCCGGCGGCACCAAGCAGGGTGCCGATCTTGCCCAACGCCCCGGGCTGGTCGATGTAGTTGATCACCAGGTTCGTGCCCTGGGCGCGCAGGTCGAAGTTGCGGCCGTTGATCTGCACGATCTTTTCCACCTGTTGCGGCCCGGACAACGTGCCGGCGACGTTGACAACCGAGCCGTCGGCGCCGACCGCGCGCACGTCCACGAGACTGCGATGGTTGGGACTCTCCGAGGCCTTGCTGATCTCGGCGGAAACGCCCCGTTCGGCGGCCAGCGCCGGTGCGTTGACGAACGTCACGGCATCCTCGATCACCGCCGAGAACAGCCCGCGCAGCGCCGAAAGCCGCAACACCTCCACGTCTTCGGAAGCCAGCTCACCGCGCACCTGCACCGACAACGACGCGGGCAGGCCGGCAGACAACGCCGCGGCCAGCACCCCCAGCTTGCGCGCCAGGTCCAGCCAGGGCGCCACCTCCTCGTTGACCGCTCCCCCGCCGACGTTGACCGCATCGGGCACGAACTCCCCCGCCAGGGCCAGCCGCACGCTCTCGGCTACGTCGGTGCCGGCCCGGTCCTGGGCCTCGGCGGTGGACGCCCCCAGATGCGGTGTGACCACCACCTGCGGCAGCTCGAACAGGGGGCTGTCGGTGCACGGCTCCTTGGAAAACACGTCGAGACCGGCCGCGCGGACGTGCCCGCTGCTGATCGCGTCGGCCAGCGCCGCCTCGTCCACCAGACCGCCGCGCGCCGCGTTGACGATGATGACGCCCGGCTTGGTCTTCGCCAGCGCCTCTTTGTCGATCAGGCCGGCCGTTTCCGACGTCTTGGGCAGGTGCACCGAGATGAAGTCGGCCCGGGCCAGCAGGTCGTCCAGGGGCAGCAATTCGATACCGAGTTGCGCCGCCAGCGCCGGCGCCACGTACGGGTCATAGGCGACGATGTGGGCGCCGAAGGCGGCCAACCGCTGGGCGACCAGCTGGCCGATCCGGCCCAGCCCCACCACGCCGACGGTTTTACCGAAAATCTCGGTGCCCGAGAACGACGACCGCTTCCAGGCGTGCTCACGCAGCGATGCGTCGGCCTGCGCGATCTGCCGGGACGCGGCCAGCAGCAGCGCTATCGCGTGTTCGGCGGCGCTGTGGATGTTCGACGTCGGGGCATTGACCACCAGCACACCGCGCGCTGTGGCGGCGTCCACGTCGACGTTGTCCAGTCCGACCCCGGCGCGGGCGACGATCTTCAGCTTGGCGGCCGCGGCCAGCACCTCGGCGTCGACGGTGGTGGCCGATCGCACCAGCAGCGCGTCCGCGTCGGGCACCGCAGCCAGCAGCTTTTCCCGGTCGGGACCGTCTACCCAGCGCACCTCGACCTGGTCTCCAAGGGCGGCAACGGTTGATTGGGCAAGTTTGTCGGCGATTAACACAACAGGCAGGTTCACGCCGACAGCGTAATCGGCTGTAATCGACGCGTGGACGTCACCATCGTCGGCAGCGGGCCCAACGGGCTCGCCACGGCCGTAATCTGTGCCCGCGCCGGCCTGAAGGTGCAGGTCATCGAAGCGCAGCCCACCTTTGGCGGCGGCGCCCGCAGCGCGGCCGATTTCGAATTTCGGAGAGTCGTACACGATGTGTGCTCGGCGGTTCACCCGATGGCGCTCGCATCACCGTTCTTCGCCGAGTTCGACCTGCCGGCACGCGGTGTGACGCTGGCGGTACCCGATATCGCCTACGCCAACCCGTTGCCGGACCGGCCCGCGGCAATCGCGTACCGCGATCTGGCGCGCACCTGTGCGGAATTGGACGACGGCGGCTCCTGGCGGCGCCTGCTCGGCCCGTTGGTGACCGACTGGGCGGCCATGATTTCACTGCTGCTCGGCGACAAGCGTTCGGTGCCCGGCTCGCTACTGCCCGCCCTGCGTGTCGGGCTGCGGACGCTTGCCCAGGGCACCCCGGCATGGGGGTCGCTGGCCGGCGAGGATGCGCGCGCTTTGTTCAGCGGCGTTGCCGCGCATGCGATTACACCGCTGCCGTCGCTGGCATCGGCTGGCGCGGGGTTGATGCTGGCCACACTCGCCCATGCGGTCGGCTGGCCGATTCCGGTTGGTGGCACCCAGACGATCAGCGATGCGTTGATCGCTGACCTGCGAGCGCACGGTGGTGAGCTGACGGCCGGCATCGAAGTCACTTCGCCGCCCGGCCCCTCGGGCTCAGTCGTGGTTTTTGACACAGGACCGACCGCGCTGCTGCGCGTGTACGGTGACGCGCTTCCGTCGGGATACGCAAAAGCGTTACGCCGCTATCGATATGGATCTGGCGCGGCCGCCAAGGTCGACTTCGTGCTCAGTGACGACATTCCGTGGTCGGACCCGCGGCTGCGGGCGGCGCCGACCCTTCATCTCGGCGGCACCCGCGAGCAGATGGCCCGGGCCGAGGCGGACATCGCCGCCGGTCGCCACGCGCAATGGCCGATGGTGCTGGCCTCGTCCCCGCACACCGCCGATCCCGGCCGCATCGATGCCGCCGGTCGACGTCCCTTCTGGACCTATGCCCACGTGCCGTCGGGATCCACCGTCGACGCGACCGAAACCGTAACCCGGGTCGTCGAGCGGTTCGCACCCGGCTTTCGTGACATCGTGGTGGCGGCCCGCGCGGTGCCGGCCGCCCGGCTGGCCGACCACAACGCCAACTACGTCGGCGGGGACATAAGCGTCGGCAGCAATACGGTCTGGCACGCCATCGTCGGACCCACCCCACGCATGAACCCTTGGCGCACAACGATTCCCAACGTGTATCTGTGCTCGGCCGCCACCCCGCCCGGCCCGGGTGTGCACGGCATGTGCGGCTACTACGCCGCCCGCACACTGCTACGTCGCGAGTTCGGGATCAACGCAATGCCTAGGCTGACGCCATGACGAAACTTGCGATCATCTATTACTCCGCCACCGGTCACGGCACCACGATGGCAAAGCGCGTCGCCGCGGCGGCCGAAGCCGCGGGCGCCGAAGTCCGGGTGCGGCACGTCGCAGAAACTCATGACCCGGCGTCGTTCGCCCGCAACCCGGCCTGGACGGCGAACTATGAAGCAACCAATGACCTTCCCGCGGCCACCGGCGACGACATCGTGTGGGCGGACGCTGTGATCTTCGGATCGCCGACTCGATTCGGCTCGCCCGCAGCGCAATTGCGCACATTCCTGGACTCGCTGGGCGGCCTGTGGTCGGAAGGCAAGCTGGCCGACAAGGTGTATGCGGCCTTCACGTCCTCAAACACCATCCACGGCGGTCAGGAAACCACCCTGCTCTCGCTCTACATCACGCTGATGCATTTCGGCGGCATCATCGTGCCGCCGGGATACACCGATCCGTGCAAGTTCGTCGACGGCAACCCGTACGGGGTGAGCCTGGTGTCCACCCACGACAACATCAACGAGTTCGAGGAAGCAACGGATCACGCGCTCGAGCACCTGGCCCGCCGGGTGGTCCTTACGGCCGGGCGCCTTCGCAACGCTTGATTTGCGCGCGCGACACAACGAGAAGGGCCACCACAGCTAAAGTTTCGGCGCGGCCACCGCCACTGAGGGATCGCTGGGTACGATCTCGACGTGTCCGACCCGCCGACCCCGCCGACCAAGCGCCCCGCGATCTGCGTCAACATGATCGTGCGAAACGAGTCGCACATCATCGCCGAGACGCTCGACGCGGTCGCGCCGTACATCAGTTCGTGGGTGATCGTGGACACCGGATCCGAAGACGGGACCCAGGACCTGATCCGCAATCACATGGCCCAGCTCGGCATACCCGGTGAGCTGCACGAGCGGCCATGGCGCAACTTCGGCCATAACCGGTCCGAGGCGTTGAGCCTGGCCCAGGGGCACGGCGACTACATCTGGGTCTTGGATGCCGACGACACGCTCACCGGCACACCCGATTTCGACCTCCTGAGCGCCGATCTCTACGAGCTGCGGATCAAGGACGCCTGCGAGATCTGCTGGCGCCCGAACCTGTTCCGCGACGGATTGGGTTTCCACTATGTGGGTGTCGTCCATGAGTACGTCGATTGCGACGACCCGCACAGCGTTACCCGCCTGGAGGGCGATTACTACATCGAGTCTCGTCGCCTCGGTGCCCGTAGCCTGAACCCGCAGAAGTATGCGCGCGACCGCGATCTGTTGCTGGCCGAGGTCCAACGAAACCCTGAGAGTAGTCGGTCGGTCTTCTACCTGGCCCAGAGCTTCTACGATCTGGGCGACTTCGCCAACGCCCGCAAGTGGTATGCCCGACGCGTTGAGATGGGCGGTTGGGACGAGGAGGTCTACTTCGCGAAGTGGCGGATCGCGGATTCGATGTGGCGACTGCGTGAACCGTGGCCGGAGGTCCAGGACGCCTTCTTGCGGGCCTGGGAGTTCCGACCGAGCCGCGCGGAACCGCTGTATGGCATCGCCTTCCCCTACCGCCTCGATGAGCGCCACTGGCTCGGCTACCTGTTTGCCAAGTGCGCCAGCGAAATCCCGCTCCCCGAAGAGGACACGCTGTTTGTGGGCGAGGACATCTACACCTGGCAGGCGAACGACGAGCAGGCGGTTTGCGCGCACTGGATCGGCAGGCACCAGGAGGAGCTCACCCTGAACCGGCGCATGCTGGCCCGATCCGACCTCCCCGACGGCGACCGGCGCAGAATCATTGAAAATCGCGACGCCTGTGCGCCGACGCTGATCGAAGCAGCGGCCTCATACCCGGCTGCGCTGGCCCGGAGCCTGGTCGCCGGTCCACGCGACGCTGAGGTGGTCGTCAGCATGGTCGCCGGTCACGATCTGGCCCGCATGGAACAAACGCTTAATTCATTCCTGAACTGCTGCATGGATGTGTCGCGGGTCGGGCGATTTCTGGTGGTCGAGTCCGGCCTGTCGGCGCAGGACCGCGCGAACCTCCTGGAGCGCTACGGGTTCCTCGGTTTTTGCCACGCCGAACCGGGGGATGTGACCGGCGCCCAGCTCGCGCGGATCCGTGACCAGATCGACGGACGGTTCTGGCTGCATCTCCACGAGGGCTGGCGGTTTTTTGCGCACGAAAGTCTCATTACCCGCCTGACGGCCGTGTTCGATGCCGAACCACAGGTGTACCAGGTGGGAATCAACTTGGCCGATGCGGTGCGGCTGACCGACGCCCGGCCTGCGGAGCAGGCGGTACGCCGGACGCCCGATGCCGGTCGTTACGTCCTCAGCGAGGCGGTGGCGTACGGCCCGGCGATGTTCGATACCGCACGCCTGGATCGGGCGGGTGGTGTCCGCGGTACCGATCGCGATCCCATCGCCGAACTGGGTCGGCGGGCGGCCGCGGCCGGGCTCCGCACCGCAACCCTCGACGAGGTGCTCTGCCTCGCTGAAGCCTGACGGAATCCGTTACGCCGTCTCGGTGATCGGGCGGTCCACCCAGCTCATCAGACCGCGCAGCTTCTTGCCGGTCACCTCGATGGGGTGCTCGGCGTTTTGCTTGCGCAACTCTTGCAGCTGCTTGCCGCCGCCCTCGACGTCGGCGACCAGCTTATTGACGAAGCTGCCGTCCTGGATATCCCGCAGGATGCCACGCATCCGCTCCTTGGTGTCGGCGTCGATGACTCGCGGGCCCGACAGATACCCGCCGTACTCCGCGGTATCGGACACCGAGTAGTACATCCGCGAGATGCCACCCTCGTACATCAGGTCGACGATCAGCTTGAGCTCGTGCAGCACCTCGAAGTACGCCAGCTCCGGCGCGTAGCCGGCCTCGACCATCACTTCAAAACCAGCCTTCACCAATTCCTCTGTGCCGCCACACAATACGGTTTGCTCACCGAACAGGTCGGTTTCGGTCTCATCCTTGAAGGTGGTTTTGATCACGCCGGCGCGGGTGCCGCCGATGGCCTTGGCGTAGGACAGTGCCAGCGCCTCGCCGTTGCCGGTCGGGTCCTGCTCGACGGCGATCAGGCAGGGCACGCCCTTGCCGTCGACGAACTGGCGGCGCACCAGGTGGCCTGGACCCTTTGGAGCGACCATCGCGACCGTGACGTCGGCAGGCGGCTTGATCAAGTCGAAGTGGATGTTGAGACCGTGTCCGAAAAACAACGCGTCACCTGCGTTCAGATGGGGCGCAATGTCATTGGCGAAGATCTCGGCCTGCGCGGTGTCGGGGGCCAGCAGCATGATCACGTCCGCCCACTCGGCCACTTTCGCCGGGGTGTCAACGTCGAGGCCCTGCTCGGAGACCTTCGCCTGAGACTTCGACCCCTCTCGCAGCCCGACGCGCACCTGAACTCCGGAGTCGCGCAGACTCAGCGAGTGCGCGTGCCCCTGGCTGCCGTATCCGATGACGCCGACCTTGCGGCCCTGGATGATCGACAGGTCTGCATCGTCGTCGTAGAACATCTCTAACGCCTCGCCGGACGTATTTGCCACCTGAATATCTCCTTCTTGTTAGCTACTTGGCCGTGCCGATGCCGCGCGGACCGCGCGACAGTGACACCACTCCGGATTGGACGATTTCGCGAACACCAAACGGCTCCAGCAGTCGCAGCAGCGCCTCGATCTTGCCGCGGTTGCCGGTGGCCTCAACGGTCAACGACTCCGGGGATACATCAATGATGTTCGCGCGGAACAGGTTCGCCGCTTCGACGACCTGGCTGCGGGTCCCGGCGTCGGCCCGCACCTTGATCAGCGCCAGCTCCCGGGACACCGAGTTGTCGTCTTCCTGCTCGATGATCTTGATGACGTTGATCAGCTTGTTCAGCTGCTTCGTGATCTGCTCGAGCGGAGTCTCCTCAGCGGACACCACGATGGTCATCCGCGACATGTCTTTCTGCTCGGTGGCACCCACCGCCAGCGACTCGATGTTGAAACCGCGCCGGGAGAACAGTGCCGCAACCCGCGCGAGCACACCGGGCTTGTCCTCGACCAGCACCGACAACGTATGTGTTTTCGTGTTCATCAGGCATGCCCTTCGCTGATGTCGTCGAACAGCGGGCGGATCCCCCGAGCGGCCTGGATCTCGTCGTTGCTGGTGCCGGCGGCCACCATCGGCCACACCTGCGCGTCGGCGCCGACGATGAAATCGATCACCACCGGGCGGTCGTTGATCGCCCTCGCCTGGTTGATCACGTCGACGACGTCCTCTTCACGCTCGCAACGCAATCCGACGCAGCCCAGCGCCTCGGCCAGCTTCACGAAATCCGGAATGCGGTGCGAGTGGGTGCCCAGGTCGGTCTGCGAGTAGCGCTCCCCGTAGAACAGGGTCTGCCACTGCCGCACCATGCCCAGGCTGCCGTTGTTGATCAGTGCGACCTTGATCGGTATGCCCTCGATCGCGCAGGTGGCCAGTTCCTGGTTGGTCATCTGGAAGCAGCCGTCGCCGTCGATCGCCCAGACCTCGGCGTCCGGGAGGGCGAACTTGGCGCCCATGGCCGCCGGGATGGCGAATCCCATGGTGCCGAGCCCGCCGGAATTCAGCCAGGTGCGCGGCTTTTCGTAGTAGATGAACTGCGCCGCCCACATCTGATGCTGGCCGACGCCCGGCGACGTACACCGCGTCCGGGCCCGCGATCTGACCCAGCTTCTCGATCACGTACTCGGGCCCCAGGCTGCCGTCGCTTTGCGGTCCGTAACTCAGCGGATAGGTGGCCCGAACGGATTCGAGGTATGCCCACCAGTCGGTCATGTCGATGTTGCCGGGGGTTTCGTAATGGCGCAGCATCGCGATCAGCTCGGTGATGACGGCATTGACGTCGCCGACGATCGGCACGTCGGCGTGCCGGTTCTTGCCGATCTCGGCCGGGTCGATATCGGCGTGGATGACCTTGGCCTCCGGCGCGAACGAGTCGAGCTTTCCGGTGACCCGGTCGTCGAAGCGGGTGCCCAACGCGATCAGCAGGTCGCTGCGCTGCAGGGCCGCCACCGCGGCCACGGTGCCGTGCATGCCCGGCATGCCCAGGTTCTGCGGATGGCTGTCCGGGAAACGCGCCGCGCGCCATCAGCGTGGTGACCACCGGGATGCCGGTCAGCTCGGCCAGATCCCGCAGCTGCTCGGTGGCCTCGCCGCGGATCGACGCCGCCGCCCACGTAGAGCACCGGCTTGCGGGCGGCCGCGATCAGCTTGGCGGCCTCGCGAATCTGCCGGCTGTGCGGCTTGGTGTTCGGCTTATAGCCGGGCAGATCCATCCGCGGCGGCCAGCTGAACGTGCACTGGCCCTGCAGCACGTCCTTGGGGATGTCGACGAGCACCGCGCCCGGACGCCCCGACGCCGCGATGTGGAAGGCCTCGGCCATCGCCCGGGGAATGTCGTCGCCGGAGCGGACGAGGAAGTTGTGCTTGGTGATCGGCATGGTGATGCCGGAGATGTCGGCCTCCTGGAAGGCATCGGTGCCGATCAGCGCGCGGCCGACCTGCCCGGTGATGGCGACCACCGGGATCGAGTCCATCTGCGCATCGGCCAGCGGTGTCACCAGGTTGGTGGCGCCGGGACCCGAGGTCGCCATGCACACGCCGACCTTGCCGGTGGCGTGCGCGTAGCCGCTGGCGGCGTGGCCGGCGCCCTGCTCGTGGCGGACCAGCACGTGGCGCAGCTTCTGCGAGTCGAACAGCGGGTCATACACCGGCAGCACGGCGCCGCCGGGGATGCCGAAGATGACCTCGACGTCGAGTTCCTCCAAGCGACCGGATTACCGACTGCGCACCGGTAAGTTGTTGCGGGGCAATATGTTTCGGCTGGGCAGCCGGGGGCTTTGCACCGTTGCCTGGGCCTTGCCGCTCCGGCGGCGGCGTCGCGTGTCGGTGGGTCTGGCTTGGTCGGTGCGCTCACTGTCCTCTTGGTCCTCTTGCTGTGGAAGTTTCGTGTGATGGCGCAACAAAAAACCCCCGTCAGCTCATCCGCTGTACGAGGGTTGCGCGTTGGTGCTGGATCGCTTCGAAAGCTGAAGAGCTAGTCAGGCACCAACGCGCCGACTAATTACTACGAGCATTCCGAGGCTTATTCATAGACCCCGACGGTAGCCTTCGCACAGCTCAGCCGTCAAATCCGATCCCTCGCCGGCCCACGGGCCGGCCCGCGGGCGGCGGGGCGGAAACGATTCGCGCGGCGGGTGAAATGATGCTGGGGTGGCACCGGTTCGACTGGCTCGATGACTCACTGCCCCAACGCCGGCCGGGTCCCCGGTGGTCATCAAGGTGTCGCCGATGGCGCACTTCGCCGTCGGGTTTCTTGCCCTCGGGCTGCTGGTGCCGGTGCTGGCCTGGCCGACCGTCCGCCCCGCTGCTGATCATCCCGGTCGTGTTGTCGGCGCTGATGATCCGGCTGCGCACGGTCGCCGACGAGCAGGGCGTGACCGTGCGGACGCTGCTGGGCAGCCGCACGGTGGGCTGGGAGGACATCGACGGGCTGCGGTTCAACCGAGGCATCTGGGCGCGCGCCCGGCTCAAGGGCGGTGCGGAGTTGCGATTGCCTGCGGTCACTTTCGCGACCCTGCCGCTGCTGACCGAAGCCAGCGCGGGCCGGGTGCCCAACCCCTACCGATACGCCCCTAGATGAGCCGGTCATGAGGGACGTCAGGACGCAGCGGGATTGGCGCCGTTGAGCAACACCCACACGCCGACGCCGGCGGCCGATGCCGGCGAGCAACGCCACGAACGAGCCGATGAAGGGCCGATAGGCCCAGCCTCGGCCGGCATCGAGTCCGTAGCGGCCCGGACCGGCCAGGATGACGGCGACGGCCATGACGATCAGGCTGATCTGGTATTCGTGCCCGTCCGGCAGGAAGTACGAGAAGCGTGCTGATGCTGGCTTGCGCCGACATGGTCGCAAGCAGGCCGTTGATCAGGAAGGCCAGCGCACCCGCAGCGGCCACCGGCGTGAACAATCCCAGCACCAGCAGCGCGCCCGCGACGATCTCGCCGCCGGCGCTCACGTAGGCGAGGATGTCGGCGTGCTGGTAGCCGACATCGGACAGCGAGTTCTTGAATCCGGTCAGTCCCTGGCCGCCCCACCAGCCGAACAGCTTCTGCAGCCCGTGCGCGATCAGCACCCCCCCCAGCCCGACCCGCAGGATCAGCAGACCGAGATGCTGGGTGCCGCGCCGGCCGACGGCGCGTAACCGCTCATCGTCTGGTCGGAATCGGCGTCGGCGGGCTCCGGCGCCGCGTGCTGGGCCGCCGCCGGCGGCGGCGGCGACGTAAGGCAGCGGCTCTGGCTGTCCGAGCAGGTTGTACGGAGCGGCGCGCGGCCGAGCCGGGGTCCTGTCGTAGGCGGGATCACGGTGGTGGTTCCGAACTCGCCGGGGTACCCGACCGGCGTCAGGTCATCTTCGGGGTCGACCACGCGCGCCGAGGCGGGGCGTCCCGGGATTGGTTCCGGGGATTCCCCCGGCCGTTGCCAAGCGTGCGTCATGCGGTTGACTGGTCACGCGTGCCAGGGTAAGGGCAATTAGGCCGCGAATCGGGGATTTGAGCGGCGCTTTCGCCGCATTCGGCAGTTCACCCGACAAATCGCGCCGGACCGACCCGAATGACTGTCCAGCCGCACGCGTCGATCCAGACTCACCGACTTGCGGGGCACGGGGGCCGTGTGGCGACGGTGCCCGCATGTCCGTAGCCTGTCGGTCATGCGAATACGGCGGTCGGTGCTGGGCGGTGCTCGCTGCGCTGTGCTGCGGCGGTGCTGGTCGAGCGGCTGCGCACGGTTCAACGACGCCCAGTCGCAGCCGTTCACCACCGAACCCGGAACTGCAAGCCCCAGCCCAGCTCGACGCCTCCCCCACCGCCGCCGCTGCCGCGACAAGCCGTTCCCGAAGGCATGCCCGGCACCCGGGGTGATGCAGGGCTGCCTGGAGAGCACCAGCGGGCTGATCATGGGCGCCGACAGCAAATCCGCGCTGGTCGCCGAGCGCACCACGGGCGCGGTCAAGGAGGTCTCCGTCAGCGCCGAGCCCAAGGTCAAGGTGGTCATCCCGGTCGACCCGTCCGGTGACGGCGGCTTGATGGACATCGTGCTGTCGCCCACCTACACGCCAGGACCGGCTGATGTACGCCTACATCAGCACGCCTACCGACAACCGGGTGATCCGCATCGCCGACGGCGACGTGCCGAAAGCCATCCTGACCGGAATTCCTAAGGGCGCCGCGGGCAACACCGGTGCGCTGATCTTCACCAGCCCCACCACGCTGGTGGTGCTGACGGGCGACGCGGGCAACCCGGCGATGGCCGCCGATCCCAGCTTCGCTGGCGGGCAAGGTGCTGCGCATCGAGCAGCCGACCACCGTCGAGCCAGGCGCCGCCGACGACCGCGCTGAGCGGGATCGGGTGCCGGCGGCGGCATGTGCATCGACCCCGTCGACGGCTCGCTGTACGTCACCGACCGCACCCCCACCGCGGACCGGTTGCAGCGCATCACCAAGGACTCCGAAGGTCTCCACCGTGTGGACCTGGCCGGACGGCCCGGCGTGGCCGGCTGCGCGGCGATGGACGGCACCGTGCTGGTCAACCTGATCAACACCAAGCAGACCGTGGCGGTGCGGCTGGCGCCATCGAACCGGCGCGGTGACCGGCGAACCCGAGGTGGTCCGCAAGGACACGCACGGCACGCGTGGGCGCTGCGGATGTCGCCGGACGGCAACGTCTGGGGCGCGACCGTGAACAAGACCGCCGGTGACGCGGAGAAGCTCGACGACGTGGTGTTCCCGCTGTTCCCGCAGGGCGGCGGCTTCCCGCGCAACAGCGACGACAAAACGTAGCGAGCCGCGTGCGGCCGGGTTAGATCCCACCGATGGTGAACCGCGGACCGTATCGGCGCGCGACATGGCTCGGCGCGTCGTAGAGCCGTCGCGCCTCTGCCTCCTCGTGGCCGCCGGGATCGATGTCGTCGATATCGGAGAGGTAGAGCGGTTCCTCTTCGGATTCGGAAGTCCAGGCGGCGACGGGCACCAACACGTAGACCTCATGGTCCCCAACGTCCGCCCAATTCACCGTCCTGCCGACGAACCACCCGATCGCGTCGTCGAGGATCGGCATCCCGTGGGGGCCGGCGCGCCACGAGCAGCGCTCGAATTTGTTGACCTTGTGACCCGTTTGACCTGCGAACAGTTCAGCGAGGGCGCGGCGGTGCCGCGGCAGCACGTGCACCGCCAGGTGCTGGGCTTTGCTCGCCACCTCGAAGGTGTGGCTGCTCCTGGATATGGCGACCAGATATGTTGGCGGCTCCACGCTGGTTTGGGTGGCGAGAGCCCACCAGACAACCCGCCGGCTGACCATCGGCAGCGGTTGTCACCACGAGCGCCGGGACGTCCAGCATCCCCATCAAGTCGTCGAACGCTTCCTCCGCCACACCAACATGATGTATCGGCACGGCGTCTTTTGCGAATATTCCGCAGGATCAGTCGG
>CAVVLC010000032.1:0-144268 GCA_963748885.1 uncultured Actinomycetota bacterium
AAGGGCGCGTACTGCGCGCCGAGCAGGAACCGCAACACCTGAAGAGACACCCCGAGCGACAGTTCGGTGGTCTGCGGGTGCGGCGGCGGCCGCTCGATCAGCACCTCAAACGCGTAGAACGACTGTCCGTGTGGGCGCCTGGATGATGCGCGCGGAAATGGCCGGGCTGTAGGCCGCCAGGAAGGTTTCGACGATCGCGAAGGCGTCGCCCACGGTGGCCGAGGTGCGCGCGGCCACCCCGAGCGGCCCAAGGATTTCGATGCCCTGCCGTAGGGCCAACCGCCGCCCGAAATCGGGGGTCGCGGTGGCCGCCGCCGCGGTCTCGACGGCCATGATCAGGCTCCGGTAGGGCAGGAACACCTCGTGATCGCCGACGTCCTGGGGCCGGATGCCGGCCGCGCGCAGCAGCTCGGCCGGGTCGCCGCCCAGTTCGGCCACCAGCCGCGGATAGCCCGACAGCGCCGTCCCACGCACCACCGACATGTCCCCAAATGTCAAATAATCGTCCGCAACTGTCAAGACTCGGGCTTTCCTGCCGCATTCTGGAGAGCAACGAGTCAACCCGGTAAGACCGAGAAATGTGATAATTGCGATAAATGTGATAAGCCTCGCGAAAGGAACATCCCATGAGCTTCGACACGGTGATCCGCAACGGCCGTTGGTTCGACGGCACCGGCGCGCCGTCGGCGATCCGCAACATCGGCATCCGCGACGGCCACGTCGCCGCGATCGCCGCGCGACCGCTCGACGAAGCCGGCTGCCCGCAGGTCATCGACGCCGACGGCAAGTGGGTGATGCCCGGCATGATCGACATCCACACCCACTACGACGTCGAGGTGCTCGGCGGCCCGGCGCTGTCCGAGTCGCTGCGGCACGGCGTGACCACGGTGATGCTGGGATCGTGCTCGCTGTCGACCATTCACGTCGACGGCGAGGACGCCGGCGACCTGTTCGGCCGGGTCGAGGCGATCCCGCGCGAGCACGTCATCGGCGCGGTCGACGAGCACAAGACCTGGACCAACTGCGAGCGAGTACATCGCCGCGCTCGAGTCGCTGCCGCTGGGCCCCAACGTCGCCGCGTTCATCGGCCACTCCGACATGCGCGACCGCGGCGATGGGCCTGGACCGGGCGACCCGCAAGGACGTCCGCCCGACCCCGGCCGAGCAGGCCCAGATGGAGCAGATGCTGGCCGAGGCGCTCGGACGCGGGCTTCGTCGGGATGTCCTCGCAGCAACTGCTGTTCGACAAGATCGACGGCGAGGTCTGCCGGTCGCGCACCCTGCCGTCGACCTACGCCAAGCCGCGCGAGCTGCGCCGGCTCAAGTCGATGCTGCGGCGCAGCGGGCGGGTCCTGCAGGCCGGCCCCGACATCCAGAACCCGCTGAACATCGTGTCGCAGGTGGCGCAGTCGCTCGGCGTCTTCCGCAAGCCGCTGAAGACCAGCCTGCTCTCGGCCGCCGACGTCAAGGCCAACCCGTACGCGATCCGCTGATGGGTCCGGCGGCCCGCTGGTCAACCGGCTCGGCGGCGACTTCCGCTGGCAGCACCTGCCGGTGCCGTTCGAGGTGTACGCCGACGGCATCGACCTGGTGGTCTTCGAGGAGTTCGGCTCCGGCGCGGCCGCCTGCACCTGAAGGAAGAACTGCGAGCGCAACGAGCTGATGCGCGACGAGGAGTACCGGCGCCGGTTCCGCAAGGACTACGACAACAAGTACGGGCTGCGGGTGTGGCACCGCGACTTCTTCGACGCCGAGATCGTCGCCTGCCCGGATCGCGTCGGTGGTCGGCAAGTCGTTCGGGCAGGTCGGCGTCGACCGCGGCGGGCTGCACCCGGTCGACGCGTTCCTCGATCTGGTGCGTCGAGCACGGCAGGGCGCTGCGCTGGCGCACGACGATCTCCAACCACCGGCCCGAGGTGCTCAAGAAGCTGGCCCGCGAGCCCGGCATCCAGATGGGCTTCTCCGACGCCGGCGCGCACCTGCGCAACATGGCGTTCTACAACTTCGGGCTGCGGCTGCTGCGCCACGTCCACGACGCCGAGAAGCGCCGGCGAGCCGTTCATGACCGTCGAGCAGGCGGTGCACCGGCTGACCGGCGAGCTGGCCGACTGGTACCAGCTCGACGCCGGGCATCTGCGGCGTCGGCGACCGCGCCGACCTGGTGATCGTCGACCCCGAACGCCTCGACGAGTCGCTGGACAGCTACGCCGAGGACCGGTCGAGCAGTACGGCGGGCTGTCCCGGATGGTCAACCGCAACGACGACACCGTCACCGCGGTGTTCGTCGCCGGCCGCGCGGTGTTCCGCGACGGCGAGCCGACCGAGGTGCTCGGCACGCAGCGCACCGGCAGCTTCCTGCGCGCCAACACCACCACCCTGGGAACCACCCCCGCAATCAGGCTGGCTGCCGCCGAGCCTGCCGCCACGGTCGCCTAACAGTGGAAATAGGCGTCACGCAGGCCCCGAAGTTAAAATGTCCGCCCATGCGAAAGCTCATGGCGGCAGCGGCCACAGCGGCCACAGTGCTCGCGATCGGTACCTGCGGCGGCAACGTCGGCGCGGGCGCCGCGTCGGCAGACTTTACTCAGCCGGCCGGGTCGCTACCGATCCCCGACGGCCCGGCACAGACGTGGATCGTGGCCGACATGGACAGCGGTCAGGTGCTCGCGGCCCGCGACCAGAATGTGATCCATCCACCGGCAAGCACCATCAAGGTGCTGTTGGCGCTGGTGGCGCTGGACGAGCTGAACCTGAACTCCACCGTCGTCGCCGACGTCGCCGACACCGAGGTCGAATGCAATTGCGTCGGCATCAAGCCGGGCCGCACCTACACCGCGCGCCAACTGCTCGACGCCCTGCTGCTGGTTTCGGGTAACGACGCCGCCAACACGCTGGCGCAGATGCTGGGCGGCCCGGACGCGGCCGTGGCCAAGATGGACGCCAAGGCCGCGTCGCTGGGGGCGACGAACACCCAGGCGTCGACACCGTCGGGCTGGACGGGCCCGGGGGCTCGGGAGGGACGACGGCGCACGACCTGGCCGTCATCTTCCGGGCCGCGATGGCCAACCCGGTGTTCGCGCAGATCACCGCCGAGCCCTCGGCAATGTTCCCCGGCGAGGCTAACGCGGCGGTGACCACCGATCCTCAACCAGGACGAGCTGTTGGCCGCTATCCCGGCGCGATCGGCGGCAAGACGGGCTTCACGGAGCCGCGCGCAAAACGTTCGTCGGCGCCGCTGCCCGCGGCGGCCGCCGGCTGGTGATCGCCATGATGTACGGGATGGTGAAAGAGGGCGGACCGACATACTGGGATCAGGCCGCGAGCCTGTTCGATTGGGGCTTCGCCCTGAGCCCGGGGTCCGGCGTCGGCTCGCTGTAGCGAGCTAGCGGCGATGTCTGGGCCTCCTAGTGGTCTCCAAGGCCCCTCCCAGGGCCAGGCCCCGCGCCTCCTCGGGCAATGCCCCGTATATCAACTCCGCCAGCATTTCAATCCGTTGCTCTTCGCGTTCGGATGCGGGTAGCACCGTTCGGATGATGGCGGCTCCATCGAGGAGGTTCATGCACAAAGTCGCGAGCACCCGAGACTCGTCCGCCGAGACGAACTCGTTCCCGGGCATTGCGCGCGCGACATTGAGAAACTTCGCGTTGTAGGCCCCGAACACGTCTTGCAAATGGGCCTTGAGCATCTCGTCGGTGCGCGCGGCAACGACCAGTTCGTGTACTACCGCGTTGCGGGGGACGCGGGAGAGGTCCTGCAGAATTCTCAGCGCCGCTTCCAGCGTCGGCTCGTCGGCCGGCATCTCGGCGAGGAATGCGTTGAACGAGTCCAGTTGGCGGCGCAGCACTTCGGAGACCGTGGCAGCCATAAAGTCGCCCATGGTCTCGAAGTGCCGGAACAGGGTGCCAACGGACACCCCCGCGCGCTTGGTGATGATGGCAGCCGAGGTCCGCGCGTATCCGATCTCGATGATGCTGGCGATGCTGGCCTCGAGAAGCCGTCCGACGGTTTCCTCGCGGCGTTGTTGCTGAGTTCTGCGCATCTCAACCACCGAATCTCTGAGCACCGCGCCGCGCGCCAGCTCGCAGGTACCGGGCCGACTTCACCGCCCGTGGGTAACCACAACCGTCGGTCGGTAACCATAGCGCTCCTTGTGGCAGCCCCGCCGCCCAGGCCGCGCGCTTTCTCGGATAAATAGCGAGCGCACGCATTCTTAAACACAATAAGATAGCGATCGCACGCATTCTTTATAAGCCGGCGCTAAAATGTTCAGCAAGAAATTCGCAAACCGTATCGAACCATTCCGCACGGCGGTAGCGTCTACTCCGATCGAATCGATTGCCAGCACGGAAAGACTTTATATCGACGGGAGACTCGGCGATGGCCGACGCGGTTCCTGACACCAACGACGCCACCATCCGGCACGCCCTGGCGGTCGTCGAGGAGGCCTCATGAAACGCCACATCGATTACGCCTGGCGCCTGGAAGAATTGATGGAAGCCCGCGGCATGGTCGTCAGCAGCGACCTGATCCCCTGCCTGGCCGAGCGCGGAATTCATCTGGCGCGATCGCAGGCCTATGGCGTGGTTTACCAACGGCCCGAACGGATTTCGCTGCAACTCTGCGCGGCCCTCTGCGACATCTTCGACTGCGGAATCGAAGAGCTCATCAGCGTAACCGCCGCCGACGCGCACAACGACCGGGCTGACACGGCTGACAGGGCGGTCCCACCAATTGGCACGCGCTCCGCCAACGTCATCGAGCTCAACCGGTCAGTGCGGGCATGGCGCACCCGCATGGCTCGCGATGCCGACTAACCCACTCAAGGCATCTGCCCCGGCTGCGGGGACGATAGGTTACTCGCCGGCCGGGCGTTTCCCCGCGAATTGGACCTCGCCAAAGTACGTTTTTCCGAGGGTGACGCTCTTTTTAGAATAAATAGTGATCGCGCGCATTCTTTATTGGCGCCGCAGTACCTGTAGGCCGGGCGATCAGCTGCTCGTCGCCAAACCGGTCACCAGGGCCGCCAGCAGCTGGATCCGTTGCTCCTCAATATCGTCGTGGGGTAACAGCCCGCGCACCAGTGCGGCGCCATCGAAGATGTTCGTCATCACCGCCACCAGAACGGTAAACGTCGGCTCCGGGACGTCGTCGGCCCCGGGCAGCGTACGCGCGGCGTCGTGGATCTTCGCGGTGTACTGCGCGAACACGTCCCGCAGGTGGGCGTTGAGCTTCTCGTCGGTGCGCGCGGCAACCATCAGTTCGTACATCACCGCGTTGGTGGGGCCGCTGGTGATGTCCCGCAGGATCGTGAGTGCCGCTTCCAGCGCCGGCCGATCGCCCGGGATTTCCGCGACCTGCTTGGTGAACGACTCCACCTGAAGACGCAACACCTCGGATGCCGTGGCCGCCATAAAATCGCCCATCGTTTCGAAGTGGCGAAACAGGCCGCCGACGGACAGCCCTGCCTTCTTGCTGATCACGGCGGCGGATGCCCGGGCATATCCGACCTCGACGATGGAGGCGATGCTCGCCTCGAGAAGGCGCGCGATGGTCTCTTCACGGCGTTGTTGCTGGGTTCTCGCCATGTCAGGTACCCGCCCCGACGGCGGCGCGCTGTTGCGGGACGCCCGCCCGCAGGTAGCGGCCCGACCTGACGCTCTGCCCGTAGCCCTTGCGGAACTGGCCGTTGCGGAAGACGACGGCGCCGCCCACACCCGTCGCGACCACGGCTGCGTCGTTGCGATTGACCATGCGCCACAAGCCGCCGTAGAACGGAGCCTCTTCCTCGTGGTAGCCGTCCAGCGATGCGTCCAGACCCACCGGGTCGATCACCACGAAATCCGCGCGGTCGCCCTGCCGCAACGTGCCGGCGTCAAGGCCAAACCAGTCCGCCAGTTCGCCGGTCAGACGGTGCACCGCGCGTTCCAGGGAGAGGAACGGCTTGCCCGCCCGGGCGGCGTCCCGGGTGCGCCCGAGCAGCCGCAGGGCGAAGTTGTAGAAAGCCATGTTGCGCAGGTGCGCGCCGGCGTCGGAGAAGCCCATGTGGATGCTGGGTTCGGCGGCGAGCTTGTTGAGCTGCTTGGGCCGGTGGTTGCCGACGGTGGTCGTCCACCGGACGTTGCGCTCGCCGTTCTCGACGAGCACGTCGAGGAACACGTCCAGCGGGTGCAGTCCCCGCTCGTCGGCGATCGCGCCAAAGCTCTTGCCGATCAACGACTCATCGGGGCACTCGACGATCACCGCGTCGTGGAAGTCGCGGTGCCACAACGAAGGGCCGAGCTTGACGCGGTCGAACTCGCGCCGGAACCGGCGGCGGTAGTCCTGATCGGCCAGCAACTCGTTGCGCCGCACTTGATCGCGCAGGTGCAGGGCCGCGGTTCCGGCGCCGAACTCCTCGAAGACCGGCAGGTCGATGCCGTCGGAGTACAGCTCGAACGGCACCGGCAGGTGCTGGAACCGCACGCTGGATCCCAATACCTTGTTGAGCAACCGGGTGCCGAACCCGAAGGTGTACACGGCCAGCGGCATCGCCTTGGCGTCGGCGGACACCAGCAGGCTCATCCGAACCCCCTTGCGGCGCCCCAACATTCGACTGCTGGACAAGAAGAACAGCAACCCCGAAGCCGGGCTGTCCACGTCGGGCGCGCTCTGCAGAATCCGGCCGCGCTGACGCAGCACCTTGATCAGCCTGCGCCGCTCACGCCACGTCGCGAAGGTGGACGGCAGCGCACGCGACCGGAAGCGGTCCCCGTCGAGTTTGTCGATCGCCGCGTCCATCCCCGACATGCCCAACATCCCGGCATCGAGCGCTTCGCCGAGCAACGCCGCCATTTTCTCCAGCTCGGCGACGGTGGGTTTGACGGAGTCGTCGGTGGCGCGCTCCAATCCCAACACCGCGGTCCGCAGGTCCGAATGACCAAGCAGTGAGCTGATATTCGGCCCCAACGGCAGGGCGTCGATCGCATCGATGTACTCGGCGGCCGTCGACCATGCCCTCTCGGTCTTGGCTGCGTTCAGCGCGCCGAGGACGTACTGGCGCGGCACCGCCTCGACGCGGCTGAACAGGTCGGCGACGTCCTCGGAGTTGGCGTACACGGTCGACAGCGAGCAGTTGCCCAGCAGCACCGTGGTGACACCGTGGCGCACCGATTCGCGAAGCCCGGGATCCAGCAGCACCTCGGCGTCGTAGTGGGTGTGCACGTCGATGAAACCGGGCACAATCCATTTGCCCGCCGCGTCGATCACCTCGGGGCAGCCCGCCTCGTCCAGCGGCCCCCCTGACACCGCAGCCACCACGCCATCGCGAATTCCCAGAGTGCGGATTTGCGGCGCGCTGCCGGCGCCGTCAAACCACAGACCGTCGCGAATGATCACGTCGTACGTCACTGCATCCTCCAGCTCGATTGGTGTAATCACGGTAACACCGAAAGTTAGCAAGTACTCGCACTCTTTTATCTGCGCATGCCATTCCCCCCAAAAATCGCAGGTCAGATGATTAAGTCAGCGCGTGGTGGTCGGCGGGGTCGCGGCGTTTGTCATGTTCGCCGGGTCCGGCACGGCAACACCGGCCGGAACGTCGCCACTGCGGGAGGCGACCGCGGGGATCCGGATCACGGCCGCTCGCTGGCCACACTCATTGGTTTTCACGGTGACGGTCTCTTCGCCGACGAAGTTGCCCCGCGGCCGCGGTCGCAGCGACAGCACCAGCGCCGTGGTGTGAATCTGTGCCATCAGTGCGTCCCGAGGGGACCGACCGGCGGCTTTAGCCGTCGGGGGAATCGGGACAGGCGAACAGCGTGTGAAACCGGTGGTGTCGGTGTCGTTGCGTAGGGTGCGCGCTATGTCCGAGCGCCGGTTTCGCCGAACTGCGGGAGGGGTGTCGTCGCTGGGGCTGCACGTGGTGTGGTGCCCGAAGTACCGGCGCCGGGTCTTGGGCGGGCGGGTAGCGCGTCGGCTGGACGAGCTGCTGGAGCAGATCGCCGCTGAGCACGGTTGGCAGGTCGTGGCCAAGGAAGTGATGCCTGATCACGTGTACCTGTTCGTGCGGGTCGGGCCGACCGACGCGCCAGCGGCGGTGGTGCGGGCGTTTAAGGGCCGCACCGTGCGTGTGCTGCGCGAGGAGTTTGCGCACTTGCGCAACTTTGCGACGGTGTTGTGGTCGCCGTCGTATTTCGCCGCCTCGGTCGGCTACGTCTGGGAGTCGGCGGTGCGCCGTTATATCGAGCATCAGTGGGACGCGGTGATGGCGTCATGAGGCGGGCGTACGTGTTTCGATTGCGGCCGACCGCGCGTCAGCACATCGCGTTGGCGGCGTGTGTGGAGTCGCACCGCGAGCTCTACAATGCCGCGTTGCAGGAGCGTCGGGATGCCTGGGCGCACAGCAAGACCCGCGTTTATTACGGGGATCAGTCGGCGCAGCTGACTGAGATCCGGGCGGTACGTCCGGATGTGGGATTTGGTCGTTCTCGAGCCAGCAGGCCACCCTGCGCCGTTTGAATAAGGCGTTTGCCGGGTTTTTCCGGCGGGTCAAGACCGCCAAGTCTGGTGTCAAGCCCGGGTATCCACGGTTTAAGGGTGCTGGCCGGTTCGACAGCGTGGAGTGGCCCAAAGACGGTGATGGCGCTCGCTGGCTGCCCGAGGTCAAGCGGGTATATCTGCAAGGCATCGGCCAGGTCAAGGTCGAGCTGCACCGCCAGGTACAAGGTCGGGTCAAGACGATCCAGATCAAACGCCAGGGGCGGCGCTGGGTGCTGGTGCTGTCCTGCGATGACGTTCCGACTAATCCGCTGCCGGGCACCGGCTGTCAGGCTGGCATCGATGTCGGCATCGTCAGTTTCGCCACGACCAGCGACGGTGAGCACATCGATAATCCACGTTGGGGTGGTGCGGCGGCGGACCGGTTGACTGCGGCGCAGCAGCGCTTGGCCAGTGCCCAGTGTGGTTCGAACAACCGGGTACGGCGGCGGGAGAGCGTGGCTGCTCGGCATCGCAAGATCGCTAACCAACGCAAGGACTTTCACCACAAACAGGCCCGCGCCCTGGTCGAGCGGTATGACCCTGTGGTGGTGGAGGATTCGCAGATCGTCAACATGATGCGGCGGGTAAAGTCCGTCGCAGATGAGGAACGCCCGGGGCAGTTTTTGCCCAATGGTGCCCGGGCGAAGTCGGGGCTTAATAGGAGTATCGGTGACGCTGGCTGGGGTGGCTTCGTCTCGATTCTGCGCGCCAAAGCGGAAGATGCTGGGCGTGTCTGGATTGAGGTCGACCCCCGGCACACCTCGAACGGCTGCGAACAGTGCGGGTATGCCGCCGCCGAAAACCGCGTCACCCAGACGGCGTTCGAATGCCGGCGATGTGGTCATCGCGCATCGGCAGACGAACATGCCGCACGCAACATCCTACGGGCCGGGCTGGCCCTTCACGCCCAAGCGGCGTGAGAAGAAGCCGGCGGCTTCCAGCCGCCGGAGAAGTCACTCCGTCTTTGCCGACACAGGGGGGCGCGTACTGGTCAGCCGGCCGGTCAGCGTCGGTGTCCGTCAACATGTCCATCAACACCTCCGGCGCGGCGTAGGCGATAGTGCCCACCGCCGTGTTGCGCCGGTGGGCCCCGGAGGTCCTACCGGATTCCCCTAAACGGGGGGCTATCCCGAAGTCGGCCAATAAAATCCGTTGTTCACCGTCACCCGGATTGCTCAGCAAAATGTTGGCGGGTTTGACATCGCGATGCAGCATCCCACGCTCATGGGCATGGTCGAGAGCTCCGGCAACCGCAGTGATGACCGCGAGCACTTCAGCGACCGGAGCAACGGCGGGGAATCTATCGGTCATGAGCTGTGCGGCGCTGGTGGCATTGACGTAGTCCATCGCGACCCACAGCTGCCCTTCGAACTCGCCGCGGCTATGCACTTCGACGATGTGGGGATGGTAAAGGTCTGCGGCGATCGTGGCTTCTTGCCGGAATCGGCGGCGGAATTCCTCGTCCGCCGACTACTAACAGCTGGCTAACACCCGGCCGTTTGTCAGGGCCGAAAAGCCTTGCCGCGCAGGATCACCAGATCGGGTCGGTTCAGCACACCGGGACCCCGGCGCGGATCCTCGGAGTAGCACAACAGGTCGGCGGATGCCCCATGGTCGAGACCGGGCCGGCCGAGCCAGCGGCGCGCATCCCAGCACGCGGCGCCCAGCGCGTCGGTCGGGCTCATCCCGATGCCCTTAAGCGCCTCCACCTCGTCGGCGATCCGCCCGTGGGCGACCATGGTGCCGGCGTCGCTGCCCGCATAGATGGGCACCCCGGCCTCGCGCGCCGCGGCGATCCGCGGCAGGGCGCGGGCATGCAGGTCGCGCATGTGGGCCGCGTAGGCGGGATAGCGCTCGGTTGCCTTTGCCGCGATGCCCGTGAAGTTCTCGTCGATGTTGACCAGCGTCGGCACCAATACGGTTCCGTGCTCGACCATCAGCTCGATGGTGTCGTCGGTGAGCCCGGTGCCATGTTCGATGCAGTCGATGCCGGCCTTGATCAGGCCGGGCAGCGCGTCCTCGCTGAAGACGTGCGCGGTGACCCGGGCCCCGTGGGCGTGTGCTGTATCGATCGCCGCCTTGAGCACGTCGTCGGACCACAGCGGGGCGAGATCGCCGACGGAGCGGTCGATCCAGTCGCCCACCAGCTTGATCCAGCCGTCGCCGCGGCGCGCCTCCTCGGCCACCGCCGCGGGCAGCTGCGATTCGTCTTCCAGCTCGACCGAGAAGCCGGCCTGATAGCGCTTGGGTCTGGCCAGGTGCTTTCCGGCCCGGATGATTCGGGGCAGGTCGTCGTGGTCGTCGAGGCTGCGGGTATCGGTCGGTGAGCCGCAGTCACGCAACAGCAGCGCCCCGACGTCGCGTTCGGCCTCGGCCTGGGCGATCGCCTCGTCGAGTGGGATCTCGCCGTGGTCGCCGAGCCCGACGTGGCAGTGCGCGTCGACCAGCCCGGGCAGGATCCAGCCGCCCTCGAAGACGGTGTCGGCGCCGGACACCGGCTCCCTGCTGATCCGGCCGTCGACGATCCACAGCTCTGTCGCGGCCTCGTCGGGCAGGCCCAAACCTCGCACGTGCATGCGCACGGCGCGGCTATTTCTTGCCCGGGAACTTCAGCTTGGACAGGTCGAAGTCGGCCAGCCCGGGCGGCAACTCGTTGAGGCCTTCGGGCATCTGCGACAGATCGGGGAACCCTTCAGGCATGCCCGCGGCGTTCGGCATGCCCGGCATGCCCGCCATTCCCGGCCCGAAGGGGCTCCTGACCTTCGGCGGCGTCGGTCCCCGTGCCCCCTTTTTGCCCTTCTTGCCTTTCGATCCCTTGGCCTTGCGCGTCGCGGACCTGCGGCCCACGCCGGGTATGCCCATGCCGCCGAGCATCGAGGACATCATCTTGCGGGCCTCGAAGAACCGGTCGACCAGCTGGTTGACCTCGGACACCGTCACGCCCGAGCCGTTGGCGATACGCAGCCGCCGCGACGCGTTGATGATTTTCGGGTCGGCCCGCTCCTGGGGCGTCATGCCGCGGATGATGGCCTGCAACCGGTCGAGTTGACTGTCGTCGACGGCGGCCAGCGCGTCCTTCATCTGACCGGCGCCCGGCAACATGCCCAGCAGGTTGCCGATCGGGCCCATCTTGCGCACCGCGAGCATCTGCTCGAGGAAGTCCTCCAGCGTCAGCTCACCGCTGCCGAGCTTGACCGCGGCTTCCTCGGCTCGCTGTGCATCGAAGACCTGCTCGGCCTGCTCGATCAGGCTCAGTACGTCGCCCATGCCCAGGATGCGGCTGGCCATCCGGTCCGGGTGAAAGACCTCGAAGTCCTCCAGCTTTTCGCCGGTGGAGGCGAAAATGATCGGTACGCCGGTCACCTCGCGGACCGACAACGCCGCGCCACCGCGGGCGTCACCGTCGAGCTTGGTCAGCGCCACACCGGTGAAGCCGACGCCCTCACCGAACGCCTGCGCGGTGGTGACGGCATCCTGGCCGATCATCGCGTCCAGAACGAACAGCACCTCATCGGGGTTGGTGGCGTCCCGGATGGCCGCGGCCTGGGCCATCAACTCCTCGTCGATGCCCAATCGTCCGGCGGTGTCGACGATGACGACGTCGAAGTGCTTGGCCTTGGCCTCGGCAAGCCCCGCCGCCGCGACGGCGACCGGGTCACCGGGGCCGGATTCGGGAGAGGCCCCTGGATGCGGCGCGAACACCGGCACCCCGGCCCGCTCGCCGACGACCTGCAGCTGGTTCACCGCGGCCGGTCGCTGCAGGTCGCAGGCCACCAGCAGCGGCGTGTGCCCCTGCCCGCGCAGGCGCGCGGCCAGTTTGCCGGCCAGCGTCGTCTTGCCGGAGCCCTGCAGGCCGGCGAGCATGATGACGGTCGGCGGAGTCTTTGCGAACGCCAGCTGGCGGGTCTCGCCGCCGAGGATGCCGACCAGCTCTTCGTTGACGATCTTGACGACCTGTTGGGCCGGGTTGAGGGCGCCGGACACCGTCGCACCCCTGGCCCGTTCCTTGATCCGGTGGACGAACGTCCGGACCACGGGCAGCGAAACGTCGGCTTCAAGCAGTGCCAGCCGGATTTCGCGGGCCGTGGCGTCGACATCGGCGTCGGTCAGTCGGCCCTTGCCGCGCAGCCCCTGAAGGGCACCGGTCAACCGGTCGGATAGCGATTCAAACACCCCGCCAGCCTAATGGTCTTTAGCGGGCCGACGGTGTTGCGGCCCAGCGGGCGCATGGGCCGGCGTCTGGCGAGTTCGGTATAACTTGTCCGGGTATCTGATTTCGGAGGGTCAAACACATGAACGCAAACGTCGAGCAGTTGGAGTTCCAAGCGGAGGCACGCCAACTTCTGGACCTGATGGTCCACTCGGTCTACTCCAACAAGGATTCATTCCTGCGCGAGCTGATCTCGAACGCGTCCGACGCGCTGGACAAGCTGCGGCTTGAAGCGTTTCGGAACAAGGACCTGGACGTCGACACGTCAGATCTGCACATCGAGATCGAGGTGGACAAGGGTGCGCGCACCCTGACCATTCGCGACAACGGGATCGGCATGACGCGCGACGAGGTCGTGGACCTGATCGGCACGCTGGCCAAATCAGGCACCGGCGAGCTTCGGCAGAAGTTGCGCGAGGCCAAGAACGAAGCCGCCTCGGAGGAACTGATCGGTCAGTTCGGTATCGGTTTCTACTCGAGCTTCATGGTGGCCGACCGGGTCGAATTGCTGACCCGCAAGGCCGGCGAGAGCGGCGCCACCCAATGGGGTTCCGGTGGTGAGTCGACGTACACCATCGAGTCCGTTGAGGACGCCCCGGTCGGCACGTCGGTCACGTTGCACCTCAAGCCCGAAGACAAAGAGGACGAGCTGCACGACTACACCTCCGAGTGGAAGATCAAGGAGCTGGTCAAGAGGTACTCCGACTTCATCGCCTGGCCCATCCGGATGGAGGTGGAGATCAGGAAGCCCGCCCCCATCAAGGAGGCGGAAGAGGGCGAAGAGGGGGCCGAGGCCGGCGAAGAGCAGGTCACCATCGAAACCCAGACCATCAACTCGATGAAGGCGCTGTGGGCCAAGTCAAAGGACGAGGTCTCCGACGACGAGTACAAGGAGTTCTACAAGCACGTCGCCCACGCCTGGGACGAACCGCTCGAGATCATCGCGATGAAGGCCGAGGGCACCTTCGAGTACCAGGCCCTGCTCTTCATCCCCACGAACGCCCCGTTCGACCTATACACCCAGGACGCCAAGGTCGGAGTGCAGCTGTATGTCAAGCGCGTCTTCATCATGGCCGACTGCGACCAGCTCATGCCGACCTACCTGCGCTTCGTCAAAGGCGTGGTCGACGCAGCGGACCTGTCACTCAACGTTTCCCGCGAAATCCTGCAGCAGGATCGGCAGATCAACGCGATCCGTCGCCGGCTGACCAAAAAGGTCATCTCCGCAATCAAGGAGATACAGGCGGAGCGCCCAGAGGACTACCAGAAGTTCTGGACTGCGTTCGGCAAGGCGATCAAAGAGGGCCTGATGTCGGACTTCGACAACCAGGAAGCATTGCTTGCCATCTCCTCGTTCGCCTCTACGCACAGCGACGAGAAGCCCACCACCCTCGCCGAGTACGTCGAGCGCATGAAGGAGGGTCAAGAGAAAATCTTTTACGCCACCGGCGACTCGCGTCAGCAACTCCTGAGCTCGCCGCACCTGGAGGCGTTCAAGGCCAAGGGATACGAGGTCCTGCTGCTCACCGACCCGGTCGACGAGGTCTGGGTGGGTATGGTGCCCGAGTTCGACGGCAAGCCCTTGCAGTCGGTTGCCAAGGGCGAGGTGGACCTGGACTCCGAAGAGGGCGAAAGCAAGGCCGAGCGCGAGGAGCAGGAGAAGGACTTCGCCGACCTGCTGAACTGGTTGAAAGAGACCCTGAGCGAGCACGTCAAGGAAGTGCGGCTGTCCACCCGCCTGACCGAGTCGCCGGCCTGCCTGATCACCGACGCCTTCGGCATGACACCAGCGCTCGCGCGCATGTACAGCGCTTCCGGACAGGCGGTCCCGATCGGAAAGCGGATTCTGGAACTCAATCCAAATCACCCGCTGATCACCGGCCTGCAGCAGGCGCAAAAGGACGGTGGCGACGACGCGCAGCTGAGCCGACTTGCCGAAACCGCCGAATTGTTGTATGGCACTGCCCTTCTCGCCGAGGGTGGCGCACTCGAGGATCCGGCGAAGTTCGCCGGACTGCTCGCCGACCGGCTGACCAGCACCCTGTAGGACGCGACGCTGCGACTGTGGCGCCTGGCGCGGCTGACGCGCATGTCGCGAGTGTGCCGAAAAGCCTCGGCATGCTAAATTTCACTGCCGCGTGCGTTGTGCTGCAACGGAATTAGCGCACGGTAGGGCTTCGGCCCCTGTGGGCCCGAACGAAGACTTGTGCTCGGCGCGACCACGCGCGACGGACCATCTACGGAGGGGCTGTGTCTCAGGTCGTGCCTCAGCTAGCGGAAGGCGCCACCGAAAGCACGCCTGCTAGCGGGCAACTGCGCGGCTGGCAGCGTCGGGCGATGGTGAAGTACCTGGCCGGCCAACCGCGCGACTTTCTGGCCGTGGCCACCCCCGGATCCGGGAAAACACGGTTCGCGCTGCGGATAGCGGCCGAACTGCTCGGCCATGGCGCCGTCCAGCAGATCACGGTCGTCGTGCCCACCGAGCATCTCAAGGTGCAGTGGGCGCAGGCCGCAGCCGGGCACGGTCTCGCCCTGGATCCGAAATTCTCCAACGTCAACCCGCAGACCTCACCGGAATATCACGGCGTGATGGTCACCTACGCCCAGGTCGCCGCGCATCCGACGCTGCACCGGGTGCGCACCGAGCAGCGCAAGACCCTGGTCATCTTCGATGAGATCCACCACGGCGGTGACGCCAAGACCTGGGGCGAAGCCATCCGGGAAGCCTTCGGCGACGCCACCCGCCGACTTGCCCTGACGGGCACGCCATTTCGCAGCGACGACAGCCCGATCCCGTTCGTCACGTACACGCCGAGTGCTGATGGGGTTCTGCGTTCGCAGGCAGACCACACCTACGGCTATGCCGAAGCGCTCGCCGACGGGGTGGTCCGCCCGGTGGTGTTCCTCGCCTACTCCGGGCAGGCGCGCTGGCGGGACAGCGCCGGCGAGGAGCACGCGGCACGACTGGGCGAGCCGCTGTCCGCCGAACAGACCGCACGGGCGTGGCGCACCGCGCTGGACCCCTCCGGCGAATGGATGCCCGCGGTGATCGCCGCCGCCGACCAGCGACTGCGCCAACTGCGGACGCATGTGCCCGACGCCGGCGGCATGATCATCGCCTCCGACCGGACGGCCGCCCGCGCCTACGCCGCCCTGCTGAAGAAGATCACCTCGGAAGCGCCCACCGTCGTGCTCTCCGATGACCCCGGATCGTCGGCCCGCATCACAGAATTCGCCGAGAGCACCGGCCGGTGGTTGGTCGCGGTGCGCATGGTCTCGGAAGGCGTCGACGTACCCCGGCTGTCCGTCGGGATCTACGCCACCAGCGCCTCGACGCCGCTGTTTTTCGCGCAGGCCATCGGCAGGTTCGTGCGGTCTCGCCGGCCGGGGGAAACCGCAAGCATCTTCCTGCCGTCGGTGCCTAACCTGCTGCAACTGGCGAGCGAGTTGGAGGCCCAGCGCAACCACGTGCTGGGCCAACCGCACCGCGGCGACGATGATCCCCTCGACGGGGACCCCGCGACTCGAACACAGACCGAGCCAAGCGAGTCGGACAAGAGCTTTACCGCACTGGGAGCCGACGCCGAGCTGGATCAGGTCATCTTCGATGGATCGTCGTTCGGCACCGCCACTCCCGCCGGAAGCGACGAGGAGGCCGACTACCTCGGCCTTCCCGGGTTGCTCGATGCCGAGCAGATGCGCGCCCTGCTGCACCGCCGCCAAGACGAGCAACTGAAGAAGCGGGCCCTGAAACGAGACGCAGGGCAGGCGGGGCAGGCAGGGCCGTCGGCGTCGATGCATGGGCAACTCCGCGATCTGCGCCGCGAGCTCAACACCCTCGTGTCGATAGCCCATCACCGCACCGGCAAGCCACACGGATGGATCCACAGCGAACTGCGGCGTCGCTGCGGCGGGCCACCGACGGCCGCGGCCACCCGTGATCAACTCAAAGAGCGCATCGATGCCTTGCACCAGCTCAATACCGAGCAGCTTTAACGGGTTTCGGCCTTAGGGGGTGCGGCGGGCGGCTATTGTGCGGCTCATGCTCGAGGTGATCGACAGGGGCCCTAGGAGGACCGGGGCCGACACGTATCCGACGCCGCTGCTTTTCGTACACGGCGGCTGGCACACCGCGCAGTGCTGGCAAAACTTCCTGGAGTTCTTCGCGGACGCGGGCTATCGGGCGGTCGCCCTGAGCATGCAAGGGCACGGCGCCAGTCCCGTCGGCAAGCGGGTGCGATCGATTTCCATCGCCGACTACGTGGCCGACGTCCGCACGATCGCCGACGAGCTGGGAGGCCGGCCCGTGCTCATCGGCCATTCCCTGGGCGGGTTCGTGGTGCAGCGCTACCTCGAAACCCGCAGTGCCCCAGCCGGAGTTCTGGTCGGTGCCGTGCCACCGGGTGGCGTGTTCGGGATGGCGGTGAAATTCTGGCGTCGTCATCCGGTGATCGCCATCAAGGGGTTCGCCAACGGCAAATTGGCCGGGTACGTCGACACCCCATCCCTCGCCCGCGAGCACCTGTTCAGCCCGCACACGCCGCAGGCGATCGTCGAATCCTGCGTGGCGCAGCTTGGGCCCGAAAGCATTCGCGCCGCGGCGGTCGATTCGATGTTCCGCCCCGTGAAGGCTCGGCGGGTGACCACCCCGATGCTGGTTCTCGGCGCCGAGCACGACGGCTTCGTCAGAGCCGTCGACGTGCGCGCCACCGCACGCGCCTACCGAACCGAGGCGGAATTCTTCGCCGGCATGGGGCACAACATGATGCTCGAACCCGGATGGCCCGACGTGGCCCAGCGAATCCACGAGTGGCTGCAAACCCGCCACCCGGCTTGACGATTCAGCCCGGTTGATTGCTGACGTTGCGTCAAACTGGTCCGTCGTCGTCGCGGTCTTGTAGGAATCGTTCGGGGTGATGATACCGATTCGTTCGGGGTTGGCATCGATTTCGTGAAAGACATTTCAAAGAGGCAGGACGCTTCCATGATTTCGGCGGATCCATGCCCCACCCCCAGAGGAAGAGATTTACTTGGCATAGCTCGTCTTCCAAACAGCCCGGGGGTTCAAATGACTGCAGGTGCCACCGAACAGACACCCGTCGATGAGGGTCTTGTGGACACCCTCATGCAAAGGGTGGTGGAGGCTTTCAACGCTCACGACGCCGGCGGTCTCGTCGCGGCGATGACCGAGGATGTCGTCCTCGAACACAGTGCCGCACCCGCACCTTTGCACGGACGCACAGAAATAGGCGCGTTCTATGCAAACACCATTTGGAAGGCGTTTCCCGATTTGACGCTGGAACTGATGGACGGACCGTTCTTCCATGCACACGCACCCCGAGTCAGCTTCAACTGGCTCGCGGTGGGTACCCACACCGGGCCGTTCGATCCACCGGGCCTGGCCCCGACTAACCCGGAGCTACATGACCGCCATCGCCGGCCCTCCTTCCCATGAGCTCACTCGAAGTGTGCGACATCGTGTCGCACCACGATCCTTGGCGTAGAGCATAATTCGCTAAGCGGGCGAGGCTAGCAGCTTTGTGATACAGCCCGATCAATGCGCGTCGCGGGCCCACCGTTAACGGTTGCAACTCGGTTGACAGGCCAGTCCAATATTGCGTTGGATCCGTCTTTTGCTGAGCAGTTTGACGGTTAGCACGACCGCTACGAGCAACATCAGCACCAGCAAGTACAGCCCCGCGTAAAGATCGTGTGCGTTGAAGTTCTCCACCGCCACCCCGATGTCTGTCACGACGACGAGCACTAATGTCACCCAGGTCTCTCGTTCCTCGCGCTTTAGTTGCTCAGGAGACTTGCCACCCAGGTAGGCGCGGCCAAGCCGGACCGCCGCGTACTGCACCCTCTGATCGGCGGGCATGATGCCGTGTGTGACGGCGGCGATGGCCTGGGAGCGCTCCGTTTCGTCAAGTCCGGCAACCGCCTCGGTGAGCGCCGCGTGCATGCCTCGTGTCAAGCCTCGACTGCCACAGGTGAGGGCAACGCCAGAGACGAGGGCAAAGAAGAGGACAAAGATGAGGGTTTTGCCGATGCTCAGGCTCGACGAGCCAAACATGAAGTCGATTCCCACGGGGGCGAACCCGGCCCCGCCAACACCGGCCCCCACCAGAAAACGCACCCAGAAAGGCTGCAGTCCCAGTCGAAGCCAAAGCCTCGTAAACGTGGCGGAGGTGCTGGTCATGTTGGTGTCTCTTTCGTCACGGGCCGCCGTTGCAGCCCGGTGGGTTGATGAGAAGAGAATCGGCGGCAGAGCTTGGAAAAAACTTGGCGAATGCTTGGAATGAAAGGGCTTTGCGGCGCTAACCGAGAGCTAACCAGGGCACGTTGCATGCAGCGGATTACCTAAACCTTCTTTGGCATACAACACAATCCGCTGTCCCCACCGGTAAGCCCCGTGCCCGCACGGCGGCTTCCAGGTCGGCGAGTGTGGTGGACATGATGATCGCCACCGGTAATCCGTTGTGCTGAAACAAGTCTCCGCTGGCCAACGTCCCGCGTAGCCCAGCGAGCAGGCCGTCATGGCTTATCGCCAGCGACCTCTAGGACGACAGCATCGGCATGCCGCCCGAGATGTAAGACCGGGCAGCTGACGCGCCGCGCCCAGACACCGATGCAACCACTATCGAGTTTCGATCACCGACACCGTGTTGTCGCTGGTGATGACGTAAACGGTGTGGGTGCCCGGATCCACCGCCACCCCGATCGGGTACCTGCCGGCGGGCACGGTGGCGGTGACCGTGCGCGTCGAGCCGTCGATCACCGACACCGAGTCGTCGTGCTGGTTGGTGACGTAGGCGGTGTGAGTGCCCGGGTCCACCGTCACCCCGCGCGGGCCCTTGCCGACGGGCACGGTGGCGGTGACGGTGCGCGTCGAGGCGTCGATCACCGACACGGTGCCGTCGTTGAACGTGCCGTCGTCTTCGTCGGTGACGTAGACGGTGTGGGTGCCCGCATCCACCGCCACCCCACTCGGGCGCTTGCCGACGGGCACGGTGGCGGTGACGGTGCGCGTCGGGCCGTCGATCACCGACACCGAGTTGGCGAGGACGTCGGTGACGTAGACGGTGTGGGTGTCCGGATCCACCGCCACCCCACTCGGGCGCTTGCCGACGGGCACGGTGGCGGTGACGGTGCGTGTCGAGCCGTCGATGACCGACACCGTGCCGTCGTCTGAGTTGGCGACGTAGACGGTGTGGGTGCCCGGATCCACCGCCCCCCCACTCGGGCCCTTGCCAACCGGCACGGTCGCGGTGACGGTGCACGTCGAGCCGTCGATCACCGACACCGTGCCGGGCGCGGATGCTGGCGTCGTTGTGAAGTCGGTGACGTAGACGGTGTGGGTGCCCGGATCCACACCGTCTACGTCCCACGGGTTCTTGACGGGCACGGTGGCGGTCACGGTGCGCGTCGAGGCGTCGATCACCGACACCGTGTTGTCACCGTGGCGGGCGACGTAGACGGTGTGGGTGCCCGGATCCACCGCCATCCCGCCCGGGCCCGTGCCGACGGGCACGGTGGCGGTGACCCTGTAAGTCGGACCAGTCGACGGCGCAGCCGAGCCGGAACTCCCCCTCGGACCCGGACCTCCGGACGGGCCCCGACATCCAGATAGGAACACGGCCAACACGACGGAACCGATCACCGCCAGAATGCCGGCGAGCACCGGTATCGGCACCAGCCGCCGGCGCTTTCGGGCTGGTTGATCATCGCCGCCGGCGGTCAGATGCGCTCTCCTCGTCATGGTTTGTAGTGTGCGCCTGGCGCGCCGGTTGCGATCACCCTTTGCTGAGCCATCTTGACAATTATCTGGCACGCGCTAAAAATCCCGTCAAAACCATGCTTGACCTGCGACAACGCGAGCGCCCCCGACATGATTCGAAACTGCGGCGGCCAACCGACTAAACCTGTATATCGTAAGGTCGGCGCGGCCAGCCGGTGCCAGCCGGTGACAAGCGCTAGCGAATTTTCCGGCGACGGCGCAGCGCGCAGCTAACGCTGAGCGATTAGGGACCAGGGAGGACCGGACCGACAAGAATCGCCGCGTTGTGACCACTGAAGCTGAAGTGACACAAGGGATTACAAAGATCCGCTTTGTCGGTCATGTGTAAACGATTGATACGTCGGCATACCCAAGCCGCAGGCAGAACGCCCGAATCGTTGGCAGACACGGACTAGCCTCCATGGCGGCGACCCGCTTCGCCCCGGCGTACCGCCGCGCTCGCGATCGCCAGTCCTGATGGCGGCGACCCGCTTCGCCCCGGCGTACCGCCGCGCTCGCGATCGCCGCGGGGACTAACTCGGCGCGCCATCCCCGTCCGCGGCCGAGACCAACACTGCCAACAGGTGCTTTTCCACCAGATCACGCACGGACTCCCCCGCGGCGTCGTCCGATACCTCGGCCGGCAGCACCACACAGAACACGTCGGCCGCAGTCGATCCAAACGTATTGACCTTTGCCCAGACGATGTCGGCGCCCGCGCGCTCGAGCGCCCGGGCCAGCAGCGGCGAGCAACCCCGGCCGATCCATGGCGCGGACCTCGAGGATCGACTGGCCTTCAGTGGCGGTGTCGAGCCAGAGAATGCGTGGCGGCGCGGTCGAACGCGTGACGGGCACCCCAACCACCACCTCCCCGGCCCGGGCGGACGCCGAACTGGTGGCCTCAATGTCGCGCTTCTCGACCACAGCCAGCACGTCGACGTCGCCGGCAAGGGCGCCGACGAACTGCTGACGCAGCAACTGGGCCGCGGGCGGCGAACCGAAGTGCGGTGACACCACGAATTCGGTGATCGCGACGCCTTCATGGACGTTGACCGACGCCGAATGGACTCCCAGCGAGTTCAGCGCCAGCACCGCGGCGGCTTTGGACACCAACCCGCGCTGGTCCGGGGCAACCATCACCACCTGGTACGTGCGCGCACCGTCACCCGGCGTTGATCTCCACGTGCACCCCGTGGTCGGCGGCCAGCGAAAGATAGTGGGGCGCGGTCGGATCGGACTGCGGCAGGGGCTCGCCTGCCATCTGCAGCCGGCAGCGCCGCACCAGGTCGGCGATCAGGGAGGCCTTCCAGTCGCTCCACACCCCCGGGCCGGTGGCCCGCGAGTCCGCCTCGGCCAGCGCTGCAGCAACTCCAGCAGCAGCGGATCCCCGCCCAGGGTCTCCGACACGCCCTCGATGGTGTTGGGGTCGTGCAGATCGCTCCGGGTGGCCGTGACGGGCAGCAGCAGGTGGTGGCGGACCAGATCCGAGAGCAGCTCGGTGTCCGCGGCCGAGACGCCCAAGCCTGGGAGCGATCTGCATGGCCAGCTCGGCGCCGACCACGCTGTGGTCGGCGCCCCGGCCCTTGCCGATGTCGTGCAGCAGCGCGCCGAGCGCAAGCAGATCCGGCCGCGCCACGCGAGTGGACAGACGGCGCCGCATGCACGGCGATCTCGACGATGTGGCGGTCCACGGTCCACTTGTGCGAGACGTCGCGGGGCGGCAGGTCGCGGACCGCGGCCCATTCCGGCAGCAGCCGGCCCCACAGCCCGGTGCGGTCGAGCGCCTCGATCGTGCGCCACCGCGGTGGGGCCGGCCAGGAGCACGACCAGCAGGTCGTCCAATGCCTCACTGCGGCCAAGGAGGTTCGCAAGTCGGGCGACGCTCGCGGCCAGCCGACTCAGCGTGGCGGCGCCGATGGGCAATCCGGTGTTGGCCGACGCGGCGGCCACCCGCAGCACCAGGCCGGGATCGCGTCTCGGGCTGGGCCTCGCGGGCGAGCACGATTTCGCCGGCGTACTCGATGACGCCCTCGTCGAGCGGTCGGCGCTTCGGCCGCCGCACCAAGGCCGACATACCGCGGCGCGGCAACGCGTTGGCGGCGGTCCGCAGCCCGGTTTCGGCGTGGTAAGCGATCGTGCGGCCGGCGTCGGACAGCATGCGGGACAGGTCGAATCGGTCGCCGATGCTCAAGGCCGCGCTGATCTCGTCCGCGAACTGGGCCAGCAGCTGATCGCGTCCGCGACCCGACACCCGGTGCAGTTCGGCGCGCACGTCCAGCAGGGTGATGTACGCGCCGTCCAGCGAACCCACCGGCATGTCGGGGTGGACAACGCCGTGATGATCGATGAGTTGGGCGACCGCCAGCGCATCGAGCAATTGAACGTCGCGCAGCCCGCCGCGACCCGTTTTGAGCTCGGGCTCGGCACGGTGCGCGATCCGGCCGCAACGCCGCCAGCGAGTGTGCGTCGTTTCGATGAGCTCGTCCATCCGGGATCGAATTCCGCTGCGCCACTGCCGCCGCACCCCGCTGATCAGTTCCGCGGACAGCTCGGCGTCGCCGGCGATGTGCCGTGCTTCCAACATGCCCAGGGCGGCCAAGCAGGTCGTTATTTGCGACGTCCAGAGCTCCGGAGACGGTTCTTACGCTGTGGTCGATGCGAACGTTGGCGTCCCACAACGGATACCACAGCCCATCGGCGACCCGTTGCAGCACCTCTTCGGGCTTGCCGTCGTGCAGCAGCAGCAGGTCCAGGTCGGAGTAGGGCGCCAATTCGCGGCGGCCCAGCCCACCGATCCCGACGATCGCGAAGCCACTGGCATCGGTGATGCCGATCTCGGCAGCCTTGGCGATCAGCCAGGATTCGTGCAGCTGCAGCCATGACTGTCGCAGCAGAGCGGCCGGCAATTCGCGATATGAGGTTGACACCAGGTTGCGCCGCGCGGCGGCCAAATCGCTTGCCGCGACGCCGCCACGTGTCTCCGTGACTTCCGATCCCCGATGACCCGGACGGGTCGGCGTCGGGCTCATCCCTCCCGACCCTCCCGAACCCGCATCCAGAGTGGATCAGCAATCCGCGGCTAGCCTCATAGAGCATCGGGTCCGCGTTCACCTGTGCGTACCCGCACGACGGTCTCCACCGGGCTGACCCATACCTTGCCGTCACCGATCTTGCCGGTGCGGGCGGCCTGCACGATGCCGTCCACGACCTTGTCGACTACGGAGTCGTCGACGACGACCTCGATCCGCACCTTCGGCACGAAATCGACCGAGTACTCCGCACCGCGGTAGACCTCGGTGTGGCCCTTCTGCCGTCCATAGCCCTGGACTTCGCTGACGGTCATCCCCAGGACGCCCGGCGTCTTCGAGGCTGGTCTTGACGTCGTCAAGCGTGAACGGCTTGACGATCGCGGTAATCAACTTCATTTCCGCTCTGCCTCCACTTTCTCGTCCGCTAGCTCCTCCTGGCCGTTCCGGTGCTGTCCAAGGCGCCCGGACGAGCCGAAGGCCCGTCGTGGTTACGGCGAAATCGTAAGCGGTCTCCGCGTGCTCGGCCTCGTCGATGCCCGCGAGTCTCTTCCTCAGGACCCAGGCGGATCCCGATCGTGTACTTCAGGATCAAGGCCAAGATAGCGTGACGATGCCCGAGTAGAAGAGAACCGCGAACGCGCCGACCGCCTGACGCTCCAGCTGGGACCAAGCCGCCGCCGTAGAACAGGCCCTTTGACACCCCGGCCACGCCGTTGATCGCCGTGCTCTCCGGTGCGGCAAGCAGACCCATCAGCAGGGTGCCCGTCAGACCACCGATCATGTGCACGCCGACCACGTCGAGCGAGTCGTCGAAGCCGAGCTTGAACTTCAGCCCGACCGCCAGCGCGCAGATCGCACCGGCCACGAACCCGATCGCCAGCGCGCCCAGCACGTTGACCGACGAGCAGGACGGCGTGATGGCGACCAGCCCGGCGACGATGCCCGACGCGGCTCCCAGCGTCGTGGCGTGCCCGTCCCGGATCCGCTCGACGAGCAGCCAGGCCAGCATGGCCGTCGCGGTGGCGATCGTCGTGGTCATGAACGTCGAACCGGCCGCACCGTTGGAGCTGGTCGCCGAACCGGCGTTGAACCCGAACCAGCCGAACCACAGCAGACCGGCGCCCAGCATCACGAACGGCAGGTTGTGCGGGCGGAACAGCGTGGTGGGCCAGCCCTTGCGCTTGCCCAGCACGATCGCCAGCGCCAGGCCTGCCGCACCGGAGTTGATATGCACCGCGGTACCGCCGGCGAAGTCGATCGCATGCAGCTTGTTGACGATCCAGCCGCCCTTCTCGGAGGCGAACCCGTCAGGCGAACACCCAGTGCGCGACCGGGAAGTAGACGAGCGTCGCCCACAGTCCGGCAGAACACCAGCCAGGCCCAGAACTTCAACCGGTCGGCCACCGCACCCGAGATCAGGGCGACGGTGATGATGGCGAACATCAGCTGGAAGGCCACGAACACGGTGGCGGGCATGGTGCCGGCCAGCGGGATATCACGTCGGCCGCAGTCGCTTGGCCGGGTCGCCGCTTTGACGGCATTCCCACCGATGAGACCCTTCAGCCCCCAGTACTCGGTCGGGTTGCCTACGACGCCACCTTTGTCGTTACCGAATGACATCGAGTAGCCATAGAGCACCCACAGCACGGTCACCACACCCATGGCGCTGATGCTCATCATGATCATGTTGAGCACGCTTCGCGTGCGCACCATGCCGCCATAGAAGAACGCCAGACCTGGCGTCATCAACAGCACCAGTGCGGAACTCGCCAGCATCCAGGCGGTATCGCCGGTATCGGGCAGGCCCAAAATCGGGAAACTCACTCGCTATCACCTCCGGTCGGCCCTGTCATTGCCGTCAGACATGCCTGATGACCTGATCCAGAACCTTGCGCAGATTGTTGTTTCGACAATGGAGCCACGAGTGTTTCGCTGAGTGATTAACGAATCGCGGTCGCCGTGTAAGCGGATTTCAGCCGAGCAGGGCGTCGACGAACGCGGCGGGCTCGAAGGGCGCCAGATCGTCGGGGCCCTCGCCGAGTCCGACCAGCTTGACCGGCACGCCGAGTTCCTGCTGGACGCGGAAAACGATGCCGCCCTTGGCCGTTCCGTCGAGCTTGGTCAGCACCACGCCGGTGATGTCGACGACTTCGGCGAAAACCCGGGCCTGCGCCAGACCGTTTTGCCCGATGGTTGCGTCGAGCACCAGCAGCACCTCGTCGACGGCCGCGCGCCGCGTCACGACGCGCTTGACCTTGCCGAGTTCGTCCATCAGGCCGACCTTGGTATGCAGCCGTCCCGCGGTGTCGATGACCACGACGTCGGCGCCCGTCGGCGATGCCCTTGTCTACGGCGTCGAACGCCACCGACGCCGGGTCGGCGCCTTCGGCTCCGCGCACCACTTCGGCGCCCACCCGCGACGCCCAGGTCTGCAATTGATCGGCCGCAGCCGCCCGGAAGGTGTCGGCCGCGCCCAGCACCACGCGCCGCCCGTCGGCCACCAGCACCCGCGCCAGTTTGCCGACGGTGGTGGTCTTTCCGGTGCCGTTGACCCCGACGACCAGCAGCACCGACGGATGATCGTCGTGCGGCAGCGCGCGGATCGAGCGGTCCATCGCGGGTTGCAGCTCGTTGATCAGCACGTCGCGCAGCACAGCCCGGGCGTCGGCCTCGGTACGGACACTGCTGCTGGCCAGCCGGCTCCGCAGCTGCGAAACCACCGAGTCGGTGACCACCGGGCCCAGGTCGGCGATCAGCAGACGTGTCCTCGACGTCCTGCCAGGAGTCCTCGTCCAGGTCGCCGCCGCCGATCAAGCCCAGCATGCTGCGCCCCAGTGCGTTCTGCGATCTGGCGAGCCGACCGCGCAGTCGTTCCAATCGCCCGTCGGGCGGCGCGATGGCCTCGATCTGCGGGGCGCGGCCGGGGGCTCAGGGGCGCTGCGGGTCGGGACGGCGCCGGTTCGGCAACCGGGGACGGCGGGATCGGGCTCGGGTTCGGCTCTCCGAGGCTTCCGGCTCGGGCAGATAGACATCGGAGATGGTGCGCTTGGGGGCGTCACGAGGGACGGTCGCGTCGTCGCCGACGGCGGGCAGGCCGCTGGCGTCGATCCGCTCGTCCGGCTCGAGCGTGGTTGTCTGGCTGAAGGTGATGCCGGATGACGCGGTGTAGCCGCCGGATCGATCGAGGCGTGTCCTGCCGGGCACGCAGTCAGACTGATTCGCCGCCTGCGGTAGCGCGCCAGGCCCAGGACCAGCGCGGCGATGACGACCAGGGCGGCGACGACCGCGATGGCGATCCACAGACCTTCCGACACGCTGACATCCTTCCAGGGACCGGCAGGAGTGCACCAGTTACGAGGAGCTGCTGACCAGCTGATCGACCTGCTGGCCGCGCATCCGCTGCGAGATCACCGGCGGTGATGCCGTCGCCCTGCATGGTCACGCCGTAGAGCGCGTCGGCGACCTCCATGGTGGGCTTCTGGTGCGTGATGATGATCAGCTGCGACTGCGTCCCGCAGCTGTTCGAACAGGCCGATCAGGCGGCGCAGGTTCGCGTCGTCGAGCGCGGCCTCGACCTCGTCCATGATGTAGAACGGCGACGGGCGGGCCCGGAAGATCGCCACCAGCATCGCCACCGCGGTCAACGCCTTCTCGCCACCGGACAGCAAAGACAGCCGGGTGACCTTCTTGCCGGGCGGGACGCGCCTCGACCTCGATACCGGTGGTGAGCATGTTGTCCGGATCGGTCAGTCGCAGCCGGCCCTCTCCGCCGGGGAACAGCGAGCTGAAGACGACCGCGGAATTCGCGCTCCACGTCGTCGAACGCCTCGGCGAACACCTGCAGGATGCGGGCGTCGACGTCGGCGACAACGCCGAGCAGGTCCTTGCGGGCGCGCCTTGACGTCTTCGAGCTGGGTGGACAGGAAGTTGTAGCGTTCCTCCAGCGCGGCAAACTCCTCCAGCGCCAGCGGATTGACCCTGCCCAGCTCGGCCAGTTCGCGCTCGGCGCGTTTGGCCGGCGTTCCTGCGTGGGCCGGTCGAACCGCATCGGCGCGGGCGCGGTCACCTGCTCGCCACGCTCCCGGGCCTGCTCGAATTCGGCCATCTCCAGCTCGGTCGGCGGCAGCGCGACCTGCGGGCCGTACTCGGCGATCAGATCGGCCGGCGCCATGCCGAACTGCTCGAGCACCATCTGCTCGAGCTGCTCGATGCGCAGCGCCGCCTGGGCGTTGGCCACCTCGTCGCGGTGCAGCGAATCGGTCAGCGCGGCGACCCGGGCGCCGAGCGTGTTCACCTCCTCGCGGACCGCCGTCATCGCCTGCGACCGCTGCTGGCGTTCGGCGGCCAGCGCGTCGCGGATTCGCGACGCCGCGTCGACCACCGCGGTTCAGCCGGCCGGCGAGCAGCCGCCCCGAGTCGGCCACCGCCGCGGCCACCGCGGCCGCGTGCAGCCGCGCCGCGCGCGCCTGCTCGGCCCGCAGCCGTCGCCTCGCGTTCGGCCGCGGCCGCGCGGCGCAGCGAATCCGCCCGCCCGCGCACCGCGTTGGCGCGCTCCTCGGCGGTGCGCACCGCCAACCGGGCTTCCACTTCGACGCCGCGCGCGGTCTCGGCGGCGGCGGCGATCTGCTGCCGGGCCATGGCGGAACTGGGCTCGGCCGCGTGCACCTGCTGGGCCTCCTGGGCGTTGCGCAGCCGGGTCTCGAGTTCGACGACCTCCTCGAGCGTCTGCGCCCGCCCGGCTTCCATGTCGTCGCGCTGCGCGCAGCAGCCTTTTCCAGTCTTCGTCGGCCAGCGCGCGCCGTCCTGCCCGAGCCGACCGAGCTGCTCGTACATCGCCGAGATGGTGCGTATCGGATTCGTTCAGCGCGGCCAGCGCATGCTCGGCGGCGTCCTGACGGGCGCGACTGCTCGGTCAGCGCGCCGGACAGCGCCGCGGTCAGTCTGGGCCGCCAGCGTCTCGGCAGCGGCCAGCTCGGTGCCGGCTTTGTCGATCTCCGAGGCGACCTCCAGCGTGGACAGCTTGCGGTCCGAACCACCGCTCACCCAGCCCGCGCCTACCAGGTCACCGTCGATCGTGACGGCCCGCAACTGCGGGCGGAGCGCGCACCAGATCCAGCGCTTCGCCCAGGTCGTCGACCACCGCGACGTCCGGCGAGCATGGCGATCATCGCGCCGCGCAGCCGCTGCGGCGCCTCGACCAGGTCGAGCGCCCACAGCGCACCGCTGGGCAGCGCGGCCGGCCGGCCGTTTTCCGGGTTTTCTGGGTTTTCTGGTTTTCTGGGGCCGGCCAGTCGCCCAGAACCAGCGCCGCGCGGCCGCCGTCGGCCTCGCTTGAGTGCGGCGACCGCGGTGCGGGCCGCGCCGAAGCTCTTCGGCGGCCAGCGCGTCGGCCGCCGGCCCAAGCACCGCGGCCAGCGCCGCCTCGTAGCCCGAGCGCACCTTGACCAACTTGGCGATCGGCCCCGAAAAGCCCTGTGCCACTGTGGTTCTGCGCGAGCCACGCCGCGCCGTCCTTGCGCTCGAGCCCCACCGACAAGCGCATCGATGCGCGCTCTGCAGCGAAGCCACCTGGCGCTCGGCGCCCCGCTCGGCGGCCTGCAGTTCGGCAACGCGTTCGTCGGCCAACCGCAGCGCGGCGACGGTCCGCTCGTGGTGCTCATCAAGGCCGACCTCGCCCTGGTCGAGTTCACCGACGCGGCCCTGCACGGTCTCGAACTCCGCCCGGGTCTGCTGAACGCGGGCCGCGGCCTCCTCGATGCGCTCGGACAACCGGGCAACGCTGTCGTCGATCGATTCGACGCGCGCCCGCATGGTCTCCACCCGACCGGCCAGCCGCGCCAAACCCTCACGCCGATCCGCCTCGGCACGGACCGCGGCGAGGTGGGCCTTGTCGGCGTCGGCGGCCTGACGCTCGCGGTCGGCCAAATCCGCACGGGCCGCCTCCAGCCAGCTGCGCGCGGTGCCCAACTCCGCGAGCAAGCGCTGCTCGTCGAGAGCCACCTTCTCGGCCTCGGCTTCCAGCGCCTCGGGGTCGGTGTCGCTGACCGCCACCGGCTCGGCATCGAGATGATGCGTGCGTTCGCTGGCGATGCGCACCGTAGCGGCCATCCGCTCGGCCAGGGCGGACAGCCCGAACCAGGTGTGCTGCACCGAATCGGCCCGCGCGGATAGCTCGGCCAGCGCAGCCTCGTGCGCGGTGAGCTCCTCGGATGCCACGACCAGTCGGGCGGTGGCCTCGTCATGCTCGCGGCGCATCGCCGTCTCGGCTTCGAGGATCGCGTCCCGCTCCGCCTGCCGGCTGACCAGGTCGTCGGCGGCCAGCCGCAGCCGGGCGTCGCGCAGATCGGCCTGGATGGTCTGCCGCGCGGCGGGCCACCTCGGCCTGGCGGCCCAACGGTTTGAGCTGGCGTCGCAGTTCGGTGGTCAGATCGGTGAGCCGGGCCAGATTCGCCTGACATCGAGTCGAGCTTGCGCAGCGCCTTCTCCTTGCGCTTGCGATGCTTGAGCACACCCGCGGCTTCCTCGATGAAGGCGCGGCGGTCCTCCGGCCGCGACTGCAGGATCTCGTCGAGCTTGCCCTGCCCGACGATCACATGCATCTCGCGACCGATGCCCGAGTCGCTCAGCAGCTCCTGGACATCCATCAAGCGGCAACTGCTGCCGTTGATTTCGTATTCGCTGGCGCCGTCGCGGAACATCCGCCGGGTGATCGACACCTCGGAGTACTCGATCGGCAGCGCGTTGTCGGAGTTGTCGATGGTGACGCGTGACCTCGGCACGGCCCAGCGGGGCCCGCGACGAGGTGCCGGCGAAGATGACGTCTTCCATTTTGCCGCCGCGCAGCGTCTTGGCGCCCTGCTCCCCCATTACCCAGGCCAGGGCATCGACCACATTGGACTTGCCGGAACCGTTGGGCCCCACGACGGCTGTGATGCCCGGTTCGAAACGCAGAGTCGTCGCCGATGCGAAGGACTTGAAGCCCTTCAGCGTCAGACTCTTGAGGTACACGACCCGCCAGACTACCGCTCAATCCGCCCGGCTCCTCGTCGCGCCGCTACCCGGCGTCGCATCGTCGCCGAGCCGCGCTCGATCGCCGTTGAATTGCCCCCGATTACCGCTCGGTGAACCCGCTGATCGGCTCGACCGGCTGCGCCCAGTCGGCGACGACGTTGTCGACGCGGCCCGGTGTGGCGCCGCCTCCAGCAGTCCAGCAAGTTCTCGCCGGCCTCGCGCGGCCCCTGCGCGACCACCAGCACGCGGCCGTCGGCCTGGTTGGCCGCATAGCCGGTCAGGCCCAGCTCCAATGCCCGGCACCGGGTCCACCAGCGGAAACCGACGCCCTGGACCTGCCGTGCACCCAGGCGGTGAGCCGCACGTCGGCTTCGAGGATTCGACTCAGGCGCTCGGATTCGACACGGCGACCTTGAAGTGACCTCGGTGCCCGACTTCAGCGTGCGCCCGACGGTGCAGACCAGGTCGATGGCCCGGTTCGACCACGACCAACAGGCGCTCCTTGCTCGTCCTCGGACAGCCCCGACAGGTCGAGTTCGAGGGTCTCCTGCAAGCAGCGGGTAGATCTCCTGGTCGCGGTCGGCGGCGCCGGACACCCGGACCACCGCCTTGTAGTCGTCGCCGAGCCGGCGCGCCAGCGGCTGGTCACTGGACATCCCGCTGCACGCGGCGAGCGCGATCTTGAGCAGCTCGCCCGGGGTGAACACGCCGTCGACGTCCTCGGAGCCGACGAGTACCTGCGCGCCTCGCGAGCTGTAGCCCGGTGTAGCGCCGCGTTCCGGTGCGTTCCACCCACAGTTCCGTCATGGGTCCTTTTCTACCGGGCGGCGGGTGGCCCGAGGCAAGCGGGCAAAGATCTGTTGACGATCTGGAAAAAAGTAGATTACGCGCTACTGGGGTCGCGCTAAGGTTTGCTACTGCTAATCGGTCGGCGACGGGTGCCGCATTCACACGACGTCCGATTTCGCCGTTCGTATCGCGGCACGGATGGGGAGGTGTCAGTTGTCGTTCCTGATCGCTGCGCCAGAGCCGCTGGCTCTGGCGGCAACCGGCTTGGCGCGGATCGGTTTGACGATCGGGGTGGCCAATTCGGCGGCAGCAGCCCCAACGACGGCGTTGCTGGCGGCGGGCGCCGACGAGGTCTCGACGGCCGTAGCTGCGCTGTTTGCCCAGCATGCAGAGGAATATCAGTCGCTGGGCGCCCGGGCGGCGGCGTCTCACGACCAATTCGTGCAGACCTTGAATGCGGCCGCAGGCTCGTATCTGAGCACGGACTTGGCCAACGCCGAGCGGACTCTGCTGAACGCGGTGAATGCCCCTACCGAGGCGCTGTTCGACCGCCCGCTGATCGGCAACGGCGCCAGCGGCGCTCCGGGGACCGGCGAAGACGGCAAGCCTGGCGGGATATTGATCGGCAACGGCGGCAACGGCGGGTCCGGCGCCTCCGGCGCGGCCACCGGCGGGACAGGCGGCAGGGGCGGGGACGCCGGGATATTCGGAAACGGCGGCGCCGGTGGCGCCGGCGGCTACGGCACCACGACCGGGGGTCAGGGGGGCGCCGGCGGGAACGGCGCGCTCTCCGGCGCCGGCGGCGCAGGCGGCGCAGGCGGCACCGGCGGCACCGACGGCGGGAACGGCGGCGCTGGCGGGTCCGCCGGCCTGGTCGGCACCGCGAGCTCCGGCGGGGCCGGCGGCATTGGCGGCATCGGCGCAGCGGGCGCCGGCGGGAACGGCGGGAACGGCGGGAACGGCGGGCTCTCGGGCATCGGCAGCGGCGGGGCCGGCGGCGCCGGTGGGTACGGCGCCACCGTCGGGGGTACCGGCGGCGACGGCGGGGCCGCCGCCCGCGGACTCGGCGGGCTGCTGGCCATCGGCGGCCCCGGCGCAGGGGGCGCGGGCGGGGCCGGCGGCGTCAACGGGGGTGACGGCGGGCGGGGCGGTTTCGGCGAAGCGTTCGGGCTGGGCGGAGCCGGCGGCGACGGTGGGGCCGGCGGTACCGGCGTCGGCGGGCACGGCGGGGACGGCGGCAACGGCGGCACGCTGGGCGGCTTTGGCGGCACCGGCGGTGCCGGCGGCACCGGTGTCACCGGCGGCACCGGCGGAGCAGGTGGCAGCCCCGGCATACTCACCGGCAACGGCGGTGCCGGCGGCAATGGCGGTGCCGGTGACACCGGCGGCGACGGCGGGCACGGCGGCAATGCCAATACCGGCTTCGCGGGCGGCGGTGGGCCCGGCGGCAACGGCGGCGCAGGCCGCACGGGTGCCGGCGGAAACGGCGGCGACGGCGGCACCGGCGCGGGCGTCAAGGGTGCCGGCGGCGCTGGCGGTTCGGGCGGCAGCAGCGTTGGCGGGAAAGGTGGCGACGGCGGGGACGGCGGCGACGGCGGCCTATTGGGCGGCGGTGGCGCGGGCGGCCCCGGTGGGCAGAGTGTCACCGCGACGGGCGGCGACGGGGGCGACGGCGGCGACGCCATCCTGCTGGGCAACGGCGGCGGCGGCGGCAATGCGGGGATCGGCGTGCCCAACGGCAGCGCCGGCACGGGCGGCAAAGGCGGAGCGCTGTCCGCCAAGGACGGGCCGGATGGCCTGACGTAGCGAAGCGCCCCGGCCGCGAATCTCGATGGCCGGAAACCGGGCGCGAAGCTCCGGAAATCAGAGAAACTGCGAAGCAGCCTGCCCGGATGAAGGTTTGGCAGCATCCGATGGTTGCCATGACCTGCTATTTGTGGCGCGGTTGGGCAGCATGCGCGGGGAGGTATCAGATGTCGTTCCTGATCGCGGCACCGGAGGCGCTGGCCGCGGCAGCCGCGGACCTGGGGAATATCGGTTCGCTCGTGCGCGAGGCCAACGCGGCCGCGGTGGGCCCGACCAGCGGAGTGCTGGCCGCGGGTACCGATGAGGTGTCGGCGGCCATCGCGCCGGTGTTCGCCCGGTACGCCCAGCAGTATCAGGCGATTGGCGTCCAGGCGTCTGTGTTTAATGACCGTTTTGCGCAGGTCCTGAGCGCCGGTGCGGGCTCGTAACTGCGCACCGAGGCGGCGAATGCCGAGCAGAGTCTGCTGACCGCGGTGAATATGCCGACCCAGGCGTTGCTTGGGCGCCCGTTGATCGGCAACGGCGAAAGTGGGGCTCCGGGTACCGGAGCAGACGGCAAGCCCGGCGGGATATTGATCGGCAACGGCGGGGCCGGCGGGTCGGGCGCGGCCGGCGCGGTTACCGGCGGCACCGGCGGGACCGGCGGGGCCGCCGGGCTGTTCGGCACCGGCGGCGCCGGCGGAGCCGGCGGGGCTGGTGGCGTCACCGGAGGTACCGGCGGGGTCGGTGGGTACGGCGGGCTGGCCGGCGCGGGCGGCCCCGGCGGCGCCGGCGGGATTGGTGGCGTCGACGGGGGTACCGGCGGCGCCGGTGGGGCGCCGCCGGGTTGTTCTGCACCGGCGGCCCCGTTGGTGGTGCCAGCGGCGGAGCCGGGGGCATCGGCGGATTCGGCGACACGGGCACGGGCGGCACCGGCGGAGCCGGCGGCCTGTTCGGCTCCGGCGGCGGCGGGGCCGGCGGCGCCGGCGGGTACGGCGGCAGTACTGGAGGTACCGGCGGGGTCGGCGGCGGCGCCGCCGGCGGGATCGGTGGGCTACTCGCCAACGGCGGCGCAGGCCCCGGCGGCGCAGGCGGGACGGGTGGCGTCGATGGGGGCACCGGCGGGATCGGCGGGTCCGGAGAAATGTTCGGCTTCGGCGGCGCGGGTGGGACCGGCGGTGACGGCGGTACGGGCGCCGGCGGGCCCGGCGGCACCGGCGGCACGCTCGGTGGCTCCGGAGGCATCGGCGGCACCGGTGGAACCGGCGTCACGCTGGGCGGAGCCGGAGGAGCCGGCGGCAGCCCCGGGATGCTCACCGGTAACGGCGGCGCCGGCGGCGACGGGGGCACCGGCCTTATGGGGGTCGGCGGAGCTGGCGGGGCCGGCGGCAATGCCAGGACCGGCTTCCTGGGCGCGGGCGGTCACGGCGGCATGGGCGGCGTCGGCGGCATGGGCGCCAGCGGCGACGGCGGCGACGGCGGCGACGGCGGCGACGGCGGCGACGGCGGCAGGCTCGGGGGTACCGGCGGGTCCGGCGGGGCCGGCGGGGCCGGCCACGGGAACGGCGGCAATGGCGGCAATGGCGGGGAGTTCTCCGGCTCCGGCGGCGGAGGCGGAGCGGGTGGCGACAGCGTCAAAGGGGTCGGCGGCGACGGCGGGGACGGCGGCAGCGCCGCCGAGATCGGCAACGGTGGCAGCGGCGGCAACGCGGGGACCGGCATGCCTTACGGGGGTGCCGGCACCGGCAGCGCCGGCGGACGGCTGATCGGCGATGACGGGGAAGCCGGCCGGACCTAACCGCGGACTTACCGCCGGGGCGGCGGCTGGCATCTCGGACAGTAGAACGACGAGCGGTTCATGAACTTCTCTCTGCGTATCACCGCGCCGCAACGCCGGCAGTTTTCGCCTTCGCGGCCATACGCGTCGAGCGATCGATCGAAGTAACCCGACTGGCCGTTGACGTTGACGTACAGCGAATCGAACGAGGTGCCGCCCTTGGCCAGCGCTTCGCGCATCACGTCGGCGGCGGAATCCAGGACGGTGGCCAGCTGGCGGCGGGTCAGCGTCGCAGCGATGCGCGCGCCGTGGACCTTGGCCCGCCACAGCGCCTCGTCGGCATAAATGTTGCCGATCCCCGACACCACCTGCTGATCGAGGAGCTGACGCTTGAGCTCGGAATGCTTGCGCCGCAGCACTTTCACCACGGCGTCGGGGTCGAAGCGCGGATCGAGCGGGTCACGCGCGAGGTGGGCGACGGGCTGCGGCACCACACTGCCGTCCACGGTCACCAGGTCGGCCAGCAGCCAGCCCCCGAAGGTCCGTTGATCGGCGAAGCTCAGCACGGTTCCGTCGTCGAGCAGCGCGGAGATCCGCACGTGGTCGGCGCGCGGCACGGTCCCCAGCAGCATCTGGCCGCTCATGCCGAGGTGCACCACGAGTGCGGCATCGGCGTCCAGGAGCAGCCACAGATATTTGCCGCGCCGATCGGTTCCGTTGATCCGCGCGCCGAGCAGCCGGGCCGTCAGGTCGGCCGGTCCAGCCTCGTGGCGGCGCACCGCGCGGGGATGGTGCACCCGAACCGCGGTGATCGTCTTGCCCACCACGTGGGCCTGCAAGCCGCGGCGTACGACCTCGACTTCGGGCAGTTCGGGCATCTAGCGATGATCGCAAGCGCGGCGAAGCCGGGCGCAGCGGGTCAGGACCTAAACCGACGTTTTCCCCGCGGAGTCCAGCACATCCAGTGCTTTCCAAGCCGCTGATGCGGCCTTCTGCTCGGCTTCCTTCTTGGAGCGGCCGACACCGGACCCGTATTCGGTCTCCATCACGACAACCACGGCGGTGAACTCCTTGTCGTGGTCCGGACCGGTGGAGGTGACCAGGTACGACGGCGCGCCCAGACCGCGCGCCGCGGTCAGCTCCTGCAAGCTGGTCTTCCAGTCCAGCCCGGCTCCCAGCGTGGGCGCGGCATCCATCAATGGGCCGAACAGCCGCAGGATCACCTCGCGGGCCGTGTCGATACCGTGTTGCAGGTAGATCGCGCCCAGCAGCGATTCCATGCCATCGGCCAGGATGCTGGACTTATCGGCTCCCCCGGTGTTCGCCTCGCCGCGCCCCAGCAACAGGTGAGGGCCGAGACCGCCGTCGGACAGAGTCCGCGCGACGTCGGCCAGTGCCTGGGTGTTGACCACGCTGGCCCGCAGTTTGGCCAGGTCTCCCTCGGTGCGGTCAGGATGCCGGTGGAAGAGCTCGTCGGTGATGGTCAGGCCCAGCACAGCGTCACCGAGAAACTCCAGTCGCTCGTTGGTCGGCAGCCCGCCGTGTTCGTAGGCGTAGCTGCGGTGTGTCAACGCCAGCGTGAGCAGCTCATCCGGCATGTCGACACCCAGCGCGTCAAGCAGATTTTGTCGTGACTGGGTCACCGCTCACCCCCCGATGTGTTCTCGGGGGTTTCGGGGTCCAGCACCGCGGTCAGCCTGGCCCACCGGGGGTCGATTCGTTCGTGGCGATGCCCGGGCTCAGCGGCCAGCGGGACACCACATTCTGGGCACAGTCCCGGGCAATCCTGCTGGCACACCGGCGCGAACGGGAGGTCCAACCCAACGGCGTCGATGATGGATTGCTCGAGGTCGATCGTGTCGTCGACCACGTGCCCGACCTCGTCTTTCTCGGTGGTCGCCTCCGTCACGCTGCCCGGGTAGGCAAACAGCTCGGTCAAGACGACTTCCACCCGGCCCCGGACCGGGTTCAGGCAACGGACACACTCGCCGACGGTGGGCGCGGCCACGGTCCCGCTCACCAACACACCCTCGGACACCGACTCCACCCGCAGATCCATGTCCAACGGAGCGCCCCGCTCGATCGCGATCAGATCCAGTCCGATCCGCGACGGACTGGGCACCGTTTCACGCAGGGTGACCCCTGCTCCCGGACGTCGCCCCAGCCGCGCAATGTCGACCACCATCGGCGAAGTCGGATCGAGCTGCGCCGTGGGCCTGTGCTGCCGCGCCATAGCAGAAATCCTACGGCGCTCGCTGCGCAACGCCAGGGTGCAGGTGGCGCTCCCCGGCGAACCCAGTCGGCGGATTAACGCACCGCGTAGTCGTGGGTGCCGGCCGCAGTCCGGAGCTGGTGACGGCCGCGGCCGACGGAACGGATGGTGCCATTGAGGAATTCTTCGAACTCGGCGAGCTTGTTGTCGACGTAAATGTCACACTCGCCGCGCAGCCGGTCGGACTCGGCGTGCGCGGTGTCGATGAGCCGCGTGGCCTCCGCGTTGGCCGCCTGCACCACTTCGTTCTGCGACACCAGGCGCTGCTGTTCCTTGATGCCTTCCTGCACGGCCTTCTCGTAGGAGAGGTTGCCATTTTCGATCAGCCGGTCGCATTCGGCTTTGGCGCGGCTGACGCCGGCCTCGTACTCGCGCTTGGCGGCGGTCGCGATGCGAATCGCCTCCTCGCGAGCCTCCCCGACCATCCGCTCGCTGTGTTGACGTGCCTCGCCCACCATCCGGTCGGCCTGCGATTTGGCATCCGACAGGATCCGGTCGGCCTCGGCGCGCGCGTGGTTCATCATTGAATCCGACTCGGTTGTCGCCGAGGACACCATCGAGTCGGCGTGCGCCTTGGCGTCGTGCAGCATCGAATCGCGCGCGTCGAGCACATCCTGCGCGTCGTCCAGCTCTGCCGGGATGGCGTCTTTGATGTCATCGATCAACTCGAGCACATCGCCCCGGGGCACCACACACCCCGCCGTCATCGGCACGCCGCGGGCTTCTTCGACAATGGCGCTCAATTCGTCCAGCGCTTCAAAGACTCGGTACACGGCCATACCCTCCTGGCTTCCTGCAAATCCCCTGTTGTTACCAGTGTGCCTGGTGTTACATCTGCGACGTGGGTGGCGGCGTCGGTGTGTCGGGCCCTATTTTCGTTTACAGCAGGTCCTCGGCAGGTACTGGCCGGCGGCTACCCATGCGGCCTGCTACAACGTAACGCCAGTCGATCGTCGCCGCGAGAGGCGGGCGGGGCCGGCTCGGAGGCGGACTCTCTACGGTCCCGATGTCGCGGCAGGCGTTCAGTTCATCGAGGTATGCTGAAGCGGTGATTCGGCGCTCGCACAACGGCAAAAACGATGGCCAGCCAACCGCGCCCACGCTGTATATCTTCCCGCACGCGGGTGGAGAGGCGAAAGACTACGTCCCGTTCGCCAAGCAATTCTCCTCAGCCGTAAAGCGGATCGCTGTCCAGTATCCCGGACAGCGCGACGGATATGGCCTGCCGCCGCTGGCAAGTGTTCCCGACCTTGCCGACGAAATCTTCGAGATGATGAAGCCGAAACACGCCGACGATCCGATCGCGTTCTTTGGCCACAGCATGGGCGGGCTGTTGGCCTTCGAAGTAGCATTGAGGTTTCAATCGGCGGGATTTCGCCTCGTCGCCACCTTCTTGTCGTCCTGTTCAGCCCCGGGCCATCTCAGATATAAGGAATTCAAGGGAGTTTCGGACGACGACATGCTGGACATGGCCGCCAAGATGACCGGCATGAATTTTTTTGCTGAGGAAGAATTCCGCGTGGGCGTGGTACCCACCATGAGAGCCGCTCGCGCCATTGCCGGCTATAACAGCCCGCCCGAGGCGAAGCTGTCGTGTCCAATTTATGCGTACATCGGGGACAACGATTGGATCGCGACAGAAGTGGACATGGAGCCGTGGCGCGATCGAACGACGCAAGACTTTGCGCTCCGCGTATTTTCTGGCGACCACTTCTACCTGAACAACCATTTGCCCGAGCTGGTACGCGACATCGAGGACAAGACGCTCGAATGGTGCCGGCGAGCTTAACCACGCTGCGGGTTGGGCCGCCCGAAGGTTTGCTACGACTGAGCACCACGCCGCCCCTGTCGAGCGCGGGTCGAGTAGGCACCTGGTAGGAACGTGCCGCACGGCGGCTCCGGTCCACGGGCCCGCCATCCACACAGCGGCCCGGTGCGGCCGCTGACGTGTGAATCTGGTCACAGCAAGGCGCTGGCTCGTCACAGCAGGGCGCTGGTCCGAGGAAGCGTACTGGCGTACCAAAACCGAAAACTCATGCCCCACTAGACTTGACACCTCTCACGGCGGCATCACGGGTCGCACCGACCACAGCAGACACACCGGCCTCAAGTTCGACGCGCCCGAACACGTGTCAATGACACTGCACACGCTCGGGGGTCGAAGGTTTTGTGAACAGTGCCGGCGGGCCGCCTTTCAATCCCGCATGAACACGGGCAACCGATCGGCGGACACTACGCCGTGGTGGGTGGTTTTTTCGCGAATACTGCCCGCGGCCCCCCTTGGGATGCTTTCCTTACATGGGAGAACTTGTTTGTATGGGGATCGGGGTTAGTCTAGGGGCCAATCCGAAGCCACAAGGATGTGCTTCGATCGGTGAGCTGCCTAGTCGTCATAGTCGGCCGGTCAGCTGAGTGCAGCAAGTTGTCAGAGCACTGAGGGGGGTTCTGCTGCGCAATCGACAAGCGGTCCCAGCGTACGTATCGCAGCAGCAGCCGCTGACAAGCCGAACGGGAGAATAGTGCGATGGTCGTGACTGACCTTTCCGTACCCGCTTTGCTAAGGGAGCGAGCGGGTCAGCAGGCCAACGCCACAGCTTATACCTATATTGACTACGGGTTGGACCCAAATGGCTTTGCTGAGAGCTTGACGTGGTCGCAGGTCCACGCGCGGGCATGCATCATCGCCGAAGAACTCAAACTGTGTGGCTCGCCGGGTGATCGAGTGGCAATTATGGCGCCGCAAGGGCTGGAATATGTCGTCGCTTTCCTCGGGGCGCTGCAGGCCGGATTTATCGCGGTTCCGCTTTCAACACCGCAATACGGGATTCACGACCAGCGCGTTTCTGCGGTCTTGCGGGATTCGCAGCCGGTTGCCATTCTCACAACTTCCGATGTCGTCGGCAACGTGACGAAATATGCGTGCGCGCAAGACGGGCAGCCGGCCCCGTTCGTCGTTGAGGTCGACCTGCTTGACCTGGACTCGCCACGCGAGTTGCTGGCGCCCCCTCCACTGTCTACCGGGGCGGCTTATCTCCAGTACACGTCCGGATCGACTCGCACGCCGGCCGGTGTAATTGTCTCGCACAAGAACGTCGTCACCAATGTGACACAATGCCTGGGCCCCTATTTCGGCGGTACCACGATGGTTCCGGACATGCACCTGGTGTCGTGGCTGCCCTTGTTTCACGACATGGGCTTAATTCTCGGAATTTGCGCCGCGATGGTCACCGAGCGAAGCGCAGTGTTGATAAGCCCAATGTCGTTTTTGCGCCGGCCGGCCTGCTGGATGCGGCTGCTTGCCACTACCAGTTCGGCATTTTCTGCGGCGCCGAATTTTGCCTTCGAATTGGCCGTGCGCAGAACGTCCGACGACGACATGGCGGGACTCGACCTCGGTGGCGTGCTCGGAATCGTCAGCGGCAGTGAACGAATTCATGTGGCCACGGTGAAACGCTTCACCGAGCGTTTCGCTCCTTTCAACCTCAGCCCCACAGCGGTGCGGCCCTCGTACGGACTCGCGGAAGCCACCCTCTACGTGGCGTCTCCCGAAGCCGGGACCGCCCCCAAAACGGTTCGATTCGACTACGAGCAGTTGACCGCCGGACAGGCCACGCCGTGCCGCACCGAACGGTCGGTCGGCACCGAACTCATCAGCTACGGCTCGCCGAACCCGTCGGCCGTACGAATCGTCGACCCGGAAACCATGATTGAGAATCCGCCCGGCGAGGTCGGCGAGATTTGGGTGCACGGCGACCACGTCGCCATGGGCTATTGGCGCAAGCCGGAGCAGACCGCACGCGTCTTCAATGCCAAGCTGGTCAGTCCCGTGCCGGGAACCCCGGCGGGACCGTGGCTGCGGACCGGAGACCTGGGCGTCATGTCCGACGGCGATCTCTTCATCATGGGCCGCATCAAAGACCTTGTCATTGTCGACGGCCGCAACCACTACCCAGACGACATCGAGGCGACGATCAGGGAGATCACCGGAGGCCGTGTCGCAGCAATCGCCGTGCCGGACGACCTCACCGAGCAGCTGGTGGCGATCATCGAACTGAAAAAGCGTGGAGCCTCCGGAGAAGAGGCCATGCTCAAACTCCGCTCGGTGAAACGTGAAATCACCAACGCGATTTCGAAGTCACACAGTCTGCGGGTGTCCGATTTGGTTCTGGTACCACCTGGTTCGATCCCCATCACCACGAGCGGCAAGGTCCAGCGCTCGGCCTGCGTCGAACGTTATCGAAAAGACGGATTCACGCGACTGGACGTGGCGGTATGACGGCGAGCATCAGTGGCGAGGCCGACCTTCGCCACTGGCTGGTCGACTACTTGGTCACGAATATCGGCTGCACACCGGACGAGGTCGACCCCGATCTGTCACTGGCCGACCTCGGTGTGAGCTCCCGTGACGTGGTCGTCCTGTCCGGCGAATTGACGGAGTTGTTGGGTAAAACCGTATCCCCGATCGACTTCTGGGAGCACCCGACGATCAACGCCGTTGCCGCACACCTGACGGCACCCACGCCCGACCCCGAATCGGAAAACGCGCTCGACCGCACCGTTCGAGGTTCGCTCGATGAGCCGATCGCCGTCATCGGAATGGGCTGCCGGTTCCCGGGGGACATATCCGGGCCAGAAGCGTTGTGGAAGTTCATCTGTGAACGCCGTTCCTCGATCGGGCGGGTCCCCGACGGACGGTGGGAGCGCTTCGACGACGGCTCACCCGAGGTAAAGGCACTGCTCGCCCGCACCACCCGTTGGGGCTCGTACCTGCCCGACATCGACGCCTTCGATGCGGAATTCTTCGAGATCTCCCCCAGCGAAGCCGACAAGATGGACCCGCAGCAACGCCTGCTGCTGGAAGTCGCCTGGGAAGCCTTGGAGCACGCGGGAATTGCGCCTAATTCACTGCGCCGTTCGCAGACGGGCGTATTCGCCGGGGCATGCGTGAGTGAGTACGGCGCCATTGCTTCCACCGATCTCCCACAGGTAGACGGCTGGAGCAACACGGGTGGCGCGACGAGCATCATCGCGAACCGCCTTTCGTATTTCCTCGACCTGCGCGGCCCCTCCGTGGCGATCGACACCGCATGCTCGTCGTCGTTGGTGGCGATCCATCTGGCCTGCCAGAGCCTTCGGACCCAGGACTCCCACCTAGCCCTCGCGGCGGGTGTGAATTTGTTGTTGTCCCCGGCTGTCTTTCGCGGTTTCGACCAGGTCGGTGCGTTGTCGCCGACCGGTCGCTGCCGCGCGTTCGACGCGGCCGCCGACGGATTTGTCCGCGGCGAGGGCGCCGGCGTGGTGGTGCTCAAGCGGTTGACCGACGCGCAGCGCGACGGCGATCGGGTACTTGCGGTCATCTGCGGGTCGGCGGTTAACCAGGATGGCCGCTCCAACGGGCTGATGGCCCCCAACCCGGCGGCCCAGATGGCGGTGCTGCGCGCCGCGTATGCCAACGCAGCGATGCAACCGACCGAGGTCGACTACGTCGAAACTCACGGAACCGGAACCCTGTTGGGCGACCCGATCGAAGCGCGCGCCTTGGGCACGGTGCTGGGTCGCGGACGCGCAGAGGATTCTCCCCTGCTCATTGGCGCCATCAAGACCAACATCGGTCACACCGAAGCAGCGGCCGGGATCGCAGGCTTCATCAAGGCTGTGCTGGCGGTGCAGCGCGGCGAGATTCCGCCGAATCAGGGCTTCCGAAGCGCAAACCCGCACATCGCCTTCTCCGACTTGCGAATGAAAGTCGTTGATACCCGGACTGAATGGCCAGACACCGGGCATCCGCGGCGGGCCGGCGTGTCGTCATTCGGGTTCGGCGGGACCAACGCGCACATCGTGATCGAGCAGGGCGTGGAGGCCGCTCCGGCGGCGGCGCCGACTGTCGAGCCGGCGGTGTCCACGCTCGTGGTGGCCGGCAAGACGCCGCAACGGATAGCGGCGACGGCGGCGGTGCTGGCCGACTGGATGGAGGGGCCCGGCGCCGAGGTGACCCTGGCCGATGCGGCCCACACGATCAATCATCACCGCGCCCGGCAAGCCAAATTCGGCACCGTGGTCGCACGGGAACCCGCCCAGGCGGTGGCCGGGTTGCGGGCGCTGGCCGCCGGCCAGCATGCCCCCGGAGTCGTGGCCCCGCACGAGGGCTCGGTTGGGGCGGGCACGGTGTTCGTTTACTCCGGTCGCGGATCGCAGTGGGCGGGGATGGGCCGTCAATTGCTGGCCGATGAAGCGGCATTCGCCGAAGCGGTCGCCCAACTGGACCCGGTGTTCGCCGAACAAGCCGGCTTCTCGCTGCACGAGGTGATCGCTGGCGGCAAGGAATTGGTCGGCATCGAACAGATCCAGCTGGGGCTGATCGGCATGCAGCTGACCCTGACCGAGCTCTGGCGTTCCTACGGGGTGCAACCCGACGTGGTGATCGGCCACTCGATGGGCGAAGTGGCCGCTGCGGTGGTCGCCGGAGCGCTCACCCCCGCCGAAGGCCTACGGGTGACCGCGACCCGGTCGCGGCTGATGGCACCGCTGTCCGGGCAGGGCGGCATGGCGCTGCTGGAACTCGACGTCGCCACCACCGAGGCGTTGATCGCCGACTACCCGCAGGTGACCTTGGCGATCTATAACTCACCGCGCCAAACAGTCATCGCCGGGCCCGCCAAGCAGATCGACACCCTCATCGCCAAGGTGCGGGCCAAAGACCGCTTTGCGAGCAGGGTCAACATCGAAGTCGCGCCGCACAACCCGGCCATGGATGCACTGCAACCCCAGATGCGTTCGGAGCTGGCCGATCTGAGCCCACTGCGGCCCACCACGCCGATCATCTCCACCACCTACGCCGACCTGAACACCAGTCCGGTGTTCGACGCCGAGCACTGGGCCACCAACATGCGCAACCCGGTGCACTTCCAGCAGGCCATCACCGCCGCCGGAACCGACCACCACACCTTCATCGAAATCAGCGCGCACCCGCTGTTGACCCAGGCCGTCACCGACACCCTGCACAGCGCCCAGCACGGAAGCCAGTACGTCAGCATCGGCACCCTGCTCCGCGACGGCGACGACACCATCACCTTCCACACCAACCTCAACACCGCCCACACGATCCGCCCACCGCATACGCCCCACCCTGCCGAGCCGCACCCCCAGATCCCCACCACACCCTGGCACCACACCCGCCACTGGATCGCCGCGCCGACCGTCGCGTCGAAAGTGCCGGCCGCGCAGGTCCGCAATGGTCAGGCAAACGGTCGGGCAGAGGAGACCCCTGCGGCCGGGCATGGTGACGGCCCGCTCGACGACTGGTCGCACCGATTGGCTTGGCCCGAGAGCCCGCTGCCGAGCGCCGAGACCCCGACCAGCGGTGGATGGCTGGTGTTGGCGGATGGCGACCTGGCCGCTGGACTGGGCGGTGCCCTCGGTCCGGAATCTCGGGTCGATGCGCTCTCGCCCGCGGTGCTCGCGGAAGGCGGCGATACGGCCACACTGGTCGACGCGCTCAGCGGTGTCGACAACGTGCTGTATGCGCCGCCCGTGCCCAACGAATCGCTCGATGTCGGGCTGGCCTACGAGCTGTTCCACCAGGTACGCGGGCTCGCGGCAAGGATGGCCGCGATCGACTCGCCGCCGAAGTTGTTCATCGTGACTCGCAATGCCCAGCCCGTCTTCGAAGGCGACCGCGCCAATCCCTGCCATGCGGTGCTGTGGGGCCTGGGGCGCTCGCTGGCTCTGGAATATCCCGAAATCTGGGGCCGCGTCATCGATCTCGACGCTTCGGTGCCCACCGAGCTCGCCGTCCGGTATCTGCGGGACGAAGCCGGCACCGCCGACAGGGACGACCAGGTCGTATACCGGTCGGGTGCACGCCACGTGCCCCGGCTGCAGAGGCGAACCCTGCCCGCGGAATCGCCGGTGGAGTTGGGTCAAAACAACCAGAGAAAGACCAGCCAGCTGGTCATCGGGGCTACCGGCAACCTCGGCCCGCATCTGATCCGACAGCTCGCCAAGATGGGGGCGAAAACGATCGTCGCGGTTTCGCGCAATCCCGGCTCGCGACTCAAGAAACTGGCCCAAGGCCTTGCGTCGAGCGGGACCGACCTCATCGAGGTAGCGGCGGATGCGACCGACGAAGCCGCGATGGCAACGCTGTTCGACCGTTTCGGCACGGATTTGCCGCCGCTCGAGGGAATCTACCTGGCGGCCTTCGCCGGCCGCCCGGTCCTGCTCAGCGAGATGACCGACGACGACGTGGCCGCCATGTTCCGCCCTAAGATCGACGCCGCCGCGCTGTTGCACCGGTTGTCACTGAAAAAGCCTGTGCGGCAGTTCGTTGCTGTTCTCCTCCATCTCAGGTCTGACCGGTTCACGATGGCTGGGCCACTACACCGCCACCAGCACCTTCCTGGACACATTGGCATACGCGCGCCGCGTAATGGGGCTGCCGGCCACCACCGTCAACTGGGGATTGTGGAAATCGCTGGCCGATGCCCAACAAGACGAGAGTCAGGTAAGTCTCGAATCCGGACTGCAACCCATGCCAGACAAGGTGGCCATCAGCGCGCTGCCACTCGTGCTGAGCCCAGCTGCCGGAGTGCATTCCGTTGTCGTCGCCGCGGATTGGCCGCTATTGGCGGCCGCATACCGCACGCGGGGATCACTGCGCATCGTTGACGACCTGCTGCCCGCGGATAGCGATGACGCCGCGCGGTTCCTGACTCCGGCAAGGGATTGGTCGCAGATGTCGCCTCTGGATGCGCGCGACGAGCTCGAAAAAGGGCTGCGCAGCATCGTTGCCCGCGAACTTCGGGTGCCGGAGTCGGAACTGCAGAACGACCGACCGCTCGCCGAGCTGGGGCTCAATTCGCTGATGGCAATGGCGATTCGGCGCGAAGCTGAGCAGCTCGTGGGTGTGGAATTGTCGGCTACCATGCTGTTCAACTACCCCACCGTCGCTTCACTGGCGAGCTACCTGGCCAAACTTGTAGCCCCGCAAGCTGATTCAGGGGTGGACGAGATGGCCGTGCTATCCGCTTCGGCGGGCAGTGTATTGGATAGCTTATTCGACAGCATCGAATCGACTTCCGTGGCCGGTGAGGGACCGGCGTAATGCAAACTGCTTTCGGCCGGATCTCCGGCATGTCCGTGGAACAGCGCGCCGCTTTGGCCGATGCGTTCTCCAAGGCCGCACGTACCGCCGCGGCGGAGCCGGTGGCGGTGGTGGGGATCGGTTGCCGCTTTCCGGGGGATGTGACTGGGCCGGAGAGTTTCTGGGATTTGTTGGTCCACAGTCGAAATGCGATCGCGGGGATTCCTGCGGATCGGTGGGACGCCGACGCTTTCTACGACCCGGATCCGTTGACGCCGGGGCGGATGACGACCAAGTGGGGCGGTTTCCTGCCCGACGTAGCGGGATTCGACGCCGAATTTTTCGGCATCACCCCGCGCGAAGCCGCAGCCATGGACCCGCAGCAACGGATAATGCTCGAGGTTGCTTGGGAAGCCCTGGAAAACGCCGGCATCCCAACGAATTCCCTCGACGGCACCCGAACCGGCGTCATGGTGGGCGTCTACTTCAACGAATACCAATCAATGTTGTCCACCAGCCCCGAACATGTGGACGCCTACACCGGGACCGGCAATTCGCACAGCATCACCGTGGGGCGAATTGCATACCAGTTGGGGCTGCGTGGTCCGGCGGTGGCCGTCGACACGGCGTGTTCGTCGTCATTGGCGGCGGTGCATCTGGCCTGCCAGAGCCTGCGGTTACGGGAAAGCGATTTGGCGCTGGCAGGCGGGGTCAGCCTGACCCTGCGCCCCGAGACCCAAATTGCCATCTCGTCATGGGGACTGCTCTCTCCACATGGCCGGTGCGCCAGCTTCGACGCCGCCGCCGACGGCTTCGTGCGGGGTGAGGGCGCCGGGGTGGTGGTGCTCAAGCGCTTGACCGACGCGGTGCGCGACGGAGATCACGTGCTGGCGGTGGTGCGCGGTTCGGCAGTCAACCAAGACGGCCGTTCCAACGGCATAACCGCGCCGAATACGGATGCCCAGACCCATGTGATCGCCGATGCGTTGCGGTGCGGTGATGTAGCGCCCGAAAGCGTGGGCTACGTCGAGGCCCACGGGACGGGGACGGCGCTGGGGGATCCCATCGAGTTTGAGGCGCTGGCGGCCACTTACGGCCGCGGCGAGGACGCATGCGCGCTGGGAACGGTGAAGACCAACTTCGGTCACCTGGAAGCGGCTGCCGGTATCGCGGGCCTCATCAAGGCGGTGCTGGCGGTGCAGTCCGGTCAGATTCCGGCGAATCTGCATTTCTTGCAGTGGAACCCGGCGATCGATGCGTCGTCGACCCGGTTTTTCGTTCCCACCGAAAACGTCCCGTGGCCGTCGGTTTCCGGTCCGCGCCGCGCGGCGGTGTCCTCATTCGGCCTGGGTGGGACGAATGCGCACGTGGTGATCGAGCAGGGCCCGGATGCGGTGCCGGTGGCTGGGCCGGCTGGGGTCGCCGGGGAGCGGCCGGCGCCCGCGGTTTCCACGTTGGTGGTGTCGGGCAAGAGCGCGCAGCGAGTCGGCGCGACGGCGTCGGTGTTGGCCGATTGGCTGGAGGGCCCCGGCGCCGAGGTGGCGTTGGCCGATGTGGCCCATACGCTCAACCATCACCGCGCCCAGCAGGCCACGTTCGCCACCGTGGTCGCGCGCGACAACGCTCAGGCCGCGGCAGGGTTGCGCGCACTGGCGGCCGGCGAGTTCGCCCCCGGAGTCGTGGGCTGTCATGACGGGCCCCTCGGGCCGGGCACGGTGTTTGTGTATTCGGGTCGGGGGTCGCAGTGGCCCGGGATGGGCCGGCAGCTGCTGGCCGACGAACCCGAGTTCGCCGCGGCCATCGCCGAGCTGGAGCCGGAATTTGTTGCCCAGGGGGGATTTTCGCTGCATGACGTGATCGCCGGCGGCAAAGAACTGGTCGGCATCGAACAGATCCAGCTGGGGCTGATCGGTATGCAGCTGGCGCTGACCGCGCTGTGGCGTTCCTACGGGGTGGAGCCCGATGCCGTGATCGGCCACTCGTTGGGCGAGGTGGCAGCAGCCGTGGTCGCCGGAGCGCTCACCCCCGCCGAGGGACTACGCGTGACCGCCACCCGCTCGCGGCTGATGGCGCCGCTGTCGGGGCAGGGCGGTATGGCCATGCTCGGACTAGATGCGGCGGCCACGGAGTCGTTGATCGCCGACTACCCGCAGGTGACGTTGGGGATTTACAACTCCCCGCGCCAAACCGTCGTTGCGGGGCCGATCGAACAGATCGACGAGTTGATCGACCGGGTGCGTGGCCAAAATCGTTTCGCCAACCGGGTCAACATCGAAGTGGCGCCACACAATCCGGCGATGGATGCGCTGCAGCCCGCGATGCGTTCGGAACTGGCCGATCTCACCCCGCGGACGCCGACGATTCCGGTCTTCTCCACCGCATACGACGACATCGACACCCTGCCCACATTCGATGCCGAATACTGGGCCACCAACATGCGTAACCCGGTGCGCTTCCAGCAGGCCATCGCCGCTGCCGCCGCGTCCCACTACCACACCTTTATCGAAATCAGCGCGCACCCACTGCTGCCCCAGGCCATCATTGAAACCCTGGCCAGCGCCCAGCCCGGAAGCCAGTACATCGCCGTCGGAAGCCTGCAACGCGACGCCGACGACACCATGACCTTCCACACCAACCTCAACACCGCCCACACCCGCCGCCCGCCCCAAACCCCGCACCCCCCGGAACCACACCCCCAGCTCCCCACCACCCCGTGGCAGCACACCCGTCACTGGCTCACCGATAGGGCCAATAGTGCTCAGGGCGCAAAAGCGCTGCTGCCGTCGGGACTTCACCGCAATGGGGTTGCGGTCAACATTCTCGGGGCACCGGAAAATTCGGGAAACAGCGGCGGCGTGCTCGATGAATGGTGCTGCCAATTGGCTTGGCCCGTCAGACCGTTGCCGGGCGTCGGCACCTCAAGCAGCGGCGGATGGCTCGTAGTGGCGGATGACGACCTGTCCGCCGAACTGGCCGCCCAACTGGCCTCCCAACTGACGTCAGCCGCCGGCACGGAGTCTCAGGTGGACGTTCTCGCGCTGGCGATGCTCGCCGAGGATGAGGATTCGGGCGCGCTGCGCAAGGCGCTGAGCGGTGTCGACAACGTGCTGTACGCGCCGCCCGTGGCCAACCAACCCGTCGATGCCGGGGTGGCCTACCAGCAGTTCCATCAGCTGCGAAAACTTGCCGCGGCGATGGCTGCGATCAGCTTGCCGCCGAAGTTGTTCATCATGACCCGCAATGCTCAGCCCATCTCCGAAGGGGATCGAGCCAACCCAGCCCATGGGGTGTCGTGGGGCCTGGGACGCACGCTGGCGCTGGAGCATCCAGAAATCTGGGGCGCGCTCGTCGATCTCGACGTCTCGCTGCCCGCCGAGCTGGCGGTGCAGCACGTGCTGGGCGAGGCCTCCGCCACGGACGGAGAGGACCAAGTCGTCTACCGGCGGGGTGTACGCCACGTGCCCCGGCTGCAAAAGCGAGCTTTACCTGCCGAATCGCCAGTGCGCCTGGGCTTCGACGCCAACCAGGACGCCAGCCAGCTGGTCATCGGCGCTACCGGCAATATCGGTCCGCATTTGATCCGCCAGCTCGCCGCGATGGGCGCCAAAACGATCGTTGCGGTGTCGCGCAATCCCGGTGAGCGCCTCACGGCGCTGGCGCAGAGCCTGGACGGCGTCAACCTCGTCCAGGTGGCCGCCGACGCCACCGACACAGCCGCAATGAGCGCCCTATTCGACCGGTTCGGCGCAGACCTGCCGCCGCTGGAGGGAATCTATTTGGCGGCTTTCGCCGGCGGTCCGGTGTTGCTCAGCGACATGACCGACGACGACCTGCGGGCTATGTTCGCGCCCAAGGTGGACGCCGCCGTGTTGTTGCACGGGTTGTCGCTGAAAAACCCTGTGCGCCACTTCGTCTTGTTCTCCTCGATCTCGGGTCTGATCGGTTCACGCTGGCTGGCGCACTACACCGCGACCAGCGGCTACCTGGATGCCCTGGCGTACACCCGGCACGTCATGGGGCTGCCGGCCACCACCGTCAACTGGGGGTTGTGGAAATCGCTGGCCGATGTTGAACAAGACAGTCAGGTCAGCATCGAATCCGGACTGCAACCCATGCCTGATGAGGTGGCAATCAGCGCGCTTCCGCTCGTGATGAGTTCGGCCGCGGGAGTGCATTCGGTTGTGGTCGCCGCGGATTGGCCACTCTTGGCGGCCGCCTACCGGACCCGCGGATCGTTGCGCATCGTCGATGACCTACTGCCAGCTCCAGGGGAAATGAGAATGCCGGAAAGCGAGTTCCGCAAGGCCCTGCAAAAGTGCCAGCCGGAACGCCGCCATGACATGTTGCGCGACAAGATCGCCGCGCTGGCCGCCGCGGCGATGGGCCTGCCGCCCACCGAGTCGCTCGATCCCTCGACCGGCTTCTTCCAACTCGGCATGGACTCACTGATGAGCGTCGGGCTTCAGCGGGCGTTGTCGGACAGCCTCGGCGAGGTGCTGCCGACGTCTGCCGTCTTCGACTACCCGACCGTGTACAGCCTCACGGACTATCTCGCCACCGTGCTTCCGGAGCTCATCGAACCGGACGACCAGCCGCCGGCTGACGTCCACGACGAGCTTGACGAGGCCGAACTACTACAAGTGTTAGCCGAAAGAATGAGACACATACCATGACGACTTCCACGCCGGACCGCCGGACGATCATCACCGAGGCGCTCAGCAAGATCGATGAACTCAGCGCGCGCCTAGAGATCGCCGAAAAGTCCAGCAACGAGCCGATCGCGGTGATCGGGATGGGTTGCCGCTTCCCGGGCGGGGTGAACAGCCCGGATCAGTACTGGGATTTCTTGTGCGCCGGCGCAAACGGCATCGTGCCGGTTCCCGAGGAACGGTGGGATGCCGAGGCGCTTTTCAGCGACGACCACAACGTGCCCGGGACGATCTGCAACCGCGAAGGCGGCTTCATCACTTCTTGGCGGCCGGATGAGTTCGATGCCGAGTTCTTCTCGATCTCCCCACGCGAGGCAGCCGGGATGGACCCGCAACAGCGGTTGTTCATCGAGGTCGCCTGGGAAGCGTTGGAGGATGCGGGTATTCCGCCGCACACCATCCGGGAGACCCAGACCTCGGTGTTCGTCGGCATCAGCGGCTACGACTACCTGCTCGCGCTGTCGAGCGGGCTACGGCTGGAGGATCTCGACCCCTACATGGCCAGCGGAACCTTGGCGAGCTTCGGCGCCGGGCGCTTGTCCTATCTGCTTGGGGCTCGGGGGCCCTCAGTGGCCATCGACACCGCGTGCTCGTCGTCATTGGTCGCGGCACACCTGGCTTGTCAGAGCCTGCGCCGGCGGGAGAGCGACGCGGCGGTGGTCGGTGGGACCCAGGTGCTGCTCAGCCCGGGACCCAGCATCGCATTCTCACGGTGGGGGATGCTGGCGACGGACGGACGATGCAAAACCTTCGATGCGGCCGCCGATGGCTACGTGCGCGGGGAAGGCTGCGGCGCAATAGTTCTCAAGCGGTTGGAAGACGCGCAGCGCGACGGTGACCGCGTCCTGGCCGTGATACGCGGTTCGGGAGTCAACCAGGACGGCGCCAGCAGCGGAGTGACGGTTCCGAACGGGCCGGCGCAACAGGCGGTGCTGCGCACGACGTTGGCGTCGGCGAACTTGACGGCCGCCGAAATCGACTACGTCGAGACCCACGGAACGGGTACCCCGCTGGGCGACCCGATCGAACTCGACTCGCTGGCCAAGGTTTTCAGCGATCGCGAGAGCTCCGCGCCGCTGGTGATCGGCTCGGTGAAGACCAATCTCGGCCACCTGGAAGTGGCATCGGGTATCGCGGGGTTCATCAAGACGGTGCTGTCCATCCGCAACGGTTACATTCCAAAGCACCTCAACTTCAACGAGTTCACGCCGCGCGCCAGTGAGGCCGCCCGCCGGCTGAAGGTCGCGTCGGAGGGCATGGAATGGCCGGACACCGGTCGGCCGCGCCGCGCGGGGGTCTCGTCGTTCGGCATCAGCGGGACGAATTCGCACATCGTGATCGAGCAGGCTCCGGACCAGGTCCCGTCGCCTGCGGCGCAGCCGGCTCCCGCGGTTTCGACGCTGGTGGTGTCGGGTAAGACCCCGCAGCGGGTGGCCGCGACGGCGGCTGCGCTCGCCGACTGGATGGAGGGCCCCGGCGCCGAGGTGCCGCTGGCCGAGGTGGCACACACGCTCAATCACCACCGGACCCACTACGCCAAGTTCGGGACGGTGGCTGCCCGTGACCGCCAGCGCGCGGTGGAGGGCTTGCGGGCGCTGGCGGCCGACGAGCCCGGCGCCGGGGTCGTGGGCTGCCATGACGGCCGGTGCGGGCCGGGCACGGTTTTCGTGTACTCCGGTCGAGGCTCGCAGTGGGCCGGGATGGGACGCCAGCTGCTGGCCGATGAGCCCGCGTTCGCCGAGGCCGTCGCCGAACTCGAGCCGGACTTCGTGGCGCAGGCCGGATTCTCGCTGCGCGATGTGATCGCCGAGGGCAAAGAGCTGGAAGGCATCGAGCAAATCCAGCTGGGAATCATCGGGATGCAGCTGGCGCTGACCGCGCTATGGCGCTCCTACGGGGTGCAACCCGACCTGGTGATCGGGCACTCCATGGGCGAAGTGGCCGCGGCGGTGGTCGCCGGGGCGATAACCCCGGCCCAAGGGTTCCGCATCACCGCCACCCGGTCGCGGCTGATGGCGCCGCTGTCCGGGAAGGGCGCAATGGCACTGCTCGAGCTCGACACCACCGAGACCGACGCGCTGATCGCCGACTACCCACAAGTGACGCTGGGCATCTACAACTCGCCGCGGCAAACCGTGATCGCCGGACCGACGGAGCAGATCGACGCCCTCATCGAAACGGTGCGGGCGCAGGACCGCTTCGCCAACCGGGTCAACATCGAAGTGGCCCCGCACAATCCGGCCATGGATCCGCTGCAGCCCCAGATGCGTTCGGAGTTGGCCGATCTCACGCCGCAGACACCGACCATTCCGATCATCTCCACCACCTACGAGGACCTGGACACCACTCCGGTGTTCGACGCCGAGCACTGGGCCACCAACATGCGCAACCCGGTGCGCTTCCGGCAGGCCATCGAGGCCGCCGGCGCCGAACATCACACCTTCATCGAAATCAGCGCCCACCCGTTGTTGACCCAGGCCATCGGCGAAACCCTGGCCGAGCAGCACCATCACAGCGTCGGCTCGCTGCGGCGCGACAAGGACGACACCCTCACCTTTCACACCAACCTGAACGCCGCACACACCAACCAACCACCACGCACCGCCCATCACCATCAGCCACACGCGGTGCTGCCCACCACGCCCTGGCACCACGGTCGCCACTGGGTCGACATGACGGCGTCCGCGACTCATAGCGCGCACACCCACCCGTTGCTTGGGATCGGTATCACCGACCCCACCAATGGCACCCGAGTATGGGAAAGCGAGCTCGGTCCAGATTTGCTGTGGCTCGGGGACCACGTCATCGACGAGCTCTGCGTGCTGCCCGGGGCTGCCTACGCCGAGGCGGCACTGGCGGCAGCGACGGAAGCATTCCCGGCCTCAGCGGCCGCTGATGCCTCAGCGGAAGGCGCCGAAGATCGTCCCTGGATGCTCCAGGACGTCAGCCTTCACCAGGTGATGCACGTGGCCCCCGGCACCGTTTTTGTCACCACGCTCACCGGCGACGAGAACCTTTGCCGAGTCGAAATGCGTACCCGCACTGGGTCTTCCGGATGGATCAAGCACGCCACCGCCACGGTTGCGCGCGAAGACTCGTCGGATCACGAGGTGGCGCCGCCGGCGGCTGAGGACGTCGTGGCCGAAGTCACCGCCGAGGAGCTGTATCAGCGGCTGCGCGCCAGCGGCCAACAACACGGGGAGGCATTCCGCGGAATCGTCGGGCTCGCCGTCACGGAGTCTGGTGCGGCCCGCGCCGAAGTGAAGCTGCCCGCGACCGCAAAGGCGGGTGCCCGCAAGTTCCAGATGCACCCGGTGATGCTGGACATCGCGTTGCAGACGCTGGGTGCCACCAAGCTGGCGACCGAACTGGCCGAAGGACAGACCGAGCAGCAGATCGTGCTTCCGGTTCGTTTCGGCGGCGTCCACGTATACGGCGACATCACCGACGGTGTCTGCGCGGTGGGTTCACTCACGGTGACCGACAATCAAGTCACCGGCCACGTCGTCCTGACCGACGCGGGTGGCCGAGTGCTGTTGAAAGTCGACGAAGTCGAGATGGCGGCGGTCGGATCACGCTCCGGCGCAACGGAACTCGCCAGTCGATTGTTCGCATTGGAATGGGAGCCGGTATCCCTCGAGCCGGTATCCGGCGAGGAGGGGGGCAACACCGTCGAAAGCCTGCTCCTGGTTGGTGATCCGGTTGGTGACGCTGCCACCGGCGACCCGCTGCTGCCGGGGCTGCAGTCATCGCTTCGTCAGCAGATCTCCAACGCCGAGCTGGTGTCCTGGAACGACAGAGAGGCGCTCCGGGAGGCGATCAGCCGAAGCGATGTCGAGTGGGACGGCATCGTTGTCGTCTGTCCGTCCCGGACCGTCGACGACGCCCAGCCGGATCAGGCGCAGGTGGACCTGCCGCGGGAACGGACGTTGCTCATCGCCGACATCGTCCAGACCGTGTCGCGCATGGGCGCCCGGAACAGCCCACGGCTGTGGATCGTCACTCGCGGCGCGCAGCAACTCGATCCCGGTGCCGGAGTTACGTTGGCGCAGACCGAGCTTCGGGGAATCACGCGGGTGCTCGCATTCGAGACTCCGGAACTGAAGGCCACGATCGTCGACATCGACCCGGACGGCACCGACTCCCTCGCCGCCCTCACCAAGGAACTGCTCGCCGGTTCCGGCGACGACGAGGTCGCCCTGCGCGAGGAACAACGATATGTGAACAGGCTGGTGCCGGCGCCCACCACGGCGACCGGTGAGCTGGCCCCCGAAACCCGGCCCACGGTCGTGAACCTCGACGGCCTCGATGCTCAAGGCGCCGTACGACTGCAGATCGACCAGCCCGGACGGCTGGACTCGCTCACCGTGCACGAGGTGAAGCGGATTCGCCCCTCGGCGGGGCAGGTCGAGGTACGCATCGCGGCCGCCGGACTCAACTTCGCCGACGTGCTCAAGGCCATGGGAATCTACCCGGGGACCGACGGTCCCCCGGTGATCGGTGGCGAGTGCGTCGGTCGCGTGACAGCCGTCGGCGACGACGTCGATTCCGTGCAGGTCGGGCAGCGCGTCATCGCCTTCGGTCCCGGCACCTTCGGCTCGCACGTGACGACCCTCGCCGACCTGGTGGTGCCCATCTCCGACGAGCTGTCCGACGGCGAGGCGGCCGCGTTCGGTATCGCCTATCTGACCGCCTGGGAGGCACTGTGCGTGGTGGGGCGCCTGGCCCCCGGCGAACGCGTGCTCATCCATTCGGCCACCGGCGGTGTGGGACTGGCGGCGATTTCGATCGCCAAGTGGATCGGCGCCCGCATCTTCACCACGGCCGGCACCGATGACAAGCGCGAAATGCTGGCCGGGCTTGGCGTGGAGTACATCGGCGACTCGAGAACCGTGGACTTCGCCGACGAAATCCTCGAAGTCACCGACGGCCTCGGTGTGGACCTGATCCTCAATTCGCTGCCCGGCGAAGCGATTCAGCGCGGGGTGCGCATTCTTGCCCCGGGTGGCCGGTTTGTCGAAATCGGCAAGAAGGACATCTACGCCAACGCCAACCTGGGGTTGGCCGCGCTGGCCAGGAGCGCCTCGTTCACCGTCGTGGACCTCGACCTGAATCTGCGGGTGCAGCCGGCACGGAATCGCCGCATGCTCCAGGAAATTCTCGCGCATGTGTCCGCGGGCGACCTGCAGGTGCCCCCGGTCACCGAGTACGGCATCGATAACGCATTCGACGGATTCCGGACCATGGCGTCCGGCAAGCACACCGGCAAGATCGTCATCACGACACCGGCCGGCGGCAACGTCGATGCGGTCGCCTCGCGGCCACCGCTGGCGTGCGAGGACGGCGGCTACCTGATCGTGGGCGGCATGGGCGGTCTCGGTTTCTTGATCGCGCAATGGCTGGTGGAGCAGGGCGCGGGAATGGTCGTCCTCAACGGGCGTTCGGCGCCCAACGACGAGGTCCGGACGGCAATCGCGGACATGAACGCCGCGGGTCACCGCGTCGAGGTGGTCACCGGGGACATCACGGATCCCGACACCGCCGGTCGCATGGTCGAAGCGGTCGAAAAGGCCGGTTTCCGGGTGGCCGGAGTCATGCACAGTGCCATGGTGCTGGCCGACGAGATCGTGCTGAACCTGTCAGAGTCCGCCGCGAACACGGTATTCGCTCCGAAGGTCGAGGGCGCCTGGCGGCTGCATCAAGCCACCGCCCACCTGAACGTCGATTGGTGGGTGGTGTTTTCCTCGATCGCTTCGTTCCTCGGCTCGGCCGGCCAGGGGTCGTACGCGTCCGCGAACTCGTGGCTCGACGGCCTGGTCGCCCACCGGCGCTCCCTTGGGCTGCCGGCCGTCGGGATCAGCTGGGGCCCATGGGCCGAGGTCGGCCGTGCCCAGTTCCTGGCCGATCTGGGCGTCGCAATGCTCGCGCCCGAGCAAGGGCTGGAGGCGCTGCGGACGGTGCTCAGCGCCGATCGGGCACGCGTCGGTGTGTTCCCCCTCGACGCCCGGCAGTGGTTCCAATCGTTCCCTGCCGTCGCCGGATCGTCGCTGTTCGCGAAACTGCAGGACTCGACAACCCTGAGAAGCGGGGATCGGCGCAGCGGCGGCGGCCAGATCCGGGCGGAATTGGACGCTCTCGCACCGTCCGAACGCCCGGGCCGCATCGCATCGGCAATCGCCGACGAGATTCGCGGGGTGCTGCGCTCGACCGAACCGATCGACCACGACCAGGCGATGGAGACGCTTGGTCTGGACTCGCTGATGGCCCTCGAATTGCGCAACAGGCTGGAGACCAGCCTGGGCATGACGTTGCCGGTCACGCTGGTGTGGGCATACCCGACAATCACCGATCTCGCGGGTGCACTGTATGAACGGATGGACTTCGCGCAACCGGGTGACGCGCCAAAGGCCGCCGACGCCGAACCGGAACTGTCCGACGAGGAAATGGAATTGCTCTCCGATCTGGTCGACGCCAGCGAGCTGCAAGTGGCAGCGGAAAGCGCCGACTCGTGACAAACCTGGCCGAACGCGCGGCCCAACTGTCGCCGAACGCACGGGCCGCCCTTGCGCGCGAGCTCGTCCGTGCGGGGACTCCTTTCCCCACCGACATTGCGGAGCCGGTGGCGGTGGTCGGGATCGGTTGTCGGTTACCGGGGGATGTCTTCGGGCCGGAGGATTTCTGGCAGTTGTTGGTCGACGGCCGGGACGCGATCGGCAAGGTGCCGGCGAATCGGTGGGACGCGGACGCGCTCTACGACCCCGATCCGACGACGCCCGGGCGGATGACGACGAAGTGGGGTGGTTTCGTCGCCGACCCGGCTGGTTTCGACGCCGACTTCTTCGGCATCACGCCCCGCGAGGCCATTGCGATGGATCCGCAGCATCGGATACTGCTCGAGGTTGCCTGCGAAGCGCTCGAGCACGCCGGCATTCCGCCCGATTCCCTCAACGGGACCCAGACCGCCGTGATGATCGGGTTGATGCTGTGGGACTACACCATGAGCAACGACAGCCGAAAGGAGATCGACGCCTACCTGGCCACCGGAATGCCGCACTCAGCGGCGGCGGGGCGGATGTCGTATCTGCTGGGGCTGCGCGGCCCCGCGGTGGCCGTGGACACCGCGTGCTCGTCGTCGCTGGTGGCGGTCCACCTGGCGTGTCAGAGCCTGCGGCTGAGGGAGAGCAACCTGGCGCTGGCGGGCGGCGTGCAGCTCAACTTGTTGCCGGCCACCAGCATCGCGATGTCCAAGTGGGCCGCGCTCTCGCCGACGGGTCGGTGCAAGAGCTTCGATGCCGGCGCGGACGGGTACGTGCGCGGCGACGGCTGCGGTGTGGTGGTGCTCAAGCGGCTGGCGGACGCGGTCCGCGACGGCGACCGGGTGCTCGCGGTGGTCCGCGGTTCGGCGATCAACCAAGACGGCCGGTCCAACGGCATGACCGCCCCCAACGCGTTGGCGCAGCGGGAAGTGATCACCGCGGCGCTGCGCATGGCGGATGTCACCGCTGACAGCGTGAACTATGTCGAGACGCACGGCACCGGAACGCCGTTGGGGGATCCGATTGAGTTTGAGGCGTTGTCGACCACCTACGGCCGCGGCGATGGCGCGTGCGCGCTGGGTTCGGTGAAGACCAACATCGGTCATCTGGAGGCAGCCGCCGGCATCACCGGCTTCATCAAGGCGGTGCTTTCGGTGGGACACGGCCAGGTGCCACCGAATCTGCATTTCACTCGCTGGAACCCTGCGATCGACGCGTCGTCGACCCGGCTCTTCGTCCCGACCGAGAACAGCCAATGGCCAGGTGGCAGCGGCGTGCGGCGAGCCGCGGTGTCGTCGTTCGGGTTCACCGGCACCAACGCGCACGCGGTGATCGAGCAGGCTCCACAGTCGGCTCATGCGCCTAAGGCACCTAAGGCACCGCAGGAACGGCCCAACTCGGCGGTGACAACGCTGGTGGTGTCAGGCAAGACGCCACAGCGGGTCGCTTCGACGGCCGCGGCGTTGGCCGAATGGATGCGGGGCCCCGGCGCGGCGGTGCCGCTGGCCGATGTGGCGCACACGCTGAAGCATCACCGGGCCAATTATCGCCAAGTCGGCGCGGTGGTCGCGCGCGATCGCACGCAGGCGGTGGCGGGGTTGCAGGCACTGGCGGCCGGACGGCCCGCACCCGGCGTAGTGGGTTGCCATCCGGGTTCGCGCGGCGCGGGCACCGTGTTCGTGTACTCGGGGCAGGGATCGCAGTGGGCCGGGATGGGCCGCCAGTTGTTGGCCGATGAGCCGGCGTTCGCCACCGCGATCGCCGAGCTGGAGCCGGACTTCGTTGCGCAGACTGGCTTTTCGCTGCAGCAGGTGATCTCCAGCGGTGAAGAGGTGGTCGGCATCGACCGCATCCAGCCGGTGTTGGTGGGCCTGCAGTTGGCGCTCACGGCGATGTGGCGGTCCCACGGGGTAACACCGGATGCGGTGATCGGGCATTCGATGGGAGAGGTGCCGGCTGCGGTCGTGGCCGGGGCGCTGACGCCGGCCGAGGGGTTGAAGGTGATCGCCACCCGGTCGCGGTTGATGGCGCGGCTGGCCGGTCAGGGCGCGATGGCGCTGTTGGAGCTCGACGCCGACGCCGCCGAGGCTTTGATCGCCGATTATCCGCAAGTGACGCTGGCGGTTTATGCCGCACCGAGCCAATCGGTGATCGCCGGCCCACCGGAGTCGGTGGACGCTGTGATCGAGGCGGTGGCCGCGGACAACCGGTTGGCGCGGCGCATCGACGTCGACGTCGCCTCCCATCACCCGATCATCGACCCGGTGCTGCCGGAGCTGCGGTCGGCGTTGGCCGATTTGGCGCCTAAGCGGCCGACGATTCCGATGATCTCCACCACCAGCGAAGACCCCCAGCCGATGTTGGACGCCGACTACTGGGCGGCCAACCTGCGCAACCCGGTGCGGTTTCATCAGGCCATCGCCGCCGCCGGCGTCGGCCACCGCAGCTTCATCGAGATCAGCCCGCACCCCGTGCTGACCTACGCGATCACCGACACCCTGGGCCAGACAGCCAGCCACCTCATCACATCGGCGATGACCAGGGACGCAGACCAGACCGTGTTCTTCCACACCCAACTCGCCGCGGTGGGGATGTCAGCCGCCACCAATGGCCGGCTTGCCAACCTCCCAACCACACCGTGGCACCATGAGCGATTCTGGGCCCCGGATGAATCGCCCGTGTGGCACTCGCCTGACACACACCCGCTGCTGGGCACGCACATCGAGATGCCGTCGGGTCGCGACCACGTGTGGCAGGCAAATGTGGGAACCGCGGCGCACCCCTGGTTGGCCGACCACAAGGTGCATAACCAGCCCATCATGCCGGCCGCCGGGTTTGTCGAGATCGCCCTGGCCGCCAGCAGCGAAGCGCTCGGTTTGCCCCTTGACGGCATAGTGGTTCGCCAGCTCGAGGTCGAGCAGATGCTTCCCCTCGACAGCAACACCCAGATAACGACCCAGTTGACTCGCGGCGCCGACGACAAGACACGGGTCGAGGTCCATTCCCGGTCCGCGACCGGCGGCTGGGTCCGGCACGCCACCGCCAAGGTGGAAGCGTCGCCGTCCGACGCCGCTGCCGATCGGCACCCAGCGCCGACTCGCCAGGGCGAGACCACCCAGACCAGCATCGCGCCGGGTGATTTCTACGGCCTGCTGCGCCAGACCGGACAACACCACGGGCCCGCCTTCGCGGCGTTGACTTCAATCGCGCGCCTGGCCGATGGCACCGCGGAAACCGAGATCGCCGTTCCCGACGAGGCTCCCAAGCATTCCGGGTACCGAATCCACCCGGTCATGCTGGACGCGGCCCTACAAAGCTTGGGCGTGGCGATGCCCGACGACGCGGTCACCGAATCGGGCACCTACCTGCCGCTGTCGTTCGAGACAATCCGGCTGTTCGGCAACGTCGGTCGCCACGCCAGGTGCCGTGCCCAGTTGGCCAGTTTCGACCAGGGCGGAGCCGGGAAGCTCGGCAGGATCGTGTTGACGGACGACGCGGGGAATGTGACCGCCGAAATCGACGGCATCTACCTGCGGCGCGTCGAGCAGCGGTCGGTGCCGCTGCCGCTGTCCCAGAAGATCTTCGACACCACCTGGGTGGAAAGCCCGCTCCCGGCCGAGGCAGGCTCTGCCGCCGAGGGTGCGGCCCCGGGAAGCTGGCTCGTGCTCGCCGAGGCCGACGCCAAGCAGGCGGCCGACGAGTTCGCCGCCCAGTGGCGGTCACCGGCGCGGCGCGTGAACGCAGCCAACCTCGAACACGAACCCGGCGTGCTCGCCGCCTTCGCGGAAACCGCCGGGGATGCCGAGCGCCCGCCCGCCGGTGTGGTGGTTTTCCTCGGGGCCGGCACCGGGCTGGACGACGGCATGACGCGGGCCCGCGACACGGTCTGGTCGATCACGGCGGCCATTCGCGCGATCATCGGAGGCTGGCACGGCCGGTCTCCGCGGCTGTGGCTGGTCAGCCGCGGCGGACTCGCGGTCGGCGAGACCGAGCCGGGATCCCCCGCGGTGGCCGCGCTGCGGGGCTTGGTGCGCGTGCTCACCTACGAGAATCCAGAGCTGCACACGGCGCTCGTCGATCTGGATCCCAACGGCGTGGCCGACGACGGGTTCGCCGCGCTGAACGCCGAACTGCAGTCGCCGGGTATCGACGACGTGATCGCCTGGCGCGGCGCACGCCGCACCGTCGAGCGGCTGTCGCGCGCCACACTGGGCGCACCGAAGCAGGCCGCGGTCGTCCGCCCCGGGGCTTCGTACATCGTCACCGGGGGCCTGGGCGGCCTCGGCTTGGTGGTCGCCCGATGGCTGGTCGACAGCGGCGCCGGCCGCGTCGTGCTCAACGGCCGCAGCGAGCCCTCAGACGAGCAGCTGATGGCTTTGGCCGAACTGCAGGCCAGGGCCGAGGTCGCGATCGTTCGCGGTGATGTGGCATCCCCGGGCATAGCGGAAAGCCTCGTCGAGGCGGCCGAGGAAGGCGGCGGTGAGTTGCGCGGCATCGTGCACGCTGCCGCGGTGCTCGACGACAGCCTGCTGTTCAACATGACCAAGGAAAGTCTGGAGCGGGTGTGGGCTCCCAAGGCCGCCGGAGCGCTGCGGTTGCACCACGCGAGCCTCACCCGTGAGCTGGACTGGTGGCTGGGGTTCTCCTCCGTCGCGTCGCTGCTGGGCTTCCCAGGGCAGACCGCGTACGCATGCGCGAGCGCGTGGCTCGATGCCCTGGTCACGTGGCGCAGGGCGGCCGGCCTGCCGGCCGCGGTGATCAACTGGGGGCAGTGGTCGGAGGTGGGCATCGCCCGCTCGTTGAACGTCGGGGTTCTCGATCCGATCACGCCGGCCGAAGGGATGGAGGCGCTGGAGGCGCTGCTGGCCACCGACCGCTACCACACCGGCGTCGCACGGCTGCGTCCCGACCGCGCGCTGCTCGCATTCCCCGAGATCCACAGCATCGGCTACTTCAAAGAGGTAATCGAGGAGCTCGACAGTGCGGGCGACGCCGGCGACTGGCCCGGTCTCGACGCGCTTGCCGGACTCGAACCCGCTGAGGCCGCGAGCGTCGTGACGGAGCGGGTGTGTCTGCGCATCGCAGCCATCATGGGCTACGCCGACCAATCGGCAGTCGACCCGACCATGCCATTGACTGAGCTGGGGATGGACTCACTGATGGCGGTGCGGATCCGCAACACCGCCCGCGCGGACTTCGGCGTGGAGCCGGCGGTGGCGCTGCTCTTGCAGGGCGCGTCGGCGCAAGTTCTCGCCGGCGACCTGCTGCAACAACTCGGCCTGAACGACAACGAGCAGCCGCTCGGGCAACTTGACAACGTCCGCGACCGCGCCCAGCAGCGCGCGGCGGCGCGACACGGAGCCGCGAGGCGGCGGAAAGCAGGACAACCCACGTGAATGTGAGCTCAAATTCGTTGCCTGACAACGCGATCGCGGTTGTCGGCATGGCCGGCCGATTCCCCGGCGCCAACTCCGTGTCGGCATTCTGGGACAATTTGCGGCGCGGTGTGGAGTCGATCACCACCTTGTCGGAACAGGAGCTTCGCGACAACGGGGTCAGCGAGAAGACGCTGGCTGATCCGCAGTATGTGCGCCGCGCACCGCTCGTCGACGGGATCGACGAGTTCGACGCCGACTACTTCGGGATGCCGCCGCAGGTCGCACGGGTGCTGGATCCACAACACCGGATGTTCATTCAGTGCGCGTGGCATGCGCTGGAGGATGCGGGATGTGACCCCGACAAGTTCGACGGCTCGATCGGGGTATACGGAACGAGCTCCCCCAGTGGCTATCTGCTCCACAACCTGCTCTCACACCGCGACCCGAACACCACCTTGGGCGAGGGACTCAATTTCGACCAGTTCAGCCTGTTCCTGCAGAACGACAAGGACTTTCTGGCAACGCGGGTGTCGCACCAGTTCAACCTCCGCGGCCCGAGTATCGCGGTTCAGACGGCGTGCTCGTCGTCGCTGGTTGCGATCCACCTGGCCTGCCTGAGCCTGCTCAGCGGCGAGTGCGACCTGGCGCTGGCCGGTGCGTCCTCGCTGGCTATCCCCCACCGTGTCGGCTACTGGAATTCACCGGGATCGATGGTGTCGGCGGTCGGCCATTGTCGGCCCTTCGACGTGCGATCCGACGGCACGGTATTCGGTAGCGGCGTCGCGATGGTGGCCCTTAAGCCGTTGCAAGCCGCCGTCGACGCCGGTGATCGGATTCACGCCGTCATCCGCGGGTCGGCGGTCAACAATGACGGAAACATGAAAATGGGCTACGCGGCGCCCAATCCGGCCGCTCAGGCCGATTGCATCGCCGAGGCGCATGCGGTGGCGGGCATCGATTCGTCGACGGTGAGCTACGTCGAGTGCCACGGAACCGGCACCCCACTCGGCGACCCCATCGAAATCCAAGGACTCCGAACCGCATTCGGGGTTTCCGACGCGACCCGTGCCGCTCCTTGTGTGTTGGGTTCGGTCAAGTCGAACATCGGACACCTGGAAGTCGCCGCCGGCGTCGCGGCTCTGATCAAGACGATTCTCTGCCTGAAGAACAAAGCGATTCCCGCGACGTTGCACTTCACCAGCCCGAACCCGGAGCTGCGTCTGGAGCAAAGTCCGTTCGTCGTGCAAAGCGAGTACGGCCCATGGGAGTGGGACGGGGTTCGTCGGGCCGGAGTGAGCTCGTTCGGCGTGGGAGGTACGAATGCCCACGTCGTCGTTGAGGAAGCACCGGAGGTGCCGGCTCACGCCGAGCCGGCCGGCCCCCAGGTGCTCCTGCTGTCAGCAAAGACGAAAAAGGCGCTGGCCGAGGCGCGGACCGCGCTGGCCACCGCGCTGGACAACGGAGACGAGCTGGATCTTTCCGACGTCGCCTTCACTCTTGCCGGACGCCGCAAGCAAAATCTCACGATGGCCGCTGTCGTCCACGACAGGGAGCATGCGCTCACCTTGCTGAGGGCGGACGACCACGACAGTGTCTTCGTTGGCGAATCCGCAACGGACAGCAACGAATCCGCGGGGACCTCGGGGGCCTCGGACCGCGTCATCTTCCTGTTTCCCGGGCAGGGCGCTCAGCACGTCGGAATGGCGAAGGGGCTTTATGACACCGAGCCCGTTTTCGCCGAGCACTTCGACGCCTGCGCCAAGGGATTCCGCGCCGAGATGGGCAGCGATCTACATGCCGACATATTCGGTGGGAACGCAACGGATTTGGATCGCATAGACCGTTCCCAGCCGGCGTTGTTCTCGGTCGAATACGCGCTCGCGAAGTTGGTCGAAAGCTATGGCGTGCGCGCCAGTGCGTACATCGGATACAGCACCGGCGAATACATTGCGGCCACGCTGGCCGGGATTTTCGACCTCGAGACGGCGATCAAGACGATTTCCCTGCGTGCCCGACTGATGCACGAATCGGCGCCGGGGGCCATGGTCGCGGTGTCGGCCGGCCCCGATGACATCGCCACGCAACTCGCCGACGACCGCTTCAAGGGAGTGGAGCTGTCCGCGGTGAACGATCCGGCTAGCTGCGTTGTCGCCGGGCCGCAGGACCAGATTCGCGCCTTCACGCAACAACTTACCGAGGATGGGATACCCGTTCGACGCGTGCGCGCGACCCATGCGTTTCACTCCAGCTCGATGGATCCCATGCTGGGCGAATTCGAAGAGTTCATGTCGCGTCAGGAACTACGCGCTCCTCAAACGCCGCTGCTCAGCAACCTCACCGGAACCTGGCTGTCGGCCGAGCAGGCAACCGATCCCGCCACCTGGGCCCGCCAAATCAGTTCCACGATCAGGTTCTCCGACGAACTCGATGTGGTGCTGAGCGATCCGGGCAGAGTCCTGCTCGAGGTCGGTCCCGGGGGAACCCTGACCGGTTCGGCCCTACGACAGCCCAAGTGGTCAGCCGGGCACCGTGCCGTGCGGCTCATGCGACACCCCGTGCAAAGCGCTGATGACCGCGACGTCTTTCTGCGCGCGCTCGGCGAACTCTGGTCGGCCGGAGTCGAGATCGACTGGTCGCCGCGGCACTCGGAACGGCCCCGCCTCGAGTCGTTGCCCGGTTATCCGTTCGAGCGCCAACGGCATTGGGTCGATCCCAAGCCCACCGTCTGGACGAACATTCCCGCCGCGGGCAACCTCTCATCGGTCGGCGCCGGTTCCGCCGGCTCTGGGGCAGTTGCCTCCAGCGTCGATGTGGCGCGCAACGGGCAGTCACTGACCGAGGTCGCGTTGCACCGCATCTGGGCGCAGTGCCTGGGTATCGAGTCGGTCGATCGAAACGCCAATTTCTTTGACCTCGGCGGCGATTCTCTGGTCGCGATCGGCATAGCGATGGCCGCCTCCAACGAGGGTTTTTCGATCACGCCGCAGGACATGTACGAATACCCGACCTTGGCGCAGCTGACCGCCGCCGTCGACGCCACATTCGCGGCGAGAGGGTTGGCGAAACCCCCTGAGGCTGATGCTAATTCGGCCGTTCCGCCGAACATCGCGTACTTCCTCGAAAAGGGGTTGCGCGATACTGGTCGCTGGCGCGTCCCGCTGATCCTGCGACTGGACCCCAAGGTGAGCACCGAAGATGTTCGGGAAGTGCTGACCGCGCTGGCCAACCACCACGACGCGTTGCGCCTCCAACTTGTGGAAAAGGCCGGCGTGTGGGAGCAACACATCGCGCCAGCTGGGGAATTCACCCGGCTCTTGACCCGGTCGCTTCCCGATGCTGTGGCTTCCGGAAGCCCGGAGGAGCGGGACGCGGTCTGGAAAATCCTGGCCGAGCACCTTGCGGATCCGGGGGCCGATCAGGGGGAAGGCCCCGACGTCTCTGACGTCTCGGACTTCTCGATGGCGCCGCTGACCGCGGTGCATATCACCGCCGCGCACGGCGGTCCGCAGTTCCTGGGTCTTGGCCTGCACGAAACGGTCGCCGACGACGCAGCGCGCCAAATTCTCGGGGCCGACATCCTCACCGCGTTCGGGCAACGGACGGCGGGTGAGGACATCACGCTGGAGCCGACCACTACCGGCTGGCGTGAGTGGTCGCTGCGATGCGCCGCCCTCGCGACGCATCCAGGGGCGCTGGGCACCCGCGGCTACTGGATCGAGAATGCACGCAAGGCGAATTTGTGGCTGGCCAATGACAATTCAGCCAACTCAGAGGTCACGGAACCTCCCAGCGCCGACGATCTGAGCATGATGTCGTGCGCACTGAGCGTCAACGAGACCATTGGGCTGGATGACGCTCGGCGCAGGTTACGACGGTCGATTCACGAGATCATCCTGGCCGCCCTGGGCCGAACGATGGCCCAGACGGTCGGTGATGGTGTGGTCGCCATAGAGCTCGAAGGCGAGGGGCGTTCGGTGCTGCGACCGGACATCGACCTGCGCCGAACCGTCGGCTCGTTCACGACGTATTACCCGGTCCTGCTGACATGCGCGAACACACCGGGCTCCGATGCGATTGCGCAGATAGACGCGGTCCACCACACCGTCAAATCCGTTCCGCACCACGGGATTGGATACGGGTTATTGCGGCATCTGTACGCGCCGACCGCGCTTGTCCTGGGTGCGCAGCGCACACCCGACGTCCACTTCCGCTATGCGGGCGTGATCCCCGAGCCGCCGGCCACCGACGCGCCGGCGCAGTTCGACTCCGATACGGCGGCGCTGATGCGTCAGACAACACCCGGGCTGGGGCATCCCCTCGAAATTCGCGCGTACCGGTCCGCCGGTTCACTGCATCTCGATTTGTGGTACGACACCCGCCGGATCCCCGTCGCAACCGTAGAAGCGCTGAAGCAGGCCTTCCCGAGCGCGCTGACCGAGCTGGTCGAGGAGGCCATCGAGGCGGAGCGCAACCGGAGCGAAATGTCCGGGGCAAGCGAAGAGGGCGCCCTGGTGGACCTGTCGAGCCTCGACCATGACTAAGCAAGAACCTGAGGAGAGTCAAATGCGCAACGGTTACCCGACTACCGATAAAGCCGTGGTAGTTCGCGGGATTGGCAAGAAGTTCGGCAGAGTCGTGGCTCTGGATGACGTGAGTTTCGAGGTAAACCGCGGTGAAGTGATCGGGCTGCTTGGCCCGAACGGCGCGGGCAAGACGACCATCGTGGACATCTTGTCGACGTTGAGCCGGCCGGATGGCGGCTCCGCGATGGTCTGCGGCCACGACGTCGTTTCCGACCCGGCTGGTGTGCGCCGCTCGATCATGCTCACCGGACAGCAGGTGGCGGTGGATGACCTGCTTTCCGGTCAGCAGAACTTGGTGATGTTCGGCCGGCTTTACGGGCTGACCAAGACCGCGGCGCGGGACCGGGCGAAGCTACTGCTCGAGCAATTCGACCTCATGCATGCCGCCAAGCGGCGGGTGAGCACGTACTCGGGCGGGATGCGTCGCCGCGTCGACATCGCCTGCGGGTTGATGGTGCAACCCGAGGTGGCCTTCTTGGACGAGCCCACCACCGGCCTGGACCCCAGGAGTCGGCAAGCCATTTGGGATCTGGTGGGCAAATTCAAGAAGTTGGGCATCGCCACGCTGTTGACCACGCAGTATCTCGAGGAAGCGGATGCACTTAGTGACCGGATCATCTTGATCGATCGCGGCAAGATCATCGCCGAAGGCACCCCGAATGAACTCAAGCAGCTCGCCGGCTCCAGTTTCTGCGAAATAGTGCCGCGGGATTTGAAGGACCTGGACGCCATCGCCACGGCGCTGGGTTCGCTGTTGCCCGAGCAGAGTCGGACCATGCTTACTCCCGAATCGGACCGCATAACGATGCCGGCCCCGGATGGTACCGGCATCCTCCTCGAAGCCGTGTCGCGGATCAATGCGGCAAACATCGAGCTGGACGAGATTGCGCTGCGCCGGCCGTCGCTCGATGACGTATTCCTGTCCATGACAGCGGACCCCGACGCAGCCCGCGCGCCGATTCACCTGGAAATGGGGACCGTGCGATGAGCGCCACCGCCGAGATCCCGATCCTCGAGATGCCACCCCCAACCGCGGAGCGGCCACACCCCTCGATGCTCACTCAATGGTGGGTGCTCACAGTGCGCTTCATCATGCCGAGCTTGCTCGACGGCGAGCTGATCGTCGGGATCGGCGCACCGGTGGTGATGACGGTGGGCATCTACGTACCGTTCCACACACTGTGGACCCAATATGTCGGTGGCGGCAGCGGCCTCGCCAGCAGCCTAGGGCAATACGTCGCCCCACTGATCATTCTCCAGGCCGTCTCGGTCCCCGCCATGGCGTCGGCCTTCCGGGCGGCAACCGACGCGCTGACGGGCGTCTATCGCCGTTTCGCGTCCATGCCGATCGCCCCGCTGACACCGGTGTTCGCCCGCCTGTCAGCCAGCGTGTATCGATGCACTACCGGCTTGGTGGTATCGATAATCTGCGGCTACGCGATCGGATTCCGGTTTCATACCGGGCCGCTGTACATCGTCGGATTTTGCGTGTTGATGATGGTGTACGGAATCTTGCTGTCATTCGCCGCAGACGTGATCGGCTTCGTTGCGAAGAACCCCAACGCGATGGTGCCGCTGCTGACCGCACCCGCCCTACTCTTCGGGCTGCTGTCCGTCGGCGTCCTACCACTGAAGCTGTTTCCGCACTGGATCCAGCCTATTGTGCGCAACAATCCGATTTCCCAGCTGGTAATAGCGCTGCGCGCCTTATCCGGGGAAACAGGCAAGTCCGTCATACCGGTGACATGGGCTGTGATGACGCCGACGCTGGCCTTCCTGGTCGGTCTCGCGGTGTTCCTGGTGCCCGTATCCATCATGTTCTCGGCCAAGCGATCATGATCTCCATAACAAGCCCAGAAAACGTGCGTCGCGTGGGGCGCGGGCAGGACCCCGAGAAATCTGTACCGCTGCTGGCCCTTCAAACATGGATACAGACCAAACGGATACTCAATCGGTGGGCCCGCGACGTATTCGGCACCGTGTTGTCGTCGCTCGCGTTACCGATCATGATCATGCTGATAGTCCAGATCGTGTTCGGCAATCTGATTTACCTAGTCACCCACGACAGCGCGCTATACACCATTCTGCCGCTGATCCTGATCGGCGCATCCATTAGCGGCTCCAATTTCGTCGTGCTCGACCTGATGCGCGAGCGCAATGACGGGCTGCTGTCCCGATTTTGGGTGATGCCCGTGCATCGGGCGTCGGGCCTGCTCTCTCGCTTCGTGGCCGAGGGGATTCGGATTGCGTTCACCGCGACGGCGCTGCTCGGCGCCGGGATGCTATGTGGTTTCCGCTTTCGCGAGGGCGCGGCCGCGGGCATCATGTGGCTTATCGTTCCGGCCGTGCTGAGCATGGCGTTCGCCGCTCTCGCGACAACGGTATCGCTGTACACGTCGGAAGTACTCGTCGTTGAAGCGGTTGCGCTACTGGAAATGCTGCTGGTCTGCCTGTCTGGCGGGGTGATACCGATGTACATATTCCCAGGCTGGCTACACCCGTTTGTCGCGCATCAGCCGGTGACCTACGCCACCCTCGCGATGCGTGGATTGGCGGGCGGCGGTGAGGTCCTATTCCCGACGATCATGACGCTGCTCTGGAGCGTGGCCATTGCCGCCGCGTGTGCCGTACCCCTGGTGCGGGGCTATCGACGGGCCAGCACGCATTGACCCAGCGGCATGACCCGACAGGAATGAAAAGGCGGGAGTCTTAAGGTGTTTGCCGGATCAGTAATCCGCAAGCTGGCACGTAGTGAGGCCGGCTTCGCCGCATACAAAGTGTTCAGTGCTGTCACGGTGGCAGTACGCGGCGAGATCGACATCGACGCGATGTCCGACGCGTTTGACGCCGTCGTACAAGCCCACCCGGTGTTCGACAGTCACTTTGAGCAAGCATCCGACGGTTCCTACCAGATCGTCGCCGACGATCTGCTCCATTCCGGGATCTGGGTTGTCGACGGTACCAATGGGGTCCAGTCGGAAGACCTCGAAGTCAACGTCGATCAGACGGTGTCGCTGATCAATTTGCGGTTGATACTGCGCGAGGACGGGGTCGAGCTGACGCTGTATGTCCACCACAGCGTCGCCGACGGTCACCATTTGGCCGCCCTTCTTGAAGAGCTGGCCCTTCGTTACACCAATGTGGTGGCTACCGGCGACCCCGGTCCGATAATCCCGCAGCCCGCGCCGAAATCAATGGAAGACGTGCTGGAACAGCGGGGCGTCAAGATGAAAAGGCTGCCGGGAACCGAGCGTTTTTATCCTTTGCTGCACGCCTATGACCTGCCTAACCAGAAGCCGACCCTCACCGCGAGGCCCGGGACAGTACCGGTGGCTGGTCCGGTGGTCCGGTACCGGCTGAGCAAGGAGGACACCGCAGACCTTATCGAATTCAGCCGCGAGAATCGACTGAGCCTCAACACCTTGGTCGCGGCGGCCATTCTGATGACTGAGTGGCAAGTCCGTGACACCCCGCACGTCCCTATTCCCTATTTTTATCCGGTCGATCTGCGGTTTTTTCTCAATCCACCGGTGGGCGCGACCGAATGTAGCAATCTCGTTGGACTAGGATCCTACGTCGCTGAGATCGCGCCGGACACCGATATCGTCGATCTGGCAAACGACATCACCGAAACATTTCGGGGCGACTTGGCCAGCGGGCTGATTCTGCAGTCGGTTCTTTACTCCGGCTCGACAATGGATATAGAAACCGACGGGCTCCCACCATTCGTCTTCTGCACTGACATCAGCGCCCTCCCGAGCCCGACAATCGCAGGCATGGAGGTGCGGGACTTTCGGAGCCAGTTCTTTTACGCCTCTCCCGAAAACCGAATCCGCGAAGTGAACGGCGGCATGTACGGCACTGGCGTTCACGCCGGGCAATTAGTGATCCAGCAGAACACGGAGTTGGACGTAGAAAGCACTCTCAAGGCGATCGGTTCCCTGCTGTGCTCCCTTTCGTCGGAGTACGGCTGGGAAATGGAATGACCTGAAGAGCCGTCAAATCGATGCCGGACTCCGGCAGGTCAAATCCCGCCGAGCAATTACTGGGCACCACGTAGCTCTTCGATGTAGAGGCGCTCCGTTATTGGCCGATCCGTTATTTGCCGATCCGTTATTTGCCAATCCGTGCCGCGAGAATGCGCCTAGTCAGGTCGGCAAACCCGACCAGCTTCTGGCGAAGATTAACTTCTTTTCCTTATTCCGCTAATCGGTTCATTCATGCCGTCGTGTGTGCCATACTCGCGCTATGCCTTTGCAAGACCTTATGGTTAAGATCGCCTCTCGTCCTACCCCCAAACGAGCTTTTAAGTACTGGTACCCGCTGGTGACACGCGTGATCGGCAGCGACGAAGTTGTGTTCCTCAACTGGTCCTACGAAGAGGACCCGCCGATGGCGTTGCCGCTGGAGGCGTCGGACGAGCGAAACCGCGCGTACATCAACCTGTATCACCGCGTAGCGACCCAGGTCGACCTCACCGGCAAAAAGGTGCTGGAGGTCAGTTGCGGCCACGGCGGCGGAGCCTCATACCTCACGCGCACCCAGCACCCCGCGTCCTACACGGGACTGGACGTGAACAAGGCCGGCCTCGCGATAGCCCGAAAGAACGCCAACGGCCTGCCCGGGTTGGATTTCGTACACGGCGACGCGGAGCAGCTGCCCTTCGAAGACCAGTCTTTCGACGTAGTGCTCAATATCGAAGCCTCACACTGCTACCCGCACTTCGAACGTTTTCTCAGCGAGGTGGCGCGGGTGCTGCGCCCGGGCGGGCATTTCCTGTTCGCCGACATCCGAGTGCGCGGGTTCCTCCCCACGTGGGACCAGCAGCTGGCGGAGTCCCCGCTGCGGGAAGTTTCGCAGAAAGACATCAATGAGCAGGTTGTGCTCGGCCTCGAGTCGAACACACAGGGATCACGGGACATGATCAAATCCAATCTGCCGGCCTTCCTGCGCGCCTATGGCCGCGAAATTGCCGCCGTGAAGGGCACAATTCCGTACCGCTACCTGCAAAAAGGGCGCGTCATATACCGGATGTACTGCTTCACCAAGGACTGAGCAAGGAACTGACGGGGGTCCCGTCCACGCATCGATCGCCACGTCGCGAAAGACACCCGGTGTCCTTCGCGACGTGGCCGCTACCGACGTGGCTCAAATTGGTCCGCACGAATTGGTCCGCATGTCAGCGGGGATCTTGATGGGGCGCGTAGCGGGTAGCGCAAACGAAACTCTCGATGTCCTAACGTATTAGCGCTTCGATACGGTGCCCGGAGTGACCGAGGGCGCGAAGGGTTGGTACCACCACCAGTCGGCGCGCTCGCCGGTGGGCCCGGGGCACGGTGGGACAGCGGGTGGGGGCAGGTTGGGCGCACGCGCGAGTGATCCTGCGCGCAACGGCCGCCCCGCGCTGTCGGTGACAATGAGGTCGTCTGCGGGTCCGGTGATGGTGATCAGGCCTCGATGGTGCGACCGGTGATGATGCGGGCAAACGAGCACCAGGTTGTTCAACTCGGTGGGGCCGCCGTCTTCCCAGTGCCGCACGTGGTGGGCGTGCAGACCGCGGGTGGCATCACAGCCGGGAACCACGCACGTGCGGTCGCGGTGCTCGAGCGCGCGGCGCAGCCGCCGGTTGATTGAACGGGTCGCGCGGCCGGCACCGATAACCTCGCCGTGGCGTTCGAACCACACCTCACAGGTGGCATCACACGTCAGGTAGCGGCGGTCGGCGTCGCTGAGCAGCGGACCCAAATGCAGTGCCCCAGCGCGCTGCTGCACGTCGACGTGCACCACCACGGTGGTGTGCTGCCCGTGTGGGCGGCGCGCCGCCTCGGCGTCCCATCCGGCCTCGACCAGGCGCAGGAATGCGTCGGCCGTGTTCGGCAGCGGGGGCCGCTGCTCTGAGGCGGGCTCACCCTCGTGATCGGTTTTCCACTGGGTGATCAGCGCGTCACGGTGCGAGGCCAGGGCGGCGTCGAATTTCGCCGCATCCAGGTGCGGAAGTGTGATCCGCCAACTGGTGGACTGCTCATCGGAGGTCTTGGTGATCGAGCGCTCGGGCTCGGGCCGCGGTTCGGGCCCCCGATCGGGTTCGGGTCGCGGCTCCAGCTTGACCGCGGTGCGCAACTGGTTGACCGTGGCCACCGAGGCCAGCTGCGCATAGTGCTCATCGGATCCCTCGCCGCCCCGCGCCGCGATGACCCCGACCTGATCCAGCGACAGCCGGCCCTCCCGCATGCCCTGGGCGCAGACAGGGAACTCCTCGAGCCGGCGCGCGATGGTGCTGATCGTGTGCGCGTTGGCCGGCGAGCAGCCGGTCTTCCAGGCCACCAACGCCGCCACCGAGCGCGCGCCGGTCATGCCGCACAGCTCGTCGCGATCGATCTCGGCGACGATCTCCACCATGCGCCCATCAAGCGCGTTGCGCTGACCGGTCACCTCCGCCAACTCCTCGAACAGCACCTCCAGACGCTCGCGAGGACTGACCTCCACGGCGCCAGCGGATGCGGTCGAAGACATGACGTCATCATCGCAGCCGGGTACGACAAGTTTCGGCTGCCCATTCTGCGCCGGGCGTGACCGTCGTCATCTCCCCACGCGGCACCGCCTGATCGGCCACCAAACGCTGCCCCACCGCAGCCATCAGAACTGCCACGTTGGCCCCGTCATGCAAGCCCAACTGTCGAGTCCCCGATACCGGGTCCACCCGTGATTAGAGTCCGAGTGTGTCGTTCCTGTCTATCTTGACCTACGAATTCGTTCGCCGGGGAGCCTTGGCTCTTGCCGCCTCAGGTCTTGCCGCGGCCGATTCGGCGCCGTCGCCGCAGCAGCGGTAGCGCACCCGCTTTGTCTTGTCAGAAATTCATTGTCGGGACGCTCTTTCAAATTTGAGTGGCCGGATCCCCGGCGTTGATACCGCCCGCCGGGCTTGCAGATTGGGTGGCGGTGCCGAACCGGATCGGTGGGGCGATGGTTACTCCCGTTTTGGGTGCGATCAGGGACATCGCCCGCTCGGTCATCGCGGTGATGGTGAGGCTGGGGTTAACTCCGACGTTGGCGGGGACTGCCGCGCCGTCGCAGACCAGCAGGTTGTCGTAACCGAACACATGTTGGCTCGTGTCGATCACACCGGTATCAGCGCTCGCGCCGATGACCGCCCCGCCGAGCAGGTGGCCGCTTATCGGGATGGACGCCACCGCCTCGGTGGTGAAGGCTTGCGCAACTCCACCGATGCGCTGCGCCAGCCAGTTCGCGGCCGCGTACCCGGCTGGAATAAAGGTCGGGTTGGGGTTGTCCGGGTCCTGTTGCGTAGTCAGTACCGGGTAACCGCCCGGGAGCCGGAACTTGACCTTGATCCGGATCGAGTTGTCCAGTGTTTGCATGATCGCAAGAAACAGTGTGCGCCGCGACCAGTGCCGAATCCTTGTGGTCCGCTGGAACTTCCGCGGGTGCATCAGCACGTTCAGCAGGAAGAAGAGCGGTCGGGTGTACTTGCCACCTCGTTCGGTGGCCAACGTCGTCAGCAGGGATTGGAAGTCTCCGCCGGGTCCGTAGGTGAACGGTTCGATGTGGGTGTCGGGGTCGGGATGGATGCTCGATGTGAGCGAGATGCCCGTGGTGAAGTCGAACGAATCGTCCGGCGCGGTGATGGCCAGGGAGCATTCGCTGTTGGTCCGGACGAGGTAGCCCAGATGATCGGAGATGTTCGGCAACGAACCGGCGTACTTGCAGCGCAGCAGCAACCGGTTGGTGCCGAGCGCGCCGGCGGCGACCACGACGCCGCTGGCCGTGGTGGTCTGCCGGTCCTTGCGGACCCAACGCCCGGACTGGACGTGGGTGACGGCGAAGCCGTCGGCGCCGTCGGTGCCGTTGATGGGGCGGATGTCGGTGACGGTGCGTTCGGCCGAGATCGTAGCTCCGCGCTTCTCGGCGAGCCACAGGTAGTTCTTCACCAGCGTGTTCTTCGCATTGTGCCGGCAGCCGACCATGCACGAGCCGCATCTGATGCAGCCGGTGCGGTCGGGGCCCTCGCCGGCGAAGTACGGGTCGGGCACGGTTTTGCCGGGCTCACCGAGGAAGACGCCGACGCGTGTCTTGGCGTAGGTGTCCTCGACGCCGATCTCCGTGGCGTACTCCAAGAGCAGAGCGTCGCCCGGCGATGTGTCTTCGTAGGTGACCACGCCGAGCATCTTCTCCGCTGTGTCGTAGTGTCGCTTGAGTTCGGCGTCCCAGTCGCCCAGCGCGGACCATTGCGGGTTCGTCGCGAACTCTGGCCGCGACCGGTACAGGGTGTTGGCGTAGATCAAGGAACCGCCACCGACACCGGATCCGTTGCCGATGAACACGTCCCGGAATGTCGTGAGGCGCAAGATCCCCTTCATGCCGAGGAACGGCATGTAGTAGAAACGCCGCAGGTTCGACGCCTTCTCGGGTAGCTCGTCGTCGGCGAAGCGACGTCCGCATTCGAGCACGTCGACGCAGTATCCCTTCTCCGCCAATCGCAGCGCCGACACGCTGCCACCGAACCCGGACCCAATCACCAGCCAGTCGACGGTGTCACCGGTCATCGTCGTCACCTTGCTTACTGTGATGCGTTCCCGCACGAGGCGTGTGAGGATCTTGCCGGAGGGATAGCGGCTGGATCTGGCCGGTGAGCAACATCTCTTGCGGCAGCTCGTAGCTGGAGATGCGGTCGGGGCAGAATTCGCGCAATTCGTCGAGGGTCAACTGGGCGCCTCCTTCGGCACGGCGAATGCGACGATGCTTTCGCCGTACTCCGGGCGTTGTAACCGGTCTGGGTGCACGAAAGCGGCGTGGGGTCATCATCAGGGTCCGTAATTTTCTTCTTCGCCTTCACCTCTGCCAGCGCGGCCGGCGTGCACGGCATTGAGTTCGGCGGGTTCTGTATCACCAGGCCGGCGGCCGGGTAACGCGAAGCTCGCACCCGGCAGCGTACTCGGCCGGCGTGCGGTAGCCCAGGGCCGAATGGCCGGTGCCGGTGGTTATGTTCATGCTTGAAGTCGCCGATGACCACCCGGGCCTCGAACAATGTGTTCCAGTGGTTGCTTAGGCACTCCATCCGTAGCCGGTTGTTGAACGATTCGATATAGCCATTGACCCACGGTTATCCGGCTAATCCTGGGTCGGTGCGATGTCGTGGCGGTGGTTGCTCGGTCGCTTCAGCGGGTGCGCTTGAGGCGTCGGAGTTCGTCTTCGTGGCGGCGTGCCTTGGCGGCGACGGCTTCTAGGGCGAGGCGGAGTTGGTCGATTTGCACCTGCAGTCCGGTCAGGGTGAGCGCGTCGCGGCCCTCTTGGCGGTGTTGTTCGATGATGGCGCGCAGTTCGGGGCGCCGGTAGAGGGTGGCTCGGCCGATGCCGGCGTGGGCGGCTACGGCGTCGAAGGTGATGGCGGCACCGGTGGTGAGCAGATGCTGGCAGGCGTGTTCGACGCGGATCGCGGGTTCGTCGGTCACGGGGTGTCCGTTTGGTTCATGAGTTGGTCGAGGCGTTCGACCAGGCGCCGGTGGCGGGTGGCTTCCTGGTCCCAGCCGCGGGCTTCGGCGTCGGTGGCCAGCGCGGCGGCGTCGGCGCGTTGGGTGGCCAGGATGGGCAGGAACGTCGATTCGGTGCGAAAGTTGGGGCAGTGTTCGCAGATGTTGGCGTAGACGCAGGCTTCTTGGGCCGGCGTGCGCAGGCAGTATCCGCCGGCCATGCGGGCCTTGATCGTCGGGGTGTCCTTCCAGTCGGTGGCACCGGCGCTGATGTCGCTGATGGGCAGTGGGGTGCGGGCCGGCAGCACGGGTCCGAGCTGGGCTTTGGCCTGGGTCAGTGCGCGTTCGTAGTCGGCGCGCACGGTTTCGTCGAACAGCCGCCCATAACGCAGGCTCATCTCCGCCGAAACATGGCCCAACAGTGCCATCAGCGCCTGCAGCGACACCCCGCAGTTGATCAGCGCGGTAGCATAGGTGTGCCGAAGTTGTTGTGGCACAACCGATTTGAGTCCTGCCTCGGTCCCAGCGCGTGTCAGTTCGTCGCGCAGGACGTCCACCGAGACGCGGCGTCCCTGGTGGGTGAGCAGGAACTGGACCAGCTTACCGGTGCGCGGGTGCGGCAGCGGGTTGCCAGGCGAGCGGTGCGCGACAATCCGGTCGACCAGCTCGAGGGTCTCCTCGTCGATGGGCACCATCCGCTCGGTGTCGAGCTTGCCCAGCGGGACCTTCAACCAAGCCCCGGCGCCGGGAACCTCGTGCACACAATCCAATTCCAGGTCGCACAGCTCCCCGATGCGCATCCCGGTGGCACGCAACAACAGCAGCGCATCGGCGCGCAACCGGTTCGGTGACGCGTGCAGCGCCGCCGAGAGCCGCCGGTCGGCATCCGGAGGCAGGTAGCGGGGCAGCGCCCTGGGCAGTCGAGGCACATCGCGGGCGAACACGAGTTTGCGGCCAGGTGATTCGGCCCAACCCCATTCGTTGATGTCATCGATCAACCGCCCCACGGTCAACACCCGCGAACGCCGCTCAGAGACCGACAAGGCCGCGCCGGTGCGCGGGTTGGCCGCGGCGGCCACCGCAGCCAGATACGGCTCGATGTGGCGTTGCCGGTCCAGTCCGGCCAGGCTAGTCAGCGCGGGGTCGTGGTCGGCGAGGAACTGGGCGAAATGCCCCAGACGACTGGACATGCCGAGCACGGTCGACCGGGCACGAGTGCCCGATGCGCATTCCAGGTAGGCCACCAGCGAATCAGCCAGTTGCGTTGGGACACCAGGGAAGTGACGCCGCCACGGCCACCGCAGGTGCGCGGTGTTCTTCGCTGTCGGACTGACTTGGCCACCCAAGTGATACAGCACACCGCGGGTGGCATACAACGCGGTCCGGTAGTGCTGGAGCTGACGCCCCTGTGCCTGCTCGCGGGCGGTGATCGCGGCGGCGAACTCAGCGATATCAGCGTCACCGAGCTCGCCAAGCGGCCGACCGGTCTGGATCAGCATCCGCACCGCGCCCTGGCTGGCCAGCCCCGCCGCGATCTGGGTCGAGTAGCCCAATTCAGTTGCCGCGGAAAGGAATCGTGCCACATCGGTGGCCAACGGACTGGTGTGCGCCTCCCGCAGGACGGCCGCCAGCTTGCGCTTGAGCAGATAGTCATAGCCCGGCCGCAAGAACCCGGCCAGCATCAGGTAACTCAGCAGCGGCCGCAGCGCCGAACCAGCTGACAGCCGAACCGGCAATGGCTGTTCCGCCCAGGCCTGCGGATCAGGCCAGCGGCCCAAGAAGACGCGGGCAGCGCCCAGAAACGACCGGTTCCCAGCCCCCCGCGCGGCTAACGCGGCGCAGTAACTTTCAAACAGTTCAGGCCCACGTGGCAGCGGCCGGGCCGCGGCGCCGCTACCGGGCGCGCTGGCGGTCGCGGGCAGCATCGTAGGCGGCGCGCACGTGCGCCGGAGACAGATGGATATAGGCGGCCGAGGAATCCACGTGGTCGTGGCCCATCAAAGCCTGAAGCACCGCCAAATCGACCCCGGCCTCAGCCAGCGCGGTACCGAAGGTGTGCCGCAGCGCGTGTGGATGACCCGCCGGCACCTCGGCCTTCATTCGGTGGTAGCGGAAGATCGTGCGCAACCCGGCCGCGGTCAGCGGTTTGCCCCGGTTGGGGCCCTTGGCGACCAGAAACAGTGTGTCGCAAGCCGATTCCGGTCGCTCAGCGAACAGGTAGGTCTGGATCAACCCGGCCACGTCCGGGTCCAACGGGACACGGCGTTCCTTGTCGCCCTTGCCGATCACCCGTACCCAGCCGCGCCCGATGTCGACATCACGCACCCGCAAACCCAGCACCTCGGCCGAACGCAGCCCGGACAACAGCATCAACCCCGCGATCGCCCGATCGCGCTCGGTGCGCAGACTGCCCAACAGTGCAGTCGTCTCCTTGCGGTCCAGGCCGCGCGGCAGCCGCCGCGGTTCACGAACCCGTAACCGCGAGCGCTGCTTGGGCTTGTGCAGGTGAGCCAGCAAACCGCTGTGTTCACCAGGGGTCGCCCGGCGCGCCGCCGGGCCGTGTGGCACCGGGCTGGTCGCCGACCCGTCTCGCATCTGCCGATATGAGAACAGCCCGGAGATCGCCGCGAGCCTTCGGTTGATCGTCGTCGCCGCGTACCCGCTGTTGCGGCCGTCGCGGATCGCGTACACGTTGCCACCCGGCCGCCCCGGCGTCGGCGCCGAACGGCAAAACGCCAAAAACCGCAGCAGCCCTTCCGTGGTGATCTCGTCGAGCGCCAGCAGCTCGGCGACCAACCAGCGGGCGAATGCCAGCAGGTCGAACGCGTAGGCGCGCACCGTGCGTGGCGAGTACCCCCGGTCGGCCAGATAGCCCAGGTAGTCGTTGATCAGCTCCACGCCGACCGGCCCCGACCCCACCAGCGACCAGCGCCCTGCCCGTTCGACCGCCCGCAACGACTCGACTGCCCGCGCATGCGTCATGGGACCCATGTATGCCCAACGTCTCAGCGAAAATCAAGCACCCTGAAAAAATCGGCGTGTCAGAGTCGATGACCTACCGGATTAGCCGGTTAAGAGGGGGCAACCCGGTGCGATGTACACGATGCCGGTCTTGTCCTCGCAAAACGTTGTAGCGCTTGGGAAACCATTTCCGGTCCGTTATCCATCCGCAACACTTTCGGGGGCCCGCCAGGCGCCGCGAACACGGCCTCCAATTCAGCGACGAGGCGTTCGGCGGTGATCGAACGCTCAACGATGTTCAGCAGCGACTCACGGGTGTGCTCGTCGACCATCGAGGCAATCTTGATCGCCTTGACGTCGGTAGTGGAGTCGAACTGGAAATCGATCGCCCACACCACATTCGGGGCATCGGCCTCGACCGGCGGGGCCGAAGACACCCCGGCCCGCTTGCGCGGACTGCGCACCCGCACCTGCAGGCCTTCTTCGCGCCACAAACGGTGGATCTTCTTCTTATTGACCTCACGGCGTTCGTCGTAGCGCAACGCCGCCCAGGCGCGCCGGAACCCATGACAGGGATGTTTCGTGGCGTAGGCGCGCAGCAAGGCCCTCATCTCGGCGTCCGGATCGGCCGGGGTCTGCGCCGCAGGGAGGCGGCGGTAGGTGGAGCGGGTCAGCCCAACGGCCTTGCACGCCAACCGTTCCGACATACTCAACGTATCCTTGAGCATGTCCACAGCGCGGCGCTTAGCGGCTGGGCCTAAAAATGTCCCTTCGCGACCTCCCGCAGCGCGTCCTCACGCAAGGAGCGCCGCACTATGTGCGCTTCGATAACGGTCCCGAGTTCGTGGCTCAGGCCGTCAACGATTGGTGCCGATTCAACAGCGCCGCTTCGCTATTCATCGATCCCGGTTCGCCGTGGCAGAACGCCTGGATCGAATCGTTTAACGGCCGGCTACGCGATGAACTGCTCAACTCGTGGCGCTTCGACTCTCTGCTGGAAGCCCGCGTGATCATCGAGGATTGGCGCTGCGACTACAACGCCAACAGACCCCACTCGGCCCACGGCGAACTCACCCCAACCGAGTTCGCCCTACAGTGGACCACGACCCACCAACCCCAAGCCGCATAGCGACTGGACCACCAAACGGGTCCCCCCTCATGAGCGCGAGATGTTAGACCGCAGCAACCCATTCGGGCTGGGCCGTTCAGTATCTTGACGGTATCGAATTCAACCGCCCAGATCCGCAAGTGGTCAGAGGCCGACGTGTCGGACTCGAGCGGCAACGGTGGTAACGGGTGCCGCCGGGGGAATCGGCGCGAGCGCCCCCGCGGAGATGGCAGTTCGTTGCCCTTCAAGAAGGCGAGCGCGGCTTGCGCGTCGCGCACCAGCGGTCCACCAGCGCCTCCCGGGCTTTGGCGTCATCCCAGTCGCACGGCCGTTTACCCAGGATGGCGTAGTCACCGTCACGGGTCAGTACCTCAGGCGCCGCAGCCGCCAGCTGCGGGTCGGCCTGGTCGGCGGCCGCCAGCACCTTGCGGATTGCTGCGCGCAGTTGGATCAACGTGTGCTGGGTGGCCACCGCATCAAGGCTCCAGCTTCAGCGGCTAGCCTCGACCGTCGGTGCCGCCATTGCCACCGAAACCGCGGTCTCCCTACTCTCCGGCACCCGCCAGCCGAGCCGCCGGCCCCGCCAACGCGCCGGCCCCCCATTACCTCCGCGTTGGCCGTTGCCGTCGGTGTTAGCTGACGCCGTTGTTGCCGGTCGTGCCGTTGCTGCCGTCGGTGCCGCCGGGCGCGATGCCCAGACCGCCGGTGCCGGCATCGCCGCCGGTGCCGCCGTTGGCACCGCTGGTGCCATCCCCACCGTCACCGCCGTTACCGCCGTCACCGCCATTGCCGCCGTCTGCGGAACCACCACCCGTGCCGCCGGTGCCGCCATTGGCCCCATTGCCACCCTTGCCGCCGACACCGCCGCCTGAGCCGCCTGAGCCGCCGACACCGCCTGAGCCGCCGACACCGCCTTGGCCGCCGACACCGCCTGTGCCTCCGGTGCCGCCAGTTCCGGGTGCACCGCCGCCGCCGCCGTCGCCCCCTGCCCCGCCGCCGTTATACCCGGTGCCGCCGAGGAGGCCGCCGACATCGCCCTCGCCGCCGCCGCCGCCGTTACCGCCTTGGCCGCCGGCCCCGCCGTCGCCGTTGGTTCCGCTGGCGCCGCCCGCGTTACCGCCGGCACCGCCGGTGCCTCCGGTGCCGCCGGTGGCGCCGACGGCGCCGCCGCTGCTGGCACCGGTGCCAGCGCTGCCGGCACCGCCAGTGCCGCCGTTGCCGCCGGCACCGCCTGTGCCGCCGTTGCCGTCGGTGCCCGCCGCGCCGGCGCCGGTTCCTGCGGTCCCACCGGTACCGCCGTTGCCGCCGTTGCCGCCGCCGTAGCCGGCGGAGGCGCTGTAGCCGGCAACGCCGTCAGTGCCTTGAACGCCGGCGGCGCCGTTGCCACCTCGGCCGCCGTTGCCGTTAGTTGCGTTGGCGACGGCCGCGCCGCCTTGCCCGCCGGTGCCGCCATTCCCGCCCTGACCGTTACCGCCGTCGCTTATGGGCGAGGTGCCGCCCGTGCCGGCGGTGCCGCCGTCGCCGCCAGCGCCGCCGCTACCACCAACGTCGCCGGAGGCGTTGGCGGCCCCGCCGCTGCCGCCGGCACCGCCGGTACCGCCTTGCCCACCGTTGCCACCGAGATAGCCCTGGCCGACTGATGTGTCACCCCCATTGCCGGCGGTGCCGCCGCTGCCGCCGCCGCCGCCGGTGCCGGCAGCCGCGCCGGACGCATCGGCGGCCCCGCCGCTGCCGCCGGCACCACCAGTGCCGCCCTGCCCTCCGAGGCCGCCAGAGCCGGCCACGCCTGGCCCGCTGCCGCCGCTGCCGGCGGTGCCGCCGCTGCCGCCGGTGCCCCCGGTGCCGGCAACCGCGCCGGACGCATCGGCGGCCCCGCCGCTGCCGCCGGCACCGCCGGCGCCGCCGTTGCCGCCGGTGCCGGCGGTGCCAAGCTGGCCGGTTGCAGCGCCACCGGTACCGCCTTGGCCGCCGGTACCGCCCTGGCCGCCGGCGCCCGCGGTCCCGCCGACACCGCCGGTGCCGGCGCCGCCACCGTCGCCGCCGATGGCGCCGCTGCCGCCGTTGCCGCCGCTGCCGCCGGTGCCGTTGCCGCTGCTGTTCAGGGTGCCGGTGCCGCCGGAGCCGCCTTGGCCGCCTTGGCCACCGGCCCCACCGTTGCCGTCGGTGCCGCCAGCACCACTGTTGCCGCCGCTGCCGCCGGCCCCGCCGGCACCACCGCTAAACCCGGTACCGCCGGCGGCGGTGTTGTTGTCCCCGACCCCGCCGTTACCGCCTTGGCCGCCGGTGCCGCCGGTGCCCGCCGCACCGGTGCTGCCCGCGGTTCCCACGCCGCCGCCGGCCGCCCCGCCCGCGCCCGCGTTGCCGCCGGTCCCACCAGCACCGCCGGCCTGCCCGGCGCTGCCTGAACCCGCGGTGCCATCCCCGCCGGTGCCGCCGGCCCCGCCGTTGCCGCCCTGGCCGCCGCCGCCGTTGGTGCCCCCGGCCCCGGCCGACCCGCCTTGGCCACCGGAGCCCCCAGCCCCGCCACTAAAGCCGGTACCGCCGGCGGCGGTGTTGTTGTCCCCGGTCCCGCCGCTGCCGCCTTGGCCGCCGGTGCCGCCGGTGCCCGCATTTCCGGTGCTGCCCGCGGTTCCCACGCCGCCGCCGGCCGCCCCGCCCGCGCCCGCGTTGCCGCCGGTCCCACCAGCACCGCCGGCCTGCCCGTCGCTGCCTGAACCCGCGGTGCCATCCCCGCCGCTGCCACCGGCCCCGCCGTTGCCGCCCTGGCCGCCGCCGCCGTTGGTGCCCCCGGCCCCGGCCGACCCGCCTTGGCCACCGGAGCCCCCAGCCCCGCCACTAAACCCGGTACCGCCGGCGGCGGTGTTGTTGTCACCGGCCCCGCCGCTGCCGCCTTGGCCGCCGGTGCCGCCGGTGCCCGCATTTCCGGCGCTGCCCGCGGTCCCCGCGCCGCCGCCGGCCGCCCCGCCCGCGCCCGCGTTGCCGCCGGTCCCACCGGTGCCACCGGCCTGCCCGTCGCTGCCTGAACCCGCGGTGCCATCCCCGCCGCTGCCACCGGCCCCGCCGTTGCCGCCCTGGCCGCCGCCGCCGTTGGTGCCCCCGGCCCCGGCCGACCCGCCTGGCCACCGGAGCCCCCAGCCCCGCCACTAAAGCCCGGTACCGCCGGCGGCGGTGTTGTTGTCACCGGCCCCGCCGTTACCGCCGGCGCCGCCGGCGCCGCCGGTGCCCGCGTTTCCGGTGCTGCCCGCGGTCCCCGCGCCGCCGCCGGCCGCCCCGCCCGTGCCCGCGTTGCCGCCGTGGCCGCCGAAGCCGCCGGTGGCGCCGTTGCTGTCGGAACCCGCGGACCCGGTGCCACCGGTGCCGCCTTCACCGCCGGTGCCGCCGACCCCGCCGTTGCCGTTGGTGCCCCCGAACCCGCGCCAGCCGCCTTGGCCGCCATCGCCGCCGGCCCCGCCGTTGAAGCCAGGGCCCCCAGCCACGCCGGCCACATCACCGGCCCCACCGGTACCGCCGGTGCCGCCGCTACCGCCGGTGCCCACCGCACCGGTGCTGCCCGCGGTCCCCGCGCCGCTGCCGGCCGCGCCACCCGCCCCCGCGCCACCGCCGGTGCCGCCGTTGCCGCCGACGCCGCCGTTGCTGGCCACGCCCGCCGCACCGGCGCCGCCGGCGCCACCTTGGCCGCCGGCACCGCCCAGGCCGCCGCTGCCGTTGGTGGCCCCGGCATCGGCCGCCCCGCCGGCCCCGCCGGCCCCACCGGCACCTCCGGCCCCGCCGGTAAAGCCGGTGCCGCCCGTCGTGGCGGCGACATCACCGGCCCCGCCGGCACCGCCGATGCCGCCGGTGCCGCCGGTGCCGCCGTTACCCGCGCTGCCGGCGGTTCCGGAGTATTGCGCGGCGCCCCCGGCGCCACCGGCGCCGGCGCTACCGCCGGTCCCGCCGGTACCACCAGTCCCGCCGGCGCTGGCCCCGCCAGCGCCGCCGGCCCCGCCGGTGCCGCCAGCGCCACCCAGGCCACCAACCCCGCCGTCACCGGCGGTGCCCAGCACCAGCGAGTGGTCGGCACCGCCGGCCCCGCCGACACCGCCCGCCCCGCCGGCCACGCCGCTACCCCCAGTCCCGCCGCCAGCGCTGCCCGTGGTGCCGGTGCCGCCGGCCCCACCAACCCCGCCGGCCCCGCCGGCCCCGCCGGTACCGAACATTAGCTGCCCGTTCGCGCCGCCGACCCCGCCGGAGCCACCGGCCCCGCCGGCCTGGCCGGACCCGCCAGCCGCCCCCGCGCCGCCGGCCCCGCCGGTACCGCCGATTCCGCCGCCCAACAGCCCACTGGCCCCGCCGGCCCCGCCGGACCCGCCGTTACCGCCCGCGGTCGTGGCGGCCCCGCCCGCCCCGCCGGCACCGCCGGCCCCGAACAACCCGGCCGACCCGCCCGACCCGCCCGACCCGCCCGACCCACCATTGCCGCCCGCCGCACCGGACCCACCGGCCCCGCCGTTGCCGTATAGCCATCCGCCGTTTCCGCCGGCCGCCCCGCTGCCCGCCGCGCCCGCGGCGCCGTTGCCCACCAGCGGGCGCCCGGTCAGGTCCTGCCACGGGGAAAACACCGCCAGCGAACTGGCCTCTTGCACCAAGCTCTGCAACGGTGAGGTGTTGGCCGCCTCGGTGGCCGCATACGCCCCCGCACCCGAACCCAACGCCCGCCCAAACCCGTCATGAAACGCCGCCGCACCCGCGATCAGCTGCCGATAATCGGCGCCGTATGCGCCGAACAATGTCGCGATCGCCGCCGACACCTCATCACCGCCAGCAGCCACAATCCCCGTCGTCGAGGCGGTCGCCGCCGCATTAGCCGCGCTGATCGCCTCCCCGATCCCACTCAAGTCCGCTGCCGCTGCGGCCAACGCCGGCGGTGCTGCGATCACGTACGACGCCATCATTGGCTCCCATCACCTCGGGGCAAGACTCAAAACGATGCGCATTGTCGGCGACGCCACCGCCCGATCGACACGCGTTAGCGCCGGTTAACCGTCGGCGCCCGTAGCGCCGGCGGTGCCGTCGGTGCCCGCGGTGCCGTCGGTGCCCGCGACGCCGTTGGCGTCTTCGGCTTCGTTGAGACCGTTGCCGCCGGTCCCGCCGGTGCCGCCGGTGCCCAGTGCGCCGCCGGTGCCTGCCGCACCGCCGGCACCGCCCGCGGCGGCCGTGCCGCTGGTGCCCGCGTGTCCGCTCAGGAACCCTGCGGCTCCGCCGGTGCCGCCGAGGCTGCCGCCGGCCCCGCCGGCACCGCCGTCAGCGCCGTTACCGCCGTTACCACCATCACCGCCGTTACCGCCTATGCCGTAAACCCCGGTATTGCCGGTGGGGATACTTGTGTTGGTGCCCGCGCCGCCGTTGCCGCCCGCACCCCCGGCGCCGCCGGCACCCCCGGCGCCGCCGACCCCGGCGTTACCGCCTGCGCCGCCGTTGCCGAACAGCGGCGAGGCGGCGCCGCCGTTGCCGCCTGCACCGCCGGTACCCCCGGCGCCGCCGACCGCGGCGTTGCCGCCGTCACCTCCGTTGCCGCCGAGGCCCTCTAATGGCATCTGAGCGTTGTTCTGGCCGCCTGCACTGACGTTGGTGGCAGTCGAATCGAGTGTCGCGGTGCCGGCGTCGCCCCCGGCGCCGCCCCCACCGCCGGGGGCACCCGTGCCGCCGGCACCGCCTGCGCCGCCGGCGCCCCCGGCGCCGCCGTTGCCGGCCAGCAGCCCCCCGGCGCCACCCGTGCCGCCGGCACCTCCGGCGCCGCCGTTGCCGCCCGACACGGTGCTATCAGCCCCGTTACCGCCGTTACCGGCGTTACCGACCAGGGCTGCACCGCTGAAGCCGGTAGAAGGGTCGTGGGGCCCTCCGGTGGCGCTACCGCCGTTGCCGCCGTATCCGCCCGCACTGCCAGAGGCCACGCCATTGCTCCCGTTACCGCCGTTGCCCCCGTGGGCGCCGGTAGCGCCACCGATGCCCACGGCGTCACCGCCGGTGCCGCCGTTGCCGCCGGCACCCCCGGCAGCGGCGGCACCCGCGTCACCGCCGGCACCCCCCGCGGCCGTGGTATCAGTGCCCGTGCTCGTCGCGCTGGCGCCGTTGCCTCCGTTGCCGCCGGTCGGCGTGAGGCTGGTGCCGGCACTGCCGGCACCCCCGTCAGAACCGGCTTGATAACCATCCCCGGACACGTCGGCGGGGCTGGTGCCCGAGGCGGCCGCGGTGCCAGGAGAGGGGTTGACACCGGTGGTCCCGGCCATCCCCGCACCACCAGCCCCGCCGGCCCCGCCGTCGCCGATCAGCCCGGCGCGCCCACCGGTGCCGCCGTTACCGCCCGCTCCGTCGTTGACATCTGCACTCCCGGTCCCGCCTTGCCCGCCCGCACCGCCATTGCCGTACACCAACCCGCCTTGTCCGCCAGTACCCCCGGTCGCGCCGGCCCCACCGGTGCCGCCGCTGCCGCCGGGGCCCATCATCACCCCGCCGTGACCACCCGAACCGCCGGTCGCGCCGGACCCACCGGTACCGCCGACGCCGCCGGCGCCGAACAGCCCCGCGTTACCGCCCGCACCACCAGCCTGGCCGGCCACCCCGGACCCACCGGCCCCGCCATCGCCATAGATCCACCCACCAGCCCCGCCGGCGGCCCCAGTACCCGCGGCCCCGGCGGTGCCATTACCGACCAGCGCGCGCCCGGTGAGGTCCTGCACCGGGGAAAACACCGCCAGCGAACTGGCCTCTTGCACCAGGGTCTGCAACGGCGACACGCTCGCGGCCTCGGTGCTCGCAGACGCAGCCCCACCGGAGTTCAGGGCCTGCACGAACCGGTCACGAAACAACCCCGCCCGGGCGCTGAGCGCCTGATAGGCCTGCGCGTGGGACGAAAACAGCGACGCGATGGCCGCCGACACCTCATCAGCACCAGCGGCCAGCAAACCCGTCGTCGGGGCCACCGCTGCCGCGTTAGCTTCACTGATCGTCGAGCCGATACTGGCCACATCCGAGGCCGCCGCGGCCACCAGCTCTGGTGCTGCAATCACGAACGACATCCCGCGCTCCTCTGTAAGAGGTCACAACCCGACTCGCCCCAGGTAGGGAGACAGCGTATCGCCATGTCGGCGCTACGTCACGCAATTTCGCCAAATAAGGCACCAGGTGGCGTGGGTCCTGACGCCGAAATCGCTTGGTAAGAGCAAGGACTCGTTTATGACTCGCATTTCGTATATGCGGATGTTGTTGTGCTGCAGCCTGACTCAGCAACATAGTTCCTCAGACCCGATCTGTACTCGCGTTGTGCTCGCCATCGGCCGTGTTAACGACCCTTTGTCGCTGGGTCATTGAGAGTTGTCTTGAGTTTTTAGGCTGCGCGTGGCAGCAGCCGATCGTGGACTTTGGTGTAGAAGATGGCGAACCGCAGCCCGTCGCGGGCGGGGCGAACGGCGGTGACGCAGGGTATCTCGGGCTCCGGGGGTGCCGGTGGCAACGCCGGGGTGATCGGCGACGGTGGTGCGGGCGGGAACGTCGGGGCCCCCGGCACGTTCGTGGTGGGGCCGCCCGGCGTCGGTGGCTCAGGCGGGAAACTGTTGGGCCACGACGGGCAGAACGGTAGCTACGCGAGCTGACTGTGTGGCTACTGTTTGGCGATCGCGATCTTGATCCGATCCGCGGGTTTGATCAGGTGGTCGTGCCCGTCGCCGCCGATGTCGATCTGTACCCACTTGATCTCGCCGGTGAACTTGTTATCTGTCGCTCCGTAGTCGGGCGAGGCGGGTGAGCCGGTATCGGCGCCGACGTCGCACGCCTCGTCGGCCGGAACGCCATCGGCTGGGTGATCTCGACGCGGCCCTTGCCCACGGGCTGGCCGTCGTAGTAGAGCGTGACGTCGCCGCCCTTGGCCAATCCGCCTCCGTCGTAGGCGAATTCCATGCGCACCTGGTGTTCCCCGGCCGGTATGGGCTGGTCCGCGGTGACCATGAAGTGCTGGATGCCGAAGAAGTTGTAGCAATACTTGAGCCGGCCCTCGTGGGCGTAGAGGGTCCAACCTCCGACCATGCCGCCTTGGGTGGCGATGACCCCGCTGACGGCGGTTTCGGGCACGACGAGTTGCGCGGTGACGCTGTGCGACTTGTTCTTGACGTTCACACGCAGTTCTCGCTGACCCGCATGCCGGAGAACAGCAGCTGGCTGTTTCCGCGGATCAGTTGGGGTCGGCCCGCGATGTCGGGGCTGATGCGTTCGAAGGAGCGGTCATCGAGCGGTACGACGTTGTATTTCACCGCTTCGATGAGCCAGAGGCGCTGCAACTCGGCGAGCTTCTCGGGGTTCTGTTCGGCCAGGTCGTGGGCCTGTGTCCAGTCGTCCGGGCCGTAAAGCTCCCAGGTGTCCTCCTCGAACGGCGGCGGCGTCGAACAGCCACGGGTGCGGTGTTTGGTCGCCGCGGTCCAGCCCTGGTGATAGATGCCGCGGTTGCCCATGATCTCGAAGTACTGCACGTCGTGGGTCTCCGGGGGCGTCGGAGTCGCGCAGCATCGGTAGCATGCTGACGCCCTCGAGCGGTGCCTGCTGAATGCCGTTCACCGACAGGGGCGCCGGCAGTCCGGCCGCTTCGAGGATCGTCGGGCGCAACGTCGATCACGTGGTGGAATTGGTTGCGGCACTGGCCTTTATCGGTGATTCCGTTGGGCCAGTGCACGATGGTGCCGTTGCGGGTGCCGCCCCAGTGCGAGGCGATCTGCTTGGTCCATTGATACGGCGTGCACAGCGCGTGGGCCCATCCCACGGCGTAATGGTTGTACGCGTCGGGTGTTCCGAAATCATCGATCTTGGACAGCAGAAACTCCGTGGTTTCGATGCCGGGCATCCCGTTGAGCGTGGTCATCTCGTTGAAGCAGCCGTTGGGGGTGCCCTCGGCCGAGGCGCCGTTGTCCCCGATGATGTAGTAGATCAGCGTGTCGTCGAGGACGCCGAGGTCATCGATCGCGTCGACAACCCGCCCGACCTCGTGGTCGGTCTGCTCCAGAAAGCCCGCGTAGATCTCCATCTGCCGCGCCAACACCGGCTTCAGCTCGGTGGGCATGTCATCCCACGCGGGAATCTCCTTGTGGCGCTTGGTCAATTCGGCGGTGGCCGGAATGACGCCCAGCTCCTTCTGCTTGGCAAAGATCTGCTCGCGCAGCACATCCCAGCCGGCGTCGAACTTGCCTTTGTACTTGTCGGACCATTTCTTCGGCACGTGGTGGGGCGCATGCGTGGCCCCGGGCACGTAATACATGAAGAACGGTTTGTCGGGTGCCAGCGCTTTTTGCTGGCGCACCCATGTGATTGCGCGGTCGGCGAGGTCCTCGTTGAGGGTGTAGCCTTCCTCGGGCGTCTTGGGCGGCTCGACCGCCGTGGTGCCCTCGTACAGCCCGGGGTAGTACTGGTTGGCCTCGCCGCCGACGAAGCCGTAGAAATACTCGAAGCCCGACCCTGTCGGCCACTGGTGAAACGGCCCGACCGGCGATACCTCCCAGGCCGGGACCTCGTGACACTTACCGAACTGTGCTGTCGAATAGCCGTTGAGTCGCAGCGTTTCCGGGAAGGGCGCCTTGTTCTTTGGCCGGACGCTGCTATTGCCGGGCGCAGAGGTGGCCATCTCGGTGATCGCACCCATACCCACTGAGTGGTGATTGCGCCCGGTCAGCAGCGCTTGACGGGTCGGCGAACACAGCGCCGTGGTGTGGAACCGATTGAGCTTCAGCCCACCGGCCGCCAACCGATCGGCCGTGGGAGTGTCGCAGGGGCCTGCGAATGCCGACGAGGCACTGAAACCGACGTCGTCGAGCATCACGACGAGCACGTTCGGCGCGCCCGCCGGCGGGCGCAGCATCGTGATCGGCGGATATTTCGTGTTCGGATCCTTGGCGTCGTAAGTGGTCAGACCCACGTGCTGGGGATCGGGGATCGGCAAGGTGTCCCGCCTGATGGGTGAATCTGCCATGATCATCCCTTTCCCGAACGACTATCAGGTGATCGACGGTACACAGACTTACGCAGCCGCCTGCAGGGTGATGTCGGAGATTGCCGTACGGCTCTCGCCATCGGTGATGCCCAAGGTGGAGATCCACACCAGCACGGTGGAGGTCTTGGTTCGGTTATGCACCGCGATGCGATTGTGCCCCGGCTGCAGTGAGGTGGTTGGGGTCAGCTCGCTGGTGTCTGACAATTTGGCCGGGGTTGCGGTGGGTGACGAGCGGATCTGCACCTGGGTTCCCGTGCTGGACACGTCGATCGTCACGTCGCTCAGCGCGGTCGGCTCGGACAGGTGCAGCAGCAGGCCCATTCCTTGGATGAATTTGGGGAAAGGGTCGGCGTCCTTGTAGGTAACGGTGGACCACGCGGTGTTTGGGTTGCCGTCGATTGCCAGATTGGCGTCCTGCGGATTGTCGGGGGCACCGTCGGGTGAAAACACCGTTGCGCTCACGGGCTTGACGATTGGTCCGGGGCGAGTCCAGCGGCCGAATCCGTCGGTGAAGTACACAACCGCAGCGGCGGTCAACACGATCACAGCGACGGCCGCGACGGCCGCAACGATCCAGCCTTTTCCGCCTTTCGTTCCCTTGTCCCGCGGCGATTTGGCGGGCTGCCGGGACCGGCGGCGCTTCGGGGGAGGTTCAACTGAAAAGTTGATGATTTTGTCGGCATCGAGGATGTCGCCGTCCCAGGTGCCGCTGACCTCGATTTCATCCCCGTCCGCGAGCTGAGACGCCGCGAGATCAGTCGGTATTTCCACGGGAACATGAGTGCGCCCGTTGGCCAGCGGTTCGTACGGGACCACCTGGAACGACAAGACCCCGACCCGATCTTGAGCATCGGCCACGCTTTGCCGTACACCGCGCGCTATGCCATTGACGACCAGCCGCTCGAGACGCTGCGTGGGTGGTCGTTCGAGTGGTCCCGTTGTCTGTGGGACGTATTGGGATTGCGGCGCAGCGGCGTCACGGCCGGGACCCGGTTGTGTGAGGGCTCGGGCGAATTCGACGCAATTGGGGTACCGCTCGCTCGGGTCCTTGGCCAGGGCCCTTCTGAGCACGGCGTTCAGGTGCGCGAGATCGGGTCGGCGCTGCGATATCCGCGGTGGTTGCGTACTGAGATGGTGGCTGACTACGACGGCGCGATTTGAGTCGTGGAAAGGTGGGGCGCCGGTTAGCAGGTAAAACGTCGTGGCCGCCAGCGCATATTGATCCGCTCGGCCGTCGAGCGGTTTACCCAGAAGTTGCTCGGGGGCGACGTAACTGATCGTTCCCACGGCGACGTTGACGTCAGTGAGGTTGCTGACCTCATCGATCTTGCGAGCGATGCCGAAGTCGGTGAGCAACACCCTGCGGCGGTGGCCATCGGCCGCGGTCACCAGGATGTTTTCCGGCTTGACGTCACGATGCAGCAGGTGGCGTTCATGACCGAAGTCGAGCGCATCAGCCACCGCGGTCACGATCTCCCAGACGTCTTCTTCTGGCATACCGTTCGGGTGGCGTTCCCGAACCAATCGACCAGCGTCAGTGCCGTCCACGTAGTCCATCGAGATCCACAGCCGGCCGTTGAACTCGCCACGATCCAGAACGCCGACGATATGTGGGTGCCACAGCGTCGCCGCCAGTTCGGCTTCGCGATTGAACCTCGCCCGAAAATCCTGGTCGTCCGTTGCGGCCAAGGACAAGATCTTCAGCGCGTCGTGACGAGGCAGACGAGGATGTAGGGCGAGGTAAACCTCGCCCATGCCACCGGTGCCGAGCATGCGCTCAATCACGTAGCCAGCGAAGACCTCGCCGTTGTTGAACGGCATGTCCGAAAGCCTACAAACCGGCACGGCCGGGGAGCCAATTCCGTCGACGCGTCGGAGCACCGCGGGGGGCGGGGCGAACCGGGAGCTCAGACGCTTAATGCCTGGTAGAGCGGCGGGTTCGAGGCCTCGCCAGCTCCGCTCATTTATCGGCGGTCGATCCATTCGATGTAGCCCGTGCCGGCGATGGGGGCGCCCCGGAATCGGCCGGTGTACTGATAGCTGCCGACGTATCCGGTGCCGAGTCCGTAAGCGAAGTCGTCGTTGCAGGTGCCGTCGATCGTGATGAGATCGGCACCGTCATCGCCCGCGACGCGCCAGGCAAACCGCTTGGGCATGCGCATTAGGTGACCGTCGGGGGTGGTGAGCGGATCGGGACAATATTCGCGAACCGTGTGCTTGTAGCCTCGGGTGTGGGTGGTCGCCGCGCCGTCAACGCTGCGGATGTAAACAATTCGGTGGACGGGGAGTCCGGCGGGGCCGAGCACTTCTGACATCAGCACCTGGGTTTTGTCGTCGACGTTGAGGATTTGGTAGGTGAAGAATAGGAACGGCAGCGGCAGGTTCATGGCGCGCGCGTATTCGTAGGTACACAGTGTCTTTAGCGTGAACGAGTCGGGACCTGCCGTGAACGTGCCCTCGGCCTGGCAGAGCACGCTCCAGTGGTCGTATACGCCCGGGATGTGGGCGAAGTGAGACACCGCCGAGGTCGGGTTGAGGGTGAGTTCCACGCGTGCCTCGGGTCGGGAGGCGGAAAGGGTGATCTGGCTGGTCGTTCGGTTGATGACCAGCTGGTCGTCGAATCGTAGGTGGGTGCCGTCGTCGGACAAATCGCAGTGATCGGTGATGCTGTATTGCTCGAAGCCATTGGGGGTCACGGCCGATCCGGTCAAAACCCATGCCGAGTCGTCTGGCTCACCTGCTGCGAGCGATCGCTTGCCGAAGACGGGTGCATGCGCCGTTCCGAGAATGACGATCGCGTCGAAGAAGCGGAATGGCTCCGGCAGGTTCGGCACCATGATCCCGTAATGCACGATTCCAAACCGCCCGTGCTGGATGGCCACCGGGGTGGCGTGGTCGAACGGTCGTCGGTTCAGGCCTTGGGTTCGGTTGACCTGAGCGATCACGAAGTCAATGACGGACGACACTTCCCGGCTCTCCTTCCAACTGTGCTGTCGCGGTACTTGTGTGGATCATCGATTTACCATGCGCTTCACGCAGAACCTGAATGCATACCAGGAGAGGCTGGCCTGCACTCCTGCTTTGTTCAGGTAGGCGTGCCAATCCCTGCGTCGGAAGCCCCGGGCAATGGAGATGGCACCGTCAGAACGTGTGATCCGGTGCCATCTCATCACCCGGCACAGGATCGGGAAGGCGTAATACGGCACGGCGTGACGGTGCAGATCGGTGATGTGCCAGCCCCGCCGGGAATGCCCTTCCATCCAGCTCAGAAACTCCACGACCTCCTGGTCGCTGAAGTGGTGGGTGATCTGTGAACTGACGACAAAATCCACCGGCTCAGATGGGATGCAGGAAAGCACATCAGCCGTCCGGTAGTCGATCCTCATCCAGGACGGCGTTGCACTACGGGCGGCTACAGCGCTGCGGGGATTGTGGTCAATACCCGAAAGCTTCACCTTGAGCCCACGCTGATCAGCCCAGCGCGCTATAGCCCGCAACAGATCACCGTCGCCGTGGCCGACGTCCAGCACAGAGAATTCAGTCATTCCCTTGGTGGCGTTGGCCAGCCACCGCAACGTGGGACGGTGAGTGAGGGTAATCCGATTGACGACGGCCAATTCTTCGACGACTCGCTGATAGGTGGCTGGGTCGGTGGTGTCGTGGTCCAGTTCTTCCGGGAGTGTGCTTCGTTTTGAAAGCATCGAGTTCACCACGCCACGATCTGTCGTTCCATGACCAATATCCGGTTCGTACTGCTGGACCTCGGACGAGGACATGCCCGCGACCCCTGCCTGCGACCAGGACGCGACGGCCTCAGGTCCTCGCGTGGATTTCCCCCAACCCCCGATGCCTAACCAGGCGCAGCTATTGTCCAGCGCTCCGAGGCCGGAGCGAAGCATTTTCGCAGAAATACCTTGGCTTCGGCAGCGGCGGCGAACCGGCGCGGGTGTCGCGGACGCAGGCCCCGTGTCATGGGTGTTCCGCGATCCAGTCGGCGGTGAAGTCCAGCATCGCAGCGAGGCTATTAGCTAAACCGCCTCCGATGGACTTCTCGAGCTTGCCACCCACCACCGGGATTTTGACCTGCACTTGCACGCTGAAGCGCATCTGCGAGCCGCTGCCCACCGGCGCCAGCCAAGTTTGCGCACTGGCCGATCCCAAACCGCCGGAAACCGAGACGTCGAGCTGCCCGCATAACTGGTGGTCACCGTCCGGTCTCCAGGTCTCGTTCTGGACGATTTTCAGTTCGGTGGGAAGCAATTTGGCGACCTTCCCGGGCAGCAGCTGGCGACCCACGTGCTGGGTGGTGCACACCGTCACCGTGCCGTCGGCGTCGATGATGATCGAATCCAGTGTGGTGGTGGCGGCACCGACCGCGATGCGGTCCAGCCAGTAGTCCTTCCTGCTGAACGCCGCAAAGAGCTGTTCAACACTGGCGGACGATTCGGCCGAGACGTCGAATGAACGCGGCATAGCAATCCATTCTGACAAAGTCGCGGTCGGCGGGCAGCGCAGACCCGCCCGGTGGCAATCTGGCCGTCGACGCGCGGCCGCCCCAAACCCAAGCCGGACCCCGACAACCCCGGGCAGTACCTGCCCAACGGTGCAGCCGCCAAGGCGGGGCTGAACAAGGGCATCTACGCCAATTGCTGGGGCATGTTCGCCCGGCGGCTGGGACAGAAAATGCAGGCTTCCGGTACCAGGCTCGTCGAGGTGCCGGCAAGGTATAGCAGCCAAGAGTGCCGCAAGTGTGGCCACACGGCCAGGGAGAACCGCCAGAGCCAAGCGGTGTTTCTTTGCGTCGCGTGTGGTCACGGCGACCATGCGGACCACAACGCTGCGGAAATAGTGTTGGCCCGGGCTAGACCCGCGCCTACCCCCGGACCGGGGCCACACCGCAAGGTGTGGGCACCGCAAGGTGTGCTCGCGAAAGTGAGAACCAGGGTTGGGCCGCGTGAGCGGCCCAGTCGGAATGCCGGCCCTTCAGGGCCGGAAGGAGGTCAAATACGCTGCGTCTATCGACGGCGAAGGGTGGAACCATGCGAATCAGCCTCATAAGCGGCCTAGACAACGGGTCGCCGGTCGAATCCTGTATCGCCGACATGGTTCAGGCGCGCGACGAAGGATTCGCCCGGCTCTGGCTCACCCAGATGCCGTACGACGCCGACCTGCTGACCGTTTTAGCCGCCGCTTTGCGTGAAGTTCCCGATATCGAAGTAGCCAGTGGTGTGGTGCCGATTCAAAACCAGCATCCGACGCTGCTCGCGCAGCGGGCATTGACGCTCAACATCATCGGCGACGGACGCTTCACCTTAGGCGTCGGCGTCACCCACCGGGCGGTAACCGAGGGGATGTGGGGCGTCTCGTGGGACAGGTCGGTGAAGCGATTGTCCGAGTACCTCGACGGCTTGCTGCCCCTGCTCGCCGGAGAACCGGTCGACGCGCCCGGCGAACTCGTCACGACCAGAGGGGCACTGCAGATCCCGAACGCGCCGGTGCCCCAGGTGTACGTCGCCGCGCTGGGTCCGCAGATGCTGCGGGTCGCCGGGCGGCGCACGGCGGGAACCATCACGTGGATGACGGGCCCGAAGACGCTGCGCCAACACGTAGGACCCACACTGAGGGGCGCGGCCGCCGACGCGGGCCGCGCGGCCGGGTCGGTCGCGGTGGCCGCCGCGCTGCCGGTCAGCGTGACGGACGACGTCGCCCAGGCCCGGGCACTGGCCGCCCAGCAGTTCGTGATGTATGGCCAGCTGCCGTCTTATCGCGCAATGCTTGACAGGGAGGGCTTCGCCGGCCCGGAGGACGCCGCGCTGATCGGCGACGAGTCCACAGTCTGGCGCCAACTCGACGAGCTTCGCGATGCGGGCGTGGACGAGTTCGTCGCCATTCCGTTCGACAAATCGAGCGAGGGAGGACAGCGCACCCGAGCCTGCCTGCGGGCATGGGAGTCGCGGTCGCCGATCGGCGCGCGGGAATAAAGCGGAATAAACCGGTCTCGGTTCGTGGTTGCTGAGTGCTGTAGCGCGATCAGGCGTCTCAGCCGGTGCTAGACCAGGAGGTCCCATGACCACCGCCATTCTCCAGAGCCGCCTCGCGGCCGTCAAGAACGTTGGCCACTTCGACGCCGCAGCAGTGGGCAGCTTCGCCCGCTACATTGCCGAGGCCCCCGACGAGAAGCTCTTCCGGATGAACCCCTATCGCTACGCGGAGGAGACGGGCACGCCTGAGCGCCTGGCGGTAGACCTGTTCCTCCACGCCGCGCACGCCGGCGTCGTCGAGTTCAGTTGGGGCGTCCTTTGCCCAGGCTGCGGGGCGTTCCTCACCACCGACCACGCCCTGCGCGCGCTCAACGAGGACTGCTTCTGCGCGATCTGCGAGATCCCCATCCCGCCGGTGATTGACGACAACGTCGAGGTCACCTTCAGTGTCGCGCCCTCGGTGCGAACGATCCGCTTCCACAACCCGGAGAAGCTCGACTTCCTGCGCGACAGCCTCCCGTTGTTCTTCTCGCCCAGTGTCGCTGACACAACGCACATCGGCCAATACCTGGAAAACCCCGTGTGGTTCGGTACCGCTCCGGCGGGCGCGAAGCTGGAGAACGAGGTGGCGCTGGGGCCGGGGCGCTACATGCTCGCGCTGCCGCAGTACCACACGATGCGGCGCTTCACCGTCGAGGACGGCGCGGGCGGCTCGGGGTCGAACTACGAGGTCCTCGCCGGCGGCGAGCTCATTCAGGAAGGCGACCAGCTTGCGGCCGGCAAGGTGCGCATGACCCTGCAGAACAGGCTCGGCCGGCCAGTGGTCTTCGGCGCCTTCACCGACCCGCGTCCGTCGTCGCCGGAGGCGCTCGCCGAGAAGGCCGCCAAGTGTGCCACGCCGTCGGGCTGGAACTTCCACCGCTTCTTTACCGTCAAGGAGCTGGTGACCACCCAGGCGTTCCGCGATCTCTTCCGCACCGAGAGCATTCCCTCGCAGGGTGGCCTGGCGCTGAAGAACCTGACCGTGCTCTTCACGGATCTCAAGGGCTCGACCGAGCTCTACTCGCGCATGGGCGACATGCGCGCCTACAGCCTCGTCGGCGAGCACTTCGGGATTTTGCGCGATGTGGTGGCCGAGCGCGGCGGTGCGGTGGTGAAGACCATCGGCGACGCGGTGATGGCGAGCTTCCCGACGCCGGCGCCGGCGCTCGAAGCGGCCATGGTGATGAACCGCGAGATCGGCAAGGTCGGCGATCTGGAGCTAAAGATCGGCCTCCACGCCGGCCCCTGCATCGCGGTGGACCTGAACGAGCGGCTTGACTATTTCGGCCAGACGGTGAATATCGCGGCGCGCGTCCAGGGGATCGCCGACTCACGCCAGATCGTCTGCACCGATCCGGTGCGCGACGCGCCGGGCGCGGCCGAGGTGATAGCGGCGCTGAGCCCCGTCGGCGCACGCGAACTGGCGGCTCTCAAGGGGGTCGCCGGCCAGGTGGGCGTCTGGCGCTACCAGTAGGTGCGCATGCTCAGGCTCGTGCGACGAGCCGCGAGACGATCGGCGCAGCCGGCGTCAGGGGTGTTGAAGCGAACTTGGCCTTGATGCCTTTGACCCAGCGCTGGCAGCGCTCGGTGAGCTGGTAGTCGTCGGTCTGCAGGTGCCCGCGGGTGAAGAGCACGCCGAGTTGGGCATCCTCGCAGCGTAAGTCGCCGGGCGCTGCGACGCGCATGTAGAACGCCTCGGACCCGTCGAGCAGCGTGGCCCAGTCGTTGGCGGGGCGCGCAAAGGAGACACGCCCGTCGTCGTCGATGCGCCATACACCTGTGCGTGGCGTCGCGGTGAAAATCTCGACATCCGGTGAGGTCTCGTTGATTATCAGCTGACCCCAGACCTCGTCCTCGCCATAGCCCCGCTCCCAGCGCGAGTTGATCTCCTCGATGTCGAGCTCGTACTCCACGTCCATGTACTCGAGCAGGTGGAAGAGGAACAGCGGCATGTCGGCGTAGGCCTCGGTGGTCAAGTTCGTCATCGGGCTCGCGCCGCTGAGGCGCGGGTTCACCTCGCCGAGGTAGAGCTCGTCGGAGTCCAGGTCATGCAGCAGGTCCACCTCGAAGTAGCCGCGGTACCCCTCGCGGCCGAGGACCTCGCCCAGCTTTCGCACCATCTGTCTCGCGGCATGCGTCTGGGCGGGTGGCAGCACCTCGCGCCAGATGTCATTGCCGCACCAGCCGCCCTTGCACGAAGTCAGCTCCGGGTAGCCGACGAGACTCGTCATGGCGGGGCCGATCACGGTGCCGTGGCGGGTCACGGTGCCCTCAATGCAGACTTCGACATTGCGGATGCGCTTCATGACTTTGACTTCCTGCCCGGCCAGGTCACCGGCGTGATCGTCCCAGTCGCGCTGGCCGCGCACAAAGAACGTCCCCGAGCCGGCGGCGCCATAAGCGGCGTTGACGACGAGGTCGTCGCCCAGCCCCGCGCCTTGCGCCAGTGCTGACAGCTCGTCGTAGGAGCCGGCCCGCCCGATCACGTGCGGCACGCTCGGGACGCCCGCCTGCTCGGCCAGGCGCGTCATGACGATCTTGGAGCCCAGCCGATTCCGTAACTCCACGGGAGCGTGCATGACCTCCAGCCCCGCTTCGTGCGCGAGGGACTGCGTCTCCTCGTCCATCATCACGAAGCAGGCCTTGCCGCCGGGCCCGTGGCCGGCGATGAACTCGAGCGTCTCGGGATCGCGCAGGAGGTGGTTGCACACGGCCCCCATGCAGTCGAAATCGATGCGGTCCCGCAGCCGGGGCACGAACACGCGCGAATGCACGCCCTCAAAAGAGTCAAAGTATGTCAGGTAGAAGAAGTTTCGTACCCAGCGGTCGATGCCCAGCAGGTTGAACGGGGTCGGCGAGATGAAGTACAGCGGCACGGAGTTGGTGTGAAAGAACGCGCGTACGTCCGAGATGCCGTTCAGCACGCGACGCTGCTCGGGCTCAGGCCCGCGGGCTGGCGCGGTCACGGTGCGATCGCGACGACGGTGAGCTCAAATACCTGCATGCCATAAGTGTGCACCTGCCCACGGCCGGGCGCAGATGTGGAGTGAGCTCGGGAGTGATGGGCTGGGCGGCTCCGCTGTGGTTCAACAACGTCAGACGCTAGATTCGGGCCATGAGCCCCCTGCTGGACACCACGACCCGGTGCCTGCGACGCATCGCTCTCGGCAAGCAGCGCGAGGGACGCGTCCCGGGTCTCTATGCCGCGGTGTGCCGAGGGGGCGGGCTCGCCTGGGGCGGCGGGATCGGTGTCGCGGGCCTCGACGGCGACCGCGCGCCCGGGCCGGACGACCAGTTCCTGGTCGGCTCGAACACCAAGACCTTCGTCGCGGTGATGGTCATGCAGCTGCGTGACGAGGGGCGGCTCACCCTCGACGACCTGCTCGGCGACCACGTCGCGGAAGTGACGCACCCGATCACCGTCCGGCAGTGTCTCGCCCACGTCTCGGGGATGGCCCGCGAGCCGCTTGGGGACGTCTGGGAGACGCTGGAGCAGCCGGACGCCGAGGAACTCCGCCGCGACTTCGACGACGTCGAACGGGTCCTGAAGCCGCACGCGCGCTGGCACTACTCCAACGTCGTCTACGCGATGCTCGGCCAGCTGGTCGAGCAGCTCGACGGGCGGCCCTGGCAGCAGTCGCTGGGTACCCGGCTGCTCGAGCCACTGGGGCTGCGGCGTACCACGGTCGGGTTCGATGACGGGCCCCGGGCGACGGGCTACTACGTCGCGCCCTACGACGACGTCCCACGGGTGGAGCCGGTCATCGACCTCAAGGCGATGGCGCCGTGCGGCGGCCTGGCCAGCACGGCCGCCGACCTGGCCCGCTGGTCGGCGTTCGTGGCCGACCCGCCCGCGGAGGTGCTTTCCCCCGACACGATGGAGGAGATGTGCCAGCCCCAGATCCTGCTCGACACCGAGGACTGGAACGGCGCGATGGGGCTGGGCCTGTTCCTCCTGCGCTCGGCCACCGGCCGCACCTGGGTCGGCCACACCGGCGCGATGCCCGGCTACAAGACCGGCGTCTTCACCCATCGCGAGTCGGGCACGGGTGGCATCGCGCTGATGAACGCCACGTTCGCGCCGGCGGCCGACGCGCTGACCATCCAGCTGGCCGACCACGTCGTCGAGCACGATCCGGTGGAGGACGAGCCGTGGCGGGGCGGCACCGAGGTGCCCGACGAGCTACGCGGCATCCTCGGTCGCTGGTTCTCCGAAGGCCATCCCTTCGTGTTCGTGGCGGAAAAGGGCCGGCTCCAGGCACGCATCGACGAGCCGGCGGCCGCCGGGCTTCGGCCTTCGGTGTTCGACAAGATCTCCGATGACGTCTATCGCACGGTCGCGGGGCAGTGGCGCGGTGAGCAGCTGCGGGTGACCCGCGCGGCCGACGGCGCGGTCACCAAGCTGAACTGGGCGACGTACCTGTTCACGCGTGAGCCGATGGCCTTCGGCGAGTACCTCGACACCTGAGCACCACCCCGTCCGCGTCGCCGGGCACGCCGATAGATTTTCAGTTCATGAGCCCCGCTGATGCCAGTTCAACCGAGCGCCTGTTCGAGCTGTCCGAGCGGGTGCCGGGTTTCATGCCGCCTGACGAGGGGCGGGCGCTTTACGACGCCGCGCTCCGATTCTTCGGCGGCGGGGTGGGTGTCGAGATCGGTACCTATTGCGGCAAGTCGACGCTGCTGCTCGGCGCGGCGGCGCAACAAGCCGGCAGCGTGCTCTACACGATCGACCATCACCACGGTTCCGAGGAACACCAGGCTGGGTGGGAATACCACGACGCCTCGCTGGTCGATAAGGTCACCGGACTGTTCGACACGCTGCCGACTTTGCGGCACACGCTCGATGGCGCCCAGCTGGACGACCACGTCGTCGCCATCGTGGGCAAGTCGCCGATTGTGGCCCAAGGGTGGCGGATGCCGCTGCAGCTACTGTTCATTGATGGCGGCCACTCCGAGGAGGCCGCCGCCCACGACTTCGACGGTTGGGCGAAGTGGGTTGTCACCGGCGGGGCACTGGTTATCCATGACGTGTTTCCCGACCCCAGGGACGGTGGGCGGCCACCCTACCAAATCTATTGTCGCGCAGTTGATTCCGGTCATTTCAGGGAGGTTTCGGCAACCGGGTCGCTACGAGTGCTCGAGCGAATCAGCGGCCAGCCGGGGCAACAGGTCGACGTCACCGGCTAGGGCCGGTAACAAGGCATTCGCAGTCGAAGTCCATCTGCAGGCCCATGGGCAGCCCGTCCGCGCGGAAAATCCCGCTACCGGCAGTGGTGTCGGACAGTGCGTCGGCCGCCAGGATCATCGCCGCCCCGGTCCAGGTGGTCCGTTCCTCGGGCCAGCGTTTGCCGTCCGCGAACACCAAACCGGTCCAGTACGAACCGTCGTCTTCGCGCAGGTGCTGCATCGCGGCGAATTGCCTACGCGCGGACCGGCGGTCGCCGATGGCATCAAGCGCCATCACAAGTTCGCACGTTTCAGCGCCGGTCACCCAGGGCCGGTCAGCCACGCAGCGAATGCCCAGACCGTCTACCGCAAAGTCATTCCATCGTTGTTTGATTCGCGCCGCCGCGGCCCGGCCCCGCAGTGCACCGCCAAGGATGGGGTAGTACCAGTCCATCGAGTAGCGATCCTTTTCGGTGAACACTTCGGGGTGGGCGGCCAGCGCGTGGCCCAGTCGGCCAAGTGCCAGTTCCCACTCCGGCTGCGGTTCGCCCACCAGGACGGCGAGCGCAAGCGCGCAGCGTATGCTGTGGAACACGCTGGCGCAGCCCGTCAGCAGCGCTTCCGATAAGGGCCCGGATTCACCTCGAGCCCAACAGATTTCGCCATAGCCGAGCTGTAAGTCGATGACGAAATCGATCGCCTTGCGCACCACCGGCCACATCGTCTCGGCGAACGACTTGTCGCCGGTGACCAGCACGTGATGCCAGACGCCCGTGGCGATGTAGGCGCAGAAGTTACTGTCGCTGTTGGCGTCTTCGACTGTCCCCGCGCGGGTCTGGATCGGCCAGGAGCCGTCGGGCCGCTGCGTGCGACGGCTCCATTCGAACGCGCCCCGCGCCGCCTCGAGCAGTCCCGTCGTGGTGAGCGCCATCGCGCACTCCACGTGGTCCCACGGATCGGTGTGGCCGCCGCTAAACCACGGGATGGCGCCTGATGACTCCTGTGCGTCGGCGATGGATTGTGCGGTCTGCAAGCACTGCTCGACGGTGAGGACGCCCGCGACCGCGGGCGGTTCAGTGCGCCGCAATGGAATATCCGAGCGTCACTTCGTTTTCCGTCGGCCGGCGTTTGGTGAAGTACATCGCCACACTCTTGCCGATGAGCGGATTGAGTAGCGCCTCGGCAATTCGCGTTGACCTCGGGCGCTGCATCAGGTCCCACACCAGAAACTTGTGGTACGCGCTGATCACAGGGTGGTCGGCATTCGAGACGCCGACAGCGCATTTCAGCCACCAGAACGGCGAGTGCAAGGCATGGGCGTGGTGGGCATGCGTCAATTCCATTCCGCCGCCGGTGATTTTGTCGCGCAAATCGCTGGCTCGGTACACGCGTACGTGGCCCCCGTCGTTACTGTGATATTCGTCGGAGAGTAGCCAGCACACCTGCTCGGGAAGCCAGCGTGGCACGCTGACCGCCATCGTGCCACCGACCTTGAGCACCCGGATCAATTCCGCGATGGCTGCGGTGTCGTGGGGTATGTGCTCCAGGATCTCGGACGCGATGACGCAGTCGAATGTTTGGTTGGCATAAGGCAAATTCAGCGCGTCGCCAAGCACCACGTTCGCCGATGCCGCCGCGGGCGCCTCACCGGCTTCGGCCATCGCACGAAAAGTTCCCTCCACCGAGCGCAGTTCGGACTTGTCATGGTCGAACGCGATGACGTTGGCGCCGCGCCGATAAGCTTCGAACGCGTGCCGGCCAGCGCCGCAACCCACGTCGATGACCGTTGCTGACGGCCCGATGTCCAGCCTGTCGAAATCCACTGTCAGCATGACGATTCGCCTTGGCCGGTGGCCCTGCGTGTGATCGCCCGCTCGTAGACCCGCACGGTTTGAGCGGCCACCGCTTCCCAGCTGAACACGCTGATCGAACGTTCTCGGCCCGCCTTGCCCAGAGCGCGACGCTTGTCCGGTGAGTCAAATAGCGCACCGAGCGCACGGGTCAACGCTTCGACGTCGGCGGGCGGCACCAGCTCGGCGCACGCACCGTCGGTGCCGAGGACTTCCGGGAGCGCGCCCACCTGGCTCGCCACGATCGGCGTACCGCTGGCCATGGCTTCGACCGCCGGCAGCGAAAACCCCTCGTAGAGAGAGGGAATGCAGGCGATCTCGGCCGAAGCGAACAAGGCCGCCAACTCGGCATCGGCAAGGCCGCTCGCGATATGGACGATATCGGAGATGCCCAGTTCGGCGATGAGTTTGTGCGTGGCGCCGTTGGGTTCCACCTTGGCGACAAGCCGGAGTTCGACGTCTCGGTTCACGCGGATTCTGGCAATCGCTCCAAGCAGGGTTCGCACGCCCTTCAGCGGGGTATCGGCGCTGGCTATCGCAATAATCCGGCCGGGTTGCCGCGGCTGCGTTCTCGGCTTGAAGAGGTTGGTGTTCACGCCCAGCGGCACCACGTGCAGTTGATCGGGCGAGACGTCGAAGTCGGCGACGATATCGGCGGCCGATGCGGACGAGACGGTCAACAGATCAGGGATCTGTCGCGCAACCTCTTTCTGCATCTTGGAGAACCCATACCACCTGTGCACCAAGGGTTTTCGCCACCATCGCGCGGCGGCTAGGTCGAGGACCCGATCCCGGGTGATGGGGTGGTGCACCGTGGCAACCACCGGCAGCCCCGCGTTCGCGACCTTGAGCAGGCCGGTTCCCAGGCTCTGATTGTCGTGGACGACGTCGTAATCGGCCCGACGATCGGCCAGCAGCCGGGCGACGCGGAGCGAGAAGGTCCGTGGCTCGGGGAAGCCGGCGGTCCACATGGTGGTGAGTTCCAAGAGGTCGATCGAGTCGCGGATTTCGCTCGGCCGCGGCACCCGGAACGGGTCGGGTTCGCGGTACAGGTCCAGACTTGGCACCTCGGTCAACTTCACTCGCGGGTCAAGCAGCTGCGGATACGGCTGGCCGGAAAACACTTCGACGTCGTGACCGAGTTCGACGAGGCCACGGCTGAGATGGCGCACGTAGACACCCTGTCCGCCGCAATGGTCCTTACTACGGTAGGACAGCAACGCTATTCGCATATTCAGACTGTTCCCCGGACTGTTCCCCGCGAGTTGATGACCGCCGACGGGTACCCAGAATCCATCGCGATTAACGGGGCGTGGAGCACCGCGACAGCAAACTGGACACCTGTCCAGACTATAGTTCGGGTATCTAATTGATGCAACGCCGGGTCGGGTGACCGCGAACCGGCAGCTCACGAGGTGTATTGCCGGGACCGGTCGACGAACTTAAGGGTTGGCTGTGATCGCGGCGGATTGTGTTTTATGGCCCTTCAGATCGGGAATTCCGTTGCCCAACGGGCTCTGAAGAAAAGGTGCCAGCGTGACAATCATGAATCCCAGCGGCTTCGCCGGCGCCTTTCAGGAGGCGGTGGCTGCCGTGCTAGATGCGATCGCCTCCGTGGGCGAGGAACGCCGCAGGAGCCTTCAGCACGCCGGGCTGGCAGTCGAGAAGGCTTTACGCGATTGCCGCAGTGGTGAGGAATGGTATTTGGCCGACCATCTACGCCGAGGAATCAAGGATGTGGCGGCGCACACATGGGACGCCGCTTAGGAACGTCTTGCTATCAGCGGCATACCCCCCGACTGTCCTACCGCTAGTCGCGACGTGCTAATCGTCCACACCACCGGCTGCGCTGTTTGAGACGCTCTATGGTGGAGTCGCTAGTTCTTGGTAATGCTGCTGGCGGCTCGGGAGATGTGGAAACTGATTATATGAAACAGGACCCGAGAGGCACCGTTCGCCGATCCGCTGAGGGCGCGCTGCTGGTGCGCGAGTACTGCGGCGATGACTTGGGCTGGAAGCTGGTGCCATCGGAGTCGCAGGAGTGCGTCTTCCACGTGGAGGTCGACCCACTCTTGCTGGAGTGGCCGATCATCTGGTGCCCAGATGCGACATTCCACGAGCAGGACAACATCCGTCGCGCTCAAGGGCGCCGCCCATGAACCGCGGTGGCGTAACCCGCCGAGTGTGAATCGTGCTACGCGACACGCCGATTGACCGTCGTGCGGTTCACACTCGGCGTCGGAAGGCCGGTGCCGTCGCGGCCGTAATCCTCGCGCTCGTTGCGGTTTGGTGGATTGCAGACGCACGACGTCACGCGCGGCACACGCCAGTACACGACAGCGGGCGGGCAACGCCGGCGCCGGCCGCGGCTCTCACTTCTGACTCCCCATCAGTCTCTAAGCTGCCCGATGTGGCAAGCACGGTGGACTTCGCAACGGTCTCCAAGCTGATCAACGATGCGATTGCGGCCGACAAGCTGCCAGGTGCTGTGGTCGTGATCGGGCACGGTGGCAACATCGCCTTCCACCAGGCTTACGGCTCGCGCAAGCTTGCAGGCGAACCCGGGCTCGATGGATTGCCTGCACCCGCCGAGCCGATGACCGAGGACACGATCTTCGACCTGGCGTCGTTGACGAAGAGCCTCGGAACGACCACTGCCGTAATGCAGCTCTACGAACAAGGCAAGGTTCGGTTCGACGATCCCGTGCAGCAGTACTTGCCCGACTTCAACACGGCGAACGATGCGCGCCGTGCCAAGGTGACCGTTCGCATGTTGCTTACCCACACATCAGGCGAAACGGGCGACGTCGATCTCGGAGATGCGTGGGGACTAGGCGCAGCCGATAAGGCGGAGGGCCTTCATCGTGCGCTTACCACGCCGCTGGAGTCGGGTCCGGGTGAGGTTTTCCGCTACTCCGATATCAACTTCATCCTGCTCGGCGCGCTGATCGAGAAGGTCACCGGCGACGCGCTCGACGTTTACGTTCAGCAACACGTGTTCGAGCCACTTGGCATGGCAGACACCCGCTATCTCCCCCGGCCAAGGCCTGCGGTCCGCACTCGACGATCGGAGCCGCGATCGCCTGGGCTCCCGCGCCACCAGGCCAGGTCCCGGACACGTGTTCCGCGGGTACCTGAGCGTCGGTCTCTTGTCGCGCATCGCGCCGACAGCGCGTGACGAAGAGAACCCGGCCGATCCGAGCAAGAACCCCGATTTTTATCGCCTGCTTCGTGGCACCGTGCAGGACACGACGGCGCGGCGCATGGGTGGAGTGGCCGGACATGCCGGCGTGTTCTCGACGGCGCACGATGTCAGCATCTTCGCGCAGGCCCTGCTTGACCGACTCGCGGGCCGTTCGAGCAACTTTCCGCTGACGCAAGCGACGTGCGAGTTGATGACGACTCCGCAGCAGCTGGGACACACAGCTCAACAAGTCGAAGCAGCGAACGCCGCCGCCCGAGCAGCCGTCGCAAAGAGACCGAATACAGCAGATCCGCTGCTCGCTCCGCACTATCCGGCGATCGCGGGGCAAAACCTGCGCGGCTTCGGCTGGGATATCGACACGGGCCTGTCCACGGCGCGGGGCGTGGCCTTCCCCATCGGCAGCTTCGGCCACACGGGCTTCACCGGAACATCGCTTTGGATAGACCCAGGCTCAGGTACCTACCTGGTTCTGCTCGCGAACTCGATCCACACGCGAGGCAGTCCACCGATGTCGAATCTGCGCGGTGAGGTTGCGACGGCGACGGGACAGGCCCTGGGTCTTTAGCTCAGGCCGCTCGAAATGTTGGTAGTCGCGGGAGTCCTCCAGTAGCCACCCCACCGCCAGCCACGATCTGTGAAGACCTGCACGGCTGGGTCGCCGTTGTGTAAGAGCCCGGGGTCAGTGCGGCTGCGGTCCAGATAGGCCGCCGCGTTCTGCGGTTCGAAATATCCGCTGGCGTAGAGGCACGGGTTGAGCAGCGTATTGATATCGATGGCCCGACCGTAAGCGTGCGGAGACCATTCGTTGGATCCTGGGACGGTTCGGCAGTTGAACGCCGAGGTGTTGTTGTCCTCCATGGACAACTCATCGTTAGCGTCCTGGTAGTGGTCCACCGTGCGGATTTTCTCGACGGGATAGCCCAGTCGGTAAAGCTGCTCGAAGATCGCGATGACGTCCGGTACCAGGTCTTCGTGCACGATCAGCTCGCCGCGGTGGGTCTGGCCGTCGAAACCGATGTAGTCGACGTCGACCCGTCGCAGCTGCTCCGGCTCGACGGGGCAACCCGGCCGCCAGGTCGTGCCGAGTTCGGCGGCGGTGACCGGCTCGACGGTCCCACCGGCAGGTGCCGGCGGCGTGCTGGCCGACGACGACGCTGCCGGCGGGGACGCTGGCGACGGTGACGATATGAGAGCCGGCGATGACGGTGTGGCCATAGGAGGCGGCGGCGCCGCGGTGCACTGCACCAGCACGACACACGCTGCTAGCAGTTCCGCCAGCACGGCACCCCGCCGCTCGGCGGGCCTCAAGGGGGATGAATCCTCACCGCTTGCCTCCAAGACCGCTGCCAACGCTACCGACCGCGCAGCCGACGCGCTTCTTTGAAAAGTGTCACCGCTTTGCGCTGTTAGTGCTCCTACCCGTGAAAGTCAACCACGGGAGGAGGAATCGGCTGTGAGCAACGATGGCGAGATTCGTTATGAGTCAGTCTTTCGGGAACGCTGGCGCGACCGGCAGTCCGCGGCGACCCGGCCCGGTGAACTGGTCAAGCAGCCGGGGTGGATCGACGCGGGACTTGTCGCACTCGGTGCGCTGTTGACAGCGGGCGCCGTGGCCGCCGTCACCGTCACCATTGATCAGACCGAGGCGCTGCCCGCCGTCACACAAGGCAACTCGGTGACAGCGATCCGAGGCGGCGGGACGCCGCCCGCCCAGGGCACCGCCGCGCAATTTCGGGATAGTTCCGGCACCACGCAGGGCGCGATCATCGTCGAGGTCACCGCTACCCAGGTGAGGGCCCAGTTGGGGCAACCCATTTCGGCACCGGCCGGCGAACTTGTCGTCCCGAAGGGACGGCAGCGTCTGATATTCGTGTTACTGCCGAGGCTCCCGTGAGGTCCCGTAAGCGCGCGATTCCCTATATCGCGCAAGCCGAGATGGCCGACTGCGGTGCCGCCGCGCTGGCTATGGCGCTCGGCTATCACGGCCGCCGCGTTTCGCTCGCCGAGATGCACGAGGCCACCGGGACCGGGCGCGACGGTGTCGACGCCCTGCGACTTGCCGAAGCCGCGTCGTCTTTCGGCTTGCGGGCCCGCGGGGTGGCCACTGAACTCGATGATTTGCGGGCCCTGCCTCGTGGCACCGTCTTACATTGGGGTGCAGCGCATTTCGTCGTCCTTGAGGCCGCGTCACGGCGCGGTGTGACCGTTGTTGATCCAGCCGCCGGCCGCTACCGACTCAGCTGGGCGGCGGTCAACGATCTCTACAGCGGCGTCGCGGTCATGCTGGAGCCCACCGACACTTTTGCGGCGGGCGGGCGGAAGACCCCCGGCGCGCTCCATCACGCGCGCCGATTGCTATCCCGGTCGAGCGGAATCGCCAGCGTGCTGGCCACTTCGGTTTTGGTGCGGGTGATGGCGTTGGCGGTGCCGGTGCTGACCGGCGTAATCGTCGATCGGGTTGTGCCCAACAACGACGGGCACTTGCTCAAAGTGCTGGCCGCGGTGATGGCCGCGCTGATCGGCTATTCGGTGCTCGCGACGTATCTGCGCGCGCGCTTGCTGTTGCGGCTGCGCAGCCGCTTGGACGTCGACATGACGCTCGACTTCCTCGAGCACCTGGTGGACCTGCCGTACGCGTTCTTCCTGAAGCGTTCTTCGGGAGACCTGATGATGCGATTGCGCAGCAACGCCACGGTCCGCGAGATCCTGACCACGGGCACCATCTCCGCGCTGCTCGACGGCACGCTGGCCACCCTCTATCTGGTCGTCATATTCGTCCTGTCACCAGCCCTGGGAGTTCTCGTGTCCGTGCTGGGTGCCGCCCAGGTCGCGGTTCTGCTGGCGGCGCGCCGCCGCAACCAGCACCTGATGGGCGAAGCACTGGCCACCGAAGCCCGGTCCCAGTCCTATGCGTACGAGATGTTCTCCGCTGTCGAAACGCTCAAGGCCGCCGGCGCAGAGCGTCGCGCGGTGTCGCATTGGACCAACTTGTTCATCGCCGAACTGAACGTCTCGCTGCGCCGCGGGCGCCTTGAGGCATTGGTGGGGACCGCGATCCATGGGCTGGCGCTGTTGTCCCCGATCGCGGTGCTGCTGGTTGGCGCGAACCTGACCCTCAGCGGGCACCTCTCGCTGGGCACCATGCTTGCTCTCGCTGCCCTGGCAACCGGATTCCTTGAGCCACTGGGCATATTGGTCGCCACCGCGCTGCAGGTGCAGCTGCTCGGTAGCTACCTCGCCCGCCTTGACGACGTCTTCAACACCCCCACCGAAACCGCCGGGCGCGAGCGTCGACACGCACCCGAACTCACCGGATCGGTGCGCGCCGAACGGCTCACCTTCCGCTACCACGCCCATGGCCCGGCGGTCGTCGACGGCGCCAACCTCGAGGTGCGGCCCGGAGAGGTCCTGGCCATCGTTGGGCGTTCCGGCTCAGGCAAATCCACCCTGGGCCGGCTGCTATTGGGTCTCTATGCGCCCTCGGAGGGTCGCGTCCTGCTCGACGGCGTGGACCTGGACACCCTGTACCCGCGCAGCGTGCGCTCTCAAATCGGGGTGGTGACCCAGGATCCCTACATTTTCGGGCTGCCGATTCGCGACAACCTGGTTCTGGGCAACCCCAGTCTGCCGCTGGACCGGCTCGAGTCCGCAGCAGAGCTGGCCGGCATCGCCGAGGACATCCGCGCGATGCCGATGGGGTTCGACACCCCGCTGGTCGACGCGGGCGCCTCGCTGTCGGGTGGTCAACGTCAACGGCTTGCCCTGGCGCGCGCGCTCGCCCCGCGGCCACGGATCTTGTTGCTCGACGAGGCGACAAGCAGTCTCGACACGGTCACCGAGGCCAAGGTCCACGCGAACATCGCCCGGCTTGGATGCACGGTCATCGTGATCGCGCATCGACTCGCCACTGTGATCGACGCCGACCACATCGTGGTGATGGACGCGGGCCGCGTCGTCGAGGCGGGCCGCCATCGCGACCTCGTGGCCGCCGGTGGTTATTACGCACAACTCGTGGCCGGCCAACTCGTCGGCGAAACAACCCGTAGAACCCAAGTAGGAGCTTGAAATGGATGCGTCATCGACGGCATCAAGGTCCGACCTGACAACAAGTGGCTTTTTCGTGATGCGCGCGCCATTGCTGCCATTGGAGGAACTGGATCGCCTGCGCGCCGATCCCGCTTACTGGCGCAGCCTGGTCGCGCGGCCGGAGGTTCGTGAGGCGCTGCACCTGGCCTCACCCGGGTTGATGCGCCGCCTGGCCGCCGGGGATCCGGACGACCGAGTGATCGCCTCGGTGACCGCGTATCTGACGCGGATGTGCACCCGTGCCACACCGTTCGGACTTTTCGCCGGTTGCTCGCTGGGAGAGGTCAGTGACGTCACCGCGCTGGTGGTCGACGGTCCGGAGGGGATCGGCCGGCACAGCCGACCCGACACCGAGGTGCTGGCGGCGCTGGTGGAGCGGCTGCTGGCGGATCCGTCGACGCGGCCGGCGATGGTGGTGGAGCCCAACACCAGCCGCTACCACGCGGCGGGGGCGATGCGGCTGATCGAAAGCCGGTTTCGGGAGGGCCGTCGCACGCACCATTTGGTCGTGATCTCCGACGACGCGCCGCTGCGGTGTGCGTTGGACGCGGCCGTCGGCGGCTGTGTGGTGGAAGGGGTCATCGACGCCGTCGCCGCGCAGACGGGGGTCGAGCGCGAGGAGGCACGCGAGTACGTCGATGCTCTGATCGAGGCCAAGGTCCTGACGTCGGTGGCCGAGCCCGCGGTGACGGGCCCGGAGCCGCTGACGCAACTGATGTCGTCGTTAACAGGGCGGGAGTTCACCGCGACGTCGGAGGCGCTGAGGCGGGTCTCCGACGAGCTCGCCCGTCTGGACGCTGCCGGGCTTGGTAATCCCTCTGAGGCCTACAACGACGCGGCCGCAGCTCTGACTGGAGCTGGCCGGCGAAGGCGACGAGGCCCGCCTGATCCAAGTCGACCTGCACCGCACTGGGGCGGGTCTGACGCTGGGATCTGACAGTGTGCGGCTACTCACCGACGGGGTGCGAATTCTGCATCGGTTGTCCACGGGCGGCTCAGACCCGGCGCTGACTCGGTTCAAGCAACAGTTCGCGGCGCGCTACGAGGACCGCGAGGTGGCCCTGATGGAGGCGCTCGACGAGGAGATGGGCATCGGATTCGACCCGTCGACGCACCCGGCGGCCGACGAGTCGCCGCTGCTGGCCGGCATGGACCTGGGTGGGTTCCCAGCTGGACAAGGCCCGCACTATGCGTTCACCGGGCGCGACGCGGTTCTGCTCGATCTGGTGATGCGCACCCGCGAGAGCGGCGCCGCGAGCCTCGAGCTCGACGCCACTACCGTCGCCCGGCTCGAGTCCACTCAACTTGGGTGGCGGTTGCCGTTGCCCGACGGCTTGGCCGTCAACGCCAACCTGCTTGAGGACGGTGTCGAGATCGACGTCGTTTACGGGCCCTCGGGGGCACAGCTGCTCGGGCGGTTCTGTCACGGCGATGCGCGCCTGCACGACGCCGTACGGGCCCACCTGCGCGCCGAGGAGGCCCAGTCGCCCGGTGTGGTGTTCGCGGAGATCATCCACTTGCCGGAAGGACGCGTCGGCAATGTCCTGGCCCGGCCGGTGCTGCGCGATTACGAACTTGTCCTGTTGGGGCGGTCGGGCGCACCAGTGGATCGTCAGATCAGTGTCGATGAGCTGACCGTGCGTCTCGACGGCGACCGCGTCCTCCTCTACAGTCCTCGGCTGGAAGCCGAAGTCAGGCCGCGGCTGACCACCGCGCACAATCCGGCTTGGCGCGGCTTCGGGGTGTACCGGTTCCTCGCGGCGCTGCAAAGCGATGGGGTGGCCGGCGGGCTGGCATGGGATTGGGGCGCCCTGTCACTCGCGCCGACGTTGCCCCGGGTTACCTCCGGGCGGCTGGTGTTGGCCAGGGCCCGCTGGCGGCTTTCGGCGGCCGAAATCTCCCGGGTCACCGGAGCCGACCCGGTGGGCGGATGGGCGGCGCTGATCCGCGAGCGGGGGCTCCCGACCGAGCTGCTCATCGCTGACGGCGATAACCGCCTGTACGTCGACACCGCCAGCCCGGCTCTGACCGCCGCGGCCGCCAAGGTGCTGCGCGGCCGGACCGACGCGATCATCGAGGAGGTCCTGCCAACCGGCGTCGCCACTGGGCCGCAGGGCCGATTCGCCCACGAGCTCATCGTGCCTTTCATCCGTCGTGGCGAACCGGCACCGGCCCCCGAGTTCCGGATCCCACCCATCGCGCGGCGGACCTTCGCCCCCGGCAGCCAATGGCTCTACCTCAAGGTCTACAGCGGTACCGCGTCCGCTGATCGCCTCCTCACCGACACCGTCGGACCCGTCGCCAAACAGCTGCGGCAAAGCGGTGTCGTCGACGATTGGTTCTTCCTGCGCTTTGCCGACCCCGAACCTCATCTGCGGCTTCGGTTGCAGGGTGATCCGGCCGCGCTGCGGGACCACGCCTTACCGGCACTGACCGATGCGCTGGCCCCCCAGCTCGGCGACGGGACGGTATGGAAGCTCGCGACCGACACGTACCACCGCGAAATCGAACGGTACGGCGGCGACGCCGGCATCGAACTGGCCGAGCGGATCCACGCCGCCGACAGCGAGGCCGTGCTGCATGTCCTCAGCGTGCTTGACCTGTACGGCGAAGGTGCAGCCGAAGCCCGCTGGAAGCTGTGTCTTTACGCCACCGACCGCCTCCTGGCCGATGCCGGCTTGGACTTACGGGGGCGCCGCAACTGGGCCAAGAGCGGCGCTGCCGGCTACCGCCCCGAATACCCGAATGCGCCCAACCTGGATCCCGGGATCGGGCAACGCTGGCGCCGCGAGCGCGCCGACGTCACCGCGCTGCTCGACGACACCAACGAGCACCCGTACGAAGCCGCACGCCAAGCGTTCAGGCAGCGATCCGAGCGGCTGGTGCCCTTGCTCTCCGACCTGGCGGACCGTTCCAGGCGGGGTGAGCTGACCCAGTCTTATGCGCAGCTACTGCACAGCTTCAGCCACCTGAACGCGGTCCGTTTGCTGCGCTCCGCCGCCCGCACCCACGAACTCATCCTGCTCAGCTTCCTTGATCGCCACTACGCGAGCCAATTGGCGCGGGCCTAGCCGCGACAAATCCGCGGCAAAAAGTGTCACGTTTTGCGCGGTAGTTGCTCTTACCTGTGAGTGGCCCAAACCTGTTCCGCAGCAACACAACTCACAATTAGGAGAAACAATGAACACCAACCGCGACAAGCTGGCCCTGCGCCGGCAGAGCATCCGTACCCTGACCGCCGACGAGCTGCGCATGGCCCACGGCGGTGACGGCAACGGCGGCGGCGGCAACGGCACCGGCGGCGGTAACGGCACGACCACCAGGCACACTACGGTGCCCGGCACGGGGACCCACCGTCCGACGCTGACTTCTACCGATTTGCCGAAGCAGACGGTGTCGGTGGCTTAGCAAATCACCGCAATCATCGTTCCAACGGCGGAGATGGTCGCTCGAAAAACCGCCCCACAACCGGTTCGGAACCGGTTGTGGGGCGGTTTCCGCTGCGGCGGCAGTCAAAAAACTGTCACCCTTCGACCTGGTCGGCGCTCTTACCTGTGAGCGGGCCCGTCCGGGCTACGCCGTCAACAAATCACACGAAGGAAAAACAATGAGCACCAACCGCGACAAAATCTCGCTGCGCCGACAGAGCATCCGGACCCTGACCGCCGACGAGCTGCGCATCGCCCACGGCGGCGACGGCGGCAACGGCACCGGCAACGGCACCGGCACCGGCACCGGCACCGGAAACGGCACCGGCACCGGCACCCGCCACACCAAGCGGATTAAGTACTGAGCAGCGCTGACACCGCGTGACATCCTCACGCACCACGCCACCGCCCCATGACCGACGTAACGGTTATGGGGCGGTGGTCGTTTGCGCGGGCGGCCCCTTACCAAATGGGTAGGAAACCCTTCCCTTGCGGGAGTGGAATCTTGCTTCCCGGGTGATTACCAAGTCACCGCCCATCACGGAACATTTCAATCATGAGTTACATGACCACACTGCCGAAGAGCGACATCGTCAGCGACGCCGAACTCGCCCGCGCGGTGGCGGCCGGCGATCGTGCGGCCTTGGCCGGCATCTACAACCGCTACGCCGCCCCGCTGCACGCCTTTTGCGTGGGCATCGTGCGCGATCGCCACACAGCCTCCGACTGCGTACAAGATGTCTTCTGCATCGCGGCCGCACAGTTGCCGCACCTGCGCGACGCGGACAAACTGCGGCCGTGGCTGTATGCCATCGCCCGCCGCACTGCGCTGCGTGCCCTGTCCGACCGCCGCCGCGAGCCCGCCTTCGACGAGCTGCCCGACAACGTGGCAACGGGCCCCGGGCCGTTTACCCAGTCGGCGCAGAACGAACTCGCTCAGCTGATCGCCCAGGCTGCCGGTGGATTGTCCGAGCGCGACCGCCATGTGCTGGACCTTGCCTACCGCCACGGCGTGACCGGAACCGACCTCGCGCAGACCCTGGGCATCAGCTACGACTCCACCAAGAAACTGCTGCAACGGCTGCGCGAGACCATCGAACGCTCGTTGGGTGCACTGTTGGTGGCTCGCCACGCTGCCCAGAACGGATGCCGGCAGCTCGCCGCGAGCCTGGACGGCTGGGACGGGCAGTTCACCGTCCTGACGCGCAAGCGCATTGTCCGCCACATCGAGTCGTGCTCCACTTGCGCTGAGTACCGCGGCAGCGTGGTCAACGCCGTCGCCATGCTCGGCGGCGACGTGCTCCACAAGGCGTCCTAATCGACCTTGGAGAGTGCTTACCTATTTCTGCGTACCGCGGTCACGCAGCATGGCGCGGTTGACGGCCCCGAGCCGGATGGCCGCGTTGGCTAGCCGGACTCGGCGATCTCCCTCGGTGTGGATGCCGAACTTGTCGTACAAGTGCTGCAGATGCTGTTTGACAGCCGCGTCTGTAACGAAGAGCTCACTGGCCATCCGACGAACCGATGCGGGCTCGGGAAACGGGTCGTCGGAAACAAACGGGCGGCACAAGACCTGGAGAACCTCGAGTTCGCGCGGGGTCAGGCGGGGCGGTCGCAGGATGGCCCTGCCGGTTTCCGTTTCATCGTCAGCCGGTGTGCCGTCGGCTTGCCTTGTCATCCAGAAGACCAACCGTGAACTGCCTAGCCGCAATTCGTCTCCCGACCGCAGGATGCGTTCCGCAGCTATCCGCTCTCCGTTGACGTAGGTGCCATTACGGCTGCCTAGGTCCCGCACGGCCCAGGCTTGCCCGAAGTTCTCCAACACCGCGTGTATGCGCGACACCGTCGAGTCGTGGTCGAGCGACACCGCATTGGTTGAGGCCTTGCCGAGGGTCACCCGCTCACCACTCAGTGCGACCAGTTCCCGCCCTGACGGTTTCCAAACTTCCAGATGGGAAGACATGTAGACCTCCTACCGGCCAATTCTCACCCCGCGACTCAGAATTTGGCCGGAGAACCGTCCGCTGAGCCGAAAACCGCGCACGTCATTGGGGGTGCAAACACCACCATGCGCACACCACGGCAATCGTAGTGTCGGCAGGCTGTCCGGGACCTTGCAGATCTCCGACCATAGTTTGTGCAGCTACCGCAACCACCGATGCTCCAGAAGGGAACGAGCGTGAATTCCACGATGGTGTTGAGCACGCACACTTGGGATCGCACCGGGTGGGTGGACAGGGGCTGGCCGGAGTGCGACGAGCGATTGGTCGCTGTCGCCGAGGTCAAAGCGATCCGCTTCGGCCGTGCCACCACCGCAGGTCAGCGAACCAGGGGAGGCGAGCGTGCCGACGCCGCATGACAAACCGACCAGGCAGGACTACGTCGAGGACGGAGCGAAGCGGGGGGCCTTAGTCGGCGCCGTTGGCTTCGGGATCATCGGGGGGATAAGCGGTGGGATCTCCGGGGGGCCCGAGGGGGCAGTGTGGGGCGTCGCAATCGGTGCCTTGGCAGGTGCGGCGGCCGGCGCGGTCGCGGGTGCGGCCTACGGTGCGGGCAAAGCGTGGTGGGACGGGGTCGGAACCGGCGGATCTGAGACCAATCAAGGGGAAGGTGGCGCGGATTCCGGAGGGGGCGACAGAGGCTCCGGGCAGGGTTGCTTCGTGCGGGGAACGCTCGTTGCGACGGCCGCAGGGCTGACCGCGATCGAGCTTGTCGAACCGGATACCAAGGTCTACTCGCTCGATTTCACACGTGGCGATTATGGGGGTGTGGTGCTCAATGCGGTTGGACAGACATTCCGGGCGAACCGCGCGTCGCTGATCGTCTTGGGCATTGGTGCGGAGACAATCCGTTGCACTCCGCAGCACCGGTTCTATACCGATCGGTGGGTCTGTGCGCGTGATCTCGCACGAGGGGATCGATTGCTGACCCGAGATGGTCGCCGCGTGGAGCTCCACACCGTGGCCACGCAGGAGCAACAACAATCGGTGTTCAATTTCAGTGTCGCCGGCACGCGAAATTATTTCGTGGGCAGGTCGCAGGTACTCGTCCATAACCTCAAAGAAGAGGGGGACGAAGAAGAGGGCCACGGCGACAATTGATCGCCGCGGGTGCTCACGCCACGGCTTGGGGCCTGTCGCTCGGTGGCGTCGCCGGGGTCGTCGGGCGCGTCCAGGTCACGTTCAGCGGGATCGGGTCCGTCGGGCAGCCACGGCTGCTGTTTCACCGCGTCCGCCACGTTCCAAGTGCCGCGCTCGATTACCCCGAGCGCGGCGTCGATCACCTTGTAGTGCTGGATCCTGCGGTGGATCGGCTGCGACTCGACCCAGGCACCACGATCAACTCGCCGGGCTCGAATTCGGCCTCGTCCTGCACGGCCCGGATCAGGTCCTCGTCGTGCAGGTGGCCGTCACCGAAGTTGAACCCGATCAACGAGTTGCAGACCATCTCGCCTTCGCGCACCGTTCTGGTGTCGATATCCGGCAGGTTCTTCAACAGCACCGAGTACAGTCCGCGGCCCTGGCTGTGCATGGCCCGCCACGCGAGCATGTGCTGCACGAATATCTCGGACCACAATGGCTCGTAGCCGAAGTCGACCATTTGGTCGACCTGGTTGCGGGCACGAGCGGGTGACCCGGTTCAGCTTCTGCTTCGGCGCCGCCGGCGAATGCCCACACCGCCGATGCCCAGTTGCCCGCGTACTGGCGCATTGCCGGCAGGAAGGACACCAGGTCGGGGCGGAAGTTGCCCAGCACCGGGAAGAAGCACAGGGCGGCGAGGACGACGACGGCCAGCCACGGCGGGGACATTTGCAGATCCCGTAGCCCTTCCAGTTCGGGAAGCCGAAGAACAGGAAGATCGTCGCGTAGGCGAACAGCAGGTTCCATTCCACCGGCACCGCCAATGGGAACGTCGAAATGATGAACAGGTGGAAGGCGACCATGATCGCCTATCGCGACGAGCGTCAGCCACGGCCACGGCGATAGCAGCAGCGCCAGCGGGCGATGATCTCGACCACGGTGCCCGGCCCGTGCGCCATGAAGGTCGCGAGATGCGACGGGCGCAGGTCGTGGGGGTAGTTGCGGTAGTGGGCCCGCTTCAACCATTTGACCGGCAGCGCGGGGCTGTTGCTCACCATCGGCGGGATCACGCTGGTGAAGTGCAGGCCGAACTTGGAGATGCCGGCCCAGATCCACACCGTGAAGATCAGCAGCTTCAGCGCGATGATCATGTCGGAAACGAACGGCAGCGCCGCGAAGAAGATGAACGCCGGCAGGTACTGCTCGCCGCGGGCCGCCAGGAAGATGGTCTTGTCGCGCAGACCCGATCACCACCAGCAGCGCCATGGGCGCGATCAGCAGCGCCGGGGTTAACCAGGCCGGACGTGTTGGACGGCAGCACCGCCGACAGCGAATCGCTGTGTACGCCGGGTCGCACCAATGGCGCCACGACGCTGATGATCAAGCGCTAGATAGACGACGATGTCGAACCAGGTGCGCCGATTGCCGGCGGTGAACGGGACCCGCCGCCACGGCCGCAGCCGAATCGTGTTGGGCTTGGCCCAGAATCGGTATCCGCCGGTCATCGGCTTGGTCTTGCCGGCCAGGGGGCCCCAGGATCCGGCGAGGCCGATGAGCTCCAGCAGCACCGTCCACAGGATCGCCTTCTGGTAGACGATCGGCTGGTTCCACCACTCCGATACGTGCCAGAACGCCGGCAGGCCGGAGGTCGACGGTGGCGATCACGATGCCGCCCAGGGCGTAGAAGAACACCAGCTTGACGATGTAGAGGAGGTGGATCATCGTCGGAACGCCATATCCGTAGTCCACCCATTTGAGGGCGAGGATCCTGATGCGCTCCATCAGAGGTTCGCGCAGGAACGCTTCGGGATCGACCGCGGGATATGTCGGTGTAGTGAATCCCATGGTGAGCTCCTCGTCAACGAACAGTTCTCAGGCTAGATCTGTGGGCCGGCTGGCGGACGCGATCGTCACAACTCCCGGCGCTGTCCTGGCGGCCGTCGCGCGAACCAAGGAAACGCCAAGGGCACGGCGGTTAGGTAGCATCGTGAGCACCTTGCATACCTTGGGAGGGCTGCCCCATGGATGAGGTGCCTTTCGGCCGCTATCAGCTGATCGAGATGATCGGCGAGGGCGGCATGGGCTCGGTATATAAGGCCCACGACACCGTGATGCGTCGCGACGTGGCGATCAAGGTATTGGCGCCCGAGCTGCTCAAGAAAGCCGGGTACGCCGACAGGTTCCGCCGTGAGGCCTACATGGCGGCCAAATTGACCGAGCCGCACATCGTCCCGATCCACGAGGCCGGCGAAATCGATGGCCAGTTGTATCTGGTGATGCCGGTGATCAAAGGCACCGACCTGCAAACGCTGCTCGCCCGCGACGGGCCGATGCCCACCGAGCGCGCCGTGCGGGTGATCGAACAGCTGGCCGCGGCGCTGGATGCCGCGCATGAAGCCAGCCTGGTGCACCGCGACGTCAAACCGTCGAACGCGCTGGTGACCGCCCAGGATTTCGTGTATCTCATCGATTTCGGCATCGCCCACGACGCGTCGGCTACCAGGATCACCCGACCCGGCTTCACGGTCGGCTCGTGGGCATACATGGCGCCCGAACGCTTCGGTAAGGGGACCATCGACGCGCGCGCCGATGTGTATGCGTTGGCGTGTGTGCTGTACGAATGCCTGACCTCACTGCTGCCGTATCCGGTGGACAGCATGGAGGAGCAGGTCGCCGCGCACCTCAGCAAGGACCCCCCGAAACCCAGCGTCTTCGACTTCGCAATCCCGGTGGCGTTCGACGACGTGGTCGCGCGCGGCATGGCCAAGGATCCTGAGCAGCGCTACCAGAGCGCCAACGAGCTGGCCGGCGCCGCCCGCCGAGCGCTCAGTGGGGCGCCCGCACCGACCGACGGCTGGCCGGCACCAGCGCTGACGGTGGTCGACGGCCTGAACAGGACTATCACTGGGGGCCAACGGACATGCGTGCCCTCATCCGCGGCCATCAAACAATCTGCTGAGCACAAGCATGTGACGGTGCTGTCCGCAAGTGTGGTTGATTCGATGGAGCTGGCCGCGGCGCTGGGTGTGGAGCGGTTTCACGAGATCATCACCGAGTTGCTTAACCGTTCGGATGCGGTGGTGCGGCGCTATGGCGGAGTGGTCGACAAGTCCACCGGGGAGGGGATCACGGCGGTGTTCGGCGCGCCGGCGGCGCTGGAGGATCATGGGCTTCGCGCGTGTCTGGCGGCCCTGGGGATCCAGGAGGAGGCCAACGGCCTCGCGCGCCAGGTGGAACACCCAGGGGGTGCGGACCTGCAACTGCGCGTTGGCCTCAACTCGGGCCGCGTCATCGCCGGCGGGACCGATTCGGGTTCTTTGGCTTTGGTGGGCGAGCAGGCCGGGATGGCGCAGCGCATGGAGTCCGCGGCCCCGCCCGGCGGGGTCATGCTCAGCGAGTCCAGTACGCGACTGGTCGAAAAGAAGGCCGTGCTGGGTGAGCCGGAGATGGTTTGGGTCGGCGGCGGCCGCGCACCCATGCCCGCGCGTCGGCTGCTGGGGGTGGCGTCGCAGCCGGGGGGATCGGTCGCTTCGAGACCACCTTGGTGGGACGTCAATGGGAAATGAACACCGTCACAGGCATCTTTGATCGATTAGGTGGTGGGCAGGGGAGTGTCGTGTGCGTGGCGGGGGCGGCGGGCATCGGCAAGAGCCGGCTGGTTCACGAGACCGTCGCGATCGCGCGCCACCGCGGCGTCGAGGTGTTTTCGGCCTTCTGCGAATCCCATGCCAGTGACATTTCTTTTCATGTGGTGGCGCGGCTGCTGCGCGCGATCGCGGGGATCAGCGATCTGGACGGTGCGGCCGCGCGGGCGCGGGTGCGCGAACAGGTTCCCGACGGGGCCGACCCGCAGGACCTGATGCTGCTGGATGACCTGCTGGGCATCAGTGACGCGGATGCGGTGCTGCCGCCCATCGACCCGGCCGCGCGGCGGCGGCGATTGACCGCGCTGATCAACGCGATGTCGCGGGCGCGCACCGAGCCGGTGGTCTACATCCTCGAAGATGCGCACTGGATCGACGGGGTCAGTGAATCGATGCTGGCCGAATTCCTGACGGTGATGCTGCACACCCCATCGATGGCGCTGATCACCTACCGCCCCCACTACCACGGGGCGCTCACACAGGTGCCCGGCGCACAGACGCTGGCGCTGGCACCGCTGGGTGACGCGGACAGCACGGCATTGATCGTCGAACTGTTAGGCCCGGATCCCTCGGTGGGCGCGGTGGCGGCGCTGATCATCGAACGGACCGCGGGTAACCCGTTTTTCGCCGAGGAGATGGTGCGCGAGCTTGCCGAACGCGGTGTGCTGGAGGGCGAGCGCGCTCGCTACCGGTGCCACACCGATGTGGCCGAGCTGAGCGTGCCCGCCACCGTGCAGGCGGTCATCGCCGCGCGCATCGATCGCCTCGAACCGGGCGCCAAACAGACGCTGAGCGCCGCTTCGGTGATCGGATCACAGTTCAGCCCGGATCTGTTGGCCAGCCTGGGAATCGATCCGGCGCTCGAGGCGCTGGTCGAGGCCGAGATGATCGATCAGGTCAGGTTCACCCCGCACGCCGAGTACGGGTTCCGGCATCCGTTGATCCGCGCGGTGGCCTACGAGTCACAACTGAAGTCAGACCGCGCCAAGTTGCACCGGCGCCTGGCCGCGGCCATCGAGGCCGGCGACCCGGGATCCGTCGAGCAGAACGCGGCGGTGATCGCCGAGAACCTCGAGGCCGCCGGCGATGTGCAGACGGCGTATGGCTGGCATATGCGTGCCGGCGCGTGGTCGACGCACCGCGACGTGGCCGCGGCGCGGCTGAGTTGGGAGCGGGCGCGCGAGATCGCCGACTCGTTGACGCCCGACGATCGGGACCGCGTCGTGATGCGTATCGCCCCGCGCACCCTGCTATGTGGCACCGCCTGGCGAGTGCATGCGGAAGACTCCCTCGCGCGCTTTGAGGAGCTGCGCGAACTGAGCTCGCTCGCCGGCGACAAGGCATCGTTGGCGATGGCTATGAGCGGGCAGGTGACGAACCACTGGCTTCATGGCCGCGCGCGGGAGGCGTCGGCGCTGGCTGACGAACTCATGGCTCTGATCGAGGCGATCGCGGACCCGACCATGACGGTCGGATTGTCGTTCTTCGCGATACTCGTCAAGATGGAGACCGGTGGATGGTCCGACGTGCTGCGCTGGTCACAAGCCGTCATCGACCTGGCCGGCGACGACCCGACCAAAGGTAACTTCATCGTCGGGTCGCCGTTGGCGGTGGCGCACGCCACGCGCGGGATGGGCCGGGCGGTCCTGGGCCGCCCGGCGTCGGAGTGGCTGGGCGACCTCGCCGTCACCATCCCCATGGCCCGCGAGACGGACGCGACGACCTATGCGATCGCCGTCGACTTCACCTACGGAACCGGGATATGCGGCGGGGCGCTGCCCGTCAACGACGCCTCGCTGGACCTGATCGATGAGGCGCTGCTGATCGCCGAACGATCCGGTGACGATTTTGCGCTGGCCAATGCCCGATTGGCGCTGGGCGTGGCGTTGGTGCACCGCGAATCCCCAGCAGACCGCGAGCGCGGACTGACGGTGCTGACACAACTGCGCGACATGTGCTTGCACCAGCACTTCACCTTGTCCGAGCTTCCGCTGATCGAGGCCTACATCGCCTGGGAGCAGGCCAGGCGCGGAGACCTCGATGGTGGTATCGCGGCATTGCGGGCAGCCGTGGACGACCTGTTCGAGGCGGGACTCCTCAGCTGGTTCATCATGGCCACCGCCAGGTTTGTGGAGACGCTGCTATCCCGTGGCGGGGAGGCTGATGTGCGGGAAGCCGAGACCGCGATCGAGCGGCTGGTGGCTGCCCCGCTCGACGACGAGTTGCTGCTCCGCAACATCTGGCTGGCGCGGCTAGACGCGCTGCTGGCCGCCGCCCACGGCGACGAGGTCGCCCACCGGGAACTCCTGCAGCGATACCGCTCGATCGCCACATCGTCTGGCTGGCTGGGGCATATGGCGATGGACGATTCATGGACTGTCCGCGCCGCGGTGGCAGGCGCCACCCGAATATTGTCTATTTCGCAGAAAATGTCCCGAAAGACCGTGTGGAACAAGCTTGTTCTCCGGTCGACGCAGTCGTGGCGCCGTCGCTGACGGTGTTCTCCTGCTACCGATTGCCGGGACAAGGCTGACGATCAGTTCGGGCCCGCCACACCTGGAGATCGCTATTTTGTCGTTTTCGGCGCGTCGGTCGCGTTTGGGCACCATGATGGCGAGGAAGTCGACGCAAAGCGACACCAAGGGGTAGGCGATGTCATCTGTGCTCGTGGCGCCGGAAATGTTGGCGACGGCGGCGGCCGATGCCGCGCAGATCGGTTCGGCGGTAAGGGAAGCCCATCTGACCGCGGTCATCCCGACGACTGCGATCCAAGCAGCGGCCGCTGATGAGGTGTCGGCGGCCATTACGGCGCTGTTTGGCGCGCACGCCCACGAGTATCAGGCGGCGGCGGCCCGGGCCGCGACGCAGTACGAGCAGTTTGTGCGCACCATGGGCGCGGCGGCGGCATCGTATGCCGGCACGGAAGCGGCCATCGCCACGTCGATGCAGAGCGCGCTGAGCCCGCTGCTGCCCGGCGCGGCCGGCGCGGGGACTGGATTCGCGCCGCTTGTTCACAGCGCGACCCAGGCGTTCGGCGACGTCTGGATCAACAGCCAGGTCGGTCGAGTGATCGACCCGATCATCAACGCGCCCGCGCAGTTGCTCCTCGGGCGTGACCTGATCGGTATCGGCGTCGGCGGTCAGACCGGTACCGGCGGCCAGGCGCCGGCCGGGGGCGGCAGCGGCGCGACGTCGATCGTCATCGACTTCATCCGGCATGGGCAGTCGGAAGCCAACTTGGCGAACATCATCAGCTCGGCGGTGCCCGGGCCTGCACTCACTGCGCTGGGCCAGACCGAGGCGACTACCATCGGCAACACTCTCGCGCTGCAAGGCCCCTTCGCCGGGATCTTCACCTCGCAGTTGCTCCGGACGCAGATGACCGCCGCGCCGTTGATATCGGCGGTGAGCTGGGCGGGCAGCGTGCCGCAATTGGCCGGGCTCAACGAGATCGCCGTCGGCAGTTATGAGGGCTTACCGGTGGTCAGCCTCCAGGGCCTTGCCTGGGCGATAGGCCCGCTCGAATGGTGGCTGGGATCGCCCATCGTGCCGGTGTTAGCCCCGGGCGCCAACTTTAACGGGGTGGATTTCTTCCAGGGCTTTAATAGCGCGCTCCAATCGATGTACAACGGCGCCATGCTGAACCCGGTCCTTGCCGCGAACGGGCACATCACGGACGTGGCCTTCTCGAGCCAATTCACGATCGAGATCGGGACGCAGATGACCGTCAAGAACCCCGATCCGCTGCTCATGTTCACCCACCAGTTGCCCAACACCGGCGAGGTTGTGGTGCAGGGTAGTCCGCAGGATGGCTGGACGCTGGTCAGTTGGGACGGCGTATCGGTTCAGCAACACTCGTTGGTGCTCGAGCTGATCGGTACCACTCGTGACCTGGTCATGGCGCCGTCGTTTGCGGCCAACACCATCTTGCAGTCCTTCGGCACCGGCGATCCGAGGACGATCGCGTCCGCGATTGGGACCGGCGTCGGTCAGATGGTTACGGCGACCCTGGACTACCCCATCGGGGTCGTCGAGGACGTGGTCGACGCGGTGAGCAACCTGCCCCCCTTGTGATCGACGCGGCCGGTAGCCGACCAATTCACCGCGGCGGCGGGGGGACGCCGGCGCGAATCCTGCTGACCTCGGCACGGGCGAAGCGCACCCGGTCGGTGTCGGCACCGCGCGCGGCGGCAAGTTCATTGGCAAGTCCATTCGCGGCATTGAGGACGTAGCGGGCGCGTCTGCGTTCGCGACGGTTGCGGGCGGCCTTGCGGAAAGCCTTGCGGGCCTTGCGGTTACCGGCCAGCGCATCGAGTTCGGCCTCGGTGATCACATTGCGGGCCTGCTCGGGTGTCATAACGGCGCGCACGAAGTCTCGTTCTCGCCGCACCGTCAACTGGTAAACCCGCCCGGCGATGACGAGCGCTAAGACGATAACCGCGAAGAGCAGTCCCACCAGCGTGAGCGCGCTCGGACCGGCGATCGACGCCAGCGAGTCCCAAGTCCCGTGCAGCAGCATCGGTATCGCGACCAGTAAACAACCCCGCCCGATCTTGCGTGGTTCAGCTGGCCGGCCGACAAGATAGACCAGACCGGCGCAGAAGATTGCGCTGTAGAGCGCGTGCGCCGCGACCCCGCTGACCATTCGCAGAATGATCGTGCCCACCGACGCTCCGATTTGATTGGCGCCGAACTGGGTGCCGGCCGAGGTCATCGCGTACGAAATGTCCTCGACGATCTGGAAACCCAGGCCGATGAGCCCGCCGAGGATGAACCCGTCGAACGCGGTTCGTATCTGCCGCGGCGCCAACGCGATGAGCAGCAGCAGACCCGATCCCTTCGCCGGTTCCTCGGTGAACGGGGCCGCCAGCCCGGCACCCCAGTTCAGCGCCCATACCTGCCCGAAGACTTTCGCGTACAGGGCGAGGATCGCGTCGTTGGCATTAGCCGCCATCGCCGTGGCGGCGAAGCCGCCCCACAGAAAGGCGACGACCATCAGCTTGGCGGGCAGTTTGGCGTAGCGGTCGATGTACTGGGTGAACCACCAGAACAGCGCGGCGTAGATGGCGAATGACGTCACCGCCAACGCGATCGCCGGGCCGTAGGCGTCGTACTCGCCGGCGAGTGTGGAGACGAAGATGAAGAAACCGATACCCACCAGCAGCAGATATCCCCAGAAGGCGACGTTGCGCGGCTGGTAGAACGTGAACCGCCTGCCCCAGCCGGAGAGGTCGAGCGCGACGTCGCGGGTTCGATCGAGGTCGGCAAGCGTCGTGGTGATCATCGCTTCGCCTGTCCGGGAACGCTGATGCTGCGGATCATCCGGAGAACGGCGGCCGTGGGCCAGGTGCCCGATGAGCCGGCATCGGACGGTCCCGTTGCCACGGCTTCTATGCCGCGACCATCGAATTCGAAGGCGGCGATCAAGCCGCCCGTGTGCGGTCCCGTCACCCGCACCGCCGCACCCTGCTGCCCCTGATCGGTGACGATGGTGGTCTGGGCGCCGGTCACGTGGACGCCGCGACCGCGGTTGAGTGCCTCGGCGGTCGTCTCGATCTGGTCGAGCAGTTTGTTGGCGTCTCCTTCGAATGGTCCCGTGTGGACCCTGAACTTCACGGCCCCGTGTTCCACCGTCGCGGTCGCGGGATACTCGCCGGACAATGGCGCGTGCCCTGCGCGGACACCGGATGTGATGCCCCACCCGGCCTCCGGAACAAATGTCACATCGCCTTGGAGCTTCAGCACATCGCCGGCTCTGACAATGTCGTGGTAGGGCTCGTCCGCGTTGACAATGGGCAACACCACCGACATCACGACGGCCAGCACGAACACTGCCAGTGTCGGGCCGATGGTGCGCCGATCCACGCCAAAGAACCGCATATCGGCGGGAACCCAGCCTTCGTCGGGCTCGAACCGTGGTGCTGTTGTCGTCGCGGCGTCGGTTACGGGATCCGGCATCCTGGTCAACCTACCGGGCGAGCGCTTGGCGCAGCACCGCGACCATCTCGGCCTGCTCACGCTGTGAGATCGCCGCGTGCTGGATGAGGAACGAGCCGTGGAAAGTCCCAGGGAACAAATGCAATTCGACGCTGACTCCGGCGGCCAGCATGGCCAGCGCGTAGGCAATTCCTTCGTCGCGCAGCGGGTCGAAGTGCATCACCGAGACGTAGGCGGGCGGCAGACCTGCCAAGTCGGTGGCGCGGGCCGGCGCGGCGTACACCGAGACGTCGTCGGATCCGGCGCGGCCCGCGCCGAGGTAAAAGTCCCAACTGGCAATGGCTTTGGGGCGGTCCCACAGTGGGGTGTCGGTGAACGCGGTCATGCTCGGCGTGGTGAGTCGGTCATCAAGCTCGGGCACCGCCAGGAACTGAAACGCGATATGTGGACCGTTGCGGTCCCGGGCCAGTAGCGCCAAGGCGGCACACAGCCCGCCTCCGGCACTGGTTCCCTGGATGGCGATGCGCCCAGGATCGATGCCGAGTTCGTCGGCGTGATCTGCCGTCCACACCAGTCCGGCGTAGACGTCCTCGAGTGGTCCTGGAAAGGGTGTCTCCGGGGCAAGCCGGTAATCGACGGACACGACGACGGCGCCGAGTTCGCGGGCGAGCATGACGTATAGAGCGTGTTCGGTTTCGATGTCGCCCGCGATGAACCCGCCGCCGTGAACGCCGTACACCGCGCCTTGTGTGCGGCGCTCCACGGGCCGGTAGATCCGAATCGGCACCTCGGGATCGCCTGGGCCGCCAGGGATCCTGCGGTCCTCAAACTGCACGCCGGTCAGGTCCGGGGCCGGTAACTCGGCGATCATTTCGGACAGCCCGGCGCGGACGGCTGCCGGGTCGGTGCCGTCGAAGTTGGGAATCATCGGCACCACGGCAGCGATCTCGGGGTCGAACGCGTATGTCATTTTGCCCTCCTCGGGTCAATTGCCCGCCTCGATGGCCGCGACTCTTGCGGCGGCGTCGGGTCCGCAAAACAGTTCGAGGTCCACCCCGCCGGCGGCCAGCAGATCGTCAATGCGGTGCTTGAGGTCACCCGAGGTGAGATGGGCATAGAGGTTCGCGCCCGGGCAAGAGGTCTGGGCGAGGTCCCGATGGCCCGCCAATGTGCTGGTTGCGATGCCGAAATTCTGGGCGGCCCACGCGAACGCGATGCGGCGCCCTGCAGCTGGGCCTCGGACACCACCTCCTGATCGAAGTCCCCTTCGCAGAGCACAAGGAAATGGCCCGTTGTGTTGTAGTCGGTCGCGGTGTCGCCGGCAATCTTGGGGCTCCGCAGTTCGTAGATGTTGCCGTTTCGGTCGACGCCGACGTGATACGCGATGTCGATCCAGCCAGCTGGTCTTGGTGATACCGCTGGTCCTGGCGCAAGCGGCCCGGGGCATTGCGGTTATCGCCCAGGACCACGGCCTCGTGATGCAGGGTCATCCGGGTGACGGACTGGGGCCGTCCGCCGGAGCGGGCGGGCTTCGCTCCCCACGCATCTCGGCATAGCAACTGAGCGGCGGCTGATGCTCACGGGGCCGGGGCCGGGACGTGCCGGCCGGCGAGGTGGCGTTGGTGGCGCGGTTGCCGGCGGGAGATTCGGGGTTGACGGCGGCGGCGGGACTGGTGGCCTGGCCGAGGATCAGCGCCGTTCGATTGTTTGAGCAGGCTGCGGCCGTGGACTGCCGAGCCGACGCTGCCGGCCAGCCAGAGCAGCTGACGGCGGCTGACGAAATCAGGGCGTTCGTCGGGCCGGTCGGCCGCTGGCGTGTCCATGGCCCTCACGATACGGACGTCAGTGGACGCGATGAGCGCCCGCACTCGTGTCGCGGCAGTACGCTCATGCGGTGGCGGAAACGTCGTATGCTCCTGCGGCGATCTGAGCCTGGCGTATCAGGTATTCGGCGACGGGCCGGTCGAGCTGGTCATGGGCCGGGCCCTTCGTCAGCCACGTCGAGCTGTATCTGGACCATGCCCGAATTCGGTTCCCTCATCGAGCAGCTGGGCACGTTCTGCTCGCATCCTCTTGTTTGACAAGGCCGGGGTGGGGCTGTCGGACCCCGTCCCAAAAATTCGCACCCTCGAAGAACGAGCGGCCGAGATCGAGGCCATCATGGATGCCGCCGGCTTCGGAAAGGCCGCCCTGCTCGGTGTGAGCGAGGGCGGCCCGGCCGCCATGCTCTTCGCCGCAACGCGACCGGACCGAACGCGGGCGTTGATCCTCACCGGCACGACGTCGTACAACTACGCCAACGGCTGGGATGACGTTGACTGCGACCCGGCGGAGCTGCAGGCGCGCGTCGCACGGGAGATGGGTGGGGCCTACGTGCCGTCGCTGGAGTGGATCGCCCACAGCCAGGGGTTCGGCCGCGCCATCCGGTCGGCGTGGGGCACCGGTGAGGCGCTCAAGCACGTCATTTCGTCGGTACGGTCCACGCGCCAGCTCGGAATGTTGGAGCGCATGTGTGCCAGTCCGGGTATGGCGCGGGCGACAGCCGAAGCGGGGTTCCGGATCGATGTCAGGCCGATCCTGCCGACGATCAGTGTGCCGACGCTCGTTCTCCATGCCCGCGACGACCCGGCGGTTCCGGTGCAGTCGGGCCGGTACCTCGCCGATCACATTCCCGGCGCGCGCATGGTTGAGCTCGATGGCGCGGATCACGCGCCCTGGTTCACCGAGCCGGACAGGATCGCGACCGAGATTGAGCAGTTGCTCACCGGCAGCCATTCCGCGCCGGCGCAATCACGTCGTGCCCTTCGCACCGTGTTGTTCACAGACATCGTCGCCTCGACCGAACGCGCCGCGGCTACGGGCGACGGGCGGTGGCGGGCGGTGCTCCAACGCTTCGGTGAGATCACTGCCGAACGCACCCAGCGATTCGATGGCGCGGTGGTCAAGAGCACCGGCGACGGCCACCTGATCACGTTCGATGGCCCAACGCAGGCCATCTGCTGCGCGGAGGCCTTGCGTGGTGACGCCGAGACACTGGGCATCGAGATCCGCATAGGCATCCACACCGGCGAGTGCGAACTGCTCGATGCCGACATCGGGGGGATCGCCGTGCATATCGCGGCGCGGATCCTAGGTCAGGCGGGCGCCGGTGAAATTCTGGTCTCCCGGACCGTGCGCGATTTGGTCGTCGGCTCGGGCACCGGTTTCGAGGATCGGGGCAGCGTCGAGCTGCGGGGTGTGCCCGGTACCTGGGAGCTCCTGGCGGTGGATCGCCACGGCCCGCGGGCGGGATCGGTCGAGGCGGAATTGGCGTCGGCGCCCACCCCCGGACCGCGGACTGCGATGCGCCGCTCGGACCGCGCCGTGGCCGCGATGGCCAGGCGGACACCGTGGATCCTGCGCGGGGTGGCCCGCCTCGCCCCCGCCGCCGACCGCAGATGAACAGCCGGACTCGGCGCGCTTGGAGGTGGGCAGTCGGTTACGCCGGCAGTACGGTGCCGGCGGCCGGGCCCAGGATGATTTGCTGGCCGCCGGGGGGCAGGTAGCCGCCGGTGGGCCCGTAGACACCGAAGATCGGGGCGGTCGGGCCCGCCCCGTCGTAGATGTCGTTGATCCAGCCCGTGGACAGCGTGTACACGGCATCGCTGTTGCCGGGCGGGGAGAACTTCGTGATCAGCTGCCCGACGAGGTCGATGACGGGATTACCACCCAGCGGGTCGTCATGCGAGCCGTTGACCAGCTCGACCCCGACGAATTGCCCCGGGTACAGACTGACCAGTTGATTCGTGGTCGCCCCGTTGGCATTCCACGCCTGGGGCGGCGCTGCCACCACATAGTCCGGGACCTGCAACGTCTGCAGGTTGGCTATCGCAGCCGCGAAGCCCGAAGAGTCGGATGCGACCCCGTCGAACATCACCACACCGAGAAGGTGGTTGGTGTTCGCCCCGAGGTCCGCGACGTAATCGCCGGCGGCGAGCGTGGCGAGGCCGCCGCCGGCGGAGTGTCCGGTCATGATGAAACTTTCCGGCAGCGTGCCGTGGTAACCCGCCTGAGTCGCGCTGATGTTCAGCGCCGTCTGGCTGCCCAGGAACAACGAGCCGACGGCCTCCTGCATCTGCGCGCCGAACAGCGAGACACCGCCAGGCAACGGAAACGACGACACGGTGGGCACGACCACGATGCTGTTGGTGCCCTCCGCTAGGGCGATGGCCAGACTGCTGTACCAGCCACCGGTTCCCAGGAAGCCGTGCTGCAGATAGATGACACCGCGGGCATTGACCGTGCCGTCTGCCTGCGTCGGGAAGTACCAGCGCGCCGGGGCGTCGTAGCCATGGGAACCGACCGGAATCTCCAGGTAGGAGGACCCCTCCCGGACCTGGTCACCACACCGGGGGTCCCGGTCCCCTGCGACACACCGCCGCTGCCGGCCCCGAGGGTCCCGTTGAAAAAGCCGCGGAGCAGCGCGCCGGCCAGACCTTGCCCGGTGCTTCCGGTGACGGCGGGCCCGACGGCGGCTTTACCGAAGAGCGGTTGCCCGGTCAGGTAGATGAAGGGCGAATAAAGCGCTTGGTCGAAGAACTGTTGCTGCAGCCCCTGCACCAGCAGCGACACATTCCCGGCCTCCGCGACCGTATATGCGGCTCCGGCCGCGCTTAACCCATGCACCAATTCGGCATGAAACGCCGCCGCCTGTGCGCTGAGCCCCTGGAAGTGCTGGCCGTGGCTGGAAAACAGCGCCGCGATGGCCGCTGACACCTCATCCTTTGCCGCGGCCAGCACCGCCGTCGTCGGCGCTGCCGCCGCGTTGGCCGCGCTGATCGTCGCACCGATATTGGCCATATCCGAAGCCGCCGCCGTCACAAACTCCGGCGCCGCGATCACAAACGACATCCCGCACCTCCAAGCGGCCCGGGCCAACGTGCGGGCTAACCGACTCCATTGGCGTCTGTTACTGCTACTGAGGGCAATACGCGCTGATCGCGGCGGAGACGTAGTTGTTGGCGTCGGCCAGCTTTAACCCCGGCCCACCCGCCATGACCATCTGGGCCGCCGCTGCGGTTGTCTGGCCTTGCGCCAAATAGTCGCACACTGCGTGGCCACCGGAAATCGCTTGACCGGTGTTGGTAATGGTCATTCCTGACCGCTGCAGCGCCGCGAGGTAGGCAGCGTCGGCATCCGATGCGCCGGGAAACTCCGATTCATGCTGTGCGACCGCATCGAGTCTCGCATTGAACGGCGCTGCGTCCGGCACGGTCGGCGAAGGGGCCACGGCGGATGACGTTGGCTCCGCTCGTTTCGGGGCGGTGGCCGCGACGCTTGGTGGGCCGGCGTGCCTCTCTTGGTGCATGGCGGGAAGCAAGATCGCCACGACGATAGCCCCGGCGGCGACGACCAGAAGGAGCGCGAGAGCTGTGTATCGCACTACCGATCCGCTACGCGACACGGGTTTAGGGCTGTTAGGGCCGTCGTCCGATTCGTCGGCGTCGGTGTCGTCGTCGATGGGCAGATCGTCATCGTCGACAGGCGCGTGAGAACTCAGCTCCGCCTGGTCGACGTCCATGGTGTGGAACAGTACGCGCGGCGTTGGGGCAACCACCGGTCGTCGTGGAAATTCACCCGGCCGCCACGGGTCAGCTTTCGAGCTCCCATGCGTCGGTGGCAATGAGGTGGGTGCTTTGCAGCGCCGCCTCCCGGTGCACGTGGGCGCGCTCGCGATAGTCGGGATTGGTCGCCATGGCGACGAACGCCGCACGGGACGGGTAGCGGACCACCACGATGGCGTCCCACCACGGCCGGTCGATGTCGCCAGCCACCAGGTGACTGGCGTCGCCGGCATACAACACCGTCGCTCCGACGGATTCCAGGAAGGGTTGCACCTCCTTGGCGTAGCGCTGATAGCTCTCCGCGCCGTTCGGGCCGAAGTGCAGCAGGTTGATCATGGTCACCGGCGCGTCGTTGTTGGCCGCCGCGGCCAGCAGTGTGGCCAGCTGGGTTTCGTTGGGTTCGATGTTGGCCATGGCTCGGGCATCCCAACTGGTCAGGTCGCGCGGGGTGATGCCGTTGGAAGCGCAGTAGTTGGTGTGGCGCTCGATGGAGGTCCTGTGGTTTTCCTGCCACAGGATCTTCTTGTCCTGGTCGAGGAACAGCAGCTCGCCGACCAGGAGGAAAAACACCTCGGTCTCGTCCAGGCTCTCCGGGGTGTGTGACGAGCCAACCACCTCGTAAACGGTATCGCCAGCGCGGGAGACCCAGTTGTTCTCCTGGTAGCGCCACGCTCCGCTGACGGTGTGCCCGATCACGATGCCTGTGTGGTAGTGGGCCGAAGCACAAGCCCCGCATTGAATTTCATCGAGACGACGATTTCTGAACGCACCGGGTCGACCTTCCAGTACTTCAGGAACACCTGGTCGGACAGCGGGGTGAACGGAATCCAGGGGTTATCGGTACCGCTCATGTAGTTGACGTCGAGTTCCTGTAGTGCCTGCATCACTTCTCCTTAGGCGGTGTTTGCTGCCGCGGTTCGGCTGTTACCCAAAACTTAGAGGCCGGGCGGGCCCACGCGCTCGGGTCTCGGTGACAACGTTGCCGCTCGCGTTTGTGACGGCGTCACAGTTCGGTGGTACGCGGCGCGCCAGCCGCGGCAGCGCCGGCAGCAGCGCTAGCGCCACCGACAGGTCCAGGGTTCCGTGACATCCAAATGCATGAAATGAGCTGATTCGCCTAGCTTTTCGGCGACCATTTGGCCCTCTTCGTGCAGGTCTGGAAGCTCTGCACATCGAGTTCACCGCGACGTCATGACGCACGATCGGTTGCAGTAGCGGCTCGACAAGTCGGCGCTGACGGAGTTACTGGCGGTGCTGTCCGCGGCCGTCGATCGCGGCGACCGGAAGGCGATCATCGCGTGCTACGCCGAAGAGTCCTACGACGACCACGGCGCATTCAAGGGATCGGGCCGCGAATCGCCGAGATGATCTGCGCGCCAACGGGTCCCGGCCACCAGACGACGATGCACCACCTGCTGGGCCAGTCGGTTTTCGATGTCGAAGCGACGACGCCTGGGGGGAGACCTTCTTCGTGATGCACGCGTTAATCGGGGGTGGGGCGTTGACGTCCTTCGGTCGATACATTGACTACTTCCGGCGCATCGACAACAAGTGGAGGGTCGTCTACCGGCGGGCAGTGCCGGAAGCGACGCTGCCCGGCGACGATGCCGAGTACTGGACTCCGACTCGTGACCGCTCCGACCCCCGGTACGACCGTCTGACGAAGCCCCCGGGCTCACGCGGCGGCGGCACACTCTATCGACCTCCGCGTGATCGTGGGAACCGCAGCCTGACATCCGGTGTGGACGCCACTCGACCTGATCGACATCACAGACCGAACGTCGCCTGCGTTACAGTCAGGCCTGCGCTGACCAAATACATTGGGCCAATGAAATCGCGTATGACCGCCTGGTTGGCCGCCGTAACGGCCACGACGCGACAGGCGCGAGAAGGGACACCTTCGCCGCGGGCACCATCCCGCGAGCCGGAAGTTCATATGCTCATATGACGGACTTGCTGACCGGCGGCAAGATTGCATATGCCGGAGGGATAGCAGCGACACCGAGCAATGGTGAAGCCCCTTAGCGGAACGAGTCGGTGAATTTGCCCTTGATCCGCAAACATCCGACAGTCCCAGCGGATGCGTAATGGATAGCTCTTTTTGACAATAGTGGCCGCAGATCGGACGTAGGCCACGCGCTTGAGCCCGAAGAATGCCGTTTCGAACCAAAGGTAAATGACTCTATGACCACAGCAGTTCACACTTCTTTGAAGCTGATGCACAGCCCTCGTAGGACGCCGAGGCAAGCTCGGTCCAGGGTGACTGTCAGGCGCATTCTCGACGCGGCCTCAGGAGTCCTTCAGGAACGCGGCTACGACGGTTTTACCACGAATCGGATCGCCGAGGCCGCTGGTATCAGCCCCGGTTCGCTATACCAATACTTCCCTAATAAGGACGCGATCCTCAACGCTATGGTGGCCGAATACGGTGACTGGCTTGCTCATCGGGTGTCGACCAATATGCGAGGTTTGCTGCAACGCGATCCCGCAGTTGTCGTGTCTGAGGCAGTGGCGGCGCATGTCGATGCCCTGCTGGAACGGCCCGAAATTCTGCAAGTGATCTGCACGCAGTTGCCGGGATCCGCCATTGTGGACGTATTCAAACCCATCGAAAAGCTGGTCGGCGACCTCATCAGAGGATACGCGGTAGGACTGCGTGACCGGCCCGCCGATATGGACGTCGACGCCGCGACTTGGATGATTGTCCAGTTAATTGGCGCGACGATCCGTTACGTCGTTGATGAACCACCCATAGCCAAGGACAAGTTCATAAGAGAGATGACCAGGCTCGTGCTGGGCCATCCGATCGCGCGGGCCGGCGTGTCGCACTGACGCCCCCGGGCTGCCCTTGCCCGTCATCCGCCGAGCCGGAGTGGCGGACAGTGGGTAGCCTTCAACCTCGTGGCGGGGACACGGTGAGTGCGGGTCTTTTCGGGCTCCTCGACGACGTCGCGGTTCTGGCACGACTGGCCGCTGCCACCGGCCGCGCGACGGCCAAGGCAGCCGGAGTGGTCATCGACGACACCGCGGTGACACCGCAATACGTGCACGGTATCGCCGCCGAGCGCGAGTTGCCCATCATCAGGCGCATCGCGAGAGGTTCCCTGCGCAACAAGCTGCTGCTGATCCTGCCCGCCGCGATGCTGCTCAGTCAGTTCGCACCACGGTTGGTGATCCCGATCCTGATGCTCGGCGCGGCGTATCTGTGCTACGAAGGCGCCGAGAAAGTGTGGGAAAACCTCGGCGGTCATGACGCCGACGCCCCACCGGTTGACGAACAGGACATAGTGTCTGCCGCCGTGCGGACCGACCTGATCCTGTCCGCCGAGATCATGGTAATCGCCCTCAACGAGGTTGCCGACCAACCGTTCTTGCCGCGGCTCATCATCCTCATCGTCGTTGCGCTGGCCCTCACCGTGGTGGTGTACGGCGCCGTCGGCGTCATCGTCAAGATGGACGACGTTGGCCTGCACCTGACCCAGACCGGTTCCCGAATCGGGCAGCGGGTCGGCCGCGTGCTGGTCGCCGGGATGCCCAAAGTGCTCTCTGTGCTGGCGACGGTCGGGACTGTGGCGATGCTATGGGTGGGCGGCCACATCCTGCTTTCGGGCAGTGACCATCTCGGCTGGCACGCGCCGTACGACTTGGTGCACCACGCCAAGGATCACATTCGCCACGCCGTCAAGACTTTTGGCGGGGTGTTGGGGTGGCTGTTCGATACCGGAGCATCCGCGGTCTTTGGATTGGTCGTCGGAGCCGTGGTCGTCGCGCTCATGCACCTGCTGTCGTTCGTGCGGGGACGTCACTCGTCCCGGTAGGCACACTGCGACCTCAGACGAAGTCCGAGCCGCCGTCGACGTTCACCGTGGCGCCGGTGACGTAGCCGTTGCGCCGTGACGCCAGGTAGGCGGTGATGGAGGCGATTTCTTCGGGCAGCCCGGCGCGGCCGAGATCGCATGGCTGGTGGAAGTACTTGTCGATCCAGGTCATCACGTCATGCGGGTTAGTAGCATCGAGGCCGTCGGCGGCGAGGACATCGCGGAGCTGTTCGGTGAAGCTGGCCGTCACAATGGTGCCGGGGCACACGCAGTTTACCAGAATGCCGTCCTTGGCAAGGCTTTTCGACAGGTTCTTGGTGACGCTGGACAGCGCGGCCTTCGATGCCGTGTAGGCGACGATGCGCGGGTTCTGGCGCTGAATCGAGTGCGCCGACAGTGTCACGATGCGCGCCCACTCGCGGCGCGCAGCATGCGGTAACGCGGCGCGAATCGAGCGCACGCCCGACATGGTGCCCAAGCGCGAACGTGGCATCCCAGTCCTCGTCGTCCATCTGCTCGAAGTAGCCGTCGCCGGGGCCGATGGTGTGCACCAGGCTGTTCAGTCGTCCCCAGCGGTCGGCGACGGCGGCGAAGGCGGCGGCGATGGACGCGGCGTCGGCCATGTCGACGCTGATACCCACAGCATCAGGGGCGCCTGCCTCACGAAGCGATTCCACGGCGGCGTCGAGCGCCGGCCGGTCTCGGGCCAGCACGGCGCACGCGGCGCCTTCGGCCGCCAGGGTTTCGCGATGGCGAGTCCCATGCCCTTGCTGCCGCCGGTGACAACGGCTGTCGATCCGGCGTATCCCAGGTCCATGGGTCTCTCCTTGGATAAGTGTGGCCAGTGTGAATCAGTGGCCGGCCAAGAGTTGTGCAACCGCTTCCGGCGCTATGCCCAGCCCGCGTAGGCAGAAACGGACTGCACGTTCGCGAACGTCGGCGCGCTCGCACGCGCCCGTTGCCCATTGCCGCTCGGTGACGCGCCCACACCACACCCTGGATCGACTGCGCGGCGGTCGCCGGGTCGATCTCGTCGAAACACGCCTTGCTTCCAGGCCGCGCTGCAGCTGTTCGATGAGAGGTTCGAGCATCTTCGGCGTACGCGGACTGAACCAGCCGGGAGGAGGCGAACATCTGAGACTGGGCCTCCAGGGACAGCATGCGCAGTCTGCGATTTGATGTTCTCGTCGAACGCCAGGTCGAGACGTCCGTCGATCCAGGCGGCAACCGCCTCGACCGGGTCGGCGGCCTTCGCCATTTTGCTTCTGAGCCTTGCGTCTCGATGCGCGCCAACTCCAGAAACGACCGCCGCAACCAGCTGGTCCTTCGACTCGAAATGCCGGTAGAACGCGCGGGTGCTCAAGCTCGCGCGCGATCAAGCACCGCGGCGATGCTCAGGCCTTCGAACTCCGTGTTCACGAACGGATTTCGACGCGGCGGCGATCATGCGCGGCGCACCGCCGGGGTCGGGAGCAAGCTTGCTTCGTCGGCGCGTGACGGCGGCAGTGCTCATGCTGTTGCGTCATAGCGTTGCCAGATATCGCGTCGAACGGTCGCGGACGCCGCTCGGGCGTCAGGCCGTAGTCGGACAGGTCGTAGTCGTGTGCGCCGCGGGAGCCGGGTTTGTGCTTGCGCGGCCCAGTGCTCGACCGAGCTCCGGGCGGCATGTCGGTGAACATCCAGCCCAGCGATCTGCGTAGCGGCCTGCAAGTGTGCTACCGGATCGCGCTGCAGGTCCGCGAAAGCCACGTCGGCGAACCGGTTGTCACCGACTCGTCGCGGAAGTCCATCGCCCGGCGAACGGCTTCGGCCCAGCAGTCGAGTTGCTCCGCGCCCAGCTCATGGGGGTCGTCGCGGTCGCTGCTCCAGCTGCGCACATAGCGGATGAGGCTGCACACCGAGCCCATCACCTTGGCCGGATCGCGATGGCTCCACATGAATTTCGCGTTCGGGTACGCCTGGACAAGTGCGTCGAGCGCGAACATGTGCACCGGGGTCTTCAGGTGCCACAGCGTCGGCGGGCAGTGCCACTGCAGCAGCTTGAGCACCCGACGATGGAACGTCGTAGGTCTCGCGCATGTCGCAGTTCATCAGCCAGGCCAGGTAGCTCGGAACCCGAACCACGCCATCGAAGTGGAAGGTGCGAAAACTCATGCCCATCAGGTCCTGGCATTCGGTCGCCGCCGTCGCCTCGGAGTTGTGCATGCGTCTTCATCAACGGGAACATGTCGTCGAGCATCGCAGGCCCGCTTCGGCCTGCGCGATCCGCGGATCGGAGTGCTGGGTGGCGGCCTCCGGCGGCGGGGTGGGCGCCTGCGATTCCCACATCCGCAGCGAGCGGAACTGCGGATCGGCGCGCCACCAGTTGACTCAGCGCCGTCGTGCCGGTGCGGGGTAGCCCGATGACGAAGACGGGCCCGCCCACCACTTCGTCGTCGATCTCGGGGTGCAGCGTAGGTCTCCTCGATCTTGAGGCGCTGAATCAAGCGCATTGCTGATGGTGGCGTGCTGGATGACCCGGCCGATCTCGTGAGAGCTCGGCCTCGGTGTTCAGCGCCTCGACGGTGCGTTCTAGGCCCTCCCGGTAATAGGGCGACCCGAAGTCGTCGAGGCCCGTTGCGGCTCGCGCGCCGTCCTCGAGCTCGTCGGCGGAGAACGTCACTGTGCGAACCGTTCGCTGCACGGCGCGCCGGCGCTGCTCGAGGACGCCGTGCTCGTTCGTCGGGGCTGATCCGACTGGGTCCGCGCGGGGAACGCGGAGGCGAGCTCGTCGAACTTCACGACGCGGGCTCTGCGGGGTCGGCGCCGTCGTCGGTGCGAACGCAGCGCAGGATCATCGCGCCGTTGCTATGGCCGGCGGTGTCAAGCCAATTCGCCACCCCTGGGTCGCGTCCGCACAGCACCACCCGCACCAGCCCGTCGGTATCCACGGCGGCCTGATGGGCGTTCAGGCTGGACTGGTGGCGGCCGTAGTGAATCGTCTCCCACCACGGGTTGCCGACCGAATAACTCCAATAAACGCCTTCGGGTGGTTCGACTTCGAGGATCAGCGCCTCGTCGGGATCCAGTTCCCATCGGCCGATTACCGGCTTGTTCTCCGCGGCCGCGCCGATCGAGGTGCGATCGATCGGGGGCAGGAATCCGTTGCTTGGCGTAGCCGCGCCGAATTGCAGGAAGAACTTGAGGTTGTCGTGCACGAAATCGCCGAGTGCGACGAGTTGCCGGGATACCGCGACGTCCGGTTCGACGGTGGGAGCCCCAGTGGCCGCGACCGGGTCACCGATGCGTTCGATGCGCAGCGACGACGCCACCTCGGTGTCCCAGTCGTAGAAGAAATGTCGCACCGTCAAGGTGGGGTGGGCGCCCTCGATCCGCATCCAGTTTCCGTCGTGCTCGTCGGGGGATAGCACAACCTCGAAGTTGCCATGGGCGTCGACCTCGAGTTCGTCGACCAATTCATTTGCGGTCGAGACGATTCCGTCCATCGTCTGCAGTCCGACATACCGGGCCGTGCCGCGGTTGCCGAATAATCGGTAGCTTTCGCCGCCGCGCAACTTGGCGCGGGTGTAGATGCAGTCCGGGCACTCCATTCCCCAGGTCACGATGTCGTCGGTGCTGGTGCGCTGGACACACAGCGCAGGATCCGGGATCGAACCGCAGTGCTTCGTCGACGCCGGCCGCCAACAGCACGAGCAGATGCCGCACGCCCGCCGCGAGATCAATCCGATTTCGGTTCACCGGATCGGATTCAACGATCCGTGCCGCGCCTTCGAGGCGCTGCAACAGATGCGACCACGCCTGATGGAGTTCGACGTCGTCGCTGTCCGGTCTGCCGGCCAACGATGCCTCCGCGATGGACAGGGGTAGCCACGCCAGTGGCCTCTCTGCGACGCTCATAATTCCCCCCGTGTGGGTGTCAGGGAACGTGCTATCTGAAAATAAGGTTTTCAGATAACACTAGACCACTGTCGCAGCCCGCGGTCGGCATTGTCAACGGCTATCCTCAAGAGGCTCGGCGTCGAGTGCGTCCGGGCCTTCAGAGGCCCTGCCGTGCTTGGGAGGTGGGTTACGTGACGCAACCAGGTGGTGCATCCGCGGGCCGGCTCGCGCGCGGCATGGCCCGGCTTGACCGCGTGCTGCATCATCAGGTCAGCATCGGGGCGCTGATCGAGTGGGCGCTCTGGCTGGCGCTCCCATACTTGGGTATTGGCCTGGCGTGGGCGGTCTTTCACCCCGAGCAGGTTGGGCAGATTCAGACGCGCTTAGGAAGAGTATTGCCGGCGGGCGCTGACGTCGCGGCCTTCGGATTGACGACAGCACTGTGGCCGGCTTCGTTTCAGTTTGCGGACGCGTGCCCGGCCACATGACGGGCGGCGCCGGGCGCGGGAGACGACGCATCCGACCGCGCAAAGCACTGGCCGTTGCCGGCATCTGCATGGTGGCCGCGGGTTGTAATTCCAACGGCACCAAGGATATTCCGACCGCAAGCGCCATCACGAGCCCGACCGCCAACACATCGACCACGGTGCCTGTTGTTGCCGACGCCGCGCTGGACGGGCTGCTGCTCGGCGTCGCCGCTATGAATGCCGCCATGGGCACTACCGATTTATCGGTATCCGCGGACTCGAAGCAGATGGATGACTTGAGTAACCTGGTATCGCGCCCCGAGTGCCTGCCCATATTCGGCCCGGCCGGGGAAAAGCCCTACGCGAACAGCGGTTGGACCGCCGTTCGGGTGGAAAATCTCAGCGATCCCGCGCACACGCATGTGGCCGTGCAGACCGTTGTGTTGCTGGCTTCGGCGCCCCAGGCCGCGGCGTTCTTCACCGCGTCGGCGCAGCGCTGGCAGCAATGCTCGAACGGGAGTTTCGCCGAAAACATGTCCGGCGGACGCGACGTATGGGACGTGGGGCCGGTCTCCAACGCCAACGGCGTATTGAGCACTTCGGCGCGGATAACCGAAGAGATCTACGACAGGCCCCCGGCCCAAGGCCGCGGGACCGCCCAACGCGTGCTGACCGTCCACAACAACGTGGTTATCGACATCTTCACGCACAGCCTGGACGCGAACGCGGGGGCGGCCATCCAGATCGCCCAGCAAATCGCCGCCAAAGTAACCGGCTAGCAAGGGATCCAGCGTTAAGACGCGGGAACCAGGCTGTTGTATTGCGGGCAGTACGCATGAACGGAGAGGGTCACAATGTCATTGGCCCTGTCGCTGAAGTCTGGGCTTTGTTCGCGAAACTGCTGCACGACCTGTTGCACGGTGTATCCCTGAGCAATGTTCTGGCATACCGTCTTGCCGTTCTGAATGGCGGTAGCCGGATTGGCGAAGGTGATGCCCTTTTCGTTCAGGGCCGCGATGTAGCTGTCGTCCTGATCCGGGGTGGACGTGATCGATACCGGGGCACGGGTCCGAACCGAAGTCGGCGGTGCGGTTGAGGTGGCCGCCGGGGCCGTGGCCTGGTTCGCAGATTTCGGCTTGGATAGCACCAAATGCGCCAAAACGATCGCCCCGGCGACCAGGAGACCGATGCCGAGTAGCGCGCCGGCCCTGCCCAACGTGGCGCTCCACGACTGGCGGACGGTCGCCGGTTCGCGCTGACTGTCCCTATCGTCATGGCGGTCGTCGACGCTGCCAGTGCCCTGCGACCAGGCGAGTTCAACCGAGTCCGCGAGCGCGCGATCGCGCGCGAGGGTCTCGCCAGCATCCCGGGCGACGGTTTCATCGCCGAATCGACCACCATCGGCCATGACGGCCATGGTAGCTATCGTTTCGATTTCCCGGCGTGCTTCATGTCAGGCGGCGGTTGCGCCAGCGTCTTAGGCGACCGGTCGGCAACTGGATCGCCTCCATCACCGCGCTCATCGGCGACGCCACCGATTTCGCGTGCTTCTCGGGTTTGGCGGCGGGCGGGCCGTCACCCACCCACCACGTCGGCTGCAACAGCGCCGACGTCACCGGGATCGCCCGATCGACGCTCTTGTGTCCCCATCGCACGCCCGATCGATGGCCGCCTCGGAGGGCGCCAGGTTCACCGCCGACAGGGTCGGCTCGAAGCGGACGAGGTGATCCGCGTACGGCAGATTGCGCGACCATCTGCAACTGGATCGCCTGGGTGATCGGCACCAGCCACAGGTGCCGCGGGTCCCATTGCGGATGGAAGCAGTCGAAAGCCAGATAACACGCGTTACGGGTGCCGAGCTTGCCGCCGCGGACCCGGTTCCACGCGAATTCGATCGGGACGTTGCTCGCCGCGCCGCCGTCGACCAGCGCGGCGACGTCGTGCTCTTCGCACAAGGTCGTCGAGAATCGGGATCATCCGAGGGTCGGTCGTTTCATGGTGCAGCACACCGGGAATGGCCGACGAGAACGACGCCGCGTCGACGACGTCGAAGTCGCGGGCCGGATCGTCGTCGCTGACGACGATGGGCTTGACGACCCGCAAGTCGATGAAGGCGGCTACCTGCCACATGCGGGCCGCCACCTGCGGGCCGATGCCGATCGGGCGGAACGGCAGCGTCCGCAACTGCAGAGCCGCAAACCGCGGGGCGGCGGAACCTCGACGGCAGCGCCATATACGGCTGCCTCCGTACACCGGCGACCACGATGTCGAGCGGGATCGCCAATCCGACATGCGCATCCGTTCGCCGTCGGCGCGGCTGAGCAGGCTGCCGGCGAACTGGTCGAAGCGCAACGTGAACAGGCCGGCCAGGCCGTGGCGGCGGCGCAGTCGTTCGGGTCCGAGGATGGCGCGGTACGACACCGTCTTCGCCCACGCGACGTATTCCTCGACCGGTACCGGCAGCGTGCGCGGCGCATGAGGCTGCCCATGATCGACCCGAAGGACGGATCCGATCATGTAGTCGGGTACGTGGCCGGCTTCGAGCAGCCGTTGCATGCCGCCGATGTAGACGAAACCCGCGCCCCCGCCGCCGCCCATGACCGTGACGAGCTTCTTGTAGCCGACCTCGGCATCGAGCTCGGCGGCGGAGAAGTCGTTTCCGTGCCGCTCGATAAGGACTCGCCGCTGATCGTCCTGGTCTGCGGCCAGGCCGGCCAGCGCTTCTCGCGCCGTCTTCAGCGCCGTGACCGGGTCGCGCTCCTCGCGCAGCGGTCCATACATGGCGTCGGTGACCCTGGACCGCCACGGCGCGACTTGGGCGCCGACCGACACGTCCCGGCGCCCGCGGCTGCCGCCCGGACCCGCGGCTCGCGGCTCGAAGTCGGCGAGTCTGGCGAAGTTCAGTATGTAGCGCAGCTTGCGGAGCTCCTCGGCGCTCAGCACGTCCGGATTGGACAGGTGGTGCCGGACGAGCCGGTTCTCCATCCTTTGGAGCAGCAGCGCCGGCTCGGCCTCCGGCAGCAGCACCGCCGCCTCGAGGGCGGCCTCGGCGTCGTCGGTGGCC
>CAVVLC010000033.1:0-16797 GCA_963748885.1 uncultured Actinomycetota bacterium
CGGGGTTTTCCCGAAATCGGCAATGATCTGCGACAATTACGGGTAGCTGTTGTGCAGGTTCCATCGTGTCTGATGAGCGCTCGAGAGTCCCGGAGGGCCTTTGGTATGTCGAGTCCGCGCCGCGAAGATGGCGACGCGCTGCGCTGTGGTGACCGAAGCGCCGCTGTCACTGAGGTCCGGGCCGCGCTGTCGGCGCTAGGGCTGCTGGACAATCCCGACGAAGACTTGAGCACCGGCCGGCACGTGGCACTCGACGTGTTCGACGGCGAGATGGACCACGCGGTGCGTGCCTTTCAGCAGCATCGCGGACTGCTGGTGGACGGCATTGTCGGCGAAGCCACCTACAGGGCGCTGAAAGAGGCCTCCTACCGGCTCGGCGCCCGCACGCTATATCACCAATTCGGCGCCCCCCTGTACGGCGACGACGTCGCCACGTTTCAAGCGCGACTGCAGGAACTTGGCTTCTACACCGGCCTGGTGGACGGGCACTTCGGGTTGCAGACTCACAATGCGTTGCTGTCGTATCAGCGCGAGTACGGACTTGCCCCCGATGGCATCTGCGGCCCGGAAACGTTGCGCTCCTTGTACTTTCTGAGTTCACGAGTCACGGGCGGCTCGCCACACGCCATTCGCGAAGAAGAGCTGGTTCGCCGGTCCGGCCCAAGATTGTCGGGCAAGCGCATCATCATCGATCCGGGCCGCGGCGGTGCCGACCACGGTCTGATCACACGGGGTCCGAATGGACCCATCAGCGAAGCCGACGTGTTGTGGGACTTAGCAAGTCGGCTCGAGGGCCGGATGACCGCCATCGGCATGGAAACCTTCCGATCCCGGCCGGCCGATCGCTGCCCGTCGGACGCCGAACGCGCGGCCACCGCCAACAATGTCGGCGCGGACCTGATGATCAGCCTGCGCTGCGAAACTCAGGCCAGCGCCGCGGCTAACGGCGTGGCCTCCTTCCACTTCGGCAACTCGCACGGTTCGGTCTCCACCATCGGCCGCAATCTCGCCGATTTCATCCAGCGAGAAGTGGTCGCCCGTACCGGTTTACGGGATTGCCGCACCCACGGCCGCACCTGGGATCTGCTGAGACTGACTCGGATGCCGACGGTTCAGGTCGACGTCGGCTACATCACCAACCCGCGCGACTGCGGGATGCTGGTCGGGGCGCAGACCCGCGATGCGATCGCGGAGGGTATTCTCGCCGCGGTCAAGCGACTCTATCTGCTCGGCAAGAATGATCGGCCCACCGGCACATTCACCTTTGCCGAGCTCCTTGCCCACGAACTATCGGTGGAACGGGCCAGCAGAAGTTCGTCGAACTCACTGGGCTTTCGTAGGGCTCACTGGGCCTTCGATGCTTTTAGTGCGTTGCTGGTCGTGGACCCCGCCCCGACCGGCTGCTGTAGCTGAGCATTCTCGAGCAGGCGCTCCAGGGCGGCCTCGACTTCGGCCTTCCATCCCAGACCCTTGTCCAGCTCAAGCCGAAGCCGTGGGAAGTATGGGTGTGGTGCCACCACGACGAAACCGACGTCCTGCAAAAAGTCCGCGTCAATGATGCAGTGGTCGACCGAACAGTCCCCGAGCGCTTCCAGCACCGGCGCGACATCCGGGGCCGCCCCGTGTGGATCTTGCAACTCGGTGGCCGCCTGGGTGCGACCAAACGCCTCGAGCGCCCGGACTCCGCGCCGGACCAACTCGTCGATCACCCGGGCGATGAGGCTGTGTGGCAGATCATCGGCGGCCTGCCCGAGCTCGACACCCATCGACGTCAACAGCACCGCGTCCGGCGACACCGGCGCGGTGGGGAACCGATGTGCCCGCGGTACCGCGCCCGGCGGGGCGTAGAGCACATACCCCAGGCACGGCGGCTCGCTGTGGCTGCGTTCGTCCGGGACCTCCGTCGCGACCTGCCCGCACGAGCCCCACTCCAGCATCACCATCGACAGCCAGGCTTCCTTTTCGAACTCCGGGTCGGCGAGGTGGTCTTGGTTGCCGAGGGTCGCGGGGTCGACCTCCCAGAAGACGCAGCGGCGCGCGTGCTTGGGAAGTTGCTCGAACGCTTCGAGCCGCAGCGGTGTGATTCGAGCGGACACTCGTCTCCTGGTTTCCGTGCGGTACTTCGCGGCGAACCGCCAAGCGGTCCGCATGCACCAACAGCCCCTCCAGGATAGGCACCGACAGCCCCTTGAGGGTAGGAGGGTTTGTTCGCATCGGCCGCAGCGACCGCCGGTCGCTGCGCACCGGCCGACCGGCCGTCGAAATAGCTTGACGCACATGGAGTCTGGGCCGATTGCGGCGGCGGGGGCGGGTCATTCGCACGGCGAAGTGGTTGCAGTGTCACAGTGACGTAATTACGGCGTGTACCCGGTCATGCCTTGGGCGGCGGTCATCAGTCCGACGATTCGCTGCAGGTCGTCCACCGAGCCGAACTCCACCACGATCTTGCCCTTGCGTTTGCCGAGGCTGACCGTCACCCGGGTATCGAAGGCCGTCGACAGGCGCTCAGCAACGTCCTGAAGACCGGGCATCTGGATCGGCTTGCGGCGCTGTGGCGACGGTGTGATCGGTCGCGTGGTCGTCGCGGTTGCGCCAGGGTGACCGCTTCCTCGGTCGCCCGCACCGACAGGCCCTCCGCGACGATCCGGCTGGCCAGCTCCTCCTGTGCCTCGGCGCCGGCCTCCAAGGACAGCAGCGCACGGGCGTGGCCGGCGGACAGTACGCCGGCCGCCACTCGGCGCTGCACCGGGATCGGCAGCTTCAGCAGCCGGATCATGTTGGTGATCACCGGCCGCGAGCGGCCGATGCGCGCCGCCAGTTCATCGTGGGTGACCCCGAACTCGTCGAGCAGCTGCTGGTAGGCCGCCGCCTCTTCCAAGGGGTTCAGCTGTACCCGGTGGATGTTCTCCAGGAGCGCGTCGCGCAGCAGGTTGTCATCGCCGGTCTCGCGCACGATCGCCGGGATGGCGGCCAGGCCCGCCTCTTGGGCCGCGCGCCAGCGCCGCTCCCCCATGACGATCTGGTAGCGCGCGCCGCTCCGCGTTCCGGCCACCGCCCGCACCACGATCGGCTGCAGCAGGCCGAACTCACGGATGGAGTGCACCAGCTCGGACAGTGCCTCCTCATCGAAGACCTGCCGCGGCTGACGGGGGTTGGCCTCGATGTCCGCCGGCGCGATCTCGCGGTATACAGCGCCCATCGGCGTCATCCGGCAGCGGACCTCCGATCAGAACATCGGCGGCCGCATCCTCCATTCGCGGGCCAAACGTCCCCGGCGACCCGGGGTCACCGATGGGGCCGGTTGGGATCAGCGACGCCAGGCCACGGCCGAGGCCGCCCTTCTTGCGCAACGGCTGGGTCATGGTTGTCCCTTCGCGGATGGTGGCCGATCGCGTCCGGCAAGCTCCCGGCTCGCGTCAAGGTAGCTCATCGCCCCGCGCGAGCCGGGGTCGTAATCGATGATCGTCATGCTGTAGCCCGGTGCCTCCGAGACCTTGACGCTGCGCGGAATCACCGTGCGTAACACCTTGGCTCCGAAGTACCGGCGCACCTCTTCAGCCACCTGGTCGGCCAGCTTTGTCCGGCCGTCGTACATGGTGAGGATCACCGTCGTCACCTCGAGCCGAGGATTGAGGTGGGCCTTCACCATCTCGATGTTGCGCATGAGTTGGGACACGCCCTCAAGCGCGTAGTACTCACACTGGATCGGGATCATCACCTCGGGTGCGGCTACGAGTGCGTTGATCGTCAGCAATCCGAGCGACGGCGGGCAGTCAATGAAGATGTAGTCGAAGTCGAAGTCCTGCAGCTGGGCCAAGGCGGTGCGCAACCGGTTCTCGCGCGCGACCATGCTTACCAATTCGATCTCGGCGCCGGCCAGATCGATCGTCGCGGGAACACAGAATAGTCGTTTGCTGTGCGGGCTGCGGCGCAGCGCGTCCTGCAATGAGACTTCGCCGAGGAGGACCTCGTACGACGACGGCGTGCCGGATGGCCGGTCGGTAATGCCGAGCGCCGTGCTCGCGTTGCCCTGCGGGTCCAGGTCGATGACGAGCGTTTTGAGTCCCTGTACCGCGAGCGCGGCGGCGAGGTTGACCGCGGTTGTGGTTTTGCCTACGCCGCCTTTCTGGTTCGCGATGGTGAACAGCCGGGGGTTGCGTGGTCGCGGGAGCGGATCGTAGGCGGTGTGCAGGACCCGCATGGCGCGTTCCGCGGCGGCGCCGATCGGCGTGTCGAGATCTTTCGATGTTTCACGTGAAACATTTCCCGGCGCGGGCGCGGCGGGCGTAATAGGCGCGGCCGCGGGCGGCGCGATCCCCTGTGGCGCCGCCGGCGTCGACGCCGGCCGCGCGTGGGGCCGGCCACTTGGCGAACTCATTGCGCCCTCCCGCTCGCCGTGCGCGACCGTGCGTGTCGAGCCAGCTTGCCACGTCGTGCCGACACCACGGTTGCGGGCGGATGTAAATAGTTCGCGCCACATGTGACCACCCTGACATCAGCGGCGCCCAATGCCTCCATCACACGCCGGTGTTGCCCGACTTCGTCGCGAGCGCGCTCCCCCTTGATCGCCAGCATCCGCCCGTTCGCTCTTAGCAACGGCATACTCCACTTCGTCAGCTTGTCCAATGCCGCTACGGCTCGTGACACCGCGACACCGATCTCCCCAATATGGTCCCGTACCGAAAGCTCCTCGGCGCGGCCACGCACCACTTCGACGGGTAACCCTAGTTCGGTCACCACCTCGCGGAGAAACTCGGCACGGCGCAGGAGTGGTTCGAGGAGAACAACCTCGACGTCCGGCCGGGCGATGGCCAACGGCAGTCCGGGCAAGCCCGCACCGCTGCCGATGTCCACTACCCGCTCCCCTGGTTCGAGGAGTTCGCCCACCGCGGCGCTGTTCAGCAGATGCCGGTCCCAGAGTCGTGGGACCTCGTGTGGTCCGATCAGGCCGCGTTCCACCGCGGCCCCCGCCAATAATTCCGCATATCGCCGTGCTAGGTCGAGCCGTCCCTCGAAAAGCGCGGACGCGGCGTCCGGCGGGGCCCCAACCTTCGAGCCTGGGCGAGGGCCGTCATGTTTCACGTGAAACATTCCTCTGCTCTTCTTGGTCTTCCGGGTCCTGGCGAGCCGCTCGGAACTACACCGCGGTAACTCGGTCCGCTCAGTCGTGCAGAATCACGACCCGGCGCGACGGCTCCACGCCCTCGCTTTCGCTGTGCACTCCCGGCACCGCGGCGACGGCGTCGTGCACGATCTTGCGCTCGAATGGCGTCATCGGAGCGAGCTCTTCGCGCTCGCCGCTATCGAGCACCCGGCGCGCCACCTTGTCGCCCAGCGCGGCCAATTCCTCGCCGGCGCCGACGTCGCCAGCTCGCGATGTCGAGCATGAGCCGGCTCCGCACGCCCGTCCGCTGGTGTACCGCCAGCCGGGTGAGTTCTTGCAAAGCGTCGAGTACTTCGCCACCCCGGCCGACCAACTTGTTCAGGTCGTCACTGCCGTCAATGCTTACAACAGCGCGGTTGCCCTCGACGTCCAGATCGATGTCGCCGTCGAAGTCCAGCAGATCCAACAGCTCTTCCAGGTAATCCCCGGCGATCTCCCCCTCGGCGACCAAACGCTCCTCGAGGTCCTCGCGGGGTTCTCCGGCCTCACCCGTCGCCGCATCCTCCTGAACATCGACAGGCGCGCCGTCGAGCGCGTCGACTGCTTCGGTATCAACGTCGCGCTCGGTGGTCTCGGCGTCCGTCATGGCATTACCTCTTTTCCTTCACGGGTCTTTGTTGGTTTCGCGGGATCGAGCTTTCCCGCCCTCGTCAGCGTTTGCGTTTCTTCGGTCGCGCGCCCGGACGTGGTGTGCGGTTCGTCGGACCGTTGTTGCGTGCGGCTTGATTCGGCTTACTCGCCCGAGTCTCGGCCGTCTTCGTTTCGACCTCGTCAGCACCGGAGTCGTCCGATTCCGCCGAGATCGACTCGTTACCGTCGCCCACCGCGGTCTCCGTTGGCGATCCGTTACCGCTCGCCTGCGCCACCCTTCGGAGCACGTTTCGGCTTCGCCCCCGGCTGCTGGCGCGTTCGCGGCGCGTCGCTGGATTTCTTCTTTCTTCTTCGCCTCTTCCTCTTGCTCGATCATGCGGAACACGTAGTGCTGCTGAGCGAAGGTCCAGATGTTGTTCGAGAACCAGTAGAGGATGATCGCCAGCGGAAGAAACGGACCACCGACCACGACGCCCAACGGAAACACGTACAGCGCCATTTTGTTCATCATCGCCGTCTGCGGATTCGCGGCCGCCTCCGGGCTTTGCCGTGCCACCGACGCCCGACTGTTGAAGTACGTCGCAATCCCGGCAAGGAGCATGACCGGCGTCCCGACCGCGATCACCGCCGGACGACTAAAGTGCGTGAACGCGTCCAACCCGGCGTGCTGTGTCATGAACGCACCGATCGGGGCGCCCCACAAGTTGGCGTCCAAAAAGTGTCCGACGTCGGCCGGGGTGAACATGTAGTTCCCCGTCATCCGGTTCTCGATCACCGTCATGTGCGGCTGACCGAAACCTCCGGTCGTTCGGTTGAACGATCGCAAAACGTGGTAGAGCCCGAGGAACACCGGTATCTGCGCCAGCATCGGCAGACAACCCAGGATGGGATTGAAACCGTGCTCGCGTTGCAGCTTCTGCATCTCGAGAGCCATGCGCTGACGGTCCTTGCCGTACTTCTTTTGCAGCGCCTTGATCTGTGGTTGTAGTTCCTGCATCTGCCTGGTGGTGCGGATCTGCTTCACGAACGGCTGGTACAGCAAGGCACGCAAGGTGAACACCAAGAACATCACCGACAGCGCCCACGCGAAAAAGTTCGACGGTCCCAGTAAAGCGCCGAACAGCTTGTACCAGACCCACATGATCCACGACACTGGGTAGTAGACGATGTCGAGACTGACCAGATCAAACGACAAAAGACTCACCTTCCGCTAGCGGTATGGGATCCCATCCGCCCCGATGCCACGGTCCGCACTTGGCGAGCCTCGCTGCGGCCAACCAGCTTCCCCGGACCAAGCCGTACTCGGTCAGCGCATCGACCGCGTACTGGCTACAGGTCGGAACAAAGCGGCACGACGCCGGGCGCAACGGCGAAACCATATGCCGGTAGAGCTGGATCACGAAGACCAGTCCACGCACCCCGGCCATACCGATGCTATGGGCGGCCGCGTGCACCCGTGCCCACCGATTCACCGGTCCGTCCTCGCCAGCTCGATGGCACGTCGCAGCCCGGTTCGCAACTGCTGGTCCAGCCATGCGGACGAGACGTCCCGGCTGCTTGGCAGCGCACGGATCACCACGTCGTCGAATTGATGGAGGTCTCCCAAAATGGTTCGCGCAACATGCCGCAGCCGACGAGCGACCCGGTGGCGTTCGACGGCCGAACCAACCGGTTTGCCGACTATTAGTCCGACGCGCGGTCCCCGCCGACCCTCAGGCTGATCCGAAATACGCGCCCGGCGGACGTGAACGACGAGGTCCGGCTGCCCGGTACGCATCCCGTGCCTCACCGTCGCGTCGAACTCGGTCGACCGCCTCATGCGGTTGTGTGCCGGAAGCACCGCCAAGAAACCCGCCGTTGCGATCAGGCAGATAGCGCGCGGCGGCCCTTACGGCGCCGGTTGGAGACGATCCCACGTCCGGCGCGGGTGCGCATCCGCAGACGGAAACCGTGCACGCGGGCTCGTCGCCGGTTATTCGGCTGGAAGGTCCGTTTGCCCTTGGTCACGGCATTCTCCTCGCTGTGTGCGGCATCGTTTGTGGCAATGCCTCCGGCCGCCCACGCGTCACAACTGGGTCAAAACTTTGTTAGTCTGCGGGTCGATCGGGGTGGTCCTGCTGCTGGCCGGCGCGGTCCCCAAGCAGAACATCGGTGGGTCGCAGCCGTATCGCCGACTTGCGGGCGACTGTTTGAGGGTACTGACGAGCCTTCGCTGGGTCAAACCTGGCCTGTCCCAAGGGACCCACCTGGACGCGGTAGGTGAACAAACAATGTCGAGAAGGCTGCGGCAAGCAATCGGTTCCGTAACCCGAGGGAACCGAAGGAAGCCAATTGGATTGCAACATAACGGTTGGCAGCCGGACCGAAAACTGTTAGCTTCGGGCAGTGCCGTTTCGCCCGTGTGACGGCGGTCGACAACAAAGCGAGGATGGCGGACCGACTAGCTGCCCAGACGACCCTCACCGGTTTTCTGCCGCACGGAGTCACTCCCGGCATGCTGCGCTTCGTTTACGATCATCCTGTCCACACCTGTGCATAACTATGTGGACAGTTTCGTTTACGCCACCCCGGCGTTCGAACCTCGACCCGACATTTCCGAGAGCCAGGGAGATCCGTCGTTGACCGATGACCCTGGTTCGGGCTTCACCAAAGTGTGGAACGCGGTCGTTTCCGAGCTGAATGGCGAGGCCGGCCCGGACGGCGCGCCGCCCAACCGCACCACACTCATGACTCCGCTGACGCCCCAGCAAAGAGCATGGCTCAATCTTGTCCAACCGCTCACCATCGTTGAGGGGTTTGCTCTTCTGTCGGTGCCGAGCAGCTTTGTGCAAAACGAGATCGAACGTCACTTGCGCACACCGATCACCGACGCGCTGAGCCGTCGACTCGGGCAGCAGATTCAACTCGGCGTGCGCATCGCCCCACCCTCCCCCGACGATGCCGACGACGCCGCCTTCCCACCGCTCGACGACTCCGGAGTCGAACCGACCGACACCGACGAGATCTATGACAGCGCCGACAACGGCGAAACCCTCAACGGCGGTGGTGGGCAGAGCTGGCCGAGCTACTTCAGCGAACGCTCGCACCACACCGAATCGGCGCCCTCGGCCGGAGCCAGCCTCAACCGCCGCTATACCTTCGATACGTTCGTCATCGGAGCCTCCAACCGGTTCGCTCATGCCGCGGCCCTGGCCATCGCCGAAGCACCGGCCCGGGCCTACAACCCGCTCTTCATCTGGGGCGAGTCCGGACTCGGCAAGACACACCTCCTGCACGCCGCCGGCAACTACGCCCAACGACTCTTCCCGGGCATGCGGGTCAAGTACGTCTCAACCGAGGAATTCACCAACGACTTCATCAACTCTCTTCGCGACGACCGCAAGGTTGCTTTCAAGCGCAGTTACCGAGATGTCGACGTGTTGCTCGTCGACGACATCCAATTCATCGAAGGCAAAGAAGGTATCCAGGAGGAGTTCTTCCACACCTTCAACACGCTGCATAACGCCAACAAGCAGATCGTCATTTCATCGGACCGCCCGCCGAAACAGCTCGCCACCCTCGAAGACCGGCTGAGGACCCGGTTCGAGTGGGGCCTGATCACCGACGTGCAGCCCCCAGAGCTGGAAACCCGCATCGCCATCCTGCGCAAGAAAGCACAGATGGAACGGCTCGCGGTGCCAGACGACGTGCTCGAGTTGATCGCCAGCAGCATCGAGCGCAACATCCGCGAACTCGAGGGCGCCCTTATCCGGGTCACCGCGTTCGCCTCGCTGAACAAGACCCCGATCGACAAGGCGCTGGCGGAGATTGTGCTTCGCGACTTGATCGCCGACGCCAGCACCATGCAAATCAGCGCGGCGACCATCATGGCCGCCACGGCCGAATACTTCGACACCACGGTCGAAGAGCTACGCGGGCCGGGCAAGACCCGAGCGCTGGCGCAGTCGAGGCAGATCGCAATGTATCTGTGCCGGGAGCTCACCGACCTCTCGCTGCCCAAAATCGGCCAGGCATTCGGCCGCGACCACACCACGGTCATGTACGCACAGCGCAAGATCTTGTCCGAGATGGCCGAGCGACGTGAAGTCTTCGATCACGTCAAGGAGCTCACCACTCGCATCCGCCAGCGCTCCAAGCGCTGACTTAGCAGAATTTTTTTCGAGAAACTCCTCGCACCCGCGTCACACCAGCCACAGCCCTGTGTTGTGCGCAGCACTGTGTACAACCCACTCGTCCAACCGTAAAGCAGTCGGGCTTGCGCACACGTTCGTCGCTCATCCCCAATTGCCCGGCAACGCACACACAGTTGTCAACGCTGCCATGCACAAGCCGATGACTTCCCGACCAGCGCCGAGGCTGGTCAATCCCCACAACGCACAGTCCTTAATACTGTTATTGAGATCTCTTCGTTGTTTCTTCTTTGAAGTACAGGCCTGGGGATGTCGCGTTGGCCGGGCCTCGCTAAGCTCTCGCTGATGCGGCTTGTCGGCGTTTGCGATTAGCTTTCAACTTGGCGTTCAACGATCTACGGTTGTTCTTCGACTGCCGTTACGGCTGGCGGGGGCTGGCCATTGGAATTCGAACTCGCTGTTAGGTGAAGGGGAGCTATGGACGTGGCGACGACAAGAGCTAGCCTCACCGATTTGAAGTTCCGTGTGGTGCGAGAGTCGTTCGCCGAAGCGGTGTCGTGGGTGGCGAAGAATCTGCCCACCAGGCCCGCGGTGCCGGTCCTGTCCGGGGTGTTGCTGACCGGCTCGGACCAGGGCCTGACCATCTCCGGATTCGATTACGAGGTGTCCGCCGAGGCGCAGGTGGCGGCCGAAATAGCTTCTCCTGGAAGCATTTTGGTGTCCGGCAGGTTGCTGTCAGACATTACCAGGGCGCTGCCGAACAAGCCGGTCGACTTCGACGTGGACGGCAACCGCGTCTCATTGACCTGCGGAAGTGCCAGGTTTTCGCTGCCGACGATGGCGGTTGAGGATTACCCGACGTTGCCGACCCTGCCGGAGGAGACCGGGACGTTGCCGGCAGAAGTTTTCGCCGAGGCGATCAGCCAGGTTGCCATCGCGTCCGGCCGAGACGACACGTTGCCCATGCTGACCGGTATCCGGGTTGAGATCTCGGGTGAGACGGTGGTTTTGGCCGCTACCGACAGGTTCCGGCTGGCGGTTCGCGAGCTGACATGGTCGGCGTTGTCGCCCGATATCGAGGCGGCCGTGCTGGTACCTGCCAAGACGCTCGCCGAGGCCGCCAAAGCCGGCGGCGACGGTTCTGAAGTTCGTTTGTCGCTGGGCGCCGGAACGGGTGTCGGGAAGGAAGGGCTGCTCGGCATCAGCGGTAACGGCAAGCGCAGCACCACTCGACTGCTGGACGCCGAGTTCCCGAAGTTTCGGCAGTTGTTGCCCGCGGAGCACAGCGCGGTGGCCACGATCAACGTCGCTGAGCTCACCGAGGCGATCAAGCTGGTGGCCTTGGTCGCGGACCGTGGCGCACAAGTCCGCATGGAATTCGCCGATGGCATGCTGCGGCTCTCCGCCGGCGCCGACGATGTGGGCCGGGCCGAGGAAGACCTGGCCGTCGATTACGCCGGCGAACCGTTGACCATCGCATTCAACCCGACCTATCTGACCGACGGGCTGGGGTCGGTGCATTCGGAACGGGTGTCGTTTGGGTTTACCACGCCGGGTAAGCCCGCGTTGCTGCGTCCGGCGCTCGACGACGACAGCCACCCGAGTGGGCCCGGTCCTTACCCCGCGTTGCCGACGGACTATGTCTACTTGTTGATGCCAGTCCGGTTGCCCGGGTAGGTGTACGTCCGGCATTTGGGGCTGCGTGACTTCCGTTCCTGGGAGCACGCCGAGCTTGACTTGCATCCGGGCCGGACGGTGTTCGTCGGTCCCAACGGTTATGGTAAGACGAATCTGATTGAGGCACTGTGGTATTCGACCACCCTTGGTTCGCACCGGGTGGGTACCGACATGCCGTTGATTCGCGCGGGCGCAAGCCGCGCGGTGGTTTCCACGATCGTGGTAAACGAAGGAAGAGAATGTGCGGTTGATTTGGAGATTGCCGCGGGACGGGCGAACAAGGGGCGGTTGAACCGGTCACCCGTCCGCAGTACGCGCGAGGTGGTCGGTGTCTTGCGCGCGGTGTTGTTTGCTCCGGAGGATTTGGCCCTGGTTCGCGGCGATCCGTCGGACCGGCGCCGTTACCTGGACGACCTGGCCACCGTACGCCGTCCGGTGATAGCGGGAGTGCGCGCCGACTATGACAAGGTGCTGCGGCAGCGTACCGCGCTCCTGAAGTCCGTTTCCGGAGCACGGTATCGAGGCGATCAGGGCGCGCTGGAGACCCTTGACGTGTGGGATAGCCGGTTGGCCGAGCACGGTGCTGAATTGATGGCCGCTCGCATCGAGCTGGTGAACCAGTTGGCGCCGGAGGTAGAGAAGTCCTATCAGCTGTTGGCACCGGAATCGCGGCCAGCGACCATCGGCTATCGCGCCAGCTTCGATGTCGCGCCTGGCGTGGGAACCGATCGTGGATTACTGGAAGCAGGTCTGCTGGGTGCGCTGTCGGCGCGTCGGGACGCGGAGTTGGAACGTGGCATGTGCCTTGTTGGGCCGCACCGCGATGAGCTAGAGCTGCGGTTGGGCGATCAACCCGCGAAAGGCTTTGCCAGCCATGGCGAATCGTGGTCGCTGGCGGTGGCCCTCCGGTTGGCGGCCTACGAATTGTTGCGTGCCGACGGCGGCGAACCGGTGTTGTTGCTTGACGACGTGTTCGCCGAACTCGATGTCGCGCGGCGTCTCGCGTTGGCAGCGGTGGCCGAGTCAGCCGAACAAGTCCTGGTAACCGCGGCGGTGCTGGAGGACATTCCCGCTGGCTGGGATGCTAGGCGGGTGAACATCGACTTGCGCGACGGCGAGTCTGGACGGGTATCGGTGGTGCAATCGTGAGCGGTTCGGATGATCGGCCTGACGCCGAACGGAGCCAGCCGGCAAGCGAGTTGACAGGTATCGACCTGGTCAGGCGGACGCTCGAGGAGGCACGTGCGGCCGCCCGCGCGCAGGGAAAGAACGCCGGGCGCGGTTTGGCGGCGCCGTCCGTTTCGCGCCGCGGTGCTGGACGGCGGCGCAGCTGGTCCGGGCCCGGGCCCCGACGCCCGTGATCCGCAGCCGCTGGGACGGGTCGCGCGTGAACTGGCGAAGACGCGCGGCTGGTCGGCGCATGTCGCCGAGGGGACCGTGCTGGGTCAGTGGCCGACGGTGGTCGGGCACGGAGATCGCCGACCACTCGACCGCGATCGCCCTCAGCGATGGCGTGCTGAGCGTGGCGGCGGAATCCACGGCGTGGGCGACGCAGTTGCGGGTGATGCGGGCCCAGATGCTGGCCAAAATCGCCGCGGCCGTCGGCAACGGTGTGGTGACGTCGTTGAAAATTACCGGCCCGGTCTGCGCCGTCGTGGCGCAAGGGGCCACGGCACATCGCCGGCAGGGGCCCGCGCGACACCTACGGGTAGCCGAATCACAGCTCAGAAGCGATCCCCAGATCGACCTTGATCAACAGACGGCTCAGAGCCGCCAGGACGAAACGGAGGCGCGTGACTAACGTCGGGACGCGCCGGGAATAAAGAAATCGAGCGCACGGCGCGACCAGACAGGTAGAAACGCACCCAGAAAATCGGTGCGAACCCTCGTTCACGGTAGAGTGGAGTGATGCGACCGCTGCGGTGACTGGACCGCTCGCATGCAACCCCAAGGAGAGCATTCGGACCGTGGCTGCCCAGAAGAAGGCCCAAGACGAATACGGCGCTGCAGTCCATCACCATCCTCGAAGGGCTCGAGGCTGTCCGCAAACGCCCCGGCATGTACATCGGGTCCACCGGCGAGCGGGGTCTGCACCACCTCGTCTGGGAGGTCGTCGACAACGCGGTCGACGAGGCGATGGCCGGCTACGCGACCACGGTGAACGTGGCTGCTACTCGAGGACGGCGGAGTAGAGGTCAGCCGACGACGGCCGCGGCATCCCGGTCGCCATGCACGCCATCGGGCATCCCCACCGTCGACGTGGTGATGACCCAGCTGCACGCCGGCGGCAAGTTCGACTCCGATTCCTACGCGGTCTCCGGTGGTTTGCACGGTGTCGGCGTGTCGGTGGTCAACGCGCTGTCCAGCCGCCTGGAGGTGGAGATCAAGCGCGACGGCTATGAGTGGTCGCAGGTTTACGACGAAGTCCGTACCCGGAGCGCCTCAAACAGGGCGAAGCCGACGAAGAAGACCGGTACCACGATCCGCTTCTGGGCGGACCCGAACATCTTCGAGACCACCGAGTACGACTTCGAAACCGTGGCGCGCCGGCTGCAGGAGATGGCGTTCCTCAACAAGGGGCTGACGATCAACCTGACCGACGAGCGGGTGACCCAGGACGAGGTGGTCGACGAGGTCGTCAGCGATATCGCCGAGGCGCCGAAGTCGGCGAGCGAGAAGGCGGCCGAATCCGCTGCGCCGCACAAGGTTAAGCGCCGCACCTTCCATTACCCCGGCGGTCTGGTGGATTTCGTCAAGCACATCAACCGCACCAAGAGCCCGATCCACAGCAGCATCATCGACTTCGCCGGCAAGGGCGACCGGCCACGAGGTCGAGATCGCGATGCAGTGGAACGCCGGCTATTCGGAGTCGGTGCACACCTTCGCCAACACCATCAACACCCATGAGGGCGGTACCCACGAAGAGGGCTTCCGCAGCGCGCTGACGTCGGTGGTGAACAAGTACGCCAAGGACAAGAAGCTGCTCAAGGAGAAGGACGCCAACCTCACCGGCGACGACATCCGGGAAGGCCTGGCCGCGGTCATCTCGGTCAAGGTCAGCGAACCGCAGTTCGAGGGACAGACCAAGACCAAGCTGGGCAACACCGAGGTCAAGTCGTTTGTGCAGAAGGTCTGCAACGAGCAGCTGACGCACTGGTTCGAGGCCAACCCCGCGGAAGCGAAAATGGTTGTCAACAAGGCGGTTTCGTCGGCGCAGGCGCGCATCGCGGCGCGCAAGGCGCGAGAGTTGGTGCGGCGCAAGAGCGCCACCGATCTCGGCGGGCTGCCCGGCAAGCTGGCCGACTGCCGCTCCACCGACCCGCGGAAGTCGGAACTGTATGTCGTGGAGGGCGATTCGGCCGGCGGCTCGGCCAAGAGCGGCCGCGACTCGATGTTCCAGGCGATCCTGCCGTTGCGCGGCAAGATCATCAACGTCGAGAAGGCCCGTATCGACCGGGTGCTGAAGAACACCGAAGTCCAGGCGATCATCACCGCGCTGGGTACCGGGATTCACGACGAATTCGACCTCACCAAGCTGCGTTACCACAAGATCGTGCTGATGGCCGACGCCGACGTGGACGGCCAGCACATCTCCACGCTGCTGTTGACGCTGCTGTTCCGGTTCATGCGGCCGCTGATCGAGAACGGCCACGTGTTCTTGGCGCAGCCGCCGCTGTACAAGCTCAAGTGGCAGCGCAGCGAACCGGAATTCGCCTACTCCGACCGCGAGCGCGACGGCCTGCTGGAGGCGGGGCAGAAGGCCGGCAAGAAGATCAACAAGGAAGACGGCATCCAGCGCTACAAGGGTCTGGGCGAAATGGACGCCAAGGAGCTGTGGGAAACCACGATGGACCCGTCGGTCCGGGTGCTGCGACAGATCACCCTCGACGACGCCGCGGCCGCCGACGAGTTGTTCTCCATCCTGATGGGCGAGGACGTCGAGGCGCGCCGAAGCTTTATCACCCGCAACGCCAAGGACGTTCGCTTCCTGGATGTCTGATCGAATCAGGCACGCCAACTGAAAACGAGGGACCCTGAGGAAACATGACTGATACCACGCTGCCGCCTGGCGACGGACCCGTCGACCGCATCGAACCGGTCGACATCCAGCAGGAGATGCAGCGCAGCTACATCGACTACGCGATGAGCGTGATCGTGGGCCGCGCGCTGCCCGAGGTGCGCGACGGCCTCAAGCCGGTGCACCGCCGCGTGCTCTACGCGATGTACGACTCCGGGTTCCGCCCGGACCGCGGCCACGCCAAATCGGCGCGATCGGTCGCCGAGACGATGGGCAACTACCACCCGCACGGCGACGCGTCGATCTACGACACCCTGGTGCGGATGGCGCAGCCGTGGTCGCTGCGTTATCCGCTGGTCGACGGGCAGGGCAACTTCGGCTCGCCGGGCAACGACCCACCGGCCGCCATGCGGTACACCGAAGCGCGACTGACCCCGTTGGCCATGGAGATGCTGCGTGAAATCGACGAGGAGACAGTCGATTTCATCCCCAACTACGACGGCCGGGTGCAGGAGCCGACGGTGCTGCCCAGCCGGTTCCCCAACCTGCTGGCCAACGGCTCCGGCGGCATCGCGGTCGGCATGGCGACCAACATCCCGCCGCACAACCTGCGCGAGCTGGCCGAGGCGGTGTTCTGGTGCCTGGAGAATTACGAGGCCGACGAAGAGGCGACGCTGGCCGCCGTCATGCGAGCGGGTCAAGGGGCCCGACTTCCCCACCTACGGCCTGATCGTCGGCTCCCAAGGGCATCCACGATGCCTACACCACCGGGCGCGGCTCCGTCCGGATGCGTGGCGTGGTGGAGATCGAGGAGGATGCGCGCGGGCGCACCTCGATCGTCATCACCGAGCTGCCCTACCAGGTCAACCACGACAACTTCATCACCTCGATCGCCGATCAGGTGCGCGACGGCAGGCTCGGCCGGCATCTCCAACATTGAGGACCAGGGCAGCGACCGGGTCGGCGTGCGCATCGTCGTCGAGATCAAGCGCGACGCGGTGGCCAAGGTCGTGCTGAACAACCTCTACAAGCACACCCAGCTGCAGACCAGCTTCGGCGCCAACATGCTGTCGATCGATCGGAAAGCCGTCCATCGTCTTCACCAGCAACGCCGCCGATTCCCGTCCCGTCCTCTGTCCGCCCGCCAAATCCCCCGCCGTCAACGCCGCCATCAACCTCTCCGCCAAACTTCCCTCCGTCTTCAAAAATGCCCGCTC
>CAVVLC010000034.1:0-13058 GCA_963748885.1 uncultured Actinomycetota bacterium
GTTTGGCCCCGTAAATCTCCATGCGGCCAGCCAAGACAGCGGCTGCAACGCCTAGCGCCGCATAAGCGGAACCGACTGCTGGCGACGTGGCTTGAATCGGCAGTCGACACGTGGCGGTGGGGTTGCGGCCACCAGCCCGGCAGACGCTGTCCCACATTGGGCAGCCAATACGTCAAGCCCCACAGCGCTGACCTTGAGCTGGTCCACGTTACACAGTGTAAAGGCGCCATCGAGACGGTATCAGCGCAATGGCCGCGACTTCCGTAGCTATCACGTCACGCGAGCACATGCCGCCTTGACGTCGTCACTGGTCGGTCATGACCCGCGAGTCCGACTTCACCCACTGAACCCTGGCCGATGGCACGGACACCGAAATCCTCAACTGGCTCGACTCGATGCGAACGAGTGAATTAGGCCGTTTGCACTCGTTGGGCGTGTTGGCCCTGCCAGTAAACCCTGGTCAGAGCGTTAACGTTGTTCGCGAATGACGGCGCTTGACCAAGCGACTGCAGACGCATTATGGGTGCCGGGGTTGGCTCCCGGCTCGCTGCACCAGCGGGCCGGTAGGGGCCGCGATTAGAAGCCCGCCCCGGAAGTGTTGGTGCCGCTCGTAAGGCCGCCCTCGTTGAAGTGATCGCCGCGGTAGTCGTCGAGGTACTCGGCGCGCCAGCGCGGCCAGTCCAAGTAGTTGTCACCAGCACCATCACGGTACCGACGGTACTGACCACGGGCGGTGCGCAGCGACCGCCGGGATTCGCGTGCCGCCCGCCGCGCGGCGTACCGTGCCGACTTCTCCTGTGCCGGTGCCAGCACAACGGCCGGATCACGGAACAGCTGCCGACGGCCGAACATGGGACGAATTTACACCCCGCGCTATGCCGATGGCAGGTTGCGCGACGGCGCCATCGCCTGCATGCCGTCATCCTATTGCGGGTTGACCAGCACAAACCTGGTGGAGCTAAGGGGATTCGAACCCCTGACCTACTCGATGCGAACGAGTCGCGCTACCAACTGCGCCATAGCCCCTGATCGGTAGCAGGCTACCAGTTCCACCACACCAGGCGCCCCTGCGGGCACTACTCGCCGACGGCCCGCGGCAGGTCCCGGGGCCAGCCAAAGGTCCGCATCGCTCCGGCGTTATCCAGATGCTCGAAGATCGGGTCCTCGTCGTCGATCTCGAGGACCACCGCGCCCGGGCGCCGCAGCCGCGACGGGACCACCTCGAAATCGCGGTCTCGGGCGTTCTCCACTCCCAGCCGTGCGCGCGACATCCGCTGCGCCCGGCGACGACGCACCTTCTCCTCAATCCGGGTTTGCCGGCGCAGATACGCGAGGTAGATGACCGTGAAGACGATAGCGGCGCCGCATATCCACCACGCGGTTGCTGACACCTCGAACGCGGCCGTGGCCGAACCGACCAAGACGATTGCCATCGCCGTCAGCAGTCGCTTGCGGAACGCGTACTTGCGCGCGCTAACGGCGGCCGCGGCCCTGTTGTCGAACCGACGCCGCCGCGACACCGCGGGTGCGACGGGCGCCCCGGACTCCCGGTCGTCTTGGAGGTCGTCTTGGAGGTCGTCCGCCTCGGGTTCCAATCCGGATTCGTCCTCGACGTATTCGTAGCGGTCCTGGTCATCCCGGCCTTCCCCGTCGCCGTCCTGGCGGGCTTGGTCGGCCGATCCGCCCTCACGCACCGCGGCAACCTGACCGTCGACCGCAAGCAGCAATGGCTCGGTCTCCTGGCTGCTGACGCCTGCGGGAAGGGCTCCGGAATCCTCGACGACGTCGACGTCCAGGTAGTCGGGCTCGGTGCGCTCGGCCACCACGACCTTCACGACCACCGCGGCTTGGGGCGCCATCTCGTCGGTGTCGTGGTCTTCGTCGGATTCAGCGTCACCCTCGAACTCACCCTCAGCAGGGTCCTGCTCCCAGCGGCCCTCCGGCGTCCAGTCGGGGTCGCTGCGATGCCCCGCCGCCGGACCGCGCCGCTTCAGCAGACGGCCACCGGCCCCGCCGTTGAGCACCCGGGTCGCCAAAGCCACGTCGCTGGTGCGACGTACCGCGTCGCGTTTGCTGATCAGCATCGGAACCAGGACGAACAGCCAGAGCACCACCAGCGAAATCCAGAGCAATGATTGGGGGATGCTTGGCATGATGACCTGCTCCTTTCCCCGCGCAGGCCGATCGGGTGGCCTACGCGGCCGGGTCAATGCGACCAGCACAATTACACACCTGTAATTTACTTCAGACAAGCACCACACGCCACTTGTGCCACGCGAGTCACAAATAAGGGAGCCGCGATTTTCCGCCCAAAACCGGGGCGACGCCCGCTCAGGGCCAGCTGGCGCGCCCAGTGCGCACCAGAGTCGACGTGACCGACCCGTACACCTCTTCGACGGTCAGCGCGACCAGCACGTGGTCCCGCCACGCCCGATCGACCTCGAGGTAGCGCCGCAACAGGCCCTCTTCGCGGAAGCCGACCTTTGCCAGCACGGCCCGGCTCGCCGCATTCTCCGGCCGCACGGTGGCCTCTACGCGATGCAGCATCACCGGTCCGAAGCAATGGTCGAGACCCAGCGCCAACGCTGCGGTGGCCACCCCCTGGCCGGTCACCGAGCTGTACGACCCAGTAACCGATCCACGCCGACCGCAGCGCGCCGTGCGTGACATTGCCGATGGTCAACTGACCGCAGAACCGCCCGTCGAGCTCGATAACGTACGGCAGCATGCGGCCCTTACGGGCCTCCGACGCGCAAACCCGAACACAGCGCCGGCCACGCGGCGATCGTGTGCCGGACAGCCCAATCACCGTCGCGTGCTGGGCTCCCACGGCTCGAGATGGTCGCGGTCGGCCAGCCGGATCCGGCTCCACTGCGCGCCATCACGCATCCGCACCGCACGCAACCGGATCAGGCCGGCCTGGACCCGCAGCGGACCGACGTCCAGCGGCCAACCCGGATGCTGTGACGGCGGAGCGCAACAGGTTCACGAGGAGGTGCCGTCGTCCGGCTCAGCCGCGCTGAGCCAGGAAGGCGACGTCCACGATCTCGCCGGTGCGGATCTGCTCGGCCCCACTGGGAACCACGACCAGGCAGTTCGCTTCGGCAAGCGTCGCCAGCAGATGCGACGACGCCCCGGGCGCGCCGCCGAGCGCCTGCACCAGATATTCACCGCTGTCCTGATCGCGCATCAGCTGCCCGCGCAGGTAGCCCTTGCGACCGGCCACCGACGTGATCGGCGACAGGGTGCGGGCCTGCACGACCCGGCGCATCGGCTGGCGCTTGCCCAGCGACAGCCGAATCAACGGCCGGACCATCACCTCGAAGACCACCAGGGCGCTGACCGGATTGGCCGGCAGCAGAAACGTCGGCACACCCTCGCGTGCCCAGCTGCCCGAAACCCTGGACGGAACCCGGGATGCATGGCGACGCGCACCACCTCCATCTCGCCGAGCTCGGAAAGCACCGCCCGCACCGCCTCGGCCGCCGCACCCCCGACCCCGCCGGCGATCACCATCATCTCGGCGCGATTGATCTGGCCCTCGACGATTTCGCCGAGCTCCTTGGGGTCGTTGCTGACGATGCCGATCCGGTTCACCTCCGCGCCGGCGTCCCGGCCCGCCGCGGCCAGCGCATAGGAGTTGACGTCGTACACCTGTCCGTTGTCCGGGGGTGCGCGAGATGTCGACCAGCTCGCCGCCGACGGCCATCACCGTCAGCCGCGGCCGCGGGTGCACCAGCACCCGTTCCCGGCCCACCGCGGCCAGCAGACCCACCTGGGCCGCGCCGATGATCGTTCCGGCGCGCACGGCCACGTCACCGGGCTGCACGTCGTCGCCGGTGCGCCGCACATAGGCACCCGACGGCGCGCCGCGCAGAACCCGCACTCGCGACTATCCCGCCGTCGGTCCAGCGCAACGGCAGGACCGCATCGGCCAGCGTCGGCAGCGGGTGCCCCGGTCTGCACCCGGGCGGCCTGGCGGGGCTGCAGCCTGCTGGGCGTGCGCGCACCGGCCTCGATGGTTCCCATCACCGGCAGGGTCAGCCCGCCGCCCTCGTCCCGTCGGGGGCCGTCTTCGTCGCCGGGGCATCGTCGATATCGACGCGGCTCGCCGACACCGAGCACGTCGACGCTGCGCACCGCGTAGCCGTCGATCGCGGCCTGGTCGAAGCCGGGCAGCGGGCGTTCGGTCACCACTTCCTCGGCGCACATCAGTCCCTGCGCCTCGGCGATGGCGACACGTATCGGCCGCGGCGCCACCGCGGCCGCCGATATCCGGGCCTGCTGGTCCTCCACAGAACGCACAGCGCGCCTTTCTGCCGTCGAGCCCTAGCGGGCGCCACTTCGGGCGAACCGGACCCGACCACCCAGTCGCCCGGCTATTGCTCGGTCAGGCCCAATCGCGCCACCAACCATCGCCGCAAATCCGGGCCATAGTCGTCACGATCCAATGCAAAGTCAACCGCAGCCTTGAGGTACCCGCCGGGATTTCCCAGGTCGTGTCGGGATCCGCGATGCACCACGACGTGGACCGGGTGGCCTTCGTTGATCAGCAATGCGATCGCGTCGGTGAGCTGCATTTCGCCGCCGGCACCGGGGTCGATGCGGCGCAGCGCATCGAAGATGGCACGGTCGAGCACGTAGCGGCCCGCCGCGGCAAACATCGAAGGGGCGTCCTCGGCCTTGGGCTTCTCGACCATGCCGTTGACCTTCAGCACGTCGGGGTTGTCGCCGCCGTTGACCGGTTCGACGTCGAAGACGCCGTAGGCGCTGATCTCCTCGGGTGTCACCTCGATGGCACACAGCACCGTGCCGCCGTGCTCGGCCCGCACCTTCGACATCGTCTCCAGCACGCCGGTCGGCAACACCAGGTCATCGGGCAGCAGCACCATGACGGCGTCCTCGTCGGGCGCCAGCACGGGCTCCACGCAACTGATGGCGTGTCCCAGCCCGAGCGGCTCGGCCTGCACCACGGACTCCACCTTGATCAGGGCCGGCGCGCGCCGCACCTTGGCGAGCATGGCTTTCTTGCCGCGGGCCTCCAGCGTGCCCTCCAGGACCAGGTCTTCGACGAAGTGCGCGACGACGCCGTCCTTGCCTTCGGAGGTGATGATCACCAGCCGTTCGGCGCCGGCCGCGGCCGCCTCCTCGGCGACCAGCTCGATACCGGGCGTGTCGACAACGGGCAGCAGCTCCTTGGGCACCGTCTTGGTGGCGGGCAAGAAACGCGTGCCCAGGCCGGCCGCGGGGACGATCGCCGTAAACGGGATCGGGACTTCATCTGGGCGTGACATCGTGCACACACAATAACCCGACTACGTCCGCCGACTCGGCATGGCGGCGGGAAAGCCGAGGCTGTCATCGTTGAGGGCATGGCGACCGGGACTAAGGTGGCGTTGCGCGAACAGCTGCTTTTAGCGCGGCGGCGCGTTGCCGACGAGGTTCGGGCCGCCGAGGCCCGGACGCTCATCGACCACCTGGAGCGGGCGGTGAACGGCGACTGCACGGTCTGTGCGTACGTGCCGGTGGACACCGAGCCGGGGTCTATCGAGATGCTGGATGTGTTGCTGCGGCGGGCGGGGCGGGTGCTGCTGCCCGTTGCGCGCACCGCCGCCGACGACACTCCCCTGCCGCTGCGGTGGGGCGAGTCCCCGATGGAGTCAGCGGACTCGTTCGCGGGCGCTGGGGGCTGTTGGAGCCCCCCGAACCCTGGCTGCCCGAGTCTGCCCTGGCCGAGGCCGCCCTGGTGCTTGTTCCGGCGCTGGCAGTGGACCTGCGAGGGGTGCGGCTGGGCCGGGGCCGGGGCTTCTACGATCGCTCGCTGGCGGACCGAGACCCGCGGGCGCGGCTGATCGCGGTGGTCCGCGACGACGAGCTGGTCGACGAGCTGCCGGCCGACCCGCACGACGTGCGGATGACCCACGCGCTCACGCCGCGGCGCGGGCTGAGCGCGCTGCACGCGTAGGGCGTTACACGGGAATGAGACACATCACGTGGCGGTTCTAGCACTTAACAGGTTAGAGTGCTAACCAGGCTTAATATCTTCCGGAGGTTTTTGTGCCGACCTACACCTATGAGTGCACGGAGTGCGGCAACCGCTTCGACATTGTGCAGGCCTTCACCGACGACACGCTGACCACTTGCGAGCAGTGCGCCGGCCGGCTGCGCAAGCGCTTCAACTCGGTCGGAATCGTGTTCAAAGGCAGCGGGTTTTACCGCACCGACAGCCGCGAATCGAGCAAAAAGACGAGCGCCACCAACGGGTCTTCCAGCGACTCGGGGTCGAGCGATTCGGGGTCGAGCGAGAAGTCCGGGTCCAGTGAGAAGTCCGGGTCCGGCGAAAAGTCCGGGTCCAGCGAGAAGTCCGGCTCGGGCGAAAAGTCGAGCAGCGGCTCGGTACCGTCCACCGCGGGCGCCTCGACGTAGCTCGACGGGGGTTTCGGCATGCGAGATCTACGTTAGCGTGCTGGTCACTCGCACTTTTTCGCGCCAACGTCGATCTCGATGACGCCGCGTCGCAACAGACGAGGGTTTATCCACAACGCCGGTTCTGGCCGGCACCGCCGGCGCCGCGCCGCACTTACCGTTGCGACGTGCGGGAATCATCGCTGAATCCAAGCCTGTTCAGCCGGATATCGACGTCGCTGCGGCCGGACTGGACGCGGACCGTGCTGGCACGGCGCGTCGCAGCGGGCGGGCTGGTGGTGCTGGCCGGGGTCGCGGCCCTGCGGTCGAATCCAGACGCTGACAGCACCGAAGTGGTGGTCGCCGCGCGCGACCTGCGCCCCGGCATCGCTTTGACCGCCGACGATGTCCGGCTCGAAAGACGATTGGCCGCGACGGTCCCCGACGGGTCACCGGCCGAACTGGGCGCGGTGGTCGGGTCCACGCTGGCCGGCCCGGCGCGGCGGGGTGAGGTGCTCACGGACGTCCGGTTGCTGGGGAGCCGGCTGGCAGAGTCGACGGCCGGGCCCGGCGCCCGCATTGTGCCGTTGCACCTGACGGACAACGCCCTGATCGACCTGGTCCGGGTCGGCGACGTCGTCGATGTGCTGGCCGCCCCGGCAAACGAAACACCGGTTGCCGGCCTGGCGGCCAGCCGGGTGGTCGCCACCGACGCCGTCGTTGTTCTCGTGTCGGCGAAGGAGAAAGTCCAGGTCGCCGATGGTGACCGCGTAGTGTTGGTTGCGCTTCCGGCTCGCGTGGCGAATATGGTGGCAGGCTCGACGCTGGGTCAGGCGGTGACCCTCACCCTGCACTGAGTACTGGCCGATGCTCGGCACGTGATTCGCAGCAAACTGTGTCCGAGTTCAGAAAGGGCCTTGCCATGTTCAAAGGGTTCAAGGAGTTTCTCTCGCGGGGAAATATCGTCGACCTGGCTGTCGCGGTGGTCATCGGCACGGCGTTCACTGCATTGGTCAAAAGCTTCACCGACGCCATCATCCAACCGCTGATCGAGCGCATTGGCGTCAAGCCAGACACCAAGCTCGGCGCCTTGAGTATCGACATCGGCGGCCCTAAACCCCTCGACCTGAATATCTTGTTGTCGGCCGCGATTTACTTCATCCTGGTTGCTTTTGTGGTGTATTTCTTCGTCGTGCTGCCGTACAACACGCTGCGCAAGCGCGGCGAGGTCGAGCAGGCCGACGACGCGCAGATAGTCCTGCTGACCGAGATCCGCGACCTGCTCGCGCAAAGCAACGGAGGATCGTCGGGTAAGCACGGCGGGGTCGTCCTGTCACCGCCCCCGGAGCACGGTCCCCGCGCGGACACCTGAGAAGCCCGTGGAGCTGTCGGGCGATCCTTACCAGGGCCGCCCGACAACTCCCGTTTCGACGGGTCTAGATCTCCAGACTCGACAACTGGCCAATGATCTTGGCCGCCAGGGGATTCAGCGTCGCCATTCCGTCGCGCACCGCGTACCGGGAGCCAGCGAGATTGACCACCAGCGTGCTTCCGGACACCCCGGCCAAACCACGTGACAATGCGGCGTCGACGATCCCCGCGGACAGCCCAGACGCGCGGATCGCCTCGGCGATCCCGAGGATTTCCCGATCCAGAATGTCAAGGGTGGCCTCCGGGGTGACATCGCGAGGCGTGACTCCGGTCCCGCCGACCGAGACCACCAGGTCCACCCCGCCGATCACCGCGGTGTTCAATGCGTTGCGGATCTCGACCTCGTCGGCCGCTACCGCCACCACACCGTCGACAACGAATCCCGCCTCGGTCAGCAGCTCGGTGACCAGGGGCCCGCTGTGGTCCTCGTCGCCGTGAGCGGTGCGATCGTCGACAACAACGACAAGCGCCCGGCCGACTACCAACTCCGCACCTTTTTCCATGGGTGCAACCGTATATCGGAGCTCCGTGAGTGGCTCATCGACTCTCATTACTAGTCCGCCTTGCCGAGGGTGACGGCAACCGTGCGGCTGCCACCAGATGGATCCTGATAGGTCAGCGAGACCTTGTCGCCCGGCGCCTTGGATCGCACCGCGGCAACCAATGCGTCGGCGCTGTTGATCGGGCGGTCGTCGACCTTGGTGACGATCACACCCTTGGGCACCCCGGCATTCGCGGCCGCACCGCCCTGCACCACCTCGACAACCTTGGCACCCGGGGTGCCCTTGTCATTGGTCACCTGCACGCCGAGCGAGGCATGGGACGCCTTGCCGGTGCTCATCAGCTCGTCGGCGATGCGCTTTGCCTGGTCGACCGGAATCGCGAAGCCCAAGCCGATCGAGCCGCTCTGGGCGTCCTGTGAATCCGCACCCAGCGTGGCGATCGCCGAGTTGACGCCCACCAGCTGGCCGCTCATATTGACCAACGCGCCACCGGAGTTACCCGGGTTGATCGCGGCATCGGTCTGGATCGCGTCCAGCACCGTGTTCTGGTTTCCCGACTCGCCGGTCGTCGACACCGGCCGGTTCAGCGCGCTGACGATTCCCGTCGTTACCGTGCCCGACAAGCCCAGCGGCGACCCGATCGCCACCACCGGCTGGCCAACCCGAAGATCCGACGACGAGCCCATCGAGATCGGGGTGAGCCCGGAAATGCCCTGCACCTGCACCACAGCGATGTCGCTGGTGGGATCGGCTCCGATCACCGTGAACGGGGCGGTCCGCCCGTCGGAGAAGGTCACCGTCGTCTTCGGCACCGCACCAGCAGGGGTCCCACCCCCGGGGGTGCCACCAGGGGCCTTGGGGGCGGCGGCCGCGATGACGTGGTTGTTGGTCAGAATCTTCCCGTCGGTCGACAGGATGATGCCCGAGCCCTCCTCCGACTGACGGCCGACGTCGGTTTCCAGCATGACGACGCTGGGCACCACCTTGGCGGCAACCTGTTCGACGCTGCCCGGCGCCATGTTCGCCGCCGGGACGCTGGGAGCCGCACCACCGATCAGCCCGCCGCCGCCGCCACCCGTGTTATGCGTGCTGAGCTCGACGACGGTGGCCGCCGCGCCGCCGATGCCGGCCGAGACCAGCGCGATGGTCAGCGCGCCGATGGTCAGCAGGCCTGCGCGAGAACGCCTTTGGCGTTCCGGAACCACGTGCGGAGGCATCGGTGGGAGCATCCCCGGTATCGTGTGCGTCCCGGTATTACCCATCCCGGGCACCGGGCGGGGCCCGGTGGCGCTGATCCTGGGTATCGGGCCGGTCGCGGTGGCGCCCATCCCGGGCACCGGGCCGATCCCGGTGGCGCCCATCCCGGGCACCGGATGCGCTCCCGTACCGCCCAGCCCGGGCACCGGGCCCGTCCCGGTACCCCTGAGGGGCTCGTAGGGCTCGTAGGACGGGCGGTACTGCTGTGATGGTTGTGGCTGTTGATACCGCCAGTCGAACTGGGGGTTGTATGTGTTCCCCTGGGCATAGGCGGGGGGCACGGGCTGATTAGGCCCGGGCTGGTATCCCGGCTGCTGCGGCGGTGGCGAATACCTCGGGTCATTCGTCATGTCGCTAAGTCGCTCTTCCTCTACTTTGACTAATTCGGCTCACGGGACCCCGCACTGGGCTCGATTGTTGCGCGATTTTCTCAACACTAACTGCAACTACCTTGCCCGCGTCGACTGAGAGTCAACTGAGATATCGTTCGCCGAATCCCGAGAGTTCGCCTGGACGACGGGTACCACGGGGTCGGTTTTGTCGTGGGTTTTCTCCTGGGTCTTTTCTTGGGTCTTGAACCGGGTCCTGGACAGCGTCATCTTGTCGGTCTTGGCGTCGGCCACGGGTGTGGGGTACGCCGATCCGGGCATCGGCCGCCCGGGCAGCAGCACGTAAATCGACGTTCCCGGGCGGCTCCCGCACGGCGTCCGGCACTGTGTCCTCGATGCGGAGCAACCCACCGTGATTGAGCACCACCTGCTTGACGATCGCCAACCCCAGGCCCGAACCCGGCAACGCCCGGGCGGTCGTCGACCGGTAGAACCGTTCGAACACCAGGCGGCGCTCGTGCGGCGGAATCCCGGGGCCATGGTCGGAAACCACGAACTCGGCGTGCGACGGGTCAAGCTGCCTGCAGCGTGACGCCGACGTGGCCCCCCGGCGGGCTCCACTTCGCCGCATTGTCCATCAGGTTCAGCGCCGCACGCGACAGCCCGGCGGCGTCACCGTAGACCTGCCAGGGGGTCACCTGGACCTCGAAGTGAATATCGTTGCGCCGCCGCCTGACTCGCTCCAGACTGCGATCGATGACCTCGGCCATGTCGACTGGCTCGTGCACGACCTGGCCGGCGGAATCGCGGGTGAGGTCGACCAGATCGCCTACCAGCGTGGACAATTCCTCGATCTGGGCCAGCACGTCGGCGCGCAGGCCGACCATCTCCTGCTCGGGCAGCCGCGGCGCCCCGGGCTCCATCGCGGCCATCAGCAGTTCGACGTTGGTGCGCAGCGAGGTCAGGGGGGTGCGTAATTCATGCCCGGCGTCGGTGACCAGCCGCGCCTGGCGTTCCCGGGATTCGGCCAGCGCCCGCAGCATCAAGTTGAATGCCTCTGTAAGCCTTGCTAATTCGTCACTGCCGAACACCGGGATGGGGCGCAGGTCGTCGGTACGGGCCACCCGCTCGGCGGCTTCGGTCAGCCGACCCACCGGGCGGAGCCCCGCCCGGGTGACCATGCCGCCGGCAACCGCGGCGACCGCAACGCCGATGCCGCCGACGAGCAGCAGCACCCAGCGCAGTTTGGTCATCACCGCTTCGGTGGGCTTGAGGCTCTTGGAGATCAGCAGCGAGCTGCCGTTGGGCAGGTGCTTGGCCAGTATCCGTTGATCAGAAGCGGTGCGCCGCGACATGAACAGCTCGCCGCGGATGACGGCCTTCTCCGGCGCACCGATCGGCAGCGTCTGGCCCGGCGGTTCGGCTTTGTAGCTCGACTTGCCGGGGTCGATCAGCATCGCGTTGACATCCGAATAGGCGATGCCCTCGATGCCTTCCCGGGTCGGCGGCCAGCGAACCGCTGTCGATCAGCAGCTGCGCCCGGCTCTGCAGCTGGTTGTCGATTTCGCCGTACAGCGCCGCGGAGACCACCGCGTAGACCGCGAACGCCATGAGCACGACGACCATCGCCACCATCGACATCGCCAACAGCATCACCCGCCAGCGCAGGGACAACGAGCTGGTGGCCGCGCAGCGGCGCGCGCCGGCCGACGGCGATGGGACGACCAGAGCATCACGGCGGCGTCTCCCGCAGCACGTAGCCGACGCCGCGCACGGTGTGGATCAGCCGCGGCTCGCCCTCGGCCTCGGTCTTGCGGCGCAGGTAGCCGACGTAGACCTCCAGCGAGTTGGCGGTGGTCGGGAAGTCGAAGCCCCAGACCTCCTCGAGGATGCGGCTGCGGGTGAGCACCCGGCGTGGGTTGGCGATCAGCAGCTCCAGCAGGGTGAACTCGGTGCGGGTCAGGCTGATCCGGCGTTCCCGCGGGTGACCTCGCGGGTGACCGGGTCCAGCGACAGGTCGGCGAAGGAGCATGGCCACCGACTCGGCGGAGTCGCGGGCTGGGTGCGGCGCAGCAGCGCGCGCAGCCGGGCCAGCAGCTCCTCCAGCGCGAACGGCTTGGGCAGGTAGTCGTCGGCGCCGGCGTCCAGGCCGGCGACCCGGTCGGAGACCGCGTCGCGCGCGGTCAGCACCAGGATCGGCAGGTCGTCGCCGGTGGAGCGCAGCCGGCGGCAGGCCTCCAGGCCGTCCAGCCGCGGCATCATCACGTCGAGCACCAGGGCGTCGGGCCGGTCGCTGGCGATCTTCTCGAGCGCGGCGAGGCCGTCGCCGGCGAGCTCGACCTCGTATCCGTTGAAGGCCAGCGACCGGCGCAGCGAGTCGCGCACCGCCTGGTCGTCGTCAACCACGAGAATCCGCACGGCCACTAGTTTGGTCCCAGCGCCTGAGAGCGGCCTGAGAGGCGCGCCGGCTTTTCGGTTAGCGTTTGTCGAGGTCGATAAGGCCGAGGCGGGCCGCCTTGAGCAGCCTGCGCGGCACTTTGTGCTTCTGGCCCGCCACCGTGACACCGACGAGCTCGATCCGGGTGGCTTTCCATTGCGCGCGCCGGCTTCGGGTGTTGGCACGCGACATCCTGCGCTTGGGCACAGCCATGGTCAGGCCTTCCTCTGTATCGGCCACTGGTTTGTGGGAGCTTCCGCACGGCACGTGGGCACGGCGACAATTGCGTCAAGGTTACCTGGTAAACACGGCCCGGCCCAATCGCGGGGCCGCAATCGGACCACTGGGGTCAGACATCGAAGGTCGTCGCCCCGTAACCGGTGGGGTTGTAGCTGACGTACACCGGTCCCTGCGCGAACGGTTCGTACCCCGTATTCATGGTGCCGCTCGAGGTAACCGTCGGACTATTGGTCCCGTCGGTCACGTAGGAGTACAGCAGCGTGTGAGTATCGGTGGTGTAGACCGAAACGGTTGTTCCCGCCGGCAGTGTTTGTCCGACGGTAAATCCGGGTCCGGCTACGGATGACGGGATGGTTCCGTACACACCACCGGAATCGAACATCACGGGCACGGTGCTCGTCACCGGCCCGCCGGTTTGCACAGTCGGGTTGCTGACGATTACTTGCACGGTGGATA
>CAVVLC010000035.1:0-60741 GCA_963748885.1 uncultured Actinomycetota bacterium
TTGCATGGTTGACCCAAAACCGGCGCAGGCCAGCGGTCATGTCCACTGCCGTTGCTGGAGAGTCGGTCAGGCTGAATTGCAGCGCCTCCCGGATGTTGGGCATTTCACGGGTGAGGCGCAGGACCCACTGGAGTTGTTGGGGGCCAAACCATTGGGCCTCGGCGTCGGCGAGCAGCCGGTGATACCAGCGGGCGTGGCGTCGACTCAATCGCAGGCGCTCGCTGTCGGTGAGGCGGCCGTTACCGTAGTCGCGCAGTGTCTCGAGTAGCCGAAAACGCGCCACACCGTGGTGTTCGGTGCGGATCAGGATCGATTTGTCCACCAATGCGCACAGCAGGTCCAGGAATTCGCCGGCGGGCACGTCCTCGCCACAGATGTCGCGGGCGGTGGGTAAATCGAAGCTTGCGGCGAGCACCGACAGCTGGCACCACAATCGTTGTTCGGCATGTGAGCACAGGGCATAGCTCCACTCCACGCACGCGGCCAGGCTTTGTCGACGGCTCAGGGCGCCGCGGCGCCCATGGGTGAGCAACCCGAAACGATCGGAAAGCTGCTCGGCGATCTCCTCGGCCGACATCGCGCGCATGCGTGCAGCGGCCAGCTCGATGGCCAATGGCAGCCCCTCCACGCGGGCACAGCAGCGCGCGATCGCGGTGGCGTTGTCGGCGTCGAGCTCAAATCCGGGCATCGCGGCGCGAGCCCGCTGCACAAACAGCTGCACGGCCTCATAACCGGCCAGGGTGCGCAAAGTGGGATCGTCATCGAGGGTCGGACACGACAGCGGGTCTAGCCGCAGCACCGCTTCCCCCTCGATGTCGATGACCTCGCGGCTGGTGGCCAGGATCTGTAGCCGCGGGCAATCCCACAACAGTGCCTCGGCCAGTTTTGCCACGTCGCCGATGAGGTGTTCGCAGTTGTCGAGAATCACCAGCGTCTGACGCTGCCCGAGGAAGTCGACCAGCGCCTCTCTCAGCGCCCGGCCCATCTGATCACGCACACCCAGCGCTTCCGCCACCACCTGGGTCAGCAGTGTGCCCTCGCGCAGCTCGGCCAACTCCACCCACCACACTCCATCGCTGAACCGCCGGCCCAGCTCGGCGGCGGCGTGGGCGGCCAGGGTGGTTTTGCCCACCCCCCCAAGACCGATCAGCGTGACCAGACGCGACGCCGACAACAACTCGTGCAGTTGGGCTAGCTCGGTGTCGCGCCCCACGAAACTCGCTACCGCCGACCGCAACCTGCCCCCGCCACTGCTCCCAGGTGCCGGCGCGACCGAGCGACTGGGGCTGCGATCACCTTCCTGGCTGTCCTGCAACGTCATCTCAGCGACCGGGAGACCCAAACGCGACTGCACCTGCTGGATCAATTCACCAAGCTCCCGCGCCGAGGGTCGATCAGCCGGGTTGCGGGCCATGGCCCAGTCCACCACCGCCGCCACCTCCTGGGGGATGCCGTGCTCACGCAGGTCGGGCAACGGCTCTTTGGTGATCCGCACGAACTGGGCCATCACCCCTTCACCGGCGCGCCGCTCAAACGCCGCGTGACCGGTCAACCCGGCAAACAAGCTCGCGGCCAACCCATAGACATCCGAAGCCGCACTAGGCCCCTCACCAGAAAGGATCTCCGGGGCAATAAACGCCGGCGACCCTGCCTGCACCCCCGCCGCCGTCTCAAACCCACCAGCAGTACGGGCAATACCAAAATCACCCAAGGCCGGCTCGCCGTAATCGGTGTACAAAATGTTGGCCGGCTTGATATCACGGTGCACAATCTGCGCCTGATGCGCACACGCCAAAGCCCCGGCCATCTTCACCCCCAGCCGCAACACCTCCGCGACCTCCAACACACCCAACCGGGCGATCCGCTGCTGAATACAGCCCTGCGCGCAATAGGGCATCACCAAAAACGGACGTCCCAACGCAGTCTCACCGACCTCCAACACCGGCACAATATTCGGATGACCCGTCAACTGGGCCATCACCTGCTGTTCACGGACGAACCGGGCCCGACCCTCCTCGCGCTTACCGTGAGCACCTTCACCGCTACCACCCGCTGCAGCGCCACCTGCCGACAGCGGTACACAACGCCATACCCACCCCGGCCGATCTCTCTAGCGCCCTCAAACCCGGCCGCACCCAACTCCGCCGCGATGTCACTACCCACGTCGTGCTGCGTAGCAAACAAATCATCGCCCACCGTGGCTCCTCTGCGGGACACTCACTCTAGAAATATAGTGGATCGCACAAGTCCAAACAGAGGCTTTGCACGTGAAACCCAAATGAGTGCGGCCCTAGCCAATACTTGGCCCCCTCCCCGTCGCCGTACTCGCGGCCCCGGTGCTCTCACTGGTGGACCCTCGTCCGCGCTGAGGTGCGCTAGCGCGAGCGCGTTTTCCAGCGCGCGCGGATAAACGTTCTCACCGCCGAGCCGATCATGTCGTCCTCACGGCCAACGATGCAGAGCCGGCCGAGGTTGTCGAGATAGCCCATGTTCACCGCCGACGAAGATGCGCCCGGTCACTCGCGGCCCCACGGGTCTGCCCACCGAGGACAAGCTGGTCGCGCATAATGCCCTTGCGGCGGCTGAAATCGCCTGCGGGCGTTCATATGCCACCATCAGAGATGGTGCGGCGCTAATCCGCTGGTCGATCCGCCGCGGGATGATTCATACCGACAGAACCATCAAATATTTGTATGACACAGCGCTAGCAGGTCAGGAAATTGCCTGAGCGACGTCAGAAATGTTGAGTGTGGCGCCTTCGTTCCAGGCCTTCTGGAATTCTTCGGGGCTGAGCTGCTCGCGTACACGACGTTCGCATTCGGCGTGGAATCCCCCGACGAAGGAATAAAGTGAGCGGGGCTCCGTTCGCCCGGCTTATTTCGGCGGCCGCTGCCATCAGGACCACAGCTTGTCGCGGCTCGTGGAGGGATTCCGTGATCCATGCCAAGACTTCCAGTCCATTCGCGAGGGCGTATGTTTCATTGACTTCGAGCGAAAGTCGAAAGGCCTGCTGGTGCAACTGTTCGGCGCGCTGCAGGTGGCCCAGCCGCCAGTGAGCCGCGCCGACTCGACCCCATTGCTATTGCTCGCACCGCCGAATCGCCGCGGGATTCGGCCAATTCGAGACATTTTTCAGACCAGCCCAGCGCACCATGAGCGTCACCTGAAATCAGGTCCAGCCAGCCCATGGCCACCATCGCGTTCGCCTGGACTTCAAAGTCATCGGTTGCCGCCATTGCCTGTCCGAGGCAGTCACGTCCATGGTCGACGTCGCCGGTGACCAAGGCGGTGTAGCCATCGTTAAGGTTGATCCTGCCGCGGGTGACGGGGTCATCGACTACCTCGAGGAGTTCGCGCGCTTCAGCGAACCAGCTTCGCGGCCGTCGCCAGGTCCCCGCGACGGAGGGCGAGAGGCGCCGCGATGGACAGTGCCCGGATGCGCTGCACGCTGGGTTCAGCCGGGATGGCGGCCAGCGCACGGTTTGCCCATTGGCAGCCTTCGCTGAGCATTGCATGGTAAGACCCAGAACCGGCATAGGGCAGCGGTCATGTCCACTGCCGTTGCTGGACAGTCGGTCAGGCTGAATTGCAGCGCCTCCCGGATATTGGGCATTTCACGGGTGAGGCGCAGGACCCATTCGACTTGTTGGGGGCCAAACCATTGGGCGTCGGCGTCGGCGAGCAGCCGGTGATACCAGCGGGCGTGGCGTCGACTCAATCGCAGGCGCTCGCTGTCGGTGAGGCGGCCGTTACCGTAGTCGCGCAGTGTCTCGAGTAGCCGAAAACGCGCCACACCGTGGTGTTCGGTGCGGATCAGGATCGATTTGTCCACCAATGCGCACAGCAGGTCCAGGAATTCGCCGGCGGGCACGTCCTCGCCACAGATGTCGCGGGCGGTGGGTAAATCGAAGCTTGCGGCGAGCACCGACAGCTGGCACCACAATCGTTGTTCGCGCATGTGAGCACAGGGCATAGCTCCACTCCACGCACGCGGCCAGGCTTTGTCGACGGCTCAGGGCGCCGCGGCGCCCATGGGTGAGCAACCCGAAACGATCGGAAAGCTGCTCGGCGATCTCCTCGGCCGACATCGCGCGCATGCGTGCAGCGGCCAGCTCGATGGCCAATGGCAGCCCCTCCACGCGGGCACAGCAGCGCGCGATCGCGGTGGCGTTGTCGGCGTCGAGCTCAAATCCGGGCATCGCGGCCCGAGCCCGCTGCACAAACAGCTGCACGGCCTCATAACCGGCCAGGGTGCGCAAAGTGGGATCGTCATCGAGGGTCGGACACGACAGCGGGTCTAGCCGCAGCACCGCTTCCCCCTCGATGTCGATGACCTCGCGGCTGGTGGCCAGGATCTGTAGCCGCGGGCAATCCCACAACAGTGCCTCGGCCAGTTTTGCCACGTCGCCGATGAGGTGTTCGCAGTTGTCGAGAATCACCAGCGTCTGACGCTGCCCGAGGAAGTCGACCAGCGCCTCTCTCAGCGCCCGGCCCATCTGATCACGCACACCCAGCGCTTCCGCCACCACCTGGGTCAGCAGTGTGCCCTCGCGCAGCTCGGCCAACTCCACCCACCACACTCCATCGCTGAACCGCCGGCCCAGCTCGGCGGCGGCGTGGGCGGCCAGGGTGGTCTTGCCCACCCCCCCAAGACCGATCAGCGTGACCAGACGCGACGCCGACAACAACTCGTGCAGTTGGGCTAGCTCGGTGTCGCGCCCCACGAAACCCGCTACCGCCGACCGCAACCTGCCCCCGCCACTGCTCCCAGGTGCCGGCGCGACCGAGCGACTGGGGCTGCGATCACCTTCCTGGCTGTCCTGCAACGTCATCTCAGCGACCGACAGACCCAAACGCGACTGCACCTGCTGGATCAATTCACCAAGCTCCCGCGCCGAGGGTCGATCAGCCGGGTTGCGGGCCATGGCCAAGTCCACCACCGCCGCCACCTCCTGGGGGATGCCGTGCTCACGCAGGTCGGGCAACGGCTCTTTGGCGATCCGCACGAACTGGGCCATCACCCCTTCACCGGCGCGCCGCTCAAACGCCGCGTGACCGGTCAACCCGGCAAACAAGCTCGCGGCCAACCCATAGACATCCGAAGCCGCACTAGGCCCCTCACCAGAAAGAATCTCCGGGGCAATAAACGCCGGCGACCCTGCCAGCACCCCCGCCGCCGTCTCAAACCCGCCAGCAGTACGGGCAATACCAAAATCACCCAGGGCCGGCTCGCCGTAATCGGTGTACAAAATGTTGGCCGGCTTGATATCACGGTGCACAATCTGCGCCTGATGCGCACACGCCAAAGCCCCGGCCATCTTCACCCCCAGCCGCAACACCTCCGCGACCTCCAACACACCCAACCGGGCGATCCGCTGCTGAATACAGCCCTGCGCGCAATAAGGCATCACCAAAAACGGACGTCCCGACGCAGTCTCACCGACCTTCAACACCGGCACAATATTCGGATGACCCGTCAACTGGGCCATTGCCTGCTGTTCACGGACGAACCGGGCCCGACCCTCCTCGCGCTTGACCGTGAGCACCTTCACCGCTACCACTCGCTGCAGCGCCACCTGCCGACAGCGGTACACAACGCCATACCCACCCCGGCCGATCTCTCGAGCGCCCTCAAACCCGGCCGCACCCAACTCCGCCGCGATGTCACTACCCGCGTCGTGCTGCGTAGCAAACAAATCATCGCCCACCGTGGCTCCTCTGCGGGACACTGCTCTAGAAATATAGTGGATCGCGCACAAGTCCAAACAGAGGCTTTGCACGTGAAACCCAAATGAGTGCGGCCCTAGCCAATACTTGGCCCCCTCTCCGTCCCCGTGCTCGCCGGCCCCAGTGCTCTCACTGGTGGACCCTCGTCCGCGCTGAGGTGCGCTAGCCCGCCAGCTCCCCGCGCAGCACCTTGCCGGCGGGATTGCGTGGAATGCCGTCCACGATGTGGATGTCTCTGGGCTGTTCGAAGCGAGATACCTTGCCCTTCAAGAACTCTCGTATCAACGGCTCGTCGATGTCGGTCCCCGACCGCGCCACGACGAACGCCGCCAGCCGACGGCCGAACTGCTCGTCGGGAACACCGATGACCGCATTCTCGGCGACGCCGGGGTGTGCGGCGAGCGCGTTTTCCAGCGCGCGCGGATAGACGTTCTCACCGCCGGAGACGATCATGTCGTCTTCGCGGCCAACGATGTAGAGCCGACCGAAGTTGTCGAGATAGCCCATGTCACCAGTGCCGGTGAAACCGTCGATCACGGCCTTGGCGCCGCCGCCGGTGTAGCCCGCCCCCAGTTCACCGCCGACGAAGATGCGTCCGGTCACTCGCGGCCCGACGGGTCTGCCGTTTCTGTCGAAGATGCGCACCGGGCATCCCGCGACGGGCCTGCCCACGGTTTCGGGGGCCCGCCGTAGCTCGGAAGGTGTTGCCAGCGAGCCGATTCCGACCTCGGTGGAGCCGTAACCGTTGTAGAGGACGTCTCCGTAGGCATCCATGAACCGTCGCGCCAGACTGGGATCGAGCCGGTCGCCGCTGGATATCACCGCCCGCAGCGACGGCACCGGGTTTCGCGTCCGCACCGGACGGGGCAGGTCCAGGATGCGCGCCAGCATGATCGGGACCACGCTCATGGCGTCGGCGCGCTGCAGCGACGCCTGCGCGAGCGTGGCTTCGGCGTCGAAGCGCCGATGGGTCAGCACCGTGCCGCCCAGGCTCACGGTCAGCATCAGCATGCCGAAGCCCCAAGCCCATGAAACATCGGGACGGCCACCGCGATTCGCGATCCAACACGGAGTCGGGTGCGCTCCAGGATCGTCACGCCGACGCCGAGCCCCGAGCTCATTCGTGGCAGCGCGCGGCACGCCCTTGGGCACGCCCGTCGTGCCGGAGGTGAGCAGCACGAGGCGGCCCGACGGCGGCGACCTTGGGCCGCGGATGGTCATGCTGGGTCTCTACGGTGGCCGGATCGATGACCGCGGACGGACACGTCGGATTCGTCGTATCTGCTCTGCAAATTCTTTGTCGCAGAACATGGTCCGGATGCGGTGGGCACGCAGCGCCCCGGCCAGTGCGGTGCTCCGGAACTCGGTGTTCACCAGCACGACGTCGGTACCCACCAGGGCGGCCGCGAAGACCGCTGCCGCGAAGTTGCGCCCGTTGCGGCACATGACCCCCACCGCCTGGCCGGTCCCAAGACCGTCGCGGTAGAGCTCGAGGCGAGCGACTCGGTCTTGGCCTGCAACTCGCGATAACTGAGTGCGCCGTCGTCGTCGATCATCGCGGTCCGGTCCGGCCACCGAGCCGCCGAAACGGCGAGCAGGGTGTAAAGATTCGTGCCACCCCGATATATCTCACGGACCAGTCGCAACACCGCGACCGGGGTGGGCGGACCGAGCAGTCCGGAGTGCACCAACGCCCGGGCTGCCGTGCTGGCCACGTCGCCGGTCGTCATCGCTGCCGTTCCCCTTGCGTGCGGCCAGAGTTCGGCGAAGTACCGGCGGTGCCACAGCCGGGCCGCCCGATCGGCGGGCCCGGCCAGCAGCACCGAGGCCAATTCGGCCGGCCACACCCACGGCGGTTCGTTGGTGCGGGGCCGCTCGATGATGGCCTTGGCGATCGCCTCGGCGGCCTCGTCAGGATGCATGCCCGGCAGTCTGCCCAAGGAGTGGCGTGGGCTCGATCATCCGGGTGCGGACCAGCGCGAAGTAGACCGACGTGATGCCGACGCCGTCGGCGTGCAGTTCCGGTCCCACGCTGCGCAGCCAGCGATCGAAAGCCCCTTTGGACGCCTGGTACGCGCCCCACTGTGGGCCAGGCACGACGCGCACGCCGACGCTCGACACGTTGACGATGTGCCCGTGGCCGTTCTCGCGCATGGCCGGCACCAGCCCGAGCAGCAGCCAGATCGGGCCTAGGTAGTTGATGTCGATGGTGCGCTGAAAATCATGCGGCCGGTCGTACTGGTGATGCAGAGACCGGCGCAATGACTTGCCGGCATTGCTCACGACGATGTCCAGCGGGCCGTGCGTCTCGGTGATCTCCTTTGTGAGCACGCTGACGGCGGCCTCGTCGGTGAGATCGGTCGGGTAGGCGATCGCTTGTCCCCCGCCCGCGTTTATCGATGCCGCGAGGTCGTCGAGGCGTTCGGCCGACCGAGCGACCGCAAGCACGGTCGCTCCGGCCGCGGCCAATTTGCGAGCGGTCGCCTCGCCGATCCCATACGACGCACCCGTCACCATTACGGTCTTGCCGGAAACCGCGCCGCGCAACTTGTCGGGATCCGATTCCCGTGCCGGGTTGGCCAACCTGTCGATGGCCTGTGCGATCACGTTCACATTCAATGCCGCTTTTCTGAAATTTTCGTTCTCGTCAACTCGTAACCTACAGCGGCGCCGTGGGCGGGTTGCGGGCACTGCTGAAGATTAGCCCTCACTCCCTGATGAAGCCCTTGTTCCGCATAAGTGCGTCCGCCAGGAATCCATCGTGCGGGATTTCGGGTGCTGCGTAATAGGTCGGGTGGCGGCCACGATAAACGTTGCTGACCGTCGGCTCCGCGAGCAGCTCGTCGATCAGCTCCTCGTCGCCGGTGATCGCGGTGATAACCAATGACCGTCGCAACGCGTCGATGCCCGCGCCGTGCGACCCTCGTGACCAGGGCGACACCCACACGCACGGAAAGGGCAGCTCGATGTTGAGCTTGTGGACGTCGGGCTCCGACATCAGATGCACGGCCGGGCGCAGCGCGGCGTACCCGTCCCCCAGGTCGGCGACCACCTGATCGGCGCCGAGCAGCGGGGTCGTGCCCGCGGCCTTGGCCGCCAGATAATCGGCCAGCGCCGCCGCCTTGTCGGCGGGTTGGGTTGGCAATATCGCTCGCTCGTCCTCGGTCGGCAGCGGCTGGATCGTCGCCAACCGCTCGGCGATCGCCTGGGCCAGCGGAGCCGGGTCGCCCTCGTAGAGCACCGCGGTGGCGTTGACGCACGCCATTCCGCCCAGGTTGGCGATCGAGTCGACGATCAGGTCGATGTAGTCGCGCCAGTCCCGGTCGGCGGTGATAAGAATCTTGGTGCGACCCGGACCGTTGACCAGGACCGTCGGATCGGCCGCGTATTTGTCCACCACGTCCTGGCCCCCGTACACCACGGTCAGGTCGGCCAGCCGGACGATCTCGTCGGCTCCACCATGGTCGGTGGGTAGGTATACCGCGTCTTCGGGGCGAAACCCGGCCTGGCGCAGCGCATTAACCAGCCGGTTGGCGGTAAGCGGCTCGCGCCGCGACGGTCGCACCACGACCCGGTAGCCCAGTGCTAGTGGTCTGTCGGTGAATTAGTACGGTAGGTTGTACTATGCCTGTTATGACAGCTGCCGCATTGCTGGTCAGCGATGTTGCGCGTGCGGAGTTGGAGAAGATGGCGGCCTCGACCTCGTTGCCGCATCGGCAGGTGATGCAGGCGCGGGGGCTGTTGTCGGCCTGTGACGGAGTGGCCAACGAGGAGATCGCACGGCGGTGTGGGGTGGATTCCGATACGGTGCGGCGCTGGCGTTCTCGGTTTACTGACGAGGGCGTCAGCGGGGTCGGACGGATCGCGAAGGGCCGTGGTCGAAAGCCGGGTCTGCCGGCTGGGACAGTCGAAGAAGTGCTGAGACTGACCCATAAAGAGCGTCCCGCCGATGGGTCGACGCACTGGTCGACGCGTTCGTTGGCCGCGCGGGTCGGCATCGGCAAGGACGCGGTGGCCAAGATCTGGGCCGATCACCAACTCAAGCCGTGGAAGGTCGAAACATTCAAGGTCAGCAACGATCCTCGGTTCGAGGAGAAGCTCGTGGATGTTGTTGGGCTGTATGTGAATCCACCGGCGCGTGCGGTGGTGTTCAGTTTCGATGAGAAGACTCAATGCCAGGCATTGGACCGCACGCAGCCCTCGCTGCCGATGAAGGCCGGCCGCGCCGGGACCATGACTCATGACTACAAGCGCAACGGCACCATCGACCTGTTCGCGGCGATGAACATCGCCACTGGCGAGGTCCTGACCGATGTGCGCAAAGGCCACACCGGTGCTGATGTCCTGCGGTTCTTCAAGCAGATCGACGCATCGGTCCCGCGCGGTCTGGGTGTGCATGTCGTGCTTGACAACCTTTCGGCGCATTCCACTCCCGAGATCGCGAAATGGCTTGCACACAAGGATCGTCGCCGCTGGCATCTGCATTACACCCCGACGTCGAGTTCCTGGCTGAACCTGATCGAGCGCTGGTTCAAGGAACTCACCGACAAACGCTTGCGCCGTGGTGTTTTCACCAGCGTCGCCGAACTCACCGATGCCATCACCGCCTGGGCCGCGCACTGGAACACCAACCCCAAACCCTTCATCTGGAAAGCTACCGCCGACGACATCAGCACCAAGGTGCGACGTGGCCGCGACACCCTCAACCAGATCAAATCGCAGACAGACCACTAGCGCCTGCGGCCACAGGCCGTGCACACCCGGGCCGTTACCCGCGGCGTGTACCGCGAACACCTCACCGCGCCGAGTCCACACCGCCTGACCCTTGCGGGTGCTTTCCTCGCGCCAGTCGAGTGCGGCGCCGACCGGTCGAGCCGGACGTACCGCATCAAACGCCGCAGCGACGCCGTCGGCAACACTGCGGGCCCCGGCCCGGGTCACCGATATCGGCAACCCCGAAATCCTGCTGACCAGTTCGACATAGGCGTCGAAGTCCAGCCCGGCGATAACGGCGTTCCCGAAGGCGTCGGCCGCAGCGGCCAGTGCCGTTTCGCGCCGTTCGGCCGGCAATGGCCGGACTTTGCGCAGCGCACCGATCGTGCGCGAGACATACAACGGCGGCACCAAACTCAGCTCGGCGACCGGCACACCGGCTGTGCTCGTGACGATCTCGCGATTGCGGGTCCGGTAGTCGCCGCTGGGCCCGAGCGCGTCGATTGGCAATAAATTCGCTGTGAGACTCGGTGTTTGGCTAGCCACCTCAGTACACCCCTTCGATGACGGCCTCACCCTCGAAAGTGGCCACCGGCCGCACCGCACTGACTGAATCGCTGACTTGCCCTGCGGGCCCGGGCATCCGGATCGCCATGTCGCGCTCCAGGTTGTTCGGTATGAACATGCCCTTGCTGATGTGGTTCATTACCACCTGACCGAACTGCCCGTACGGCACTTGTTCTCCGGTGTCGGGATCCACCACCCAGAAGGCGACGTAGGGGGTGCGCGGGTCGAAGACGAAGGAGCCGCCGTTGATTCGGGTGACCGCTTGCGAGAGGACCATGGTGCTGCCGAAGGCCATGGTGATCGTCGTGGCTGGAAAGATCTCGCGGAGCAGGTCGAGCGTGTCGATATCCACATGGGCGCCGCTGAGCAACAGGTAACGGATCTTGTCGTTGACCAGGTCCACCACGCGGTCGTTTCGGGCAATCGCCTCCAGCAGCGGCGGAGTGGTGTGCAGGTTCGCGACGTGCTGCGTCTGCAGAATGTAAACCGCCTGCTCCATGGCGTGTTCGACGTAGGCCGACACCTCCGCGACGGCGTTGCGGGCGGCGATCTTCTTGACCCAGCGGGGGTCGATGTCGATCGCGTGGAACACCGAGCCGAGCCTCTCGGAGACCAACCGCGAGAAATAGCCCACGCCGTGCGGGCCGCTGGGCATCAGGCAAAGGAAGCCTTCGCCGCGCAGAAAGCCGCCCGCGGCGAAGTCCTCGGTCTGCCATTCGACGACCTGTGCAATCCAATCCGGCAGTTGCGCAGTCCGTTTCGGAGCTCCGGTGGTGCCACCGGATTCGAATATCTGCGGCACCGGAGGCGGTGAGCCCTGCGATCCCAGTAAGTTGTAGCCCCGCGGTACCAGATCCTCGACCGGCACGCTGCGCAGTTCATTCACCAGGTTGGGAAACAGGCGCAGGTCCGTAAAGGTCTTGATGTCGGTCAGCGGGTCGAAGTTCAGCGTCTTGGCGGCGCGCAACCAGAAGGCCGAACCGGTGTCCTCGCCGAAGTGCCAGGCGATCGCGGTGCGCAAATAGGCCTCGGGATCTTCAATAGGTGCGGATCTCGGCACGTCCAACAGCGAGAAGTCGACATTCGCCACATCACCGATCCTGTCAAATCTCGGTGTACGCCGAGTGTGGGGGCTGTGGACGAAATTCGATGTGTGGGCGTACTTATCCCACACGCTCGACGACGGGTTCGGCACTGGCGACGGTGCGTAGGATCCCGCGAAGCCAGCTGTGTGAGGGATCCTCGTCGAGCCGCGGGTGCCACACCGCGTGGAACTGCACGTCGCCAAGCTCGCGGGGCGCGTCGAACACGCGGGTGCGGCCCGGGTCGGCAAACTGGGCGGCCAGTCGAGCCGGGACGGTAAGCACCAGGTCGGTGCCGGGCAAAATGCTCGTCCCCAGCACGTGGTAGGGCATCACGACAGCGATGCGGCGAGCGACCTCGTGTGCCTCGAGCGCCCGGTCTACTCCCAGGCTGGCCGATGTCGATGCTCACATGCGGCCAGCGCAAATACTGCGACAGCGACACCGCCGAAGCCGACTCACGCTGCCCGAGCGGATGCTCGGCGGCCACCACGCAGACGAACCGGTCGGTGAAAAGGTGCTGGCAGCTGTATCGGTCGGGCGCTCCGCGACCGTAGATCACCAGGTCGAGCGTCCCGGCGTCCAACTTGTCGAACGCGCGCGCGTCGAGGGCCGCACAGGTGACGGTCGAATGCGGCGATTGCAGCAGAATCCCCCGTACCAGCGCGGGGCCGAACGCCGCGACGGTGTAATCGCTGACGCCGAGGCGAAACGCCTGGGCCGCGGTCGCCGGATCGAAGGTTTGCGTGGCGAACAGCTGGTTCAGGTCTGTGACGACCGTCGCCAGCTGGGAGCGGAGGCGCTCGGCGCGTGGCGTCAGCGAATATCCGTCGGGTCCACGCACCAGAAGTTCGTCGCCGAAGTGCCGGCGGAGTCGCTGCAGCGCCCGGCTCATCGCGGGCTGACTGAGCGCGAGCCGGTCGGCCGCGCGCGTGACGTGACGTTCCTCCAGGAGGGCGACCAGCGGCGGCAAAAGGTTCAGATCGACTCGATCGATATGCGTTTCATGCATACCAGTCATGCTAAGGATTCATTTCACAAATACGCAGCTGTGGCGCAGGGTCGAAGTTGAAAGCACCCGCGACGACAGTGAGGAAGACTGATGCGTTACATCGCTTTGGAGGAAGCGTTTTTCATTCCCGAGTTGGCCGAGCGCCAGCCGATATCGGACACTGGGCCGTTGCTGCAGACGATGGGGTTCAAGCCCGGGCCCGTCGAGCAGTGTGAGCGGCGGTTGGCCGATTTCACCGAATACCGGCTGCCGGAGATGGACGACGCCGGCATCGACATTCAGGTCTTGTCGCTGACGGTCCCGGGGCTGCAGGTCGACATCGACGCCGACCGGGCCCGCGACAATGCCCAATTCGCCAATGACTACCTGGCCAAGGTCGTCGCCGAGCATCCGGATCGGTTCCGCGGCTTTGCCGCGCTGCCGCTGCAGGATCCGGCCGCCGCCGCCGCGGAGCTCGAGCGCGCCGTCACCCAGCACGGGCTGTGCGGGGCCCTGGTCAACGACTGCATCACCGGACCCGGCGGCCGCTACCTGGATGCGCCCGAATACGACGAGCTGTGGTCTGCGGTGGAATCCCTTGGCGTGCCGCTGTATCTGCACCCCGGTGCGCCGGCGGCCGATCACTGGCGGGTCCTCGACGGCTATCCGGAGATGTACGGGGCGACCTGGAGCTGGGCCGCCGAGGTTGCCGGGCACGCGCTGCGGATCCTGTTCGGCGGCGTGTTCGACCGCTATCCCGGCGCGACGATGATCCTGGGACACATGGGCGAGTTCCTGCCGTTTCAGCGCAGCCGCCTGGACTCCCGCTACCGGAACATGCAGCCGACCACCGCGCTGAAGCACGCGCCGTCGGCCTACCTCGGCACCAACATCGTCTTCACCAACAGCGGGGTGTTCTCACCGGCGGTGCTGCTGGGAGCCGTGCTGGAGGTCGGCGCCGACGCGATCATGTTCTCCGTCGACTACCCCTACGAGTCCTCGCATGACGCCGTCGCAGGCTTCGAGCGGACCACGCTCAGCGCCGTCGACCGGGAGAAGATCGCCCACGGCAACGCCGAACGGCTGCTTGGCATCTGACGGGGGCTTCGAGTTATGAAGAGTTATGAAGAGTTATGACGAGTTATGGAGCCCGCGCGGGTCGACGCCGGCGCGGTTCCATGCCCGGGCCGCCCAATGCGCGTAGACCAGCCGACAACGGTAGCCGGTTGATCACCGGATTCAACGCCCGCATGACCGCGGCGAACCGCTGGAAACGACTCTCCCGCTTGGCATCCCACTCCAGCCCGCACACGTCGCGCATCTGCGGCGGCAGGGTTCCGACGAGGACCAGGCGGGTATAGGCGTTCAGCGGTGCGGATACGATCCGCCAGATTCGGCTTGGGCATCCTGCGCGGGGCGGGTATCCCCTTGCGGATGTAGCCGGTGCCGTACAGGACGGTCTTGTGCGGGACGAACCGCTCGAGCATGTCGTCCCAGTAGGCGACGAATTCGTCATAGGTCTGCGGCTGGCCGCGGTCGCTGACCCCGTACAGGCCGTACCAGATCTTGCCCTCGTTGAAGATCTGCTCCTTCTCCGCATCGGAGAGCCGCCGGATGAACGTGTCGGTGTTGTAGATGACCTGGTCGACGAAGGTGGCGTGCGCCCAGTAGAACAGCTCCGGGTTCAGCGCGTGATACCTCGAGCCGTCACTGATGGTGCCCTTGATCGGCTTGTGGAAGTCGCGGACCTTGCGGCCCCACTCGTGCGGATCGTCGGAGTAGACGGTCTTCATCAGGGGCGGTGCGGTTCGCTTGGCCCGGCCTAGCGTGTCGCTGAATACCACCGAGTGGTCGAGCACGCCCTGGCCGAGCTGTTCGATGCAGTTTTCGACGCCGGCAGACACGCTGGAAGCCGAAGAATTGCGTGCGGTTGATCTCCGTAGAACTTCCATATCAGGGAATCGGGCCCCAATCGCGACGGCGCGTCGACGGCTGTCGTCGTCAACCAGCACGGGCTCCCCTTCGCGGACACCCGCGTCGAAACGGGCAGCGGGCCCGCTCAGCCGATCATTCCGGGTAGTCACCGAGACCTCCTCTGTGACGCATCCCGTGGTGCTTGTGAAGCACTGATACAAAACTGTATCTTTGTTTCAGACGATATCAGATCGGCACAGCAAGGCGAAGTCCGATACGATACGCCCCATGCGATGCCGTCCGAAACGGGATCCAAGCGTCCGGACAGCCGAGTCGATCAGCGAGCTCGATCGCACCATCCTGGACACCGCGCGAATCGGTCTTCGAGACCTATGGCGTGCGCCGCGCGAACATCGAAGACGTCGCCGCCCGTGCCGGGGTCAGCCGCAGCACCATCTACCGGCGCTTTCCCACCAAAGACGACCTGTTCGAAAAGGTGGTGCGACGTGAGGCCGAACACTTCTTCAGCACGCTGGACCAGGCCACAACCGGCTGCAATCCGCAGCAGGCCGTGGTCGAGGCGTTCGCCCTCGGTGTGCGTCTCGTCCAGGACTCGCCGCTGTACTCCCGCATCGTGCAAAGCGAGCCCGAGCTGTTCGGCATGTTTTCCCGGTCGAAAGTCTTCCCGATCCGGCCAATTCGCCGACGGGATCGCGCACACCCTGCGGCGATGCGGCGCCGACATCCCCGAGCCCGACCTGGCCAACATCGCCGACATCCTGCTGCGCGTCGCCCTGGGCATCATCGTGTTCCCCACCGATCGGCTCGACACGTCGGATCCCGCCGCCGTCCGCGACTACGCCGCCCGCTATCTGGTCCCGATCATCGCCAACTGAAGTTCGACTTGTTCGACTGTCTCGACTTGTCGGGGCCTGAACTAGCCTTTATCCGTGCCTGGATCGTCTGGGCCCCGCGGACCCGGTACGCCAGTTGCGGCGAGACCGACATCGCCTATCAGGTGTTCGGCGATGGCCCGATGGACCTGGTCCTGCTGCCCGGGCCGTCCATCCCGATCGACTCGATCGACGCCGAGCCGTCGATGTACCGGTTCCACCGGCGGTTGGCGTCTTTCGCCCGGGTGATCCGGCTCGACCAGCGCGGGATCGGCCTGTCGTCGCGCGTTCTCGGTGGACATGATCGGTCCGAAGTTCTGGGCGCAGGACGTCATCGCGGTGATGAACGCCGTCGGGTGCGAGCGGGCGACGATCGTGGCCCCGGGCTTCACCTCGATGACAGGAATCGTTCTCGCCGCCGAATACCCCGAGCGGGTGAGCAGCCTGGTGATCATCAACGGCGGCGCCCGCACGCTGTATGCGCCCGACTACCCGATCGGCCACAAGATCGAAACCGTCGACCCATTCACGACCGTCGCCGTCGACCCGGATGCCGTCGACCAGGGCTTCGACATGCTCGGCATCATCGCGCCCAGCGTCGCCCGCGACGACGCGTTCCGCGCGTGGTGGGATCTGGCCGGCAACCGTGCGGCCTCGCCGAGCATGGCGCTGCGCGATGATCAGGGCGATCCGGGCAAGGCCGACGTGCGCGACACGCTTCCCCGCATCACCGCGCCAACGCTGATCCTGCATCGCGCCAACTCCGAATTCACCCCGATGGCGCACGGCCAATACCTCGCCGAGCACATCGCCGGATCACGCTTCGTCGAGCTACCGGGCGGCAGACACCCTGTACTGGGTCGGCGACACCGCGCCGATGCTCGACGAGATCGAGGAGTTCGTCACCGGCGTGCGGGGCGGCTCCGATGCCGAGCGCCTGCTCACCACGATCATGTTCACCGACATCGTCGGCTCCACCGAGCGCGCCGCCCTGCTCGGCGACGACCGTTGGCGCGACCTGCTGGACAACCACGACACCATCGTGCGCCACGAGCTGCAGCGGTTCGGCGGGCGTTAGGTCAACACCGCCGGCGACGGATTCGTCGCGACGTTCAGCAGTCCAAGCGCCGCGCTGGCGTGCGCCGACGAGATCGTCGACGCGGTGCGGCGTGCTGGGCATCGAGGTGCGGGTGGGCATCCACGCCGGCGAGGTCGAGGTGCGCGGCGCCGACATCGCCGGCATGGCCGTGCACATCGGAGCCCGGGTCGCGGCGCTGGCGGGTCCCAGCGAGGTGCTGGTGTCCTCGACGGTGCGCGACATCGTCACCGGGTCCCGACACCGGTTCGCCGACCGCGGCGAGAGTCGGCTCAAGGGGGTGCCGGGCCACTGGCGGCTTTACGCCCTGGAACGCGAGCACGCGGTCGTCAAGCACTAGCAGGCTGGAGCTCCCGAGCCCGGCGGCCGCCCTGGCGGGGATGGCGCGGGTGGGTCAAAAAACGCCGGCACGTTTCAGTGGGTGCGCGGCAAGCTCTAGTCGCGTTTCAGGGCCGGGTGGTTGCGGGCCAGGATCGGCAGCAGCCACTCGGGCGGCGCGACCCGGGAAGAAGGACGCAGCGACCTGGTTGACCCGCCCGGGGACGACGACGGCTTTGCCGGCCGCCAACCCGTCGATCCCGGCCTGCGCCACGTCGGTCGGCGGAGATCCACATCACCCGCGGCAATGCCGAGTCGGCTTCCTCTTTGGTGAAACCGGCCGCTTCGCCAAATCCGGTGTCCACCGGCCCGGGACACAGCGCGGTCGCGCTGACCCCGGTGCCCGCAACTCGCCGCGCAGGCTGTGGGTGTAGGACAAGCACGAACGCCTTGGCGGCGCCGTACGCCGCTTGGCCCGGTAAGGGTTGGAACGCGGCCATCGACGCCACGTTCAGCACCGCACCGCGACGGCGTTCGACCATCCCCGGCAGGAACCTGCTGCACAGATCGACCACCGCGGCCACGTCGACCTCGACCAGGTTAAGTTCTTGCTCTGGAACCGATTTCGCGACGACCCGGTTGTCGACAGCCCGGCGTTGTTGACCAGGATGTCCGGAACCAGGCCGAGCGCCGCGACGCGGTCCGGCAGCGCCGCGCGTTCGGTTCGTTGGGACAGGTCAGCGGGCAGCGGATGCGCTTGAGCGCCCAATCGTGCGGCGAGTTCTTCGAGGCGGTCGGCGCTGCGTGCTATCAGCACAACCTGATGGCCGCGCTGGGCGAGTATCCGCGCGAATTCCTCGCCGATGCCCGACGAGGCGCCGGTGACGATGGCGGCGCGGTCGTTTCCTGGTGGTGGAAGAGCCATAGGGTGACCGTACCCGCCGCAGTCAGCCGGTGGCGCCTGGCGAACCGAGCTGCACGAACTGCTGGTGAAACGCCGCCACTTGAGCGCTCAGCGCCTGATACGACTTGCCGTGCCCGGCGACCAGCGACGCCGCAGAAGTCAACATCTCGGAACCGCGAGCAGATACGACATCGCTGGCCTCCTAACCCCGCCGTCATCGGGTGCCCAGCAAAGCGCAAGCCTTAACTATCCGTCGTTGCCCGCATCGAGCTCGCGGGCCAGCACAGCAAGCTTGTCCAACGACTCACGCAACATGTCGGGTGTCGTCGCGCGCGCCCTCTCCATGCGACTGGCGTCGGTCAGCTGCGTCCAGTCGTAGGTGTGGGTCACGCTGGTCAGCGAGGCGCTCACCGGCTCGAGCACCCAGCGCCACAGGTGACCGGGCGGGAGCTTTCGGGGTTCCGCCGGGCGCCAGGCGATCTGGCTGCCTTCGATGAATTCGACGACGTGGTTCTCCCGCAAGGCACCGTTTGTCAACTTCACGGTGAACACGTCACCGGCCCGGTGGACGCGCTGCCCGGGAGCGGCCGAGGCCAGGTTGTTGTTGCCATCCCAGCGCGGCTGCATGGACGGGTCGGCGATCAGTTCGAAGATCCGCCGTGCGCCGGAGGCGATGACGCGGGTGGCGCTTACGACGCGAGATTCGGGTTCCATATCGCCATCCAAACACCAATGCGCTCCGACCGGCGCGTCGCCGGCCGGAGCACGCGGACCGATTCGGGTTGCTCTGTATCCGAGTCAGCCGACCCGAAGCGCCTCGACCGGCCCGGACAGGGCCGCCTTGATGTGTCGGGTGAGGTCATCCGCCAGCACCTCGGCGTCGCCGTGCTCGATGCCATCGACGATTTGGCGCGCCACGTCTCGCGGGTCGTTCTTCGGCACGTCGAACTCGGAGACCATGTCGGTGTCGGTGTAGCCCAAGTGCACCGACGTGACCAGCGTGCCCTGCTTCTCGAGCTCGATGCGCAGCGAGTTGGTCGCCGACCAGATGGCGGCCTTGGAGTCACCGTAGCCACCGAAGCCGCCCACCCAGGACAGGACCGAGGCGATGTCCACCAGGGCTCCGCCACCGTTTTCGGCCAGCACCGGCGCGAACGCCTGGGCGACCCGGAGCGCACCGAAGTAGTTGGTCTCGAACACGGCCCGAATTTCCTCGATGTCGCTGCTGAGCAGCTTCGGCGCACCCAAGACTCCGGCATTGTTCACGACGATGTCGGCGTCCGATGCCGTAACAGCCAACGCCGCAACCGAACCTGCCTGGGTGACATCCAGTTCGACACTTACTACACGAGGGTCGTCGCTTTGCTTCGGCGCCCGCGCCGTCGCGTACACCTTGGCCGCGCCCCGCCGCAAAAACTCGCTCCACTATGGACTTGCCGAGCCCGCGCTGCCCGCCGGTAACCACGACTGTCGACCCCTTGATGTTGACCATGATCCGATCTCCTTGACTTAGGTGAAGTCTATTTGCATCTGTCACCGTAGTTGACCTTATCGACATAGTCAAGTAGGTTCGCATATGTCGTACGAATGGTCTGCATCACACCGGTACCGAGCCGCGTCGGCACCGGGCGGCCTCGGGCTGGTTCATGATTTCCTCAACACCGTCGGTATCGGCGACTATGGGCCGGATCTGCTGGCCGATGTCGGGCTCGCGCAGGTCTGGGTCGACAGCGCGGTGCGCACCTGGGTGGCGATACGCGGCATCGACGCGCAGCCGCCGGCGCTGAATGACGGGGATCTGTCGAGACTTCGCGCCCTGCGCGACACGATCGCAAAGATGGTCCTGGGGGAACCGCCCGACAAGCGAGGGATCGGCTCCGTACCCGCGTCGTTCGCGCTGTCCGACACCGGCGAGGTACGGCTGCAACCCGCCGGCAGCGGCTGGCGGTGGCTGGCCGCAGCGTTATGGGGCGAGATCTTGCTGAGCCAGCAGGAGGGTAGCTGGCGACGGCTGAAACGGTGTCACAACCACCAATGCGGTTCGACGTTTTATGACCGCTCGAAGAACACGAGCGGCGTGTGGTGCAACGTGAAGACGTGCGGTAACGCGGCGAATCTACGTGCGTCCCGGGCCCGGCGACGCGACCGCGAGCGCGCAGCCGAAACACCGAACTGACGGCTTAACCGTTTCGATCGATTCGGTCGTTTCGCCAGTGCAGACGGTATCGGTAATAGAGGCCCCGCCGGATCCGCGCCCCCGGTAGGAGGTCATCGGCCGCTCGCCGGATCTCGTCGAGACTTTCGCGCGGGTTGGCGATGGCCACTCCGATGTCACGCGTCTCCCGATGCAGACACGACCCGACGCGCGCCGCCGGCGTGCAGAGGGCAGCCCAGGTCCAGTCGACGACGCTCTTGTTGGCCGAGAGGCCCACGATCGCGAGTTCGCCTCCGGGACTGAGCAGTCGGCGCGCCTTCCCTAGCGTTTCGCGCAGCCCCAAATGATGAAGGCTTGCCACGAACGTGACGACGTCGAACCGTTGCTCGCCCACGTCGAGGTCCTCGAAGCGCAGGAGCCGCACCGATGCGTTACCGGTCGACCGCAACCGCTCCCGGGCACGCTGCACCGACTGCGGATCGGACTCCACGCCGAGGACACTGCGCGAGACGGCGGCCAGCCGTTGCACCAGCAGCCCTTCGCCGCAACCCACATCCAGGACATGGCCGCGGCGCCGAGCCGCGATGTCGATCAGCCAGGCGTGGTAGGCGGAGTTGTGGTTCCAGTAGTCACCCACGCCCACCCAGTCTGCCCGGCGGCGCCGTCAACAGCGCTCGACACCTTTGCGCATGACCCGCGGGTCATGGACCAGATGGCGCGGCCTGCTTCTCAGCCAGGCGTTGAGCGCGTCGCAGGCGCGCTCCCTAATCGGGTTGACAATGTCGACGTTCGTCGAGCTCTGGCGTGTTGGCACAGCTTTTATCCTTTGTTATCTTTCGTTACTTCGGCCAGCAAATCGCCTTGTCCCATTTGACCGCGGTTGCTTTACGGGCGCGCCGCGCCAGGGTAAACGGCGCGAAAAGCCCTGGTGTGGCCTGCGACACAGTCCGCTCATTGGAGCCAGAGCGTCACAGCGAGTGCTGCCGTTGGCCAATCAACGATTTCCAATGCGCGCGGTCACGTCCGCGAGCGAAACATCATGCCCCGCAGTGCATTGTACATGTGAAGTGACAGAGGCACCGCAGCCATCATGGACGAGTTCCATCGTGCTGGACTCACCCTGCAAGATCCTGCCGAACTCGATCAAACTGACCAGTATCGGATAGAGATCACGACCGCGCTCGGTGAGCACGTATTCATAGCGCGTACGCGCCCCGGCTCTCGGTAGGGCTGCTTGGCCAGCAACCCGGCGTCGACAAGCTGCTCGAGACGCTTCGCCGCGATCTGCTCAGTCACCCCCGCGCGGCGGGCGAGGTCGTCCACTGCGGGGACGGTCACCGGCCCAGGATGATGCAATTGCTTGTTGCGGTCGCCAGCAGTTTGCCATTCTGGCTGGTCAATCGGGCCTCGGCCAGCGCGGTGCGCCGCCCCATGTGGGTGACCGTTCCGGTGCAGGTGACGGGTCCGGTGTCGACGTTGATTGCGCCGATGAACCGCACCGACAGATCGAGGCTGGTGTAGCCGACTCCGGCCGGCAGCATGCTGTGGACCGCGCAGGCCGCGGCCGAATCCAGCAGCGTGCTGTACACACCGCCGTGCACCGAGCCGATCGGGTTGTAATGAAACTCCGACGGCGTCATGGTGAAGACCGCCGTGCCCTCGGCGACCGATTCCAACCGGGCACCCATGGTGGCCATCACCGGTGGCTGGGGCAGTTCGCCTGCGGCCATTGCCTGCAGAAACTCGAGCCCCGTTCGATCCCGGGCCGCCTGCGCGGTGATGCGCGGGTCCGCCCACACGAACGTGCGCGACCGTTCGACGTCCGTTGCGTCGCATACTATTTCGCTCACGAAAGCCGCCACCTTCCAACTGTTCCGGCAGGCCTACATAGCTGAGCCAACCGGCACGTCGGCAGCCATATTCCTATCTGACTAGATAAAGTCAAGCCAGCCTCCCGGGTTGCGCGTGCGCCGCCCGGTGAATGGAACCGCTTCGTTCCACTGGGCCGCCGTCATGGCAGGCTCGTGGTACCCGCCCGCGATGATGGAGGACCCGTGTCGCACAGCCTGGATGAAATCCAAACTCCGGCCGGATTGTTGCGCTATTACGACATTGGCGACGGACCTGCGCTGTTGTTCCTGCACGGTTCGGGGCCCGGAGTAACCGGTCACCGCAACTTCCGGGGCGTGCTGCAGGCGTTCAGCGCGCACTTCCGTTGCCTGGTCCTGGAATTTCCCGGCTTCGGCGTGAGCCCCGACGTCGGTGGTCATCCCATGATCGCCGCGCATGGAGCAGCCCTGGCATTCATCGACGCGCTCTCCCTCGACCGTTTTGACATCATCGGTAACTCGATGGGTGGCGGTGTCGGAATAACGCTGGCCACACTGCATCCACAACGGGTGGGCAGGCTGGTCACCATCGGCGGCATCGGCACAAATCTGTTCAGCCCGGGCCCCAGCGAGGGCATCAGGCTGCTTCAGGAGTTCACCGAGGACCCTACCCGGCAGCGCCTGGTCGACTGGCTGAAGTGCATGGTCTACGACCAGGCGGTGGTGACGGACGAACTGATCGAGGAACGCTGGAGCCTGGCCACCGATCCGGAGACGCTGCAAGCGGCCCGGCGAATGTACGGCAAGGCCGCCTTCGACAAGATGACGGCCGCGATGGCCAAGTCGGACAGGCCGCAGCCGTGGGCGACGATGCACAAGGTGTCGGCTCCCACCCTATTGACGTGGGGACGTGATGACCGGGTGAGTCCGCTGGACATGGCCATAATCCCGATGCGCACCATCCCCAATGCCGAATTGCACGTGTTCCCCAACTGCGGACACTGGGCGATGATCGAGGCCAAGCAGGCATTCGAGTCGATGGTGCTGGGGTTTCTGCAGCGCTAATTGGGGCCAATATCCGTGTCCCGGTCAGCGGTCCGCGGCACGCACTCGGTGCCCCCGAGTTGTTAATCTGACGAAATGGCGCCTGCCAGCGAAAAGCCGACGAACGCGGCACTTGCCGCCACCAGTTGGGCGTTACTGGGCATGCTGTCCTACGAAGAGGAAGTCTCCGGCTATGACCTCAAGAAATGGATCGACTGGAGCGTCGACCTCTACTACGTGAGCCCGTCGTACAGTCAGATCTACACGGAGCTGAAGAAGCTCGAGGGCCTGGGTCTGGTGACGTCGCGTGTCGAGCGTGACGAGGGCACCCGCAGCCGTCGCCTGTACAAGATCACCCCGGCCGGGATGGAGGCGGTCACCGAGTGGACCAACGAGGCGCCCGTGGACCCGCCCGTGCTCAAGCACAGCGTGTTGTTGCGCGTCAACTTTGGTCACCTCAGTAATCCGGCGCGGCTCAAGGAGCTGCTGCAGGAGCATGCCGCATACGCGGAAGCCAGGCACCGCGAAGCGATCGAGGACGCCGAGGGAGCCGAGGCCGAGCCCGCCTGGGCCTATTCGGCGATCACGTTGCGTTGGGCGGCCAAGTACTACGCCGCCGAGCGCGAGCTCGCGCTGGAACTGATGAAGGACATCGACGAGGCCGATGCCATCATGCAGAAGGCTCCCAAGGGTGATTTCGGTAAGCCCCGCACCACGCCGGGCTACTGGCGCGAGGTCGAGAAGCAGGTCGAGGCCAAGCGCGAGGCGGACTAGCGGTCGCCCGGGGTCACCGCCCCGCCGCGTCCCGCGCCGCGATGTAGCCGTACACGAGTCCCTGCGCGATCGTCGCGCCCGCGCCCGGGTACGTGGTGCCGAATGCGTTGGCGGCGGTGTTGCCGATCGCATACAACCCGGCGATCACGCTGCCGTCCTCGCGCAGCACCCGGGCCCGCTCGTCTGCCTTCAGCCCGCCGCAGGTGCCCAGGTCGGACAGCACCATTTTCACCCCGTAGAACGGGCCCTTGACCAACGGGCGCAGGTTGGGGTTCGGCGTTATCGTCGGGTCGCCGTAGTAGCGGTCGTAGGCGCTGCGGCCCCGACCGAAGTCGGGATCCTTTCCGGCAGAGGCACTTTCGTTGAATCGCGTCATCGTCGAAGTGAATTCCGATACCGGAACCCCGATCCGCGCGCCCAGCTCGGCGAGGCTGTCGGCCCGTTTCGCGATGCCGGCGTCGTACCACGCCTGCGGTATCCGCATCCGCGGAAACAGTTCGCCGCCAAAGACATAGCTGTTGCGGTATTGCTGATCGAAGATGATCCACATGGCTTCCACCGGGCTGCCGGACCGCTCCAATTCGAGTAACCGCTGACCGAAGGACATGTAGTCCGACGACTCGTTGGCGAACCGGTGGCCGTTCTCGTCGACGATCAGAGAGCCGGGAAGCGATCGTTCGGCCAGCATCACCCCGGGCGCCTTGCCAGGCAGCGGCGCGACGGCGGGGAACCACCAGGCCTGGTCCATGAAATCGATGGCGGCGCCCAGTTCCTGGGCCGCGCGGATCCCCTCGCCGGTGTTGGTCGCCGCGCCCAGGCTCAGGTTGGCGCCCAGCGATTCGGACTGGAATTTCCACCGCATGTCCATGCTGTGGTCGAAACCGCCGGTGGCCAGCACCACCCCACGCCGGGCGGTGATGGTCACCTCGCGGCCGCCCTGCTCGACGACGGCGCCCGCCACCCGGCCACCATCGGCTGGATCATAAAACAAGCGCGCGAGCGTGGTGCCGGTCCACACCGGGATGCCGGCGCGCAGCACACCCGCGAACAGGCCGGCCGCCAGGCCCTGGCCGCCGGCGGCGTAGTGCCGGCCCACCAGCAGGCCGCCGACGCCTTGTGTCACACGCTTGGCGAACGTCGGAATCCCCTTGCGCGGCACCCGAAACACCAGGTTCATCCAGCGGTAGTCGGCCCCGGTGGTCGGGACCGGGACGCTGACCTCCATCACGGCGGGCTGCAGCCGGGTGCGGTATTCGCCGAGTTTCGCGGTATCGAACGGATGACATTCACAGGTGCGGCCCGCCGCGCTGCCGCCGGGCTCCTCGGGGTGGTAATCCGAATAGTCGCGGGCCCAGAAGAACCGCAGTGGGGTGGTGCGGCGCAGCATTTCGACCGCCGCGGGCACGTGGGCCAGAAACCCGGTCGAGCGCTGCCGGGGCGCTGAACCCGCGACCACCGCGTCCAAGTAGGTGGCGGCCCGCTCGGCGGTGTCGTTGGCGCCGTCGTCCCGCAGCACCGGGCAGGCGGGCAGCCACAGCGCCCCGCCGGACCGGGCGGTCGAGCCGCCGACGTACGACGACTTCTCCACGATCAGCACCGACAGCCCGAGTTCGTGGGCGGCCAGCGCCGCGGCCATGCCGGTGCCCGAGCCGACGACCAGCAGGTCGACGGATATGTCGGCCACGGGCAGGCCGGCAGGGATTGTCGAGCTGAGCGCGGTCACGCTGAAAACGGTAGGCCGCGACGGCCGCACGGAAGGAAGAACCATCCTGATGAGTGGAACGCACGACTCCCACAGGTGGGGTTTCAGGGAGTTAAATCTTTAGCTATGACGTCGCATATTGACGCTGACGAGATTCGGCTCATCGAAGCCCAGGCCGCGCCGACGCGGTTCGCCCGCGGCTGGCATTGCCTGGGCCTGATCAGAGATTTCGGTGACGGCAAGCCGCACGCGATCAACGCCTTCGGCCAGAAGCTGGTGGTCTTCCGCAGCGGGGACGGCAAAATCAACGTGCTCGACGGCTACTGCCGGCACATGGGCGGTGACCTGTCGCAGGGCGAAGTCAAGGGCAACGAGATCGCCTGCCCCTTCCACGACTGGCGCTGGGGCGGCGACGGGCGGTGCAAGCAAGTGCCGTACGCCAGGCGTACGCCCCGGCTGGCCCGCACGGCGACCTGGACCACGCTGGAACAAGACGGCATGTTGTTCGTGTGGAACGACCCTGAGCACAAGCCACCCCCACCAGAAGTGACCATCCCGCGCATCGAGGGCGCCACCAGCGACGACTGGACCGACTGGCACTGGTACACCACCGTGGTGGGAAGCAATTGCCGCGAAATCATCGACAACGTCGTGGATATGGCGCACTTCTTCTACATCCACGGCGCATTGCCGACCTACTTCAAGAACATCTTCGAAGGCCACGTTGCGACGCAATACATGAACGGCGAGGGCCGCCCCGACATGGGCGACACCGAAGGCGCACAGATGCTGGGCAACACGTCGGTGGCGTCCTACTACGGCCCGTCCTTCATGATCGACGACCTGACCTACCATTACGAGCACGGTGACGCCAAAACGATTCTCATCAACTGCCACTACCCAATCGACTCGAATTCGTTTGTGCTGCAATACGGGATCATCGTGCAAGAAGTCGGAGGCCCTGCCCGGTGACGAGGCCATGCGTACCGCCATCAAACTCGGCGACTACGTCAAGCTGGGATTCGAGCAGGACGTCGAGATCTGGCGACACAAGGCGCGCATCGACAACCCGCTGCTGGTCGAGGAGGACGGCCCGGTGTACCAGCTGCGGCGGTGGTATCAGCAGTTCTACGTCGACGTCGCCGACGTGGCGCCGGACATGGTGGACCGCTTCGAGTTTGAGCTGGACACCACCCGCCCATGCGAGGCGTGGATGAAAGAGGTCGAGCGCGAATATGGCCGCCCGGTGAGGACCGACAACCGCCTCGACGAGATGCCGATGGCGCCGGTGGCGTGCCGCGACTGCGGCGCGCGGGTGCTGGCCCGCAAGAGCAGCTGGAACCAGACCAGCGTGCAGTGGAACGCCGAGGCGACGGGCAAGTGTGTCGAACGCGCCGATGCGCAGCGAATTTCGGCGCCCGGCAGCCGGGGGGTGTTCCTGGTGTGCTCGACGCTGAACGAGTCGATCCTCGACGCGGTGCGGCACGGCGATTTGGCTATCGTCGACGAAATCGTCGGTGTGGCAACCTAAAACATCCTAAGTAACGTTCACCACACACTCACTTCCCCCATTGGCTTGTCGCCCATTGGGTTGAACTTAGCGTGGCCTCAGCCGCGGCGGTCGTTGCGAGGCAAGTACATTCGCGCGTTCGGACATGGCCTCGCCGACGGATCGCTGGGTAAGCAGGTAGAACCTGCCCTCGGCCGCCTGCTCGAAAATCGTCTCGGCGGCCGCCAGTGGAGTCATGGCCGCGGCCTTCACGTCCAGCATGGCGGAACGCTGCTGTTCGGCGACTGCGGCGTCGGTGGCATCGCAGGGATCGACGCCGCCCGCCGACTCGAAGATGTTGGATACCACTGCGCCCGGCAGCACGGCTTGCACGTGAATGTGGTGGCCGTGTCCGGCGGATTCAACATCCAGATATAGGCACTCGGTCAACGCCAGCACCGCGTGCTTGCTCATGATGTAGGGCCCCTGCAACGGAATCGCCAGCACCCCGCCGACGGACGACAGGTTCCACACCCAGGCCTGTTCCTCGCCGGCCAGCATCTTGGGCAGAAACGCCCGCACGCCATGAAAGACCCCGCTGACGTTGACGTCGACGACGCGCCGCCAGTTGAGCACCGGCGTGTCCCACAGATACCCGAACTGCTCGACACCGGCGTTGTTCACCAACAGCCGCACCGGACCGGCGTCGCGGTAGGTGCGGTCGGCGAGTTCCTGCACCGCCAGCGGATCGCGCACGTCGCACCCCACGTCGATCGCCGAACCTCCCGCCGCGCAGAGCTCGTCGCGCAGTGCCGCGACGGCGTCGGCGTCGGCGTCGGCGAGAACCACCGTCATCCCCAATGCCACCGCGTGGCGCGCAATTCCGGCGCCTATCCCGGAGCCTGCGCCGGTGATGACCGCGACGCCGCCGGAGAACGTTTCGCGAGCGCTCACCGAACTCAAGTCGCTGCTCGCGAGCGTGGGTCAACGATCAGGCCCCACAGTCCCTCCCCACCCGCCCGCAGCGCCGCTTCGGTGACCTGATCATCCCAGTACTGAACTGAACCGAACTCCGAACGCCACGTCAGCGCGGGCCGGGTGAACTCGTGCAGGCGGTGCTCACGCGTGGTGCCGATGGCACCGTGTACCTGGTGGGCGTTGCGCACCGCAACCGCGGCGGCGTGGCCCGCGCACGAACGCGACACCGCGACAAGGAAGTTGAGGTTTTCGGCCGACCACTCGCTGGTGACGGCCGCGACGAGCGCGGCCTCGGTCGCCACCCGGGCAAGCGCGGCCTCACCGGCAATGTCCGAGATCAGATTCTGCACCGCTTGGAACCGGGAGAGCGCGCGGCCGAACTGGATGCGCGACATTGCATGCTCGATCGAAAGCTGCAGAATCCGGTCCAGTGCGGCACACACCTGGATCGACCGAACGAGTGCCGACTTCAGCCGCAGCTGGGTAACGAGATCCGCACCGACGGGCGCGCCCGCCAGCCCCGCCGCGGCGGTGAGGTCTGCGGCCACCGTGTCACGCGGCTCGCCGATCAGGCTGGTGCCGGGCGTGATCTCGAGTGCGGAGGCGTTGGCATCAGCCATCCGGTACTCGCCCTCTGTTCGGTACACGACGACGACCCGGTCGGCGCCGCTCGCCCAGGGCACTTCCTTCGCCACCCCACGCTCGTCGAGCAGGCACACCGTCCGCACCGCGCCGTCGTCTGGCATCCCATTCGCGTCCAACAGCCAGCACGCCAACAAGTCGTGCTCGGCCAACGGAATTCGCGCCCCGTGGCGGACCGCCGCGGCGAGCAGTTCGGCCGCTTCGTACCAGCCGGCCCCACTGCCGCCCGACCGCTCCGCACCGGTGAATCGCACCAGCCCGAGATCGTCGAGGCGTTGCCAGAGTCCCGCGTCTCTCTCGGCGTATCGAGCGGGCGGGTGGGACTCGCGGTATTCGGCGAAGACGGCGTCCATCATGTTGACGACGGCCGGGTCGACGCCAATACCAACGGTGTTCATCGGATTCCCAGTCCGCGCGCAATGACACCGCGGAGCACCTCGTTGGTCCCGCCACGCAGCGTGAAGCCGGGGCGCTGGTCCGCGGCGGCCGACACCAGGCCGGAGAAGTCGGCGTCGACGCGCCCATGCTGGTCGGCAAACTCGACGATGTCGCCCTCGGTGGTGGTGCCGAGCACCTTGACCACCGCGGCGGGCACGTCGGCGGGGTCGTGCCGCTGCAGCGCACCCGCCACGGCCGTCGACATCTGGTGCAGGCCGGCGACGCGCGCCACCAGACGACCCAGCTCGGCATTGCGGGGGATGCGCCGCTCCGCCATCCGCTCGGCGCAGGCCGCCAGCAGCGCGAAGGTGGACAGGAACCGTTCGGGTCCGCTGCGTTCGAAGCTCAGCTCCGAAGTGACCTGTTGCCAGCCATCGCCGATTTGGCCAAATACCATGGGGTCGGGCACAAATGCCTCGTCCAGGATCACCTCGTTGAAGTGGTGCGCGCCGTTCATCGAGACGACGGGGCGAATCTCGACACCGGGCGCGCGAAGGTTCACGATGAACTGGCTGAGCCCGGCATGCCGGTGTTCGGGATCTACCGATGCGGTGCGGGCAAGCACGATGAAGGCGTGGGCGAGGTGCGCGCCGGAGGTCCATACCTTCGTTCCGGTCAGCGACCATCCGCCCTCGACGTGCAGGGCCTGGGTCCGCACACTCGCGAGGTCGGAGCCGGAGTCCGGTTCGCTCATGCCGATGGCAAAAAAGCACTCCCCGCTCACGATTCGCGGCAGAAACTCGGATTTCTGCACCTCGGTGCCGTACTTGAGCAGCGACGGCACGATCTGCCGGTCGGCGATCCAATGCGCCGCGACCGGCGCCCCGGCGGCAAGCAGTTCCTCGGTAACGACGAACCGTTCGAGGAAAGAGCGCCCGTGTCCACCGTACTCGACCGGGACGGTCATCCCGAGCCAGCCGCGCGCCGCGAGCGCGGCGGTGAAGTTCTCGTCCCAGCCCGACAGCCACGCGTCGACGGAAGGTGTGAACGTGCCGGCGCGGAGTTGATCGGCGAGGAACTGCCGGACCTCGCTCCGCAGCGCCCGAGTCGCGGACGCGTCGATGGTCGCGGGCGGCACCAGCCTGGTGATCACTCCAGCAACTTACTCAGCTCGTCGCACGCCCGCTGCCGGGCTTGTTGCGCGATGTCCAATATGCGCATGCTCATGAAACCGTGCACGGCGCCATCGAATTGGGCGCGAGCCACGGGTACCCCGGCCGCTTCGAGTGCGGCCGCGTAGGCCAGCGCCTCGTCGCGCAGCGGGTCGTGTCCGGCGATCACGATCACCGCCGGCGGCAGGCCGTGCGCGTCGGCGTTCAGCGGCGTGGCGTACGGGTGGGCGCGGTCGGTCGCCGACGGAGCGTACTGATCCCAATACCACTGCATCGCCGGCTTAGGGTTGTAGTAACCGCAGCCGAATAATCGGTAGGACTCGGTGTCGAAATCGGCTGCCAGCACCGGGTAGAGCAGGAACTGCGCCGCCAGCGCCGGGCCGCCGCGGTCCCGGGTCATCAGTGTGGTGACGGCGGCCAGGTTGCCGCCGGCGCTGTCGCCGCCGACGACGATGCGGTCCGGGTCGCCGCCCAGGCTGGAGGCGTTGTCCGCCGCCCATCGGGTGGCCGCGTGGAAGTCGTCGGCCGCTGCCGGCCAGCGATGCTCGGGCGCCAACCGGTACGCGACCGAAACAATCACGGCGGGAATAAGATTCGCGATGTTGCGGCACAGTTCGTCGTGGCTGTCCAGATCGCAGAACACGAAACCACCGCCGTGCCCGTACACCAGGATCGGCAGGTGCTCCCCTTCGGGGCGGTAGATCCGCACCGGGATCCCACCGGCAGGGCCTGCGATGGTCTCGTCACGCACCTCGGCGACGGGCTCGGGCTCGAGAACGGGCATGAGCCGGGAGCGGATGATCGCCCTGGCCTGCGCGCCGGTCATGGTGTGCACCGGCGGGAAGCTTGCGTCCAGCGTCTCGAGCAGACCCGCAATCTGTGGGTCGAGGTTCACGCGTACTGCAGTGCGGGCCGCGACGCGGGACGTGCGGGCCGCACGGGTCGCAGCGGTCGCAACGGTTGCAGTGTCGGCGCGACCCGCGCTGCGCCGTCCTCGACGTTGCGCCAAATGCCCATCGCGGTCATGCGGACCGGGGCGGCCAGCCGGTAATCAAACATCATGCGATTCATCGGACCACATACCGATACCGCCGCCACGGCCTCACCCGGACTGCCGATCGCCGCTGCTACACAGCCGAACCCGAGCAGCGACTCCTCCCGCTCGAACGCGACACCATGGGCCCGCACCTTGGCCAACTCGGCCGCCAGCTGGGAACTGCTGGAAATCGAGTACCTGGTCTTGCGGACCTGCAAATCCACCTCGGCATCCTGGTCGCAGTACGCCAGGATCGCCTTGCCGACGCGCGGTGCAGTGCGCGGGCTGACGGCCACCGACCCTGGGCAGCCCCGCGTTCGTCGGGTCGCCGATCTTCTCGAGGTAGACGACGTCGGGTCCGTCCAGCACCGCGAGGTGGACGACGAGCCCGGTGGCGCGGTGCAATTCGCCCAGCAGTGGGGCGGCGGCCCGCACCAGGCGGTCCTGGTGCACGGCCAGCGAGCCGAGCTCCACCAGCCGCATGCCGAGCTCGTAGTCGCGGCCGCTGCGGCGCAGCCAGCGCAGCTGCACCAGGCGGTCGAGCATCCGGTGCGCCGACGAGCGCGGCAGGCCGGTGCGGCGCACGATCTGGGCCAGCGTGAGCCGTCCGGGTCCGTCGAAGGCATCGAGGACTAGCGAGATCCGGTCGATGACGGCGCTGGGGGTTTCGACGACGGTCGCTGACATCAGTCCTCCAATATACTCTGACTGCTATATTCCTATTAGGAATATAGCAGCTGCACGCGCGGACGCAAGGGCCCGCGAATGTAACGCAGTGGCGAATCTCAAGGCGCGATGTTTCGCCGTGGCGTTACGCTCGCGGGCCAATGAAGAGTCAGCCGCGGGCGGCCGAACGGCCCGCGCGGCGGCCGTAGAAGCTGCCGTCACCGAGCGAGATGCCGCTGGCATAACCCCAGGCGGCCAACCCGGCCGTGGACCGGCCCGCGGCGAACAGACCCGGGATGGGCTCGCCGCTGACGTGCAGCACCTCGGCATCCAGCGAAGTGCGCAGGCCGCCCAGGGTGAAGCCGCCGGTGTTCTCCCGCAGGTCGATGGCGCCGACCGGGGAGCCGATCGGCTTGAGCCACTCGCGGCTTCTTGTGCAGCAACGGATCGTCGCCGCGCGCGGCGCCGTCGTTGTAGGCGGCCACGGTCGCCTGCAGCGAGCCGGGCGCCAGGCCCATGTCGCGCTCCAGGTCGGCGACGGTGTCGGCGACCCAGGTCGCCGGTCGCAGCATGAACTTGGGCGACCACGAGGCCATCGCCTCCTCCTGGGCGTCGCTGTCGATGATCAGGTACGCGGTGTTGTCCTGGTGGTAGAGCGTGAGCTGGCCGATCCGGCCCGGGTAGGTGTCCTCGGCGACGTAGCGCTGGCCGCGGCCGTTGACCAGGATGCCGCGCACCAACTGCTGGGGGTCGATGAAGATCGCGACCTCGGTGGCGTCCATGTGGGCCAGGTCGGCGCCCAGCGCCTGCGCCATCCGGATCGCCTGCCCGTCGTGCTGCTCGATCGACGCGGCCGGGCGTCCGGCGATCCGCGGCGCGTACTGCGCCACCATCGCGTCGTTGTAGGCGAAGCTGCCCGTCGCCAGCACGACTCCGCGGCGCGCCCGAATCGACATCTCGGTGCCGTACCGGCGGGCGCGCATGCCGACCACCCTGCCGTCGGAGTCGACGATCAGGCGCTGCACCCGGACGTCGTACAGCGCCCGCGCGCCCGCGGCGGTGGCCGTGTCGACCAAGCGGCTTCATCAGCATGTAGCCGGCGCTGGCCTCGACCTTGCTTCTTGTTCTGCATCTGCGGCACATGCCCGCGCGGGGCGGGGGTGGCGATGGTGTTGAACGGGTAGGCGTTTTCGCCGCCGCTGTACATCAGGCCCTGGTCGCCCATCGGTTCCCAGCCGGGCTCGGAGAAGAACTCCGCCTTGAACGGCACGCCGCAGCCCACCAGCCAGTCGAAGTGCGCGACGCTGCCCGCGCAGTAGTCGGCGATCCGGTTCTCGTCGGCGCCCGGGCCCATCGCCACGTTGAGGAACGCCGCCATGTTGTCGACGGAATCGTCGAAGCCGCAAGCCTTTTGCAGCGCGGTGCCACCGCCGAGGTAGATGAATCCGCCGGCCATCGCCGCCGCGCCGCCCCAGGAGCCGGTGCGCTCCAGCGACCAGGACGTCGGCGCCGGAGCGGGCGGCCTCGACCGCCGCGGCGGCGCCGGCGACGCCGTAGCCCGCGATCACGACATCGGCCTCGTCGTCCCAGGAGCGTGATCGACGCAGCGGCAACGGGCCTGACGTCGGTGTCGGGCGTCATAGCTGCATCGCCATGCGCGGCGGGCATCTCGCCGACCCACTCGTGGCCCCAGTAGCTGTCGGCGGTGATTTCCTCAGCGGTGTAATACGTTTCGTCGACCCGCATGCCGTCGGTGCCGAACTCGATGTCCCAATCGCCGGGCGCGCGCACGTAGAACGAGACCATCTTGTCGTTGGTGTGCCGGCCCAGCGTCGACGACAGCTGGAAGCCCTCGGCGTTGACCCGATCCAGCGCCTGACCCACGGCGTCGAGGGTGTCGACCTCCACCATGATGTGGACCAGGCCGCGGGTCGCGCTGATGCGCGGCCGGGCAGATCGCCAGGCTGTGGTGGCGCTCGTTGATGCCGAGGAACCGGACCCGCATCGGGCCGAACTCCGGCGGGCAGCGGCACCCGGAACGCGCCGCGGGAGCGGAAGCCCAGCACCTCGGTGTAGAAGTCGAACAGCCCGTTGGGATCCATGCGCCGGCAGCACGACATGGCCCAGACCCTGATCGCCGGTGACGAACTTCGCGCCGAACGGGGTCACCACCGGGCTGTGGTCGAGCACCGCGCCGTGGAACACCTCGAGCGTGGTGCCGGCCGGGTCCTCGAACGCGATGACCTCTTCGACGCGGCGGGCGTCGGCGTCATCGGTGCGACAGCTGCTTGAACGCGACACCGGCGCCGTCCAGGGCGGCCTTGACCCGTCGCAGCGCGGGGTGGTCGCGCACCTCCCAGCCGACCGTCAGCACCTGGTCGCTGTCGCCGGGCACCACGATGATGCCGGGCCGCCCGCTCGTCCATCCGCAGGTACAGCGCCGACGGGTCCGGGCTCCGCTTGTCCTTCGGCGAAACCCAGCACGTCGAAGGCGAAGTGGCGCCAGCGCTCGATGTCGGCTGGTCGAAACGGTGATGTAGCCCAGGCTTTTCAGATCGCTCACTCGCTAGCTCCTCTGCTAGATCATGGCCCGCAGCGGACCCTCGGGCGGCTCGACGCCCAGCGAGCTCAGCGCCGAGGCGTGGTAGGTGGTGCCGGGGACGTGGATGGCGTGCGTCTGGCCGACGTGCACGTCACGCCAGTACCGCTGCAGCGGCTTGTCCATCCGCGCCGCGTTGCCGCCGGAGCGGGCGAAGATCTCGTCGACCGCCGACACCGCGCGCCACACCGCCCGAACCTGGGTGCGGCGGCCGGCGGCGCGGTCGTCGAACGACACCTCCTTGCCGGCGTCGACCATGTCGTAGATGCGGTCGGCGTTGGCCAGCAGTTCCTGGCGGGCGGCGTTGATGTCGGCGGCGGCCTCACCGATGGCGTACATGACGTAGGGGTCGTCCTTGATCGCGGTTCCGGTGGCGCCGACGCGCTCGCGCTGGTAGTCCAGGTGCGCGGCCAGCGCGCCCTCGGCGATGCCGATGGTCGCCGCGGAGATGCCCAGCGGGAACATCGTCGACCACGGCATCAGATACAGCGGCTCGGTCATGCCGGCCTCGCGCTGGGCGGTGCCGTCCATCACCTTCGTCGCGTCCATGGTGCGGTAGGACGGCACGAACGCGTCCTTGACGATGACGTCCTTGGAGCCGGTTCCCTTCAGTCCCACCACATTCCACGAGTCCTCGACGATCTCGTAGTCCTTGCGCGGCAGGATCATGTGCAGCATCTGCGGCGGCATCAGCGGTATGCCCTCGTCGTCGCCGAGCATCGCGCCCAGGATGATCCAGTCGCAGTGGTCGGTGCCCGAGCTGAACTGCCAGCGGCCGTTGAAGATGTAGCCACCGCCCGGCCTCGACCGGCTTGGCCACCCCCTGCGGCGCGTACGGCGAGGCCATCCAGGTGTCGACGTCGTCGGCCCAGATCTCGGCGGGCACCTTGGGATCGGCGTAGGCCAACTGGTAGGGGTGCACGCCCACCACGCCGACGATCCAGCCGGCGGCCGGATCCAGCGCGGCGGTGGCCATCACGGTCTCGGCGAACTCGCGGGGGTGAGCCTCAAAGCCGCCGTACTGCTTGGTCTGCAGCAGCCGGATCAGGCCGGCCGCCTTCATGAGCTTGACGGTGTCGTCGGTGAGCCGGCCGATCTGCTCGGCTTCCCCGGCCTGGTCGCGCAACTGGTCGGCCATCGCCATGACCCGGTCGATTACCCGCTCGCTCATGTTGTCGTCCTTACGTGTGTGGGCTTATTACTGGTCTACCGCAGTCGGCGCCGCGACTCGCCGGGGATCCCGATCAGCGGTCCGAAACCCGCCCGCTGACCGGGACGGGGCTGCGCTCCGCATCCCGTAAGCCCTACCGTAGGTCTTGTGAATGATGCGGGACTGCTGGACGTGGTGGTGGTGGGCGCCGGATTCGCCGGTCTGTACGCGCTGCACAAGCTGCGCGGCCAGGGGCTCTCGGTTCGGGTGATCGAGGCCGCGCCCGAGCTGGGCGGCACCTGGTACTACAACCGGTATCCGGGCGCGCGCTGCGACGTCGAAAGCGTCGACTACTGCTACTCGTTCTCCGACGAACTGCAGCAGGAGTGGAACTGGACCGAGAAGTACGCCACCCAGGCCGAGATCCTGCGCTACCTGAACTGGGTCGCCGACGGCTCGACCTGCGCCGCGACATCACCTTCAACACCCGCGCCGTCTCGGCGGTGCTGGACGAGATCGACGCTGCGCTGGACGGTCACCACCGACGGTCCAGAGGTGCTCACGGCGCGGTTCTGCCTGATGGCGACCGGGCCGCTGTCGGCCGCGATGATCCCGAACATTCCCGGCTGGACACCTTCGCCGGCGAGGTCTACCACACCGCGCACTGGCCCGACGGCGACGTCGACTTCACCGGCAAGCGGGTCGCGGTCATCGGCACCGGATCATCCGGTATCCAATCGATTCCGATCATCGCCGAGCAGGCCGCGCACCTCTACGTATTTCAGCGCACCCCGAACTTCAGCATCCCGGCGGGTAACAAGCCGTTGTCCGCCGAGGAGCTCGCTGAGATCAAGGCCGGCTACCCGGAGCGCCGGCGGCTGTCGTGGCGCAGCGGCGGCGGGTCACCGCACCTGACCGCCCCGAAGCCGACCATGGAGTACACACCCGAGGAGCGTCGGGCGGCGTTCGAAAAGCGTTGGCAGCTCGGCGGTGTGCTGTACTCCAAGACCTTTCCCGACCAGATGATCGACATGGCGGCCAACGACGAGGCCCGCAAGTTCTACGAGGAGAAGGTCCGCGCGGTCATCGACGATCCGGCGGTCGCCGACCTGCTGATTCCCACCGACCACCCCATCGGAACCAAGCGAATCTGCACCGACAGCAACTACTTTCAGACCTTCAACAGGCCCAACGTGACGCTGGTCAGCGTGCGCGCCACCCCGATCGAATCCATCGACGCCACCGGGATCAACACCACGGGGATCAACACCGCGGGGATCAACGAAGCCAAAGACCACTACGACCTCGACATGATCGTTTTCGCGACGGGTTTCGACGCGCTGACCGGGGCGCTGGCCCAGATCGACATCGTCGGCCGCGGTGGTGTGCGGCTGCGCGACGATTGGGCGGCCGGCCCTCGCACCTACCTCGGGCTTGGCGTCGACGGATTCCCCAACCTGTTCGTGATTTCGGGTCCGGGAGCGCCGGCCGTGCTGGCGAACATGGTGTTGCACGCCGAGGCGCACGTGCACTGGATCGCCGACGCCATCGCCTATCTCGATGACCACGGTTATGCCGCAATGGAAGCAACGCGGGACGCCGTGGACGGCTGGGGCACCGAATTGGCCCGGCGTGCCGACGCGTCGCTGTTCACCAAGGCGAACTCCTGGTATCTGGGCGCCAATGTGCCCGGAAAGCCCCGGGTTTTCATGTTGTTCATCGGCGGGTTCGCCGCGTACAACGACATCTGTGCCGAGGTCGCCGACGCCGGGTACAAGGGCTTCGATCTCATTAAGCCATCGTGATCACGGGACTACTCTGCAAGGTGGTGGTGGTCACCGGCGCCGCTCGCGGCACCGGTCGGGCGCACTGCGCGCGGTTCGCCGACGAGGGTGCCGATGTGATAGCGCTCGACGCGCCGGCGGCCGCGGACGAGTTGCGCGACCTGGCAAGGGAGGTCGAGCAGCGGGGCCGGCGGTGTGCGACGGGGCTGGCCGATGTCAGTGACATGGACGCCGTGGCCGCCGCGGTCGATGCCGGCGTCGCCGGATTGCGACGGCTGGACGCCGTCATCGCCAACGCGGGGGACCAATCCACGGTTCCCGTGGAAGCCCTCCGCCACCATGCTGACCTACAGGCTCAACGGCACCACAGAGGCAATCGGGGTCACCACGGCGAACCCCACCAGTCTCCCCCATCAGCACCGCCCGCAACAGCAACCGCGCCCAATCTTCGCCCACCATGGCGCGCACATACGCGGGCGCCGTGTTGTTCGATCTGCAGCTGTGGCTCTACCGATGCGAGTGTTCACCCGCCATCGGCAACCCACGTCCGATTGCAGCCCGAGGCCTTCGGCCTCAAGTCGCCCCCATACCGTCTAGTCAACGACGTGCTGGAGCGGCAGGACCGCGACAGACGGGAAATTTTTGTCTGTCACCTCGACGTCACGATTTGCAGACGGCGCTGGCGCACAACGCAATAGGATTCGAATTTTCGAATCGGTTGTATTCGACGGATTACGGAGTACTGTGGCGGCGCCGCAGGCTACTATTTGCTGCCAACTCAATACCAACGCCGTGGTACCTCGCCGCGTTGGTTTGCTGTGAGCCGGTCAGAAAGGGTGCCGGATGACGGTCGATTTCAGGTTGCTCGGCGCCGTGGAAGCCCGGATTGATGGACGGCGGTTCGACATCGGTCCTGCCCGCCAGCGGTGCGTTCTGGCCGCGCTGCTGGTCGATGTGAATCAGCCGATCCCGGTGGAGCAGCTGGTTAATCGAGTGTGGTCGAATCGGGCGCCGTAGTCCGCCCGAAACACCTTGGCAAGTTACGTGTCCCGGTTGCGAAACTTGTTTGCCGACGCGGCGGGTATTGCGATTTCGTGGGGGCCGGGCGGATATGTGCTGGAGGCGGATCCGTTGTCGGTCGATGTGCACCGCTTCCGGCATTGGGCATCTCGGGCGCGGGCATCCGCGGACCCGGTCGAGGCCACGGATTTGTTCGAGCGCGGCCTGAGCAATTGGGGAGGTCAGCCATTTGCGGCGCTGGATACTGCCTGGATTAGCGATGTGCGCGACGCGTTGGTCGCCGAGCGGTTTTCGGTGGTGTTGGATCGCAATGACGTCGCGTTGAGCGCGGGGCGGCATGGCGAATTGCTGGGGGAGCTGACCGCGGCGTCGGCGGCCCACCCGCTCGACGAGCGCCTGGCCGGTCAACTGATGCTTGCGCAGTACCGCAGTGGCCGACAAGCCGACGCGTTGGGGACCTATCGGTCGATACGCCAACGGCTCGTCGAGGAGCTCGGCGTTTATCCGGGACCGGCGCTGCAGGCGGTGCATCAGCAGATCCTGGCCGGCAGCCCCGAGGATCATGTGGCGAAGTTGGTGGCAGGATCGCCGCCGGGTTCGGCGGTGCCGCGGGGGCTGGTTGCCCATCGGCCGACATCCGAGCCCGTTCCGGCGCGCGACCAGCTTCGTCAACCGTGAGCAGGAGATGGCGCAGGTCATCGCGGCGTTGGGTGAGGGCCCGCTGGTGACGCTGACTGGGGTCGGTGGTGTCGGCAAGACCCGGCTGGCGTTGGAGATCGCCCGCCGTGAGGGGACGCGGTTTGGCGAGGGGGTGCGGATCTGCGAGCTGGCGCCGTTGGACCACTCTGATGCGGTAGGCCACACTGTTGCGGCGGCTGTGGGGTTGATCCAGCAGCAGGGCTCCGATGTGGCCGAATCGGTAATCGAGTATCTCCGCGTGCGCGAACTTCTTCTGGTGGTTGATAACTGCGAGCACCTCGTGGAAGCGGCCGCGGAGATAGTGGAACGGATAGTTCAGCACTGTGCGGGGGTGTCGGTGCTGGTCACCAGCAGGCAACCACTGGGCATCGAGGGTGAGCGGATCGTGGTGATCTCCCCGTTGCAGGTAGCCGATGCCACCCGGTTGTTCGCCGATCGGGCCAGAGCCAGCCGGCCGGACTTTGACCTCGACCAGCAGCCGGTGGGTGCGGTCGCCGCGATCTGTCGGCGGGTCGACTGCTTGCCGCTGGGTGTGGAGCTGGCGGCGGCGAGGATGCGGCTGATGACCAGCCTCGATATGCTGCGATGGCTGGACCAGGCGCATCGTGTGCGTGGGGGGGTGCGGGGTGTGCTTCCGCGCCAGCAGAGCCTGACCTCCACCATCGATTGGTCTTATCGGCTGCTCAGCGACTCCGAGCAAGCGTTGTTTATGCGGCTGTGCGTCTTCACCGGCGGCTTCGACCTGGAGGCGGCGCATTCCGTGTGCGCCGCGGACGTGCACTGTCAGGATGACACGCTGGAGCTGCTGGCCGGTTTGGTGGACAAGTCGATGGTGACGGTGATGGTGCGCAGCGCCACCGACCGGACCCGCTACGGCTTGTTGGAAACACTGCGGGCCTTCGGGTGTGAGCGCCTGAACGAGCAGGCGACCCGAAGATACGTATGCGATGCGGCATGCGGAGTACTACTGCGGGTTGGCTGAGCGCGCCGCGGTGGGGTTGCAGGGTGTCGACGAGCGGGACTGGGTCGAGCGGATGCTGCCTGATTACGACAACCTGCGTACGGCGTTCGAGCGTGCCGAAGGCGACATCGATCTTGCGCTGCGATTGGTCACGGCGTTACCCGAGCTGGTCAGCCTGCGCATCGGCTCCGATGAGGTGGCCAGTTGGGCCGATCGCGTCGTTGCGGTTGCCGATCCGGATCATCCGCTGTTCGCCGCGGTCGTCGGTATCGTCGCGCGAGGTGCCTGGACCCGCGGTGACTTTACGCGCGCACGCGCGCTGGCGGCGCTGGCCGACGGGCGCGTTCCCGGCCCCGGTAGCGCGCGTACCTGTTATCCCGGTGACGTTCTGGTCGACACGGCCCTTGTTGGCGGTGACGCGCAGCACGGCCCGGCGTACTGGGAGCGCGAGGCAGCGCGGGCGCGCCGCGATGGCGACCAAATCCGACTGGTGTGGACGGCTTTTTGGTCCGCGATCTGCCACGTCGCGATGGGCGCCCTCGACGCCGCATTGCCCCCCGCGCAGGAGGCGGTGGCAGTCGCCGATGCCACGGGCAACCCGACGGCGCGGTCGATGGCCTACCTTGGGTTGGGCTACCTGCTGAAGAAATCGGAACCGGATCGTGCGTTGGCGCTGTTCGACGAAGCGGCGCGGCTGGCCGAGGCGGTGCAAAACTTCTGGTCGCACGGCGTCGCGCTGCTGGAGGCCGCGGCGTCGCGCGCGGTGCACGGCGACCCGGCAACCGCGGCGCAGATGTTCCTCGAGGTGCTCGACCATTGGGATCGGGTCGGGGACTGGAACCAGCAGTGGATCGCGTTGCGCTACATCACGCGGTTGTTGGTCCGGCTGGGCGCCGATGACGACGCCCTGTCCCTGCACTGCGCAGTCGTGAAGGCCGGTAAACCCGCGCCGCTGCGCGAGGCCCAATTGCACGTCCTGGTCAAGCGGCTCGGCGAAGACCGCTTCGAGGCGCTGAGCTCGTCGACGAAACTCGGCGCCGCCGTGTTCGCGCGGGCACGTTCCAGCGTGCGAACCTCGATAGAACACGCGGCCCAACTCCCGTTGTGACACCTGCGGGAAGGCCCGCCACCGTCCACCAAATTGCCGCGCGACCAGGGACTCAATAGTTCTGCACCGTGTACTCAATACCCGCCTGGCACAGTGCCAACGACGCCCTCGTCGGAACTAGCCCTCGCGATCACGCAGCTGAAGCAACAGCGACGAAGACCTAAATGATGTCAAGCAGTTCGACCCCGTGCCCTGGCTTAAAGGAATTGGAATCTGTGACGCCTCACGAAGGATCACAAATGTCGTTTGTGATCGCAGAGTCAGCGATGTCGACGCCGCCAGCGCGGGCGGCCCACGGCGGTTAGATGTGTGCTCCCCCTCGCATCTGGACGCTACCGAACCACGTTTGATCTTGCAAGCTGGAGGGGGGAAGTCTGCAGTGGCAGCAATGAGGAAGTACCCGGTCGAGCTGCGGGATCGCGCGGTGCGCCTGTATCGGGAGTCGAACCCGAAGCCGGTGATCGCCGAGCTGGCGCGGCAGCTGGGCGTGCACCGCGAGACCTTGCGGAACTGGATCCGCCAGGATGAGGCCGATCGGGGCGAGCGTGATGACCGCCCGACGACAGAGATGCTTGAAGAGAATTGGCGGCTGCGCGCCGAGGTCAAAGAGCTACGTGCGGTCAACGAGGTGTTGCGAGCAGCCGCCTCGCATTTTCGCGTACGGGATCGGCCCAACCCGGAGAAGGTCATGAAATTCATTGACAACCATGACTTCTCGGTCGGTCTCGTGCTGCGGGTCCTGGGTGTTGCGGCATCGACCTATTACGACTGGCGCAAGGCGCAACGTGAGCCCTCGCAGCAGGCACGCCAGGACGCCGAGCTGCTGGGGCTGATCGATGAGATCCGCAGCCAGGACGAGATGGCGGCCACTTACGGCTCGCCGCGGGTGTGGATGGAGTTACGCGACCGCAGTGTGCGGGTCAGCCGCAAGCGCGTCGAACGGATCATGCGCGTCAACGGCCGCCAGGGCGGTTACTTGCGCCGTGGGTGGAAGTACGCCTCGATGAGGCAGGGCCCCAAGCACATCGCGGCATCAGATCTGTTGGGGCGCGATTTCACCGGCACCGTCCCTAATCGCAACGTGGGTCGCCGATCGGCGCATCCTGCCTGGTATTCGCCGCCACCATGCCTCATTCATCTTCAGCGATCTACGAATCAGGGCCGGAACCAACATCGACCTAGGCCTGCACCCAGCGGTATCGAACGAAGCGCCGCCCAGCTCCCGCACGCCTGACCGCCGACCACTACTCAGCTGACCCACCCACATCACAGGAGAGCGTATGTCCTTGCTGTTGAACCGGATTCACGAACTTGGGGAGCTGGTTCCCGAGGCACCCGCTGTCGCATTCGTCGATGAGCGCGGCAGCGTTACCGAGTCGATGAGCCGGGCAGATGTCGCGCGCGACATGGCCGAGATGGCCGCATTTTTGCGGCTAAATTGCGGGTTGGCGCCCGGGGATCGAGCGCTGTTGGTGTATCCACCCGGTCTGGATTTCGTACGCGCGCTGTTAGGTTGCCTGGCCGCTGGCGTAGTGGCGGTGCCGGTCTATCCACCGGACCCAGTCAACGCGCACAACTCGATTGAGGGTTTCGCCAAGATAGCGGCCGATTGCACTGCCAACTCCGTCCTGACTAGCGGTGAGTACGCGGCAATAAAGGAGCTGGGCGCGGCGAAGTCGTCAATGAACTCACGCGTAGTGCAGTGGCCGACCGGCCTTGACTGGCATGTGACCTCGCGCGAGGCCACTCGCCTGGTCGAGCGCGAGATGCACTCCTCACAGGCGTCGGCAGATGAGCAGCCGTTCCCCACCGCGGATACGCCGGCTTTGCTGCAATACACCTCGGGATCCACATCGGATCCCAAGGGTGTGATCATCACGTTCGGCAACATAGCCCATCAGCAAGCTTTCGAGCGTCGCCACCTTGGTCTTGGCCTCGATAGCCGGGGTGTGTTTTGGGTGCCCGTGTATCACGACTTCGGGCTGATCGGCGCCATTTTGAACGCCCTGGCCGGCAATGGCGAGCTGACCATGATGTCACCGTTGAGCTTTACTCAGCGGCCCGCGTTGTGGTTTGAGGTGATGGACCGAGTCCGCGCCACCCACACCGTTGCCCCCAACTTCGGCTACGAGCTCGCCGTCCGCAAAACCACCGCCGAACAACGGGCGAACTGGGATTTGAGTTCGCTGACGATGGTGATGAGCGCCGCTGAACCGGTCCGCGCGGACACCACCAAACGCTTCCTGGACGCGTTCGCTGTGACCGGGCTGCGTCCCGACGCGTTTTGTCCTGCCTATGGGCTTGCCGAACACACCGTGGGTGTGACCCTATTCGGGCGCTCGCAGGTCCGTATCGACAACCGTGTACTGCAAACCCAACAACGCGCGGTGGAGGCTCAAGGCCCTGGTACTCAGGTCATCCTCGGTTGCGGACAAGTCTGCGATGACATCGACGTACGCATCGCGGACCCCGAGCACTGCGTGGAACTTAGCCAGGGCCAGGTCGGAGAAATCTGGGTTGACTCCCCCAGCAAGGCCGCTGGCTACTGGGGTCGACCCGAGACCAGCCAAGCAACCTTCGATGCCCGTCTGGCCGACAACCCCACCGGCCCCGGCTATCTGCGTACCGGAGACCTCGGCTTCCTACACGAAGGCGAGCTGTTTGTGTGCGGACGTGTTAAGGACCTCCTGATCATCGCCGGACGCAACATCCACCCCGAAGACATCGAAGACAGCCTGCGCGACTGTCACCGCGCGATCAGGCCCGGCGGGATCGCCGCATTTGCTATCGAGGACAACGCCACGGAAGCCCTGGCAGTGCTGCTCGAAGTACCACTCAACACCCCAGCGCCGGTTCTTTCAGATGTAGTCCACGCGGTGCGCACCACGATCTTGACCCGCCACCAGCTGACCTGCAAAACCGTAGCAGTCGGGCCACCAGGATCCGTCAGCAAAACCACCAGCGGCAAACTGAAGCGGTCCCACTGCCGTGCCCGCCTCGTTGACGGCAGCCTGGAAGCCCAGACTCTGCTGATCGACCGCTGCGAGGAAACCGAACAGGTGGGTCACGCGCCGGCGCGAGTGCCGGAGGAAGGTCATGAATCGGCTGCGGGGCGTGTGAACGCGCCGATCGCCGGTGGCCACGCGCAGCCGACAACCGAGCTGTTGGTTGCGGTGCGCGAGCAGGCGGGCGCGGTCTTGGGGATCGGCGCTGCCGGTGTCGACATCGATCAACCTCTGGGCGCCCAGGGCCTCAACTCGCTTGGGGTCGTGGATCTGGCCTCGCGACTAAGCAGGGTAGTCGGTAGGGATGTGCACTCCGTGGATGTCTTCAATTACCCCACGGTTCGACGACTGGCGCAGTTCTTGAGCGGCGTTCAAGAACATAGTCATCAGCACCCCCCGCCAGCAAAACGGGGGCGTTATGCGGTGATTGGTGCGGGGGCCGCAGGCGTTGCGGCGGCGTCGCAGCTAATCGAGCAAGGGGCCGCTGAAGTAGTTGTCTTCGAGGCAAGTGAACGTGTCGGTGGGAAGGTCTATTCGTCCACCGACGCGCAAGGCCGGGTGGCGGAGTTGGGCCAGGCCGCCGTGGACTGGAAATGCCAGCGCACCCTAGGCATGGCCGCACGGTTGGGTCTGGACATCATTCCTTTTGCACCCGGTCTCAACGAGCTGGGAAGCGGAGGCAGCTACCGGGAATTGGACAACGGGGCAGAAGCGCTCAAGGCCACCGGCTGGAGCCGTCAAGTGCTGGCCGCCGCGGGCATCGACGGCCCCACCACACTCGCTGAACTTCAAAATCGCTCAGATTTAGGCGCCGGTATCGGTACCTGGTGTCGCATCCACGGCTTGCCCGCAGCGCCGTTGATGTGGCGGCATTGGTGGACCGGCTATGGATATGGGCCTCTGGATGACACAACGCCGGCCGCCTACCTGGTGGCGGGCGCATCCCTGTGCGACGGCGTCGTAGCCGGAACGCCGACAAACCTGGTCGGGCAATTGTGCGTGAAGGGAGGCAACGATCGGCTCTGGATGCTAGAGCTGCAACGATTGCAGTCGACGGGCCAAGTGCAATGGCGGCCTAGCTGCCCCGTGCGTACGCTGCGGCTAAGCGACGGCGCTGTCGTGGTGCAGACCCAAGACGGTGAGCTAGACCGCTTCGATCAGGTCGTGGTGGCCTGCCCCCCACGGCAAGCCCGCAAGCTGCTGCCAGACGGCGATCAGCGTGGCGCACTTCTGGATCGTTTCCAAACCAATGACTACATAACCACCCTTTTCACAGCAACGGGCTTGCAACTGCCCGGCGGCTACGGTGTGCTGGCCGACACCGAGCTGTCGATGGACGGCGGGCCCCTGCAGCTGATGGTGCTTGACAGTGACCTCTTCATGGTCTGGCAATACGGTGTAGATGGCACCGAGGCCGGGTCCATCGACACGATCCGTGACCTCACCACCGCGCTGGGGGGACAGTTCGGCCACGTCGTTCGCCGCCAGCGCTGGCCATTCTTCCCGCGGTTGACTCCCGCGGACTGGAAAGCGGGCGTGATCGATGCGCTGGAACGCGCCCAGGGTCAAGACGGCATCGTCTTAGTGGGCAGCTATCTCGGCTTTGAAATGGTGGAGCACACCATCGTTCATGCGCAAACCACTGTGGCCCGCTACTGCACCGCGCCGGCTATCGATGCCGACGAGCCGATTGCGATCGTGGCGATGGCCTGTCGTGCACCCGGCGGTGTCGCCGATCCCGAACAGTTCTGGGCGCTGCTCGATGAAGGCCGTGATGGCATCGCTGGGTTTCCTGAGCGCTGGAATACCGAAGAACTCTATGACCCCGATCCGGACGCGGCGGGCAAAAGCTACGCCCGTGAGGGTGGCTTCTTAGACGAGGTGGAATCCTTCGACGCCGATTTCTTCGACATTTCGCCACGCGAAGCAATCGCAATGGATCCGCAGCAACGATTGGTGCTCGAGGTCGCTTGGGAAGCACTTGAACGCGCAGGCCTGCCAATCGCGGACCTCAATGAATCTGACACCGGAGTCTATTTGGGCTGCCAGCCCTCGGACTATGACCTTGGCACGCTGACACTTGACGCACTCGACGGCCACCGCATCACGGGATCGACTGGCAGCGTGCTCTCCGGGCGTATCGCCTACGTGTTGGGTTTGCAGGGTCCGGCGATGACAATCGACACAGCCTGCTCGTCCTCGCTGGTCGCTTTGCATCTGGCCGCTTCGGCGTTGCGTCGCAACGAATGCAACCTCGCGCTGGCCGGTGGTGTGCAGGTAATGAGCACCCCGGCCACCTTTGTGGAGTTCAGCCGGCTGCGCGGCCTGGCCCCCGACGGGCGCTGCAAGGCCTTTTCCGCCGATGCTGATGGCGCAGGCTGGGCCGAGGGCTGCGGAATCCTGGTACTCAAGCGGCTAGGCGATGCCCAACGTGATGGCAATCGCGTGCTGGCGGTCATGCGGGGCTCAGCGATCAACCAGGACGGGCGCAGCCACGGACTGACCGCGCCCAACGGCCTCAGCCAGCAGCGGGTCATCCGCCGGGCCCTGCACCTCAGCGCGCTGCTACCTGCCGACATCGACGCGGTCGAGGCCCACGGCACCGGCACCACGTTGGGCGACCCGATCGAGGCCAGCGCGCTCGCCGAGGTTTTCGGGCCCACCCGCGACCCCCACCGCCCGCTGTGGCTGGGCACCGTCAAATCCAACATCGGCCACGCACAGGCAGCCGCTGGCGTGCTGGGCGTCATCAAGATGGTCCTGGCGCTCAACCACGAATGCCTCCCGAAAACCCTGCACGCCCACACACCGAGCCCACACATCGCCTGGCAGACAAGCGGACTCGCTCTTTTGCAGCAGTCCCGGCCCTGGCCCGCCGATCCCCAACGCCCGCGCCGCGCCGGGGTCTCGAGTTTCGGCTTCTCGGGCACCAACGCCCACCTCGTACTCGAACAAGCACCCACACCCATCCCACCCGCCCTTGCACCAACCCCGCCGCCGCTGGTGCGGGTCTGGCCGATCTCTGCGCGCACCCCGCAGGCGTTGGCGTCGCAAGCAGACCGGCTGCGTCAGTACGTGGTGGCCCATCCCGGTGGGGACCTCACCGATGTGGCCTACAGTCTGGCCACCACCCGCACCCCGCACCCCTACCGGGCAGTCGTCACCGTCCCCGCTGACAGTGCAGATCCTCGCCGGGACCTGCTCGATGCGTTGGAAGCCTTAAACGCCGGCCGACCCCACCCCGGGCTGGCCCGACACCACCACCGGGGCGGCTCGAACAACAAGGTCGTGTTCGTGTTGCCCGGCCAAGGCTCCCAATACCCCGGCATGGCCGCCGGGCTCTACCGGCAGCACCGGGTGTTTGCCGCTGCTCTTGATGAGTGTGATCAGGTGTTGCGGCCGTTGACGGGGTGGTCGGTCCGTGAGGTGATCTGCCAGGATCCCGCGGCGCCGCCGCTGGATCGGGTGGACGTGGTTCAGCCGGTGTTGTTCGCGGTGATGGTGTCACTGGCTCAAGTCTTGAGCTCTTACGGGATTACTCCTGATGGGGTGATCGGGCATTCCCAGGGCGAGATCGCCGCCGCGTATCTGGCAGGAGTGCTCACGTTGGACGAGGCCACAAAAGTGGTGGCGTTACGCAGTCAGGCGTTATCCGGCTTGGCTGGCAGCGGGGCGATGGCCTCGGTCGTGCTCGGTGCCCAGGAACTAGGCCCGCGGCTAGATCCCTATGGTGCAGCGTTGAGCATCGCGGCGATCAACGGCCCCAACCACACCGTCATCAGTGGTGACGCGGTCGCCATGAGTCAGTTCACTACCGGCTGCGAGCGCGACGGTGTCCAGGTCCGGCCTATCGCGGTGGATTACGCGTCGCACTGCGCCCAGGTCGAGCCGCTGCGTGAACGCCTCCTCGAGGAGTTGGCGGGACTGACCCCGCGGCCGGCGCGGGTGCCGCTGTATTCCACGGTGGCCAGCAAAATGTCGGATCAACCGCTGGACACCACCACCATGGACGCCGACTACTGGTATCGCAATCTGCGTGAACCGGTTCGGTTTTTCGATGGGGTCACGGGGTTGCTGGCCGGCGATCAGTGCCGGTTTGTGGAGCTGTCGGCGCATCCGGTGTTGGCCCCAGCGATCAGCGACACCCTGGCCGGTCTCGCGGGCACGTCACAGTCGGTGGTAATCCCAATGTTGCATCGAGACCGGGCTGATCTGGATGAGTTAGCTACGGCGGTAGGCCGGCTACATCTACACGGGCATAGCCCGTCCTGGCGGGGCGTGTATCCGCAGGCCACCGTGGTGGGGCTGCCCACGTACGCGTTCGAGCGTCGCCGCTATTGGCGCAGCCCGACTGTGAACGCCGATGTCAGCTCCGCGGGGCTCAATCGGGCGCTGCATCCGTTGTTGGGGGCGGTGACCAAGCTCGCCGACCGAGACGAGGTTCTGCTGACCGGCCGGTTGTCGATCGCTAGGCAGGCCTGGCTGGGCGGTCACCGGGTTTATGGCGCTGTGGTGTTCCCGGCGACCGGGTTCGTTGAGGTGGTGCTGCATGCCGCTGAGTGCGCGGGGTGCACGGTGATCGATGAGCTGGTCTTGCACACCCCGCTACGGTTAGGTGAGCACAGTCCCACCGATCTACAGATCAGCGTGCACCCCGGCGAACACGGCAAGCGGGCTGTTAGCGTGCACGCCCGAACCAGCGGCGCTGCACACAACAATTCGGAATGGACGCTGCATGCCAGCGGGGTGTTGAGTACGGATGCCCTGTCAACGCCTGCCCCGGTGGCGGGGGTGCCCGTGGTCGAACCCCTCGACGCCGACAGCTTCTATGACGGACTGGCCGCCCAGGGCTTGGGCTATAGCGGGCTGTTCCGGGGTGTGTGTGGTGTCGGTCGTGACCCGGCCCGACCGGGGGTGGTGTATGCCGAGGTGGCGTTGCCCGCTGGGGTCGAGGTGACCGGCTACGGGATCCATCCGGCCTTGCTTGATGCCGCGCTGCAGTCGTTGGCCGCCGCGCTGGCCGATGAGGCCACTCAGGCCGGCGGCGCGGCGCGGTTGCCGTTCGCGTTGTCCGGGATCAGGCTCTATGCCACTGCGGCCAACCGGTTGCGGGTGCGCCTGGCTCCTGTGAGCGCGGACAGTTTCCGGCTGGAGGCCACCGATCCCGCCGGGGCGCCGGTCATCACCATCGACACCGTCAACCTGCGTGAACTGCCCGCTACCCTGACCGCGGGAGCCCCACCGACCCGGATGGGGTTGGGTAGGAGCCTGTTGGAGCTGGCCTGGTCCCCCCAACCCACCCCCACCGCAGCACCACCCACACCGGCGACTACGACGGGGTGGGCGGTGGTCACCGAGGATCCGGCGTGGCTGCCAGACGGGCTGGGCGATCAGCCGGTCTACCCCGGGCTGGGTCATCTGGATCTGGCCCACACCGACATGGTGATCTGGGCGCTGCCCCCAACCTCCTGCAAGACTGGGATGAATCCTGTGGGCTGGGTGCATGTCTTGACTGCCCGGGTGTTGACGGGGTTGCAGGGCTGGCTGGCCCGCCCCGAGACCTCGCAGATCCCGCTGGTGGTGTTGACCCGCCACGCGGTAACTACCAGCACCTATGACCGGGCCCCGGATTTGGCGCACGCGGCGGTATCAGCGTTGGTGCATACCGCGGCCAATGAGCACCCGGGCCGCATCCGGGTGCTCGACACCGATGACACCACCGAAACCAGCAACGAGTTGATCGGGGTGTTGGCGTCCCTGACCGGCCCGACACACGAGCTTTTCGAGCCGCAACTTGCCCTGCGCCGCGGCGGGGTGTACGCGCCCCGGCTCGCCCGCGCCCACACCCTGACACCCCCCTCGAGTTCGTCGTGGCAGCTGATGACCACCGCCGGTAACGGAGATCTGAGCAACCTGGCGTTGGTTGCCACCGAACCGGCCATCGTGTTGGGCCCGGGACAGATCCGCGTCGAGATCCGCGCGGCCGGGCTCACTGTCGGCGATGTGGTGGTCGCCCTGGGCGCGATCAGTGACCAGGGCCTGGGCGGGGAAGCCGCCGGAGTGGTGATCGCAACCGCCGCTGATGTCAGTTCGGTGCGTCCTGGTGATGCGGTGATGGGCCTGTTCCCCAACAATGCGTTCGCCCCGAGCGCGATCGCCGAGGCCGGCATGGTGGTGACAATCCCGCCGGGCTGGTCGTTCCCACAGGCCGCCTCCGTACCGGTAGCGTTTCTCACGGCCTATATCGGTTTGGTAGAACTCGGCGGGCTACGCGCTGGGCAACGAGTATTAATCCATGCCGGCGCCGGCGGGGTGGGCCAGGCCGCGATCCAAATCGCGCGCCACCTCCGTGCTCAGGTCTTCGCCACCGCCAACCCGGCCAAGCAGCATGTCCTGCACGACCTGGGTATACCGCGGGACCGGATCGCGTCGTCTCGCACCCTGGATTTCGCCGACACGTTCCGACAGGCCTCTAACGGGCAGGGCATGGACGTGGTGTTGAACTGTCTTCCCGGCGACTTCGTCCACGCCTCCCTGCAACTACTCAACCCTGCGGGTGGGTGTTTTGTGGAGATCGGCAAAACCGACATCCGCGAGGCCACCCACATCGCCACCACCTACCCCGGCGTGGCCTATTACGCCTACGACCTGAGTACGGCCACACCAGAATCGCTGCACCGGGCATGGGCAGTATTGACCGAACTGTTCAGCGCCGGTGTGTATACCCCGCTACCCACCACCAATTACTGCCTGACCCAAGCGGTACAAGCGTTTCGGGATATGAGCAAAGCCCTCCATACCGGCAAAATCGTGCTCACACCGCCCCGAACACTCGATCCTCACAGCACCATGTTGATCACCGGCGGCACCGGGATGCTGGGCGGGGTCTTCGCCGAACACCTCGTCACCGCATATGGGGTGCGGCATTTGGTATTGGTCTCCCGGCGCGGCCCGGCGGCTCCCGGCGCCGACGAACTCCACCAACGCTTGACCGAGCTAGGCGCCCAGGTCCGGGTCTGCGCAGCCGATATCAGCGATCCCGCTCAATTGAGCGCGGCGCTCGCAGACATCGATGACCAGCATCCTCTAGGCGGGATCATCCATACCGCAGGCGTCATCGATGACGCGCTGTTCAGCGACCTAACCGCAGACCAACTCGATACCGTGTTGACCGCGAAAGCCGACAGCGCCTGGCACCTGCACCAATTGACCGCCGATATGGATCTAGATGCGTTCATCGTGTTCTCCTCAGCCGCAGGGATTTTGGGGGCTCGCGGGCAGGCTAACTATGCAGCCGCCAACGCTGTCCTAGACGCCCTGGCCCACCACCGCCAGAACGCAGTCAGTCTGGCCTGGGGCTACTGGCATGCCCCTTCCGGGATGACAGCTCACCTCGACACCGCGGATCACACCCGCCTTGCCCGAGCCGGACTGGCCCCGATCACCGCCGAACAGGGTTTGGCTCTGTTCGATGCCGCCCTGACCTGTCAGCAGCCCCTGCTGATCCCCGCCCCCTTCAACACCGCCAAGCTTGCCCGCCACGCCCGTCGCAACAGCTTGCCCGCGATCCTGACCGGACTTACCGGCACCCGGCCCGCCGCAGCAACCACCAGCCCCAACACCCTCACCGCGCAACTGGCCACCCAAACCACACAACAACAGCTAACAACCCTGACCGCACTGGTCACCACCGCAACCGCCACCGTATTAGCACACCCCGACCCCACCACGCTCGACCCCGACCGACCCTTCACCAACCTCGGTATCGACTCCCTAACCGCCCTAGAACTCCGCAACACCCTGGCCACCCAAACCGGCCTAACCCTGCCCGCCACCCTGATCTTCGACCACCCCACCCCCACCGCAATAGCCACCTACGTCAGCGGCCTGCTGGGCAGCAAACCCGCACCCACGGCGGCTATCACAGCGGCAGCACGCACCGCGGAGCCAATCGCGGTGCTCGGCATGGCGTGTCGGTTGCCCGGCGGGGTGGATTCAGCGGCGGGCTTGTGGGATCTGGTCGAGGCTGGCCGAGATGCGGTGCAGGGATTCCCCAGTGATCGGGGTTGGGATCTGGGGGGTTTGTTTGATCCTGACCCGGATGCGGTGGGTAAGACCTACACCCGCCACGGTGGGTTCCTGGCAGACGCGGCGGGGTTTGATGCCGAGTTTTTCGGGATTTCCGCCCGCGAGGCCCAAGCGATGGATCCTCAGCAGCGAGTGGTGGCCGAGGTGTGCTGGGAGGCATTGGAAAACGCCGGGATTGACCCGGCGACACTGGTGGGCAGTGCTACCGGGGTGTTCGTCGGCACCTGGGCCCAGCCCTACGGGGACGCCAGCTCGGAAAATTCTGAGGGCTACATGATGACCGGCATGGCGACCAGCGTGACCTCGGGCCGGGTGGCTTACCTGCTGGGGTTGCAGGGTCCCGCGATCACCGTCGATACCGCGTGTTCGTCGTCGTTGGTGGCCACTCATCTAGCGTGTCAATCGCTACGCGCGGGCGAGTCCACCCTGGCCCTCGCCGGCGGGGTCACCATCTTGACCACCCCAGGGATCTTCACCGAGTTCGCCCGGCAACGCGGACTGGCGCCCGACGGGCGCTGCAAACCATTTTCCGCAGCCGCCGATGGCACCGGGTGGGGCGAGGGTGCCGCGATGCTGGTACTCGAACGGCTTTCCGACGCCCACCGCAACCAGCATCCCGTATTGGCGGTCATCGCGGGATCCGCGGTCAACCAAGACGGCGCCTCGAACGGGTTGACCGCCCCCAACGGGCCTTCCCAGCAACGTGTCATCTGCCAGGCAGTGGCGAATGCGGGGTTGAGGCTGGATCAGGTGGATGTGGTCGAGGCCCACGGCACCGGCACCCGGTTGGGGGATCCGATCGAAGCCGGCGCGCTGATCGCCACCTACGGGACCGCCCACACCCCCGAACACCCGCTATGGGTGGGATCGGTCAAATCCAACATCGGACACACCCAGGCCGCCGCGGGAGCGGCCGGGTTGATCAAAATGGTCGCCACCCTTAACCACGACACGTTGCCCCCGACATTGCATGTGGATGCGCCCAGCCCGCATATCGACTGGTCAGCCGGCACGGTGCGGCTGCTCACCGAAGCTGTTGCCTGGCCGGCGAACGGCCATCCGCGCACCGCGGCCGTGTCCTCGTTCGGGATCAGCGGCACCAACGCACATGTCATTGTCCAGCAAGCCCCGGTCGGGGCTGCGGTGACCGCGCAGACCGGGCTCGTCGAGGAGCCCATGATGTGGGTGTGGCCGGTTTCGGCGCGCAGCCCCGAAGCTCTTGCGGCTCAGGCTGAGCGGCTGTGCCGGCATTTGGTTGGTCATCCGGATCTGGATCTGGCCGATGTGGCCTACAGCTTGGCGACCACTCGCGCCCAGCACCCGTATCGGGCCGCCATCACCGAGTCCGTCACCAGCGCCGATCCCCGGCAGGGGCTGGTGGATGCCTTGCAGGCGTTGAGTAGCGGCCAGCCGCACCCGCGGGTGGCCCAGCATCATCAGGTGGCGCATCTGGCGGGGAAGACGGTGTTCGTGTTGCCCGGCCAGGGTGGTCAGTACCTGGGCATGGGCCAGGAGCTTTACCGGCGTCATCGGGTTTTCACGCGGGCTCTTGATGAGTGTGATGCGGCGCTGCGCCCCTGGACGGGGTGGTCGGTGTGTGAGGTGGTGTGTCAGGATCCGGGCGCGCCGTCGCTGGATCGGGTGGATGTGGTGCAGCCGGTGCTGTTCGCGGTGATGGTGTCACTGGCCGAGGTGTTGGGTTCTTACGGAATCACTCCTGATGCGGTGATTGGGCATTCGCAGGGGGAGATCGCCGCGGCGTATCTGGCTGGGGTGTTCTCGTTGGAGGATGCCGCCAAGATTGTGGCGTTGCGCAGCCGGGCGTTGAGTGCGCTGTCGGGTGCTGGTGCCATGGTGTCGGTGTTGTTGGCTGCCGAGGAGTTGGCGCCGCGGTTGGGGCGTTGGGGTCAGGCGTTGAGTATCGCGGCGGTTAATGGCCCGTCGCACACCATTGTCAGCGGTGATGTGGCGGCGGTGGAGCAGTTCGTCGATTCCTGTGGTGATGAAGGTGTCGAGGTCCGGCGTATCGCGGTGGATTACGCGTCGCATTCGGTTCAGGTCGAGGCGTTGCGTGAGCAGTTGTTGGGTGAGTTGGCGGGTCTGGTGCCGCGGCCAGGGCGTGTGGCGTTGTTTTCCACGGTGGATGGCGCGGTGTCGGGTGAGGCGTTGGATACCAGCGTGATGGATGCCGAGTATTGGTATCGCAACTTGCGGGAGCCTGTGCGTTTTGCTGACGGTGTGGCCGGGCTGCTGGGCCAGGGTGAGCAGGTTTTCGTCGAGTTGTCGCCGCATCCGGTGTTGGCTGCGGCGATCACCGATGCGTTGGCCGGGGCTGTGGGGCGCGCGGGTTCGGCGGTGATTACCACGTTGCACCGGGAGCGCTCGGAGTTGGATGCGCTGGCCATGGCGTTGGGCCGGTTGCACACCTATGGGCATAGCCCGTCGTGGCGGGGTGTGTATCCGCAGGCACGTGCGGTGGCGTTGCCTACCTATCCGTTTGAGCACAGCCGTTATTGGCTGGCCCCGCCGTCGGCGGGCGATGTCGGTGCCGCTGGGTTGGGCCGGTTGGAGCATCCGTTGTTGGGTGCGGTGACGGAGTTGGCTGATCAGGACCAGATCGTGGTCAGTGGGCGGTTGTCAACGGCGACGCAGGATTGGCTGGCAGGTCATGTGGTTCTTGATCGGGTGCTGTTCCCCGCGGCTGGGTTTATTGAGGTGGTCCTGCGAGCCGGCGCGTTGGCGGGCTGCCCGGTTATCGAGGCGTTGGTCTTGCAGGCCCCCTTGGTGCTCGTTGGGGGTGTGGGCACCGATGTACAGATCATCGTGCAGGCCGGCGAAGATGGCGGTCGGCGTTCGTTTAGCGTGCATGCCCGCGGTGGTGAGGTAGGGCGCGATGGTTCGGGGTGGGTGTTGCATGCCACCGGCACGCTATGCGCTGAACAGCCCGCAGACCCTGCTGGGGGGGCTGCTGGTGGGGGCGGGTCGGGGTTGCTGGTTTCGGGTTTGGACACTGTCGATCCCGACAGCTTCTATGACCGGCTAGCTACCAGCGGGCTGGCCTATACGGGCCTTTTCCGGGGACTCCGTAGCCTTGGTAGCGATCCCACCCGGCCCGGGACGGTGTGCGCCGAGGTGGAATTGCCCGCTGGGTGCGAGGTCACCGGGTACGGGATCCATCCCGCCTTGCTGGATGCCGCGTTCCATCCACTAACCTCAGTGTTCGACGACATCACCGAGGCGGGCTTAGCGTCGCCGCGGTTGCCGTTCGCGGTGTCCGGGATCACGCTGTACGCAACTGGGGCCACCCGCTTGCGGGTGCACGTGACTCCTGTGAGCGCGGACAGTTTCCGGCTCGAGGCCACCGATCCGACCGGCGCGCCGGTGCTCGACATCGAGGCCATCACCCTGCGAGAACTGCCCGCTACTGTGACCGCGGGAGTCCCACCGACCGGGATGGGGCTGGGTAGGAGCCTGTTGGAGCTGGCCTGGTCCTCCCAACCCACCCCCACTCCAGCACCGCCCACGCCGGCCGCCGCCACGGGGTGGGTGGTGATCACGAATAATCCCGAACAACTACCCGCCAGCCTTGGCGACCACCCGACCTACACCGGTCTGGACCACCCCGATCTGACCGCAGCCCAGCTGGTGATCTGGGCGCTACTTCCCACCTCCGACACCAGCCCCAGCGCTGATCCTGTGGAGTGGATCCATGCCCTCACCGGCCAGGTGTTGACGGAGTTGCGGACCTGGCTGACCAGGCCCGACACCCGCGACACGGTGCTGGTGGTACTAACGCGCCACGCGGTAGCCACCGGCATCAATGACCGGGTCCCTGACCTGGCCCAGGCCGCCGCATGGGGACTGCTCCACACCGCGGCCAACGAGCATCCCGGCCGCATTGGGCTCGTCGATATCGATGACACCGTGCCCACCGGGGACACCCTGATCACGGTGTTAACGACCCCAAACGGCCCAGCGCAGTGGGCCGGCGAGCCGCAACTGGCACTGCGTCACGGCACCCCCTACGTCCCCCGGCTGGCCCGCGTCCGAGCGCTCACACCACCCTCGGAAGCTTCGTGCTGGCAGTTGGCCATCACCGCACGGGGCGAGCTCACCAGCCTGGCCCTGCTGCCCACCGAGCCGGTCCGTGTGTTGGGTCCGGGACAAATCCGCGTCGAGATCCGCGCTGCCGGGCTCAATTTCCGTGATGTCGACGTTGCCCTGGGCACGGTCAGCGATGAGGGCTTGGGCAGCGAAGCCGCCGGGATCGTTGTTGAGACCGCCGCGGATGTGACCACAGTGCACCCCGGGGATGCGGTGATGGGCCTGTTCCCCCACAACGCATTTGCCCCGACCGCGATCACCGAGGCATCCACAGTGATCGCGATCCCCCAAGGATGGTCATTCGTCGAGGCGGCGTCCGTGCCTGCGGCGTTCTTAACCGCCTACCTCGCCCTGGTCGAGGTTGGCGGACTCCGCGCTGGACAGCGGGTGCTTATTCACGCCGGCGCGGGCGGGGTGGGCCAAGCAGCGATTCAGATCAGCACCCATCTAGGGGCGCAGATTTATACCACCGCACACCCCAGCAAACAATACCTCCTCGAAAAGCTGGGAGTGCGCCGCGAACGGATCGCCTCGTCACGCACCCCGAATTTCGCTGAGGCATTTGGCGCCGCGACCGGCGGGCAGGGTATCGATGTCGTCCTCAACAGCCTACGCGGGGACTTCATCGACACCTCCCTGAAACTGCTGGGCGCCGGGGGCCGGTTTGTGGAGATCAGCGGTACCGACCTCCGCGACGCCGAACAGATCGCGGCAGCTCATCCCGGCGTGGACTACCTGGCGTATGACCTGGCTGCGGCTACACCCGAACAGCTGCACAAGGCATGGACATTGCTCAGCGAACTGTTCACCGCGGGCGTCCTCGTGCCGTTGCCGACCACTGGCTACAGCATGACCCATGCAGTGTCGGCGCTTTCGGATATGAGCCAGGGGCGCCACACGGGCAAAATCGTGTTGACTCCTCCAACCGTATTTGATCCCGACAAGACGGTGCTGATCACCGGGGGTACCGGCATGCTGGGCGGGTTGTTCGCCGAACACCTCGTCACGCGGTACGGGGTGCAGCATTTGCTGCTCGTTTCGCGGCGTGGCCCGGCCGCCAACGGCGCCGAACAGCTGCAAAACCGGTTGAGCCGGTTGGGCGCCCGCGTCAGGATTAGTGCGTGCGATACCGCCAACACCGCCGAGTCGTCCGCGCTGCTGGACTCCATCCCCACCGCCCATCCGTTGGGCGCAATCATCCATACCGCCGCCGTCCTGGCCGACGGGGTAATCACCGAGATGACCGGCACCCAACTGGATGCCGTGCTGGCCGCCAAGGCAGATAGCGGCTGGCATCTGTATCAACTCACCGAGGCCATGGACCTGGACGCGTTTATCGTGTTCTCCTCGGCCGCAGGGATTTTAGGGGCTCCCGGGCAAGCTAACTACGCCGCCGCCAACGCTGTGCTTGACGCCCTGGCCCACCACCACCACAACGGAATCAGTCTGGCCTGGGGCCACTGGCAAACACCATCGGGAATGACAAGCCACCTGGGCGGCGCTGATCAAGCCCGCCTAGCGCGAGCCGGGTTTATTCCGATCACCGCCGAACAGGGTTTGGCGTTGTTCGATGCCGCCCTGACCTGTCAGCAGCCACTGCTGATCCCCGCCCCCTTCAATACCGCCACGCTTGCCCGCCACGCCCACCGCAACAGCTTGCCGGCGGTCTTGTCCGGGTTGACCTCCACCCGCCCGATCGCCGCTAGCGCGGCCAACTCCCATACCCTTGGCACCCAACTCGTCTCCCAAACCGCCGAGCAACAACACGCCACCCTGACCGCATTGGTTACCAGGGCTACCGCCGCCGTGCTGGCTCACCCCGACCCCACCACCCTTAACCCCGACCGGCTGTTCAAAGACCTCGGCACCGACTCACTGGCCGCCCTGGAACTACGCAACAGCTTGTCCGCACAGACCGGCCTGAGCCTGCCGGCCACCCTGGTGCTCGACCACCCCAGCCCGGCAGCGGTCGTCGCTTATTTGGCCGACCTGCTCGGTGAAGCCGGTGAGTACGACGCGTCGCGTAATTCGACCGTCGCTCTAAGAGAACCAGCGCAATCAATCAATGGGGCTTCGGGGTCTGGCGTAGCCGAGGATTCGCTTGGGTTGCTACTCAGAGAGGGCTTTCGCTCGGGAAAAACACAGGAAGCACTGAATCTGCTGAAAGCGGCAGCGATACTCCGACCAACAATCCAATCGTGTCCCGGCATGCCCCCGCACATCGCTTCCCCTCCAACGACGTTTACTCATGGACCTTCTTTGCCCCATCTGATATTCCTGTGCACATCAGTCCCTAATACCGGCGTGCACAAATATCTTCGTATCGCATCCAAATTCAAAGAGGTACGGCCGGTATCGGCTATTCCGCTGCCCGGATTTCTCCAGGGCGAAGCCCTACCTCATTCCTCCGAAGCCGCAATCGAGTTGCTCGCACACGTAGTAACCACGCTGGCGGACGACAAACCTTTCGTCCTCGCCGGCTACTCGTCAGGCGGATACGTGGCCTATGCCCTGGCAAAGCATTTCGAGGACATTCAAAACGCGAACCTGAGTGGCGTGGCACTACTTGACACTTTCAAATCGGGGGCCAACGCCGCAGACTCACTGCTCCGAGACTTCGTAAAGGACATTACGGATGAAACCGCCGAAGAAGCGAGGATGTACAAGGCGGGTAATCTTGTAACTAAGTTCACCGCGGCGGTGACGTGGACGGATATAACCCGGGGTCTGTACAGGGGACCACTCGAAACGGATGTGCTATTCCTGCAGTGCACAAAACCCTGGGGACTGCCTTCCGAATCCGGAGAACTCGAGTATTTCTTAGCCGAACCCTGGGACCAATCGCAAACCGTGCGAAAGGTCCCAGCAGATCACAGGTCCATACTCCGTGAAGGATCAGGAATGGCAGCTCAAATAATCGAAGAATGGATTAGCCGAAACCGAATACCAGAACCCCGGCATCGTCACACCGCAACCGCGGAATAGAAACGGTCGAGGCACGCCCGCAACGTGACGCGCCCGCGCGATACCGCCGAGTCGACGACCTGGCACATCGTCGGCGTGGTCGCCTTCGGATTGCTGCTGGCGATGCTGCGCGGCAACCATGTCGGCCATGGTGGGCGCCTCGAACATCGCCCGGTGGAACCTCGACCCCCACTTCAGCTGCAATGCGCGCCACCAACCGGACCGCAGACAAGGACTGCCCGCCCAAATCGAAAAATCCGTCATCGACGCCGACCGAGCGCCGCAATCCCAAAACTTCGGCGAACTTCGATAAAGCCGGTGTTATCGTCCTCGAAGAAACCCCAATGCAGGCTGCCATCTGGCTCCCAAAATTCGCGATACGTCGCATCCTCGGCATCGTAGAAGTCCCGCGTCATGCATTGGGTTGGAGTACCCCCACTTTCGTAGACACTCGAAATCATGCCGTTGCGGCCATTTCACTGTCAATCGTTTGGAGTGAATTGTGCTCGAATTCACATGGCGCCGCATTTCCGATGCCGCTGTGCGGGCGTTTACGATTGTAGTAGACTTCGATGTACTCGAAAACCGCCTTTCTCACTGCACGCATCGTGGGCCAGGTGTGCAAGTGGATGAGTTCCTTCTTAATGGTCGCGTTGAAAGATTCCGCCATGGCATTGTCGTAACAAATGCCGGTGTGGCCGACCGACGGAATGATGCCGTTCGCCAACGCGAGAACACGGAAGTCGATACTCGTATACTGACAGCCGCGATCAGAATGTATTACAACATCCCCGATTCCCGGCCGCTGCCGTTCCACTGCCATCCTCAACGCGTCGGTGACCAAACTCGTGCGCATCTGACTGTCCACCGACCAGCCGACGACCTTGCGGGAATAGCCGTCGATAATTGCGGCCAAATACGCCCAGCCGGCCCACGTCCGAATATACGTAATATCGGTAAACCACAATTGGTTCGGCCCGTCTGGCACGAACTCACGCCCGACGAGGTCGACCAGGCCGTCGCTGTTGGCCTTGTCGTGGATCGTCGTGGCGCGGTAAGGACGCGGATGCACACAGGTCAGACCTGCGGCGCGGGCGAGGCGGCGGACACGCCTGGGCGAGTGGCGCCGGCCCAGCTTGGCCAGCTCGGCGACCAGCCGATCGACACCCAAACGGCCCTTGTGATCCAG
>CAVVLC010000036.1:0-233138 GCA_963748885.1 uncultured Actinomycetota bacterium
CTCGCATCTATCCAGCTCAAACGGCCTTCATGTCAGGCCCGGAACCAGGCCGTTCGCGGGCAGCTGCCCGGGTTGAGTCGGTTGCGTCGGTTGCGGCGAGGGCGCGGCGGCAGCGCTTTCTCTGGCGAGGAAGGCGCCCAGTTCACCGATCGCACTCATGAGAGGCGCCGGGAACACGATGGTGGTGTTCTTCTCCACGCCGAGTTCGACAAGGGTTTGCAGGTTGCGCAGTTGCAAGGCCAACGGGTGTGCCATCATCGTGTCCGATGCCTCACCCAACGCGGCCGCGGCCATCGATTCGCCCTCTGCCGCAATAATTTTGGCTCGCTTCTCGCGCTCGGCCTCAGCTTGGCGAGCCATCGCGCGCTTCATGCTGTCGGGCAACTGGATGTCTTTGAGCTCGACCAGTGTCACTTCGACACCCCATTCGAGTGTTGCGATGTCGAGGATCTTTCGGATATCGGCGTTGATGGTGTCGGTCTCCGACAGCGCCTGGTCAAGGGTGTGCTGGCCGACGACCTTGCGCAGCGTGGTCTGTGCAATCTGGTTGATCGCGGCGTGGACGTTCTCGATGGCGATCACCGATTTCACCGCGTCGACAACCCGGAAGTAGGCCACCGCCGAAATGTCGACGCTGACGTTGTCGCGGGTGATGATGCCCTGGGACTGGATCGGCATCGTCACAATTCGCAGCGACACCTTCATCAGCCGATCGATGACTGGGATGATCACGGCCAGCCCGGGGTCCTTAACACCCACCACCTTGCCGAGGCGGAATAACACACCCTTCTCGTATTGGGTCACCACTCTGATCGACAGCGACAACGTGATAACGGCGACAACGAGGAGCACCGTAACCAGGATGATCAAAGCTTTCATGGCATGTCCTTCATAGATATCGACGAACCTGGGGTTCCGCCCTCAGTCGCGGATGAAGCCGTTGTTGCGTATGAGGAAGCCCGTCATGTCGCGGTCGTCAGGGATCTTTTGCGCCACAACGTAACTGGGTTGATGGCCGCTGTACACATTTGGTCACCGCCGGCCCTTCACCGGGTCGTCGACGCAGGTCCTCGAAGGTCTTTACATCGGTCCGCCGCTTGAACCCGAGCGTCTTCGCCCGGTTGAGCCAGTACCGCGATCCGGTGTCGGGGCTGAAGTGCCACTGCACGGCGGCCTCCAAGGATGCCTGCGGATCATCAATGGGTTCGGTCCGGGGCGGCACATCTATCAGGGAAACGCCGACGTTGGCACCGAAAGCAAGCGAAGTGGTCATGGTGACCTGAAGTGCACTTAATCACCGGCGTGCGAGGGTTCGGAGCCAATGCTCCTTGAGTCAAGCGGCGGACGGCCGAACTCATCCCGGACCAGCTGAAATTCTCAGCTCCCTTGACCCTACACCCGTTGGACTGCACGTATCGGCCAACAACTGCCTCATTGGTTGCTGGCCCCGCCGGTTTCTGACGGGCGAAAGTGCGTCTTTGCGCTGCCGGCGCGCGGCAGAGCACCCCGCCGGCATTACTATGGTCTTGACAACCATCGCGTGACGGTTGCGTCACCGATAGGGCGCTGGGCTTCGGAGTCGATTCCCAGCTCCACCGAGATTATTGGATCATTGAGCGCAGGTATGACGGAGTTCACCAAAGATGTCGACGGCTTACCGTTGGGGTTGCTGAGCGCGGAGCAGGCTAGCGCTGATGCCGCCGATTTGCGGGCCGGGATAGACGACTTGGCGGGCTTGGTGGCGGGCAGTCTGGGGTTGCCTGAGTTGCTGGCCGAGGTGTCGACGTTCGCGGTGCAAGCGATACCGGGCGCTGAGGGTGCCGGGGTGACCTTGTTGCGGCTCGACCGGGTGGACAACATCGTGGAGGCGTTGGCGGCCAGCGCCCCGTTTGTCGCCGAGATCGACGAGATTCAGTACGTGACCCTCAAGGAGGGACCCTGCATCACCGCGGCACTGGAGCGGCGCACGGTGCGGTCGGGGTCGTTGGGTGGGGAGAAGATGTGGCCGCGGTTCGGTCCGCGAGTGGGCCGCCTGGGTGTGCACAGTGCGCTATCGCTGCCGATGCTGCTGTCGGGTCAGGTGATCGGGGCGATCAATGTCTACGCCCACGGCAAAGACGTCTTCGATGAGCATGCCGCCGAATTGGGCGAGCTGTTCGCCAAACCCGCGGCGGTGGCGGTGCACAACGCGCAGATCCTCGCGCACGCGTTGGCGTTGACCGTCCAGTTGCAGACGGCGCTGTCGACGCGCCCGGTGATCGATCAGGCGATCGGCCTGATCCGGGGACGCAGCGGGCGCAGCGCCGAGGAGGCGTTCACTCAGTTGCGCGCGATCAGCCAAGCTGAACACCGCAAATTGGCTGACGTGGCCCAACACATGGTCGATGAAGCCGTGCGCCGCGCGCACGCCCGGCACAACCCCACCTGAGCCCGAGGCGCCAGGTCGACCGCGGGCGCCACTGTCGCTGCACGGTGTGACGCGCGTAGGTTGAAGGGTGGGGAAACAGTCAACGCGACGGGTCCTGGCCGCGTCGCGAGTTCCCCACCGCGCAGGCGGCTCGCCTGTTCGGCACCGGAGATCGATCCGCGCTCGGGAGCGCCCAGCGGAGCAGATCCTCATGAAGATCGGTGCGGCCCTGGTTGCTGATTTGGGCATCCTCACCGCCGCCCTGGATGAGCCCGGCACCGATGTGGTGCGCAGTTTGCACCAATTGGGCGTCGACGCCCAAGCGGCGGTGCCCACCTATCTCGGTCTGAGCGTGACCGCCGAGGGCAGTGATCCGCCGTTCGCGTTCACCACCCTTGAGGATGGCGCGGCCGACAATGTTCGTACCTCGCTTCGGCTGATGCTGCCGGGTGCCGGTGCCGGTGCCGGTGTCGGTGCCGGTGTCGGTGACGGACGGGCACCGCGGTCGGTTGCCCTCATCCTCTACGCGGGGACGCCCGGAACATTCGTCGACCTCACCGCGGACCTGTCATGGCTAACCGGGCGCCGGCCCGGCGACTTCGTGCTCGATCAGCATCTGAGCGTCCCGGCCGGGCCCGACGCCGGGACATGTCTGCCAGCGGCGTCGGTCATCAATCAGGCCATCGGGGTCCTCATCGGCCGCGGCTACACGCCGGGGCAAGCTGGTTCGGAACTCGACACCCAAGCTGATGGCGCGGGCACCGATCGACACACCGCCGCCCGGTCCATCCTCGGCACGCTCACCGCCGCGGACTCGGGCGACGCCGAGAGCGCCGATCCGGAGCCCAACATCGGCTGAGTGTTAAGCACGGCGCGGTCGGCTACGTCTGCTGCTGCGTTGTGTGCCAGCGGAATCCGTTAGACGAATGTGTCGTGTTAGATGTAACCCCTTCGCCTCCAACCCGAGAGAACCGAATTGTGTTAGCGGCCAAGCCAACGACAACCACGCCGGGAAATCGATCAGCAGTGTCTGCAGTTAGGTGCGCGAACATCTCGACCCAGTCTTCGGTGGGTGTGCGGTCGCATATGCGGAGACCTAGGGTTCGGCCAGTTTACTGCGGTGTCCCGGTGCGCTAGGGGTTTGCCGCGCAGCTCGTGAGCACGGCCACCATCTGCAACTGGTCGGCGAGCCGACTAGTGCCGCTGGGCGGTGTGGCCAATTACTCCCGCCGTTGATGGTCAGCAGTTCACAATGATCACGGGCCGGTGATATGCCGTTGAGAGGGACTAAATGATCGACAAAGAGCAAGCGCAGCATATGACTGATGTTGCCGGCGAGTGCAATCGGCTCAACGAGATATCGCAACCACTGGGGTACGCGGTCACCGCGACCACGAGCGTCGAGGACCAATCCACGCAGCAATTTACGGTTCATCGGCTAGACCAGACCGTCGCCAGCGGCCCCAAGTACGCAACTACCGAGGAGGTTCGTGCCCGCCTCGAGGCAATCGCGCAGCTACCACTCTGGCGACTGGATCTCGAAAACAACAGCGCGATCGTCTTCGATCCCGCGGCGCTCGAGGTCACCGATGCCACCACCGGCGAGAGCTTCAGCTTCAGGGGTTGGGGTTTGGGAGTCGCACAACTCGCGGCAAGCGACCACGGCCCAGGCGCTCAGGAGGGGGTAACGAATCTAACTATCCGTTCTGACGATCCCCCAACTATCGGGAATTGGTACAAGTCGGACGTGGGTTGATAGTGCACGGCCGACTCACCGCCATTTCGGACCGGCCGTCTGTCCCGACTCCGATCACCGGCGCCGCGCGAGCCCGCTGGAGGTGCTCCGCGTAGTCGCGCGAGTCGTTGAGCCCCAACGGGTCCCACGCCCGGCTCTACCGCAGCGACACCGAAGGTTACCAGGCCGTTACCACTGGCTGCACACCTACATCATCGCTGCGGACACGGCGCGCTCGGTGGCCAGTCACCCGCCACCCCGTGTGCCTAACCTGTCAGGTCAGAACAACTAGCGAAGGGTCCCCGAGAGGGGTAGCGTTGTTAGTGCTGAGTCCTTCAGCCAGTCCGGTGAGAGTTTGGCTGTACGCCGCTGAACTTGATGAGCGTTCGCTCGTGCCGCACAATCCGATGTCTACCCGTTGCCGTCGAGTCTGCATGCAACTTTCGCTAATTCCCTCGTTAGCCCGGAATTCGGAACACCACCAAATGCGGGTCACCCGCGCCCGTGCCCGTCGGTTCGTCGGCCAATTGACCGGCGACCGAACGAGAAACAGCCGTGTCGGTAATACCGGCCGCGCACCGAAGGACGCCCCAGCTCAGGCATGGCAACGCCAAACCAGCCGGGGGCCAAGCTAAATGACGCCTTCTAACCTGGGCAACCCCCCTCCCAAACATCTACAGAGAAACTAGGTAAAACGTCATGATCGTTCTCGGAATCATCCTTATCGTCCTCGGGTATCTGCTCCCCACCCTCGTCCCCACCTTCGTGTACGCCCATGTTGTGTTGGTCCTTGGCGTCATCCTCCTCGTCGTCGGCCTGTTACTGGCGCTGATGGGACGGATGGGGCACGCCGTCGGCGGCCGCCGCCACTACTACTAAGCCGCCGCCACTACTAACTGACCAGAGTTAGTCAACGGCTACTCGGCTCGGCTAGCCGAAGCCGACGTCGACGCTGCCCAAGCCTCCGGTCTGCAACAAGCTGCCGCTCATCGGCGCGAGGTAGCCACCTCCCGCGGCCAACTCAACGAACAGTGTTAGCGCGCAGACGAACTGGATCCATCCGGAGATATCGGAAACAGCTGAGTCCGCTACCCAGACCACTGAGTCCCCACCCAGAAGGAGCCGCACGACCACTAACCATTCTCGGCTGAAGTCCGTAGCCTGGCCGTTCGTCGTGTCAACCGATCTGGGTAGCGGTCGATTAGGCGCTTGTCGGCTTGCCGCTGCGGTTGCGGTGGTTCCGGTTCTTCGTTGCCGCTGGGAACCAGACATATACGCCCAAACGAAAGGGAGCAGAGGATGGCGATTACCGACATTCCGGCCTTCGCTCATCTGACCGACGCCGACATCGAGAATCTGGCCGTTGAGCTGGACGCGATCCGGCAGGACATCGAGGATTCCCGTGGCGAGCGCGACGCGCGCTATATCCGCCGCACCATCGCCGCGCAACGTGCCCTCGACTTAGCCGGCCGGCTCGTGCTGACCGCAAGCTCGAAACGCTCGGCATGGTGGGCGGGGACGGCGACCCTCAGTCTGGCCAAGATCATCGAGAACATGGAGATCAGCCACAATGTCATGCACGGCCAGTGGAACTGGATGAACGATCCCGAGATCCACTCCTCGACATGGGAGTGGGACATGGTTGGGGCGTCAAAACATTGGCGCTTAACCCACAACTTTCAGCACCACAAATACACGAACATCCTCGGCGTGGATGACGACGTAGGCTACACCGTCCTGCGAGTTACCCGTGACCAGCCCTGGGAGCCCTTCAACATCGGCAACCTGCTGGTCAACGCCATCCTCGCGCTCGGATTTGAATGGGGAATTGGCTTCCAGCCCATCGAGTTCACCAAGCTCTTCAAGGACGGCCCGGACCGCGCAACCAACGTCCGGCTCATGCGCGAGTTTGCAGCAAAGGCCGGAAGGCAGGTGGTCAAGGACTACGTCGTGTTCCCGGCGCTGACCTCGCTGTCGCCGGTGGCAACCTACAAATCGACGCTGAAGGCCAACATAGTGGCCAACGTGATCCGCAACATATGGACCGACGCGGTGATCTTCTGTGGGCATTTCCCCGATGGCGCCGACAAATTCACGAAGACCGACATGATCGACGAAACCCGCGGTCGGTGGTATCTGCGCCAGATGCTGGGCAGTGCCAACTTTGACGCAGGGCCGGCGATGCGGTTCATGAGCGGCAACCTGTGCCACCAGATCGAGCATCACCTCTACCCCGATCTGCCCAGCAACCGGCTCCATGAGATCTCGTTGCGGGTTAGGCAGCTCTGCGACAAGTACGACCTCCCGTACACCACGGATTCGTTCCTGATGCAGTACGGCAAGGCGTGGCGCACGATTGCCAAATTGTCGCTGCCGGACCGCTACTTGCGCGATACCGCTGACGACGCTCCGGAGACCCGCAGCGAGCGGATGTTCAGCGGACTGGAGCCCGGTTTCACCGAGACCGGCCTAACGTCCGGGCGGCGCCGCGGGCTCAATACAGCGATCGCAGCGGTCCGCCAACGGCGTCGCGACCCGCGCGTCCGCGAAGGCAAAGACCGGGGCGGCATCGACTAGGCCCGGGTCAACAGGGTTCGACCGGGCGTGTTCTACTGGGCGTCCGACCGCCGCAAGAGCGTGTATGTCGCCGTCACGGTGATCGCGCTAGTGTGTCGTGCGCCGGGAATTCGTTAAATAATAGTAGACTTGGCTGGTGGCAGGTAGAGGCAGGCCGGTTGCTGAGTTGGTGTTGACTGACGACGAACGCGAGACGTTGCAGCGGTGGGCGCGGAGGGCGAAGTCCTCGCAGGCGTTGGCGCAGCGGTCGAGGATCGTGTTGGGTTGCGCGGCAGGCAAATCCAACAAGGAGGTCGCCACAGAGGAGAGGGTGTGGCCGCAGACGGTGGGCAAATGGCGGCAACGGTTCCTCGAGGATCGCCTCGACGGCCTCAGCGACGATCCCCGCCCGGGTGGACCGCGCACTATCACCGATGAGCAGGTCGAGGCGGTGCTGGTGGCCACCTTGGAGCGCACCCCGGCGGAAGCCACGCACTGGTCACGGGCGTCGATGGCCAAGCAGTCCGGGATGTCAAAGTCCACGGTGGGCCGGATCTGGAAGGCGTTCGGGCTCAAGCCGCACCTGGTCGACACTTTCAAAATCAGCAATGACCCGCAGTTCATCGCTAAAGTCCGCGACGTGGTCGGGTTGTATCTCGATCCCCCGGAGAAGGCGTTGGTGCTCTGCGTGGACGAAAAGTCGCAGATTCAGGCCTTGGACCGCACCGCACCGGTGTTGCCGATGATGCCCGGGCTACCCGAGCGCCGCACTCACGACTACGTGCGCCACGGCATCACGACCTTGTTCGCCGCCCTGGATGTGGCCACCGGTCAGGTCTACGGATCGATCCACCGCCGGCACCGGGCGACCGAGTTCAAGAAGTTCCTGACCAAGCTTGACGCCCAGGTTCCCACCGAGTTGGACGTGCACCTGATCTGTGACAACTACGCCACCCACAAATCACCAGTGATCACCAAATGGCTTGCTGCACACCCTCGTTTCCACATGCACTTCACCCCGACATACTCGTCTTGGCTCAACCAGGTCGAGCGCTGGTTCGCCCTGTTGACGGACAAGAAACTGCGCCGCGGTGCACACCGCTCGATCCAGGCCCTGGAAAAAGACATCCGAGATTGGATCACGAACTGGAACACCAACCCACGGCCATTCACCTGGACCAAAAGCGCCGACGAAATCCTCGAACGCCTCAACTCATATCTTCAACGAATTCCCGGTGCAGGACACTAGGCGCGCCGTTAATAGCCTGTCCATCCTCTTGGTCACTTGCGCACCGGGCCACTTCGGTCGTGCGAAGTTGTTCGGCCAGCGCCGCGACGAGGGAGTTGGCCGCGGGCAGCACGCCTTGTGGGTCGCAGATCCGGAGCAAGCGTGAAACGACTGCACCAGGTACGAGCGCCCAGCTTATGCTGGCGCGGGCGCAGCCGGCGGAGACCTTGAGTAGCGCCGAGAAACCCTTGGCCCCAAAGAAATCCAGACTGCGCAGATCAAGGATCAGCCCACGGCAGCTTGTGAGATGCGCCAGCGTGGACTCGGCCAGAATGCTGGCGTTGGATGCGTCGATCTCGCCGTGAGCTCCGATGATGGCCAACGATGAGTTCAACCGGCGGATCTCTAAACGTGCTGTGTGATCTTCCCACGGGTGGGAAAGAACGCCGCGATCCGGCAGCACGAAACGGTCAGACAACTTTGGCTCGGCGACAGCGGACATGCTGATTCCAATCGATCGGTATGGAGAAAAATCGGTGTTTGTTGCGAGGGCTGTCAACGGCGCAGCAGGTGTGCGGACGACCTTTGGAAACTGGGTACCGGTTAGCGGTAGGCGCGGCTTCGTGCTCGCGCGTTGGGGTACGGGCTCCTATCGGCGCCATCAGATCCGCAAGGGCGGACCGTGGCGGGAGTCGGCTCCCCACGACCAATCGCTGCAGGCGGGATGGCCCTGGCGGGCCGATCGGTGAGCTGGGACAGCAGGTGAAGCCGTCATGTGATCCCCCGGGCAAACGATCACCGGAGTGTCGGGTCTCGGAGCCGATGCTCCTCGAGTTCTGCGGCGGACAGCGGAACTCATCCCGGACCAGCTGATTCTCAGCTATCACTGATGCTACACGCGCTCGACTGCTCCCGATCGCGTGTGACCGATCGTTGGCTGTACGAGCGCGGCTAAAATCTGAGGTAATAACCATCTTGCGGCCGGTGCGCCGCGGACGACGTCGCCGGGGCTCTGGCGGACGCTGGGATGCACCGCGAACGTCGACACCTCGGCCAGCAACTCAGGCAACCCCAGGCTGCCCGCCACCAAGGCCGCCAAGGCATCTATCCCGGCCCGCAAATCGGCGGCATCAGCGCTAGCCCGCCGCGCGCTCAGCAACCCCAACGGTAAGCCGTCGACATCCGAGGGAGGGGCCCTGCATCACCACGGCACTGGAGCGGCGCGCGGTGCGGTCGGGGTCGTTGGGTGGGGGAGAAGATGTGTCCGCTGTTCGGTCCGCGAGTGGGCCGCGTGGGTGTGCACAGTGCGCTAATCGCTGCCGATGCTGCTGTCGGGCCAGGCGATCGGGGCGATGAATGTCTACGCCCACAGCAAAGACGTCTTCGATGAGCATGCCGCCGAATTGGGCGAGTTGTTCGCCAAACCCGCGGCGCTGGCGGTGCACAACGCGCAGATCCTCGCGCACGCGCTGGCATTGACCGTCCAGTTGCAGACGGCGCTGTCGACGCGCCCGGTGATCGATCAGGCGATCGGCCTGATCCGGGGACGCAGCGGGCGCAGCGCACCGCCGCCCGGTCCATCCTCGGCACGCTCACCGCCGCGGACCCGGGCGACGCCGAGCGCGCCAATCCGGAGCCCAACATCGGATCAGTGTGTTAAGCACGTGGCATGGACGCACACCAACAACGTGATTCAGCGACGGTGGTTACCCTCCGCCGAATGCGTTTGCCGTTGCGGGAAAGTCGTTCGACGATTGCCCAAACCCCTGGGTCGGCTGCTAAGCCCCCGGCAAACCGGGACGGTACCTAGTCCGCCCCAGGGGTTTCAGGCCGAATCGCTACAGGGCGGTCACTCCCACGGCCTGAGGACCTTTAGGCCCCTGGCTGACCTCGAACTGAACTCGTTGATTTTCCTCAAGGGAGCGAAACCCGTCCCCTTTGATCTCAGAATGGTGGACGAACACATCTTTTGCGCCGCCGTCAGGGGCGATAAAGCCGAAACCCTTGTCGTTGTTGAACCATTTCACAGTTCCCTGCGTCATACTTAGCTTCTCTTTCTTTTCACAAGTGGATGTAATACTATATACATCCGAAACTAACCGTAACACAAATCAACCAAGAAATAGTGATCAGTCGAACCGGGTGATCCAGTTCGGGCCTGGCGGGTCTCCTTCAACGACTTTGTGTCCCAGATATTGTGGTAGATATCGGGTTCGGCGATGCGCCGGTCGCAATGATCGATCCGGACTTCAAAGAACGCTGTCGCCTCAGTGCTTCTTGGTATGCCTCAGTGCTTCTTGGTATGTAGCAAAGATTCCGTCTGCGAGACCTGGTCGGCCTTGCCACGCTTCGCCGCGCGTTTCTCTTTGAGGGACTTACCCGATTTCTTGGTCATCGTTTGCCGGGGAGATTTATCAGACATCGCGGCCCTTTGATGTTGGGGGCCTGTGTTGGTCCCGGTTCTCAGAGTCTACGCCCCTTCGGCCCGTGTCGGCCCCCCATGCCCATAACGGCTGCCGACTAGCCCGGATTTTTCGCACGTGTTGCGTGTGAAGGGGTCTAGATAAACGAAAGTGCCTGTCCTGCAGGGGATAATCGGACGTCTCTACGGTGCAATTACCCCGGCAGGAAGGCACTTCGCAGGTGAAGAGGATCGCGGTGGCGGCGCGGGTGAAGTCTCTGCCGATGGTCATGGCGTGGTGTCACATGCCGGTATCGGTCTGTTGCGTGAGCTCGCCGACCAGACCGGGTTATCAGCACAGGTCACAGCCGCTTATCGGACACCTATCGTGGCCCTTGGGTGTATTCGCCTGGGCAGGTGTTCGCGGATCTGGCTGCTGCGGTCGCCGACGGAGCGGACTGCGTTGACGGGGTGGGCCAGTTGTGCGGGGACCGTGAGCATGTGTTCGGTGCGGCAGCGTTGACGACGATGTGGCGGTTGATCGGTCGACCGTATCGACGCAGCACATCTGGCGAGGGTGCATGGTGCCCGCGCGACGGCCAGGACCGCGGCGTGGACGGCCGGAGCCGCTCCGCCCGCCGCATCCGCGCCACCTTCCCCTGATCCGCGACCCCACCAACCCCAACGAGCACGAAAGGCCCACCGGCCCCAGGACAGCCCGCCCATCCCGGCGACACGGGGCCCCTCAACACACCCAAACCCGAAAACACTCACCACAAACCAACCCGGGCCGACCAACAGCTCAAATCAACCGGTACGAAGAATCGAGGCTAGGTACGTGACCGGCAAGTCGGTATGTCTGAGATGTGGTCCGAGTGCAACGCGACCGACGACGGATCGTCCACCCGCTAGCTATTACACCGAATGCTGCTTAATGCAACACTATTGAGATCTGCCGCTCGCCAGGAGTCGCGTCTGATACCTCGTCGCGGAGTAGCCGAAAATCGCCATCTTGTATTGCCGCGGAGGGTATAGCATCCAATTGCGCAGGCCAAATATTGTGCGTTACAAGGGCCACCAAGGGCCGTCCACGGCACCGGGGGTGTGGTCGCGTTCGCATAGCGCCAATCGAGTCACGCTTGAAGGGTTGGAAACAACGTGCGTCACCGTGACGCTCCCGTCTAATAATTTTGCCATGGCAGGCGGCGACAATTGTGATGCGCGCGACGGTGAACGTAGGTAGTGGAGTAACCTAGATGTAGAGCCGTTTTTCGTTGTCGGCGCTGGCCTCGAATGTCATTCCGCGAACGCGATGACGACAACGCGATTCCTCCGTCGGTCCGTCTCGCGGGCCGATCGTCTCGAAATGCGAAGGGTTGTCCCATGAATCGCGCAGATGGGTTGATCGGTGCCGTTGTGTCTCAACAGAATGCGACAACGGACGTCATCCTAGACTCAGTGGAGCAACGGTTCGAGGGGTTGACTGCCTCGGCCGCCTCGGCTGAAGAGTCGACCCCACGCAGTTCCGGGACGGGCGGCGTGCGGCGCGTGGCGAGCCCGGTGCGGCTCACTCTGGCGTCCCGGCTCGGGAACGAGATTGACGGAGCGTGGTGGCCCCGCACGGGGCTGATCTCGCTAGAGCTGCCCGAATTGGTCTCTGTTTTGGAAGTCCGACTAGGCGAGGTCGTCGATATCAACGTCAACTGGTCATCGTTGCAGGGCCAGCCGGATCTGAGCTGGGGCTGGTCGCGGGATACACGTCCGCACGTGATGACGGTTCGCGGCCGCGATAAGCGGGCGAAGCTTCTGATCGTTCCGCACCGCACTGGTATGGCACTCGCGGTAATGGTTTTGCGCCAGGCTGCGTGCTTACCGATCGAGCCGGCGCATCGCGATTCCCGGGCATTCGAGACCGCCGAATGCATTGTCCGCGTGGCCCGGGGCGAGAGAATGTTTGTAGCGCGCCGCTGACGGCGAGATGTCTCGCGGTGATACCTCGAGGCCGGAGGATTACGATCATCACGGGCCGACCCGCGGCGCGCGCGTCACGCCGATCGTCGAGGGGCTATGCGAAGCCGATATAGCACGGGTTCGTTGATTCCCAGCGCTGCTGAGCGATCGCGGCCCTACGAACTTACCCGGGGCTCAGTTTCCTCCGTGCTCAAGTTCAGGAGGCTGCTGACGGTCAAAGCATTGTTCGGGCCGGCTGCGGTCATCATGATGGCGTGTGCTTGGTCTGGGTCCGCCTGCGGGGAAACCACCAAGAGCACGATTCTCTTGCCGTTAAGCCCAAGGACTTCGAGGGTGCTAATCGGCTGGAGGTGATATCCGTCGAGTCGTACCGTTCGGCCGTCGTGTGCGAATTTCTTGGGTGCCTTCGCCCATTCGTCGAGTTTGTAGATCACGCGGTCAACCGGCCCGAGTCGAACTGAGAGCACCGCCAGCAGATCTGTCAGGTCTGCGGTGAGGTCGTCACTGTGCGGCCACCATGCCCCATCGACATACCCGACGCAGGGCGCCTTGGGCTTTAGGCGCAAACGCGGTGTGTGTACCGGCGGAGCGTGGTGGCGCGTGACATCCGTGCGGCCGTTTTGTAGCGTCATGGCGACGATCCCGTCTTGACCGCAAGACCGGCCAGATCATTCGAATCGGCGACGACATGGCTTTGACCAGTCACATACGAGGTATCACCGAATAATTCCCATCCTACTCGGGTTGTCCAGCACGAACGGCGGCCGCAACACAAAAGCCGCAGTCTAGGGCCGTGGGGTTCCCCGGCAAGCCCGTCGGTCTAGCGACGGTAACCACACTGTGCCGCGGCTACTTTCAACGATGAACCGTCGTCAGCGGATGGAAACCAGTTGGTCGATCGAATCGCAAGGCAAGTCGCCGTCAACGACGGCGTTCACCGCCAGTTGGTTCAGCGTGATCGCGCCGTGGTGGTTATCGAGGAACGCCGTGTCGGCAGCATCGCGGCCGGTGGCTATGCGCACCAGGGTTTGCCGCGGCGCTAGCAGAGTCGCATCGACCACCCGCCATTGCCCTTCGACGAACGCCTCGGTCACCGCGTGGAAGTCCATCGGATACACGCCCGGCGCGTACACGGACACCAAGCGGGCCGGGACATTGACCGCACGCAGCAGCGCCACCACCAGATGCGCGTAGTCGCGGCACACACCTTCGCCGGCGAGCAACGTGTCCACCGCGCCGTCGATTGGATCGCTGGAGCCTGGCACATAGTTCAGCCTGGTACCCACCCATGAGCTCACGTGCTCCAACAGCGTGGCCGAATCGCTGTCGTTGCCGAATTCGGTTGCGGCGAAACCATAGAACTTGTCGGCCTCGGCGTAGCGGCTGGGCCGCAAATACATCGACAGATCGTATTCGGTCACCGGAGCCGGGTCAGTCTGACCCACGATGGTCGCCGCGTAGTCCACCGTCAGCGTGCCCTCCGCCGCGTCGAACTTATGGATCCGGTTGCCGTGCAGTCCACTGACTTCCAACGGCTCGATGGGCCGTCCGTTCAAGGCAAACCGGAGCGATTCGAAGACCTCAGTGCGGGGATGCGGAGCAACGGCAATCTGAAACTCAAGGGTCGTGGGCGCGGTGATTTCGACTTCGAGCTCGGCGCCCACTTCTCGTCTCATAGGCCGATGATGCGCCAGTTGTTCCGGATTCGCCAACCGCGCGACGGCGTCGGATCAGCCCTGCAATCAGCGGGGGCACGAGCCGGTCGGATCTTCGCTTTGCGCCGGCCTGCACAGCAGGTGGCGGTCACCGACCCGGGCTTCTCGCATTATGCGGGTCGGGGTCTCAGCTCCCCTCAGCCTTCGCACCATCAGCGATTCGCGAGCTCATCCATGGTGGCTGAATGACCTCACCGTCGCGCAGCAAATACCCACCCGATCAACCGATTTGCGCCAGCCCAAACCGTTTGCCCGCGAACAGGATTACGGTGAGCGGGGTGCCGATGCCTTCGATTCGGGCTCCATCGCGACTTGGGCGGCGATCGCCAAACGCTCCTAAGGTGTGGCCGATCCCGTCGGCAGCGGCGGGCAGCTCAGATCGGCCTCCCTGCGCACTTGCCCCGCCGCGGCGGGCGCTGAAGACTGGGCGGGGTGCACTTGCAGCCGGAGACGACCGTCGCCTAAGTCAACGTCGCTGGCCGCCGGGCCACGGATGTCTCCTATCTCGACCGCAGGGTAATGCCGGCGCCGAGAGTGCCGATCGGGTCGTGCTGGCCGCCTCCGCGATCGAGTCCGCACGTTTGGCGCTGCTCTGCCGCCTGCCCGACGCCAGCGGACGAATCGGCACCCGGTTGATGTTTCACAACTGCATCGACGGGCTCGGCAGCTACCTCGACCAGACGGTGCACGCCTATAAGGGCCGCTCGATACGCAGTGCATGGCGGACGTCGCCAATCCCGACTTCTCCGGGGCTCGAGCCGCCCCAAAACCCTGGCCGGACTGCCCCACAGCCGTGGCGGTCTGTGCGAGCTCGGCGGGAGTCAGGGCCTAGGGAAACACGTTGCCGACGGCAGCGTGTTCGTCACCACCGGTTGTCAGAATCCCAGCAACACGCTCATCGCGGTGGCGCTGCGCACCGCGCGGGCTCACCGGCCGGCACTAGCGCTCTTCGACGGTGACATTGTAGAAGCGCCGTTTACCGAATTGGATCAGGTAGGACCCCGGAGCCAGTTCGAAATGCTCGTCTTCCACCGTATCTCCGTTGAGCCGGATGCCTTTTCCGGCAATGGCGCGACGCGCCTCGTTCAGCGAGTGCACCCAACCTAATTCGGCGAGTATTTTTGGCAGGTAGCGTTCCTGCGTCACAGCTTCTTCGATTACTTCTGGCGGCTTGTGGTCTTTGAATTGGCGGTCGAAGGCTCTTTCGGCGTCCGCGGCGCCTTCTTGCCCGTGGAACATGCCGACCATGCGCCTGGCCAGATCGCGTTTCAGAGCGACTCCAGACAGCGTGGCAAGCATCTCCTTTTTCTCCGCGGGTGAACAGTCGAGGCCCAGCCGCACATAGCCGGGCATCGCCGAGTCGGGTATGGACATCGTCTTGCCGAATATCTCTTCCGGCGGTTCCGCGATTCCAATGTAGTTGCCGTAACTTTGACTCATTTTCCGTTCACCGTCGAGGCCCACGAGCAACGGGGCGCAGACGCATGCTTGTGCGTCCTGGCCCGCGCGCTGTTGCAGGGTACGCGCGAGGACGAAATTGAATTGTTGGTCCACACCACCTAATTCGACGTCGGCTTCGACGGCCACCGAGTCGTGCCCCTGCAGCAGCGGATACGTGAATTCCATCAACGAGATCGGCTGGCGCTGCTCGTACCGGTTGCTGAAGTCCGCGCGTTCCAGGATTTGTGCCACGGTCACCTGGGAGGTCAGCTCGAGGACATCCGAGATGTCCATCTCGCCCAACCACTCCGAATTACGTCTGATTTCCAGGTTTTCCGGCGACAGAACTCCTTGGAGCGCGGCTATGCAATTCTCGATGTACCCTTCCACTTCAGCCTTCGACAGCCTGCGGCGGGTTGCTGATTTCCCGGACGGATCACCTATTTGTGCCGTAAAGTCCCCGATCACCAATACCGCGGTATGCCCGAGTTCTTGGAAGCGGCGCAGTCGGCGCAAGGGAACCGACCACCCCCAAGTTACCGAAGGGGCCGTCGGGTCAACGCCAAATTTGGCGCGCAGGGACTTGCGTTGATCGATCCGGCTGGCGAGGCCGTCCTGTGGTATTTCGGTAAAGCCGTCTTCCAGGAGATAAGCAGCCTGTATTTGTGGATCGCTCACAACTCCTGCCGGGAGGGGCGGAGGCACATACTTCATGTAGCACTTTCAGGTCGAGCGGTTTCGGTTGCGCGGTTTACTTGTGACACAACTGTTCTGGCTGCGGATGCAGCTCACGATGGTACCGTGCCCGGCAAAGACCGGTTGAGCGCCGGGATCAGTAGGTACGAGACGGATCGGAGCGTGTCGAGGCTGCCGGCGCCAAGGCGGACGCTGGACAATGATCGGATGCATCTTGTGCGGCGATTGATTGTGTTCGCCTGCGTCGGTGGGCTGATCGCGGTCTCCGGGGCCGCCTGTGCCGCTCGCGGCGTTTCGTCGGAGCGGGTCCGGGTACCCATCCGGCCCGTCGATACCACCGTCCCGTCCGACCCGGGCGTGCCGCCGGTCAGCGATGCGGCGCGCGCGGCGGGGTTCGTCGACGTGCGAAGCGCGGTTCCCGATGCGGTGATCGACCTGCGCTACGCGACCACCAACAATTTCACCCACACGCAGCTGTATCCCTCCGACGCTCGATGCCTGGTGCACCAATCCATGGCTGGGGGCCTCGCGGCCGCGGCTGGGACGCTGCGCGCGCAGGGGCACGTGCTGGTGTTCTGGGACTGCTATCGGCCGCACGACGTCCAGGTCCGGCTGTTCAACGCGGTGCCCAATCCGGCGTGGGTGGCGCGCCCGGGTCAGTATGCGCACAGCCACGAGGCGGGGCTTTCGGTTGACGCGACATTCACCAGCCCTCAACAACAGTGCCCGCCCGAGCGAAATGTGGCCGGCCTCTGCCTGGCGGACATGGGCACCGATTTCGATGACTTCTCATCACGGGCAACGGCATACGCAACCCAGGACGTCAGCGCCGAGGCGCAGGCCAACCGCGCCAGCCTGCGAAACGCTATGAAATACGGCGGATTGAGCCCGTACTCCGGCGAGTGGTGGCACTTCGACGGTCCCGGCGCCGGCGTCGATCACCCGATCCTCGACGTAGGAGTCGATTAGGTTAGCGGGCCGGGCAGCCGTCTGCCCCGCCAATGGCCGACATCGCTAAAACTTCAGCGATTTTGGGGAACCAGCGTTCCGAAACGTGTTAGACACAGCCTGAAATAGCGTTAATACAGACTGAACTACTGATGAGCGGTTCGAGTCTGCCCCTTTGATCTTGATGGGAGCCGCAGATGTCGACTTTCTTGATCGCAGCACCTGAGGTTTTGGCCGCGGCGTCGGCCGATTTGAGCGGGATCGGGGAGGCGATCAGGGCGGCTAGGGCGGCGGCGGCGCCGGCGACGACGGGGATTGTGGCGGCGGCCGAAGATGAGGTGTCGGGGGCGATTGCGCGGTTGTTTGGCAACTTTGCGCAGGAGTATCAGGCGATGGGCGCCCAGGCGGCGGTGTTTCACGGGCAGTTTGGCCAGGCGTTGAGCGCGGCTTCGGTCTCGTATGCGGCCGCTGAGATTGTGAACCGAACATCGCTGCAGACGCTGCTTGAGGCGGTGAATGCGCCCGTTTTGGCGGCGACCGGGCGTCCGCTGATCGGCAACGGCGCCAACGGGGCCCCCGGGACCGGTGCAAGCGGGGGGGCGGGCGGGTGGCTGATCGGCGACGGCGGAGCAGGCGGGTCCGGCGCGGTCGGCCCGCCGTTCGGTAATGGCGGCGGCGCCGGTGGGGCCGCGGGGTTGATCGGTACCGGCGGGGCCGGCGGGGCCGGGGGCACCGGCGGTGCCGGCGGCGCCGGCGGGCATGGCGGGTTGTTGTTGGGCACCGGCGGGGCCGGGGGGGCCGGCGGGGTTTCGTCGGGGAGCGGCTTGAACGGTGGAGCCGGTGGGAGCGGCGGGGTCGGCGGGTTGTTGGGTGGTGGCGGGGCCGGCGGCGCCGGCGGGTTCGCGGCGTCCGGGACCGGCGGGACCGGTGGAACCGGCGGCTCCGGTGGGTTCCTGGCTGGGCTGATCGGCGCGGGCGGCGGTACCGGCGGGGCCGGCGGAGCCGGGGCCTCCGGGGGTGTGGGCGGGTTGGGCGGGTCCGGCGGCCCGCTGTTTGGCGCCGGCGGCTCCGGCGGCACCGGCGGGGTGGGCATCACCGGGGACGGCGGTAGCGGCGGGCTCGGCGGCCTGGCGGGCTCGTGGGTTGGTAATGGCGGGGCCGGCGGCACCGGGGGCACCAGCTATGCCGGGAACGGCGGGGCCGGCGGGCTCGGCAACACCGCGGGCTATCTGGGCTCGGGCGGCCCGGGTGGGGCCGGCGGCAACACCTTTGGCACCGGCACCGGCGGGCACGGCGGGTCCGGCGGCTTCGGGAATCTGATCGGTTTCGGCGGGGCCGGTGGGGCCGGCGGGTTCGCGTCGGCCGGCACCGGTGGGGCCGGTGGGGACGGTGGGCCCGGCGGCGGGATCATCGGAAACGGCGGTGCCGGGGGGGCCGGCGCGCAGAGCGCCGCCGCCGTGGCCGGCGGTGCCGGTGGGGCCGGCGGCGTCGGCGGGCGGTTCGGCCTCGGCGGGAACGGCGGGATCGGCGGGCTCGGCGGGACCGCTATGCCGGCGGGCGCCGACGGTGCCGCCGGCTCCAACGGCGTGTTGTTGCCGACGTCGGTGCTCAACGTGGTCAACGCGCCCAGCGTGGCGCTGACCGGGCGCGTGCTGATCGGCAACGGCGCCGCCGGCGCCGCGGGCACCGGGGCCGCCGGCGGGGCCGGCGGGTGGTTGCTCGGTGACGGCGGGGCCGGCGGGTCGGGCGCGGACGCCGTGCCCGGCGGGCTCGGTGGGGCCGGTGGGCTGTTGGGCACCGGCGGGGCCGGTGGGGCCGGCGGGCTCGGTGCGTCGGGGGTCGGCAGGGCCGGCGGCATGGGCGGGCGTGGCGGGTGGCTGTTCGGTAATGGCGGGGCCGGCGGGGCGGGCGGGGTCGGCGCCGCCACCGGGTCCGACGGGGACGGCGGGGGCGGCGGGAACGGCGGGCGCGCCGGGTGGTTCGGCGGCGGCGGGGTCGGCGGGGTCGGCGGGTTACCCGGTCAGACCAGCAGCACTTTGCTGCCCGGCGCCGGCGGGATCGGCGGCGCCGGTGGACCGCTCAGCGGGCTGGTCGGCGCCACCGGCGGCACCGGTGGGGTAGGCGGATCGTCGATAAACGGCGTCGGCGGGGCCGGCGGCGACGGCGGCCTGGGCGGCTCGCTGTTCAACGTTGGCGGCTCGGAGGTCGGCGGCGGCGGGGCCGGCGGCGATGGTGGCTCCAGCATGTTCAACACCGGTGGGGCCGGCGGGCAGGGCGGGGCGGGCGGTCATTACGCCGGCACCGGCGGCTCGGGTGGGGCCGGCGGATCGTCTTTGCAGCCGGGCGCTTCTAGCGCTGGTGGGGGCGTCGGCGGGAACGGCGGCACCGGTGGCTGGTTGGGCTCCGGCGGTGCCGGTGGTGCTGGCGGCACTGCGGGTACTGGCTCGGGGACGGTGCCTGGCGGGCAGGGCGGGGGCGGCGGCGACGCGACCTTGGTCGGGACCGGCGGGGCCGGCGGGGCAGGCGGGTTCGCCGCCGCGGGCACTGGCGGGGCCGGCGGCGCGGGCGGGGCTGGCGGGCTGCTGGTGGGTAACGGCGGTCCCGGCGGGGCCGGCGCGGACGCCGCCTACGGCGTCAGCGGCGCAGGCGGCGGCAATGGCGGCAGTGGCGGCAATGCCAACCTGATGGGCACCGGCGGCAACGGCGGCAACGCCGGCAACGCCGCGACCGTCGCGCTGATCGGCGGCGCCGGCACCGTGGGCGCCGGCGGGCTACTCGGCCTCAACGGGATCCCCGGTTTGCCGATGAGTCAGAACCTGTTGGTCAACTCCGGCTTCGAAACGGCCGACCCGTCTACGGGCTACAGCTCGGTGACCATTCCTGGCTGGACGGTGACCGGCACCCCGACCATTATCTCCTATGGCTCCCTGCGCACCTATCCGTCGCCACTGTCGTTTCCGTTCCCGGATCTGCCCAAAGCACTGGGCTTTCCCCAGAACGCGCCCGTCGGCGCCGGCAACAATTTCGCCGGCGGCGGATCCGTGGCCACCTCCACCATCAGCCAAACCGTCAACCTCACCTCCGCAGCCACTAAAATCGACACCGGCACAACGTCGTACACGCTGAGTGGACTGCTCGGCGGCCAACTGCTGGACCCGTCGAGGACCTCGGTGCAGGTCAGCTTCCTCAGCGCTAGTGGGGCCGTTTTGGGCACCGGCTCGATCGGGCCGGTCACACCGCTGGATCGCCTGGGAGTCACCGGGTTCCAGCAACAAGACGTCTCCGGGACGATCCCGGCGGGCACCAGATCGGCGGTGGTGACCGCGACCTTCGACGACCGCAACTCGCTCCTTGGCAACTACAACTATTCCTACGCCGACAACCTGTCGTTCACCGTCGGCGATCCCACCCTCACCGCGGCGGCGCTGACCCCACCGACGTCCAATGTCGGCTCACTGGATCACGTGTTCGTGATCTACATGGAGAACAAGGGCGTCGGCGACATCGTCGGGAGCGCCAACGCGCCCTACATCAACAGCCTGATCAACACCTACGGATACGGGGACAACTACTTCGCGAACGGCCACCCCAGCGACCCCAACTACATCCGGCTCATGGGCGGATCGGACTTCGGCCTCACCTACAACCCCACCGGGAACGTCGTCAACGCGCCCAGCCTCATGCAAGAAATGGACCAGGCGGGCATCTCGTGGGCCGGCTACGCGCAGAGCATGCCCGCCCCGGGTCAAATCCTGTCGTCGGGCGACTACGCTGTCGACCAATTACCCTTCGCCCAATTCAGCTACGTCTACAACAACACCCCCGCCTACCTGGCGGCACACATGTTCCCGCAGGAGACGTACTTGGCCAACGCGCTGCAGGATCCGAGCACCTTCGCGAAATTCTCGTGGATCGCTGCCAACGAGTCCAACAACATGGAAGGCCCCGTCAGTTCTCCCACTGACTATGCCAAATGGTTGGCCAGCCAGCTCACGACGAACCAGTACAACGTCGCGGCCGGCGACCAGTACCTCCAGCAAACGGTGTCCACCATTCAAGCCTCGAACACGTGGACTGACCCTACGCAGAAGGATGCGATCGTCATCGTGTGGGACGAGGACTACAACAATCTGTCCCTGGGCATCGGTAACGAAGGCAACAACGTTCCGCTAATCGTCATCCCGAACCAAGCCGCCACGACTTACAATGCTGTGACCAACCCGACTCCGATGCTTTCCGGTCACTTCGTCGCCACCGCCAACTACAACGAGTACAGCCTGATGGCGACTATTGAAGACTCCTTGGGCCTGGCTCCGCTCACTGCGAACGACATGTATGCGCAACCCATGAACGAATTCTGGACCTAATCGCCGACCTGACCCTGGGTGGCGCGTCTCGTATAGTGAGATAAAGATTTCATATTGTGGTCGCAGCGGTAAGCTCTCATACCGAGGACGCGCCAACCAAGGGACCGCAGAGTGGACGGAAGACATCGGGCTAACTACACGCACGGACATCACGAGTCGGTGCTGCGCGGCCACCAGCGGCGCACCGCGGAGGACTCCGCGGGCTACCTGCTGCCCTACCTGGATCCGGGGATGTCCGTGCTGGACGTCGGATGCGGGCCCGGGACGATCACCGCCGACCTCGCCGAACGGGTGGCGCCCGGATCGGTAACGGCCGTCGACCAATTCGCCGACGTCCTCAACGTGGCCCGCGCTGAGGCGCAGCGGCGCGAACGTGTCGAATGTCTCGTTCGCCACCGCGGACGTACACAACCTCGACTTCCCCGACGACGCGTTCGACGTCGTCCATGCGCACCAGGTGCTGCAGCACGTCGCCGATCCGGTGCAAGCGCTGCGGGAAATGCGGCGGGTGTGTGTGCCGGGCGGAATGGTGGCGGCTCGGGATGCCGACTATTCGGGGTTCATCTGGTTCCCGCGGCTTCCGGCGCTCGACTCTGGCTGGACCTCTATCAACAGGCGGCTCGCGCCAACCGCGGGCGAACCGGATGCGGGCCGGCGGCTGCTGTCGTGGGCACTTGCAGGCCGGCTTCGCCGACGTCACGCCGACGGGCAGCGTGTGGTGCTTCGCGACGCCGGCGACCCGCGAGTGGTGGGGCGGCATGTGGGCCGACCGGATCCTGCACTCGGGCGTGGCTCGCGAGCTGCTGGACTTGGGTCTGGCCACGACCGGCCAGCTCGAGGAGATCGCGGCGGCGTGGCGGGCATGGGCCGCCGCCCCGGACGGGTGGCTGTCGATCCCGCACGGCGAAATCCTCTGCCGCGCATAGATGTTTGGCACGCTGTATCGCGCGCGCTCGGGGCGCAGCGGGAAACCTCCGCAAAGCGACTCGAAGGCGTCGGCCACCCTCAGCACGGTGGCGTCGTCGAATCGCTTGCCCACGAACATCATTCCGACTGGCAGGCCGTCAACCAGGCCGGCGGGCACCGAGATCGCGGGATGGCCGGTGATGTCCATCGGTGCGGTGTTGAGCGCCTTGCCGAGCGCGCGTGCGAGCAGCGCGACATCTTGCGGGTTGCCCGCCGGGAGCGTGTCTGCGGTGCCGGGCACCGTGGGCATCACCAGCACGTCGTATTGAGCGAGCGCCGCGTCGTAAGCGGCGCGCACGTGCGGTAACAGGTTGCGCGCCTTGGCATAGGACGCGCCGCCGAGCGCATTCAGGCCGTGGTGGCCGCACAGCGCCGTCGCCTTGATGGTGCTGGCCGAATTGTCGGCCGTGACGGCTCGCTGTCTTGCGAAGTGCGCCATGAGTTCTGGGTCGTACAGGCCGTCGACGCCGAGCCCATATCCGTTGCCGTCCAGCATCTGATAGGTGGCGCCGTCGGTAATGATGACGTTGAAAACATGCAGCGCGTGGCGGTGCCAGGGAATGCTGATTTCGCCTACGGTGCAGCCGATCTCGGTGAACCGCCGTGCCGCCGACCGGACCAGCTCGTCCGCCTCCGGCAGCGAGCCGGATTGCCCGAAGCCCTCGGTGACGATGCCCACCCGCAGACCAGCCACATCGCCGGTGAGCGCGGCCCGATAGTCCACCGCGGCAAGCTTTTCGGGCTGGCGCGGGTCCCGGCCGTCGGGTCCGGCGAGCACCGTGAGCATAAGCGCCGCGTCGGCGACGGTGCGCGTCATGGGGCCGACGTGATCGAGCGTCCGCTCGATCGGGAAGGCTCCCGTGTAGGGGACCAGCCCGTGGGTCGGCTTGTGCCCGACAATGCCGCACAGCGCCGCCGGAATCCGGATCGACCCGCCCTGGTCCCCGCCGAGGGCCAGCTCGACCTCACCGGCGGCCAGGAGTGCGGCGCTGCCGCTGGACGACCCGCCCGCTTCGCGCGTGGTGTCCCATGGGTTGCGCACCGGCCCGGAGGCGGAGGTAAAGCTGGACCCCGAGCAGCACAGTTCCTCGCAGACGCTCTTGCCGGCGATCCTCGCCCCGGCGGCGAGCAGCCGCTCGACGACCGTCGCGTCGCGGCTCGGGATGAACCCTTCCACCGCGGGCGACCCGTTCATCATCGGTATCCCGGCGACGACGATGTTGTCCTTGACGGCGACCGCCCTCCCGGACAATGGGCCGTGCGCGCCGGACGAGACGTCGGCGGTGACATACCACGCGCCGAGAGGGTTTTCGGCCGGCTCCGGGAAGCGGTAGGCGCGTTCGGGGGTCTGGGGCCGGGCGAACTCGTCGTACAGCTCGTCGACCGCGTCGTAAGCCTTCATGGCTTCGCCGACGGCTGCCACGCACACCTGACGGGCGTCCGCGTCGAGGTGAAAACCGAAATGCTCTGCAGCGGCGTCGATGTCCGCCGCCGATGGCCGGGAAACCGCCATGTCGACCTCCGTGGTTGGCTGCCAGCAGCTTAAAGCATCCGTTTGACCAGGTCAGCTATGCGGTATTGGCATTCTCTTTTTTTGCAAGTACGTTATTCAATCGATGGATAACGAGCGTCAGACCCCATCGGGCATCCCGCTCGCGCCGGTGTACGGCCCGGCGGATCGGTAGCCGCCGAGCCGCCGCCGCCCGGGGAGTACCCCTTCACCCGCGGCAACTTCGCGTCCGGGTACCGCGGCAAGCTGTGGACCTTTCGGCAGTACTCCGGCTTCGGCACCGCCGAGGAATCCAATCGGCGCTACCGCTACCTGCTCGATCAGGGCGGGACCGGCCTGTCGGTGGCGCTGGACCTGCCCACCCAGTGCGGATACGACTCCGACGATCCCGAGTTCGGCGAGGAGGTCGGCCGGGTCGGCGTCGCGGTGGACACCCTGGCCGACGCCGAGATCCTGTTCGACGGCATCCCGCTGGACAAGATCAGCACCAGCTTCACCATCAACGGCACGGCGGCGATCCTGCTGGCGTTCTACGTCGCCGCCGCCGAGCGAAAGGGCGTGCCGCGCGCCAAGCTCACCGGCACCATCCAGAACGACATCCTCAAGGAGTACGCGTCGCGCGGGACCTGGATCTGGCCGCCGGAGCCGTCGCTGCGGCTGATCGCCGACACCATCGAGTTCTGCGCCGCCGAGGTACCCCGGTTCAACGCGATCTCGGTGGCCGGGCGCGCACTTCCGCGACGCCGGCGCCAACGCCGTGCAGGAGATGGCGTTCACGCTGGCCGACGGCGTCACCTATTGCGACACCGTGGTGCAGCGCGGCCGGATGACCATCGACCAGTTCGCGCCCGCAGATCTCGTTCTTCTTCTACACCCACGGCGACTTCTTCGAGGAGATCGCCAAATACCGTGCGGGGCGCCGGCGCTGGGCGACGATCGTGCGGGAGCGCTACGGCGCGACGACCGACAAGGCGTCGATGTTCCGGTTCGGCTGCGTGTGCGGCGGCGCGTCGCTGTATGCGCCACAGGCGCAGAACAACGTGGTGCGGGTGGCCTACGAGGCGATGGCGGCGGTGCTCGGCGGCGTGCAGTCGATGTTCACCGCGGCCTGGGACGAGCCGTTCGCGCTGCCCAGCGAGGAGTCCGACCACGCTGGCACTGCGCACCCAGCAGATCCTGGCCTACGAGACCGGGGTGGCCCAGGTCGCCGATCCGCTCGGCGGTTCCTACTTCGTCGAGGCGCTCACCGACGCCACCGAAGCCCGCATCATCGAGATCATGGACGATCTGGAAAAGCACGGCGGCATGGTCAGCGCGCATCGAGGACGGCTATCTGCAGGGCCTGATCGCCGACGAGGCCTTCCGGATGCACCAGGACATCGAGGCGGGTACACGCCCGGTGGTCGGGGTCAACAGGTTCGTCTCCGAGGAGCCCGAGCCTGACATCGTCACCTACGAGCTCGACGCCGAAGGGCCGCGATCTGCAGCTCAAGCGGCTGTCCAAGGTCAAGGCCGAAAGGGATAGCGGCGCGGTGCAATCCGCGCTCGCCGCGTTGTCACGCGGCGCGGAGGGGACGGACAACCTGATGCACATGCTGATCGACTGCGCCAACGCCTACTGCACGGTCGGCGAGATGGTGTCCGCGCTCAAAGCGGTGTGGGGCGAGTTCCAGCAGCCGGTGGTGTTCTGAAGTGGCCGTTCGGAGTCCTGGTCGCCAAGCCCGGTCTCGACGGGCACGACCGCGGCGCCAAGATCGTCGCCCGCACGCTGCGCGACGCCGGCTTCGAGGTGATCTACACCGGCATCCGGCAGCGCATCGAGGACATCGCATCGATCGCCGTGCAGGAGGACGTGGCCGTCGTCGGCCTGAGCATCCTGTCCGGTGCGCACCTGGCGCTCACCACGCGGACCATCGAGGCGCTGCGCGCCGCCGACGCGGCCGACATCGCGGTCGTCGTGGGCGGCACCATCCCGCACGCCGACGTGCCCAAGCTGTTGGCCGCCGGTGCCGCCGCGGTGTTCCCCACCGGGACGGCGCTGGACGTCTTGGTGCGCGACATCCGCGAACTGACCGGCGTCCCGGACCCCGAGCCAAAGGAAACGCAGTGCGCATCGGAGTGATGATCGGCGCCGAGCGCGGCGATATGGCCCGCAAGGTGGCCAAGTTGGCGTCCGATATCGAATGGGCCGAATCCGCGGGACTGGACACCGCGTGGATGCCGCAGGTGCCCAACGACTTCGACTGCCTGACCATGGTGTCGCTGATGGCCGCGCACAGCTCACGCATCGAGCTGGGTACCGCAGTGGTGCCGCTGCAGGCGCAGCATCCGATTGCGCTTGCCCGCCAGGCGCTCTCGACGCACGCGGTGGCCGATGGCCGGCTGGCGCTGGGCGTCGGGCCGTCGCACCACTGGATCATTCGCGACATGCTCGGCCTGCCCTATGAGAAGCCGGCCGCCTACACCCGCGACTATCTGCAGGTGCTCAACGCCGCCATCGCCGGTCCGGGACCGGTTGACGTCGAGAACGATTCGTTCACGGTGCACAATCCGACGGCGATCGGGGCCGATACCCCGATGCCCGTGCTGGTCGCCGCGCTGGGGCCGGTGATGCTGCAGATTGCCGGTGAACTGGCCGACGGCACCGTGTTGTGGATGGCCGACGAGCGTGCGATCGGTGATCACATCGCGCCGAAGATCACCAAGGCCGCCGCGGATGCCGGGCGCCCCGCGCCGCGGATCGTCGCGGGTATCCCGGTATGCCTTTGTGCGCCTTCCCAAGTCGACGAGGCCAAGGAGCGGGCCAACCGCATCCTGGGCGAGGCCGAGGCGTCGCCCAACTACCAGCGCCTGCTCGAACGCGGCGATGCCCGCGACGTCGGCGACCTGTGTGCGGCCGGCGACGAGGAGGCAATCCTGGCGCCGGATGCGCCGCTTCGCCGATGCCGGTGTCACGGATCTGTCGGTGCGGCTGCTGCCGATCGGCGACAACCGCGACGAGCTGATCGCATCCAAGCACCGCACCCGCGAGATGATCGCCGAGCTTGCAACGGAAGTGCGGTGACCTCCGCCGGACCGCTCGCGGGGATACGCATCCTCGAGGTCGGCACCATGCTGGCCGGTCCGTACGCCACCATGCTGCTGGCCGACCTCGGTGCCGAGGTCATCAAGGTCGAGCCGCGCGGTCGGCGAGATCTCCCGCGGGGTCTGCGACACCTATTTCGCCAGCCTCAACCGCAACAAGTCCAGCATCTGTCTGGACCTGAATTCCGATGCAGGACAAACGCAGTTGGGCGAACTGGTGGCGCGAATCGCACGCGTTGCTGGTGAACCTGAAACCGTCGGCGATCCGCAGGCTGGGGCTCACCTATGAGTCGTTGCGGCGATGCAACGAGCGGATCGTCTGCGTGGCGATCACCGGCTTCGGTTTGCACGGCGGCGACGATCCGGCCTTCGACTACGTGGTGCAGGCCGGTGTCGGCATCGCCGCGCTGACCGGCGATCCCGACTGGCCCACCGACGCTGCCCGGCTATTCCTCGGCCGACAACTCCACCGGAATGTGCGCGGCACTGGGGCTGCTGGCCAAGATCATCTCCGGCAGCGGCGGGCAAGTCGATGTGTCGCTGCGCGACGTCATGCTGTCGCAGCTGAACTATCACGCCTCCGCCTATCTGAACAACGGCATCGAGCCGCAGCGCCGGCCTAACGGTGCGCACTCGTATTACGTTCCGGCGCAGCTCTTTCCGACCGCAGACGGTTATCTGGCGCTGTTCATCACCCACGACGGCTTCTGGAAATCCTTTGCCGCCGAGGCGGATATCGCCGGCTTCGAGACCATGGCCGAACGGGTGGCCCGTCGAGACGAGGTGCTAGCAGTCGTCACCGCGGCGCTGGGGAGCGACACCGCGGCCGGCTGGGAACGACGACTGCGTCCGCTCGGGGTGCCGGCGGCGGCCGTTCGAACGTTGCCCGAGGCGCTCAAAGCGACACCGGAAGCGGTTGTCTCCGCTGGCGATTTCCGGCTCGTCGGCAGCCCTATCCACGTTTCCGGCTATCAGCCCGACTATCGGCCGCCACCGGCGCTGGACGAGCGGGGCTGATCGACTTACCAATCCGGAGGCCCGGTCAGCGACCACTCGATGGTGAGCCAGGTGGCTGCTTGCGCGCCAACGTTTTGGGCGGTGATCACGCCGGATCCGTGCACTGTCGCCGACCCTGCACCAGGATTGAGGAACGTGTTGACCAACGCGGCGATGCCCGGATGGCTCGTGGGGTCCGCAAGCGGCCCAGCCACAATCGCGCCGGCCCGGATTAGTGCGGCCCTCTCCACCTGGTGGGACACGTCCTCCAAGAACGCGTCGCAGGCGGCGACGCTGGCGATGACGCTTTTGGCCAGATCGCCGCCATTGGACATCCCGAGCCCCGGGCTGTCGAGCCACCGACGGTCCAATCGGAGACTGAACGCGACCACGTCGTCGTGATCGTCGACGGCGAATCGCAGCCCGATGAACTCCTGGAATGCGCCCGGCGCGACGCCGATCCAGGTCCGGCCGCGGTCCAGCGCCTCGCGGCCGAGCTCGCTCATGTGGAACCAGGAAAACAAGTCCGAAGCGACCAACGACGACCACGGCAGTTTTGCGGACGGTCGTTCGACCAGCGTCACCAGGGTGTTGCTGACCGAGGTGAGCCGAGGAGAAGTCTGTGAACCCTCGTTCACACACAGGTCTACTGCCAACGGAATTGGCGCCAACGGAATTGGCCCGCGTGGCTCGTCGCCGGAGCGCGGGTAAAGGGTGAACGCCAACACACCGTCGCTGGTTGGCTCGGTAACGGGCTTCAGCGCAACCGACGAGCTGTTGTCGTAAAGCCGCGACATACGCAGCATCAGGTTTGGCGGCGGGGGCTGGTCAAACGTTGCGACCACGGTGCCGGGAATCTCGGCGTCCGCTGACCCGGATGCCCTCAGTTGCAGGTCACGCAGTTGCGCGAGGTGCGGGCGCGCGCCGGCGTCGACGCTGAACGTGCCGCCGAGCACCACGCCATCGGATTTGACCCCGGCCGCTTCGGCCTGCGTGCGCGTCATCGCCAAGGGGAAAAACCCGCCCGCGCAGCTGAACCCGTAGTAGTCGGTGCCGGTGGTAGTGAACTCCGCGGGCACCAGCATCTTGAAGTGACTGCCGCCCTGCAGAATTCCATCGATGCTCTCCCCCAGGCTGGTAATCATCCGTGCGTCGGGGCCGTCGACGAAGACGGAACCCAGCCACCGCGCGGCGTCGGTCGCCAAGTCGTGGTGCCGCGGTGCGCCCGACGCCCGGGCGACGTCTAGGAGCGCCGTCAGTGTGTTACTGACGGCCGTGAAGCGTAGTTCATCGTTATTTTCATGTAGTACAACGAGATCGACGAATATCGGCACCGGGCCTTCGGTCCAGTCGGCCTCGGCGAACGGTCTTAACTCCTTGCTGAGCAAGCCGTCCGGAGGTATGTCGCCGATGGGGGGCGAGAACACCATGCTGGTGGCGGTGAGGACGTAGCCGATCCGTAGCCGGACGTCGGCGGCCAGTCGATTGTTCGGATCGCACTGAACCGCGACGCTGATGGCGGAGTTGCTGGTGACGGGCCCTCCGTTGTTGACACGAAGGCCCTCGATGCGAACCGCGGGGGATTGTCGGGTGTCGCCGCGCGGTGCGCCGCCGATTCCCTGGATGGTAACCGCATCGGGCTCAATGCCGAGCTGACGCGCCTGCTCAGCCGACAGCTCGAACGCGTGGAATTCATCTAGCCAGCTGAACCCGTACATCGGGCGACCCGACCTGGATTGCCCCGCAGACAATTTGACTTTGACTTCGCAACACTCTGACTGCAGTTGCCTGATCGCTCCGGCGAGGCTGGCGTGGTGGCGATCCTTCCCCTCTTCGATGTTGGTTGCGGCCCAGCGCATGACCGCATCGTGCACCGCTGACGTCGGGTCCTGCGCGGGCGCGACGCGCAGCCGCTGCAGCCGGTTTCGGGCCTCGGCGGTGCACTTTTCGTCGTCGAAATCCAGTACCCGCTGGTAGGCGCCGAGAGCGCCGGCGGCGTCCCCGCCCGCCTCCAACAGATCGCCCAAAGCCATTGCGGCACGGGGTGAATGCTCGGCGTGCCGAAAGTCGATGGCCTGTCGGAAGGCGGCGGCCGCCGATTCCTGATCACCTTGCCGGGCTGAAGCGTGGCCGAGGTTACACGCCGCCAACGCGGCGTTGTCGCCGTGCGGCGACTTCAATGCCCGTCGGTACATCTCGGCCGCACCGCTATGGTCACCCTGTCCGGCGAGTAATGCCCCGAGGTTGATCGCGCACAACGGCTGATAGCGCGAGTCGGTCGCGTCGACCCCCCGCCGGTAGGCGCTCTGGGCGGCCTCGGTGTCGCCTTGGGAGTCCAGCAGCATGCCGAGGCGAAACGCCGCCTCGGCCGAGTGCTCGGTCTGGATGGGTACTTGCTGGTAAGCGGCGATCGCACCGGTGCTGTCGCCTCGCTCCTCCAGCAGTCGGCCCAGATTGGTTGCCGCCTTTGGCGAATGCTGCGGATCCGCGCAGCCGATCGCCCCGCGATAGGCCCAAACCGCCCCATTCACGTCGCCTTGGCCGGCAAGGGCGTTTCCCAGGTTAAACGCGGCCATCGCCGCGTACTCACCGTGGCGGGAATCCATTGCGAGCCAGTACATCCTGCCCGCCGAGGCGAGGTCGCCCATCCGGTGCAGCAGTGCTCCGGCTTCCAACGCGCACATTTGGCGGTAGCGCGTATCGGCCAATGTCAGCGCACGCCACGTAGACCGCCAAGGCGGCGTTCTTGGAGTCGCGATCCTGCTCGAGCAGATTGCCGAGCCGGTACGCCGCCTCCGCCGAATGCTGGTCGTCGCCGCATGCGATCGCCTGCTTGTAAGCTGCGGCAGCGGCTACGCTGTCACCGTCGCTTTCGAGCTGGCGCGCCCGCGCCAGCGCGGCCGCCGCGTCGACTGGGACCGCGACGTTGGCCGTGGCGGGCGTGCTGTCGGGTGCCCCCGGCGTCTGCAGCTCCGGTCGCCATTCGTCGAGGACCGCACCCTCGATCGGACAGATGGACAGACAGATGCCGCAGTTCGTGCACGCAGCGGGATCGATGACGACGAAGCTTGTGCCCTTGCCGTTGCTGCCGTGCCCGTGGCTGATGCACTCAGCCGGACAGCACGGTACGCAGTCGTGCAGGCCTTCGCAGACGTCGGCGACGATGGTGTAGGACATTTAGCGCCTCCCCTCGATGGCAAACCAGACTACCGACGGTCTGGGACTGTGGAACGTTAATTGCGTCAACACATCCGGGGTCTTCCACCGACTCATCAGTGGGGAAGCCGGTCGGCAAATTGCGGGCACATGGTGTCGGTCGCCGCCTTGACGACGACGGCGGCGTCGTTGGGGGTCAGCTGGATGCCCCCCTGGCAGTGTTTGTGCCGCGGCCCGCTCCTGCGGGTAGCCGCTGCCCTCGTCGAATTGCCGGCAAATGCCGTGACCCATCTTGGCTGTCGCGTTCGGGTCGCCGTAGCCGATGCCGTGATGGCGCAATTCCCGCAGAAACAGCACATCAACGGAGATAGCGTGCGCGGTGGCGGTGCCCAGCGAGGCCGCGAGCAGTGCGGCGATGAGCAAGTTGGCAACGGTGCGCGCGGTGCGAAGGACCATCAGAACCCCTTGTCGGTAGGAGTGGCAACTCGTCAGTCTCCGGGGAAACCTTGCGGGGCGGGTACGGGGACGCAGCAGGTCCCCGTACCCGGGCTTGTTCAGCCGCGCTCATGGTCGGGCGTTCGCCTTGGCGAATTCCTGGAATGCAGGTGGCGGACCCGGCTCGGACCATTCGCGGTGGTCGCCGGGCCCGCTTACCGTTTTCGACGGTCCCTTCCGGCGACTCACTCGGGGTGATGCAGCCGGGCCAACAGGATCGCCATCCCCTCCTGCGAATCGATGTCGCGTCCGCGCACCCGGATCGTGCTGGAGTCGCAGATCCGAACCCGCCACTCCCGCGCAGCCCGCGAGCGCGCGCGCTGCGGTTTGGCCGCCGGCGGCAGCGCCGCCTCCAACTCTTCCCGGGTCACCCCGGCGCGTTGGGCGGTAACCGAGACCCAGTGCGCGCATTGTCCGCAGCCGCAGCGCTTTTCGCCGACGGCCTGGTGGAGCCGGCCCTCGATCAGTGCCAGCGCGAACCGTAACCTGCCTTGTTCTACCATCAGATTTTCCTCCTGGCTGTGGATACACGTCTCCCGTGAGACGTGGGCGCCAGAGGTATCTGAGGGCTAAGGCATTTGAGATCCTTCCGAAGTCGAAGCCGACGTGGCATCGCCGCTTGGCCCCAACATACCGAGCGGCCTTGGAAATTTCTCGGGATCGCCCCGGCGCCTCAACGCGCCAACTCCTCGCCGTCTTTCTGACAACGCGGCTGGTCTCCCAGATTTGTTCTCTAACAACATGCGTCATGCGGCGAGGTGCTCGCGTCAACCCAATGACGTCGGCCCTGAGAATTTCCCGAGGACTGCACCGGATGCTGAACGGCACCCAGAACAACTGGCGCGCAAACAACCACGACAACCAGAAAAGGAGCACCGCAAATGACCAACCCCGATCTCACCCTCATCGGCGTACTAGTAGACCGGTCCGGCTCGATGCAAGCACTAAAGAGCGACATGGAGCCCGCGTTGGCGAACTTCCTCACCAGCCAGGCCGAGCTGCCAGGTGCGGCCCAGGTGAGCCTGGCCCAATTCGACGACGCCTACGAGCAAGTGTGGGCACTGCGTGACATCACCGAAGTGCCGAGTTACAAACTAGTGCCGCGCAATCACGACCGCGCCGTTCGACGCGATGGGCAGATTCATCACGGATGTCGGCGCCGAACTGGTCGGCCGCCCGGAACAGGAGCGGCCCGGCAAGGTAATCATCGTCATCATCACCGATGGCCTGGAGAACGCTAGCCGCGAATGGTCGCGCGATGCGGTCCGCAAGCTGGTGCAACAGCAGCGGGAGGGTTTCGCATGGGGAGTTCGTGTTTCTGGGAGCCAACTTCGACGCCGTCGCGGAAGCCGGCCGGCTTGGCATTCCGCAATCGGCCGCGTTGACGTTCGCGCCGGGGGCCTCCCCGGCCGCCATGGCGAGCATGGGTAGCCACGTCAGCCGCTTGCGTGCCGCGGGCCAATCAGCCTTTGGCGCCGACGATCGCAGCAACGCCATGACCCCGCCCAGCCGCCGGAATCGGTGGAGTTTTGGGCGCTCGGGACGATGACCCGCGCCGCGGTTTCCGGCCCCCTCTTTTCGGCCAGTCGGTTTCATTTTTGCTGTGTCACACTGGCATGGCCGATAGGCGAGAGCAGCGACAGGCGGTAATCGCCGTCAGGGAAAGGGGCTGGTGTGGCGCATACGCCGGTCTTTGATACCGTCGCGCCGCCGCGGCTGGCGGAGCAGCCCGGGTTCGGATACATGTCGTCTCAGCGGGGGGACTTGCCGCTCGAGGAGGTGTGGCTGCATGCTGACATCGCGGGGCTGGCGGCCTCGGTTGATCTTCGTGCCACGTTCTGCAACGACGGCGCCGGCCCGGTCGAGGCGACCTACGTGTTCCCCTTCCCCGAACTGGCGTGCGGTGAGCTCCCTGCAAATCCGGACCGGATCCACGGTGGTCGACGGTTGGCTGATGGAACGGGCCAAAGCTCGGGATACGTACGCGGCCAATCCGGGCTCGACGGGCGACGCCGCCATCCTCGAACAGGAACGCGAGGATGTCGTCACGATCAGGGTCGGCACGATCGCCCCTCACGAGCGGGTGGAGGTCAGGTTCATCCTGCACGCCCGATTGACCTACACCGACGGACAGGTGTTGTTCCGTTTCCCCTTGGTCGTGGCGCCACGCTACATACCGGGTGCCCGGTTGGCGGGTGATCCGGTCGGCAAAGGCACCGTCGAGGACACGGACCTGGTGCCCGATGCGTCACGGCTTACACCGCCCGTCGCGTCCGAAGGCCGGGTCCGGCTGTCGGTTTCGATCAGTGTGGCGAGTGGCGCGTACGCCATCGACGAGATCGGCTGCACGCTGCGGACACATATTTCCGGCGCCCGACCGATCGGGCAGTACGGATCGAGGCATTGCCAGGACAGCGGCTCGATCGTGACCTCGTCCTGCGGATGCGCATCGGCGCGCACCGCCAGCCCTCGTTGTCGCTGTTGACCAGCGTGGACAGCGATGGACAAGAGGGCACATTCGCGCTGACTTTGCTCCCGCCCACAGTCGAGCCACCGGCCGCCACCGGACGCGACGTCGTCGTTGTCGTTGATGCGTCGGCGTCGATGTCGGGCTGGCGTCTTCCCGCAGCCCGCCGGGCCGCGGCCCGCATCATCGACACCCTCACGCCTGCCGACCAATTCACCGTCCTCGCGTTCGCCGATCGGGTCAGCGGCCCCGACTGGGCCGGGGCAGGTCTGGTGCAAGCGACGGAGCGCAATAGGTTCCGCGCGATCGAGCATCTCTTCGCCACTGTCGCGGGCGGAAGTCCCGTACTGCTGTCGGCGCTCGAAACCGCCGCCGGACTGTTCACCGATCCCCGACGGCCGTCAACATGGTCGTGATCACGGCCGGGCAGGTCGGCAACGAAGACCAGATCACCGCCGAATTCGGACCGCGCATCGCGCCGTTGCGCGTCCACGCGGTCGGTATCGGGGCGACGGTCAATTCCGCTCTGCTTCGCCGGCTGGCCGATGCGGGCCGCGGACAATTGTTGCTTGCCGAGAGCGACAATGCGCTCGACGACCTGACGCCACTCTGCGCCGGCTCTTGGGGCCGCCGCTGTTGACCAATTTCGGACCTGGTCGGCGACGGAATTCAGCTGATGCACAACACAATATCGCCGGCCCGTCCGCCGGATATCTTCTCGGGCAACTCATCGGTGATCACCGGCCGTTTCCAGGGCAGCCCGACCGGGTGCGTCGTCGTCTCGGGGACCGGGATCGACGGACGGCCTTGGGCCTCGCGTGTGAACGGGGTTGCGGTCGGCGGACGTGCACTGACGCAACTGTGGGCCAGGGCGTTCCTCGCCGATCTGCAGCGGAAGTATCTGCGCTGCCCAATCGAGGAGGCCGCCTGGGTTGAGCAGCTGATCGTATCGACGTCGCTGCGGTTCGGCGTGCTGTGCCGGTTTACAGCGTTGGTTGCGGTGAGCAACGCCCCGGCGCGCGCGCTTTCAGCGCCGCGCGAGGTCATCCAATCGGTCGAGTTGCCGGCCGACTGGGTCGAACCCGAACCCGGCCTGTCGCCGTACGCGACCGAATATTCTCGAATCCTTGCCTCGAGCCGTGGCTCGGCTGGCGGCCGAAGTACACCGCGACTGGACGCGCGCACCGGAAGCGGGCCGATAACCCCAGCGCCGCCTAGGCCTTCAGCCGCTCCGCCGATGCCATCGAGTCCTCCGACCATGCCATCAAGTCTTCCGCCCATGCCATCAAGTCCTCCACAAATGTCTCCAAAATGCTCCGCCGAGCTCGGGGTGGGCGCCTGGCCCGCAACCCACGATGATGCCCGCCCCGTGGCCGCAGGGCTCCTGGTCGGCACCACCCGCCGGCCCGGCCGGTCGCCCGCCCAGTCGCGGGCACTCCCGACGCGGGCGGTATGTCGGGGTGGGTGCGGGGGTGGCCGCAGTTGCGCTCGGAGGCACGCTTTTCGGGTCGATCTTCCTGCAGAATTCGCACCCGACAGCCTCGGCTCCGCCCAGCACGACTCAATCGCCATCCAGCCATGCGACGACGGCCGTCGACCCTCGCACCGGGGCAAAGCTGAGCGTCACGCTTTCATCGCAGGGATCCGGCAGCGAGGTCAGTGCACAGGTTTCCGGTATTTCCGGCGGCGCCACGGTTCGATTGATCGTCGTCGGCCGCGATGGCACCCGCCACCAAATCGACCAATGGGTCATGAAGCCCGACGGTTCTGCTCGACGCGCCGCGACAAGCCTTAGTGCGGACGAGATCGCCTCTGTCGCAATTGAAGGCGCGGCGGGGCAGGTCTACGTCTCGGCCCCCATCGGGTGAGCGGTGCCTTGGAAGCCACAGAACCACTCGAGTCCGACGATCCCCGCCATGTCGGGCCATTCACGCTGCTCGGCCGGTTGGGCGGCGGCGCAATGGGAATGGTGTTCCTGGGCAAGTTGCCCAGCGGCAGGCTCGCCGCGGTCAAACTCGTGCATCCGCATCTCGCTCACGAACGCGCGTTCCGGGAGCGGTTCCGGCGCGAAGTCGACAATGCGAAGGCGGTCGGGGGCTTCTTCACCGCGCCGATTGTCGACGCCGACCCGCACGCGAAAATCCCTTGGCTGGCAACGGCTTACATCGACGGACCGACACTGGACGACGCGGTCGAGGACAACGGAGCATTGTCGGCGGACATGGCCGGGACCGTGCTGGTCGGGCTGGCCGAGGCACTCACGGCGATCCACCACGCAGGGCTGATCCACCGCGACCTCAAACCGTCGAACATCATCTTGGCCGCGGACGGTCCGCGTGTCATCGACTTCGGCATCGCCCGCGCACTCGACGATTTCCGGATCACCAGCTACGGCGCCGTCATGGGTTCGCCGCTGTACATGTCGCCCGAACAAGCGGGCGGCGAAGCCGATCTCACTTCGGCTTCGGACGTGTTCGCGCTCGGCTCGGTCGTGGTCTTCGCTTCTTCGGGGCACCCGCCGTTCCATGGCGGCCATGTCTTGGCCGTGCTGCACAACATCAAGAACACGGCCCCTGACCTAGACGGTGTCCCGGCCACCCTGGCTCCGATCGTCGCCGCCTGCCTGGCGAAGGACCCGGCCGATCGCCCGAGCGTGGCAGAGTTGCGGAACCCTGACGCGGACGAGGCCGAAGAAGACCAACAACAACGCCGAAGAGACGACGACGAGCGTCGGGACCGGTGGTGGCTCAGAAAGAGCCTGAACCTACCATTGACCCTGATACGCGTGGCGATGGAGTCCGTATGTCGAGCATCGACGAGTTCACGAAAATCGCGTATCGCGCTGCGTTAATGGCTGCTCGGACGCGAATGGAACGTGGCACATCAGGTTCAGGTCGCCCAATATCTGCGGACATTGCAAGAGCAAGTGCTCTATCCGGAGGGGACCATCGCCATGGCGCTCCTGCACGACGTTCGCGAGGACTACGACGTCTCCGCGCGCAACAGCATCTGAGCCAGGAGAACGAATTTCATGTTCTCGTACGTATCGTAACCAGCCCGCGGTAGCGGAGCGGCGTCGTTGCGACGAGGCTTCATCGAGATCGACGCGTTCGTGAATCTGCCCGAGTGACCAGCACGAAAACGTCGATCTCGCGTGCCGACGTGAATGCAGGCTCTGGCGCATGGGCAGCTCGGCGGCGGCTCCAAGAATTTCCCGAGACGCTAGGCCAAACATGATGCACATCCGGCCCGCCTACGACCCTCTGGAGGATTGATGTACATCGAACCACTCAGCACCGAATTGCTGGAACGCTACCTCGACCTGCGTGACCTGAAGTTTTTCCGCGGCCGTGACGGTAACGAATTTCTGTTGCTGATGAACGGGGACAAGTCCCGGCTGCATCTTTACCTCAGCATCAGCGGCCCGGACCGCAACTTGTTGTCCGTGCGCGCCACCCCGGTGGCGAACTACGCCGCCGGCGAACGCGCCCGGCTGATGGAGCTGGTCAACGAGTGGAACCGCGACACCCACTGGCCCAAGGCGTACGTGCGTGAGACGTCTGACCCGTCGCAAATCGGCGTCGTCGGCGAGAACGCCTACCCGCTGAAGGACGGTATTCACTTCGAAGCACTCACCCGCTTCATCGACTACACCCTGACGGCGGCTTTCGAGCTTTTCGACAAGATCAATGAGGCGCTCCGGGTGCCCTCGGCGCAAACGCTGGAAACCTGGCTGCGCGAAGCCAGCTGAACCTGGTGAGTCGACGCGCGGCGGGAACGCCCCGGCCCGCCGCGAGTCGACCCGGCCATCAGCACAAAGGTCTACCCGAGACCGACTCAATCGACTTATCCTGGCGTCGCGGGTCTTGGTGTTTTCTGTCATCAGTGTGAGTGAGAAGGAGCCCGCTATGAAACAGGTTGTGGCACAACGCTATTGTCGAGCAAATCATGGCTGAGGCTCGTCCTGAGGCCCGTCTTGAGGCCCGTCTCGGCTGCAACGTGCTTGGGGCGCTGCAAATGACCGTCGATGGCAAGGCAGTCGCATTGGGTACCCCGAAGCAGAAGGCCATCCTGGCAAGCCTGATCATCAACCGGAACCACCCCGTCGGCAACGATCGGTTGATCAGTGACGCGTGGGAGGACCGCCCACCGGACAAGGTTGACGCGAACCTGCACGCATACATTGCCGAGCTGCGCAAGCTCCTCCGAGAGGGAGGGGTCGACGACAAGGCGGTGTTAGCCAGAAAGCCGCCGGGGTACCGACTGGCGCTGGCCGACGACCAATGCGATATCGGGCGGTTTCAGGCCAAGAGCGCCGCCGGCGTGCGAGCCCTCAAAGAGGGGCGTTTCCAGCAGGCGCGCTTGTTCCTAGTTGCCGCCCTGGCCGAGTGGAAGGGGCCAATTCTCGCCGATCTGCGTGACCTGCAGTTCGCCCAGGTGTTCGCTACCGCCGTCGAGCGCGACCGTTTGACCACGATCGAGAAGTGGGCCGAAGCCGAAATTGCCTGTGGGCGTGCGTCAGAAGTGCTTGCGAAACTCGAGGAACTGGTAACCGAACACCCCTATGAGGAGCCGCTCTGGGCGCAGCTCATCACGGCGCTGTACGTGAGTGACCGGCAAGTCGATGCGCTTGCCGCCTGCCGTCGGCTGCGGAAAATCCTGGGCAATGACCAGGGCACCGACCCGGTGCCGCGAATCCAGGAGCTGGAGGGGCGCATCCTGCGTCAGGAGCCACTGGACGTCCAACAAGCCGCGCAGATCGCCGCGCTGGAAACGCTCAGCGTGATCAGCCAGGCGTCGGGCGGATCCACCGGGCCGGTGACGGCCTACCTACGTGATGCCCGCAGCGGCCACAGTCATCCCCTCACATCGGGGTTGACCAATATCGGCCGGCTCAACGACAACGACATCGTGCTCGCCGACATGGAGGTCAGCCGGCACCACGCCGCGATCGTCGACACCCGGGCCAGTTATCTCCTGGTGGACCTGCGCGCGCGCAACGGTGTTCAGGTTGACGGCGAGCGAATCAAGACCAGCGCTCTGCTCACCGACGGCTCGGTGATCCGCATCGCCGGATACGAGTTCGTGTTCGACATCCGCGCTGAGGAGCCGGGTTCATGACGCAGGTCGAAGAGAGGCCAGCCGAGTCGCTGGTTTCAACGGTGACTTTGTCGGTGGTGGAGGGCCCGGCCACCGGCACCCGATACCGGTATTCGGAGCGCACCACCGCGATCGCCGGCCGGGCCAACGACTGCAACCCGCGCATCGACGAACCGGGTCCGCGGCCCTTGGTGTCGCGTCACCACTGCCTCTTCGACATCAACCCGCCCGCCGTTCGGGTACGCGACTTCGGCAGCCGAAACGGTACTCAGGTCAATGGCGAGGAGATCGGCCGACGGGAACGCGATCTGGTCGATGGCGACCGGATCACGTTGGGCAGCACGGTCTTACTTGTAGAAGTGACTGCACCGCCACGTGAGTGCCGGGTTGATCGTGGCCGAGCTGGCGAGTCGCTGGTACTCAGGCTGGAGGCCGGCGAGATCGCGTTGCCCGAGATCCGCGGCTATGACCTGGTCGAGGAGCTGGGCCGCGGCGGGCAGGGTGTCGTGTATCTGGCGCGCCATCAGCGTTCGGGCGAGCTGATTGCGCTGAAGATGATGCTGGCGCAGGTGACGGTGCAACCACGGGCGCGGGACAAGTTCAGGCGTGAGATCGCCGCGGTCCGCGCGCTGGACCATCCCAACATTCTGTCCTTGCGCGAGGCCGGAAACCTCGGGTCCGCTTTCTTTTTCACGTCCGAGTATTGCTCTGGCGGCAGCATCCACGACCTGGTCGCCCGCGCATGGCCCCTTGCCGCCGGATCGGGCGGTGCCCCTGGTGCTGCGGGCTCTCGACGGGCTCGAGTATGCGCACACGGTGAAACTCGCCAACGGGTCGGTCGGGCTGGTTCACCGAGACATCAAGCCGGCCAACATCCTGCTGGACGACAAGGGCGGCGATCCGGTGGTGAAAATCGCCGACTTCGGCCTGGCCAAGGCATTCGACCGGGCCGGATTGTCGGGATTGACACTCACCGGATCGATCGAAGGAACGCTGTCATTCATGGCGCGTCCGCAGATCGTGAACTTCAAACGCGTCCGCCCGGATGTCGATGTGTGGGCGATGGCCGCGACTCTGTATTTCATGCTCTCCGGGTCACCCCCGCGCGAGTTTCCAAAAGGGGTCGATCCCGTCCAAATCGTTTTGGAGGAGGATCCGGTCCCGATCTGTGAGCGGGACACCAGTATCCCCAAAGCTCTCGCCAAGGTGATCGATGCGGCACTGGTCGACAAGCCCTGCGTCACAGTGGCCTCCGCGGCCCAACTCGCCGCGGCGCTCCGCGAAGCGTTTTAGCGCATGTCTTCCATCGAGCACGCCGGTCGCACCGACATCGGCCGACAACGGGCCGGCAATCAGGATCGCTGGTCTGCGGATGCCGCATTGGGCCTCTATGTGGTCGCCGACGGCATCGCTTGCAGCAACAACGGGGAGCTTGCGGCGCACATCGTCACCCACGCGCTGCCGGCCTACCTGCTGCGCCACCTCGACCCGAGCGACATCGGAGACTCGGACGCGGCCACACGCTTGGGCCGCGCGGTCGCCGATGTTTCCGATGAACTATTTGCGTTGGGCCGCAATGATCTTCGTGTCACCGGGACCGGCACCACCGTGGTGGCCGCGCTCGTCAGCCCATCCAGGGCTGTGATCGCCCATTTGGGGGACAGCCGGGCTTACCTGTACCGCGACGACACGCTGGAGCGACTCACTGCCGATCACAACCTGATCGAGGCGCTTGTCCATGCGGGAGAGGTCAGCGCGGCCGAGGCCGCCGTGCATCCGGGTCGTAACATGCTGACCCGTCACGTGGCGATGCCGCCGCCGGCGCTGCCGGACACGCGTGCGGTGGATCTGCAGCCGGGGGATCGGATCCTGTTGTGCAGTGATGGTTTACATGGTGTGGTAGACGGTACGGTGATCTCCGAGGTCCTCGATATACGTAGTGATCCCGGCGAGGCGTGTGACGCGTTGGTTGGCGCCGCGAATGGCGCGGGGGGACCCGACAACATCACCGTTGTGGTCATCGACATTCCGTCCGGGTGTGACACTAATGCTGGTCAGATAGACGAGGTTTCGTGATTTCCGAACCGGTGAAAAGTTTGCCCGCCTCACAGCGACAGACCTACGTCAGTTGGTTATCAGATCAAGCGCGGCGCCAGCTCGGCTTGCGTCAACAGCTCGGCGCCGGTGTATCGGCGACGGTCGGCTAATTCCACCCACTCTCCGCCGTCGGGGGATTCGGCGATCGCGCCGGGGTAAACCATTCGCCGCCAGCGCAGCTTTTCCCGCACGTCGGACGGATCGAGGGGATCGACCCGCGAATAGTGCGTGATGCTGCAATTGCGCAGCGTATAGTGCGGGTCGCGGTCCATCGCCTCCCACTCTTCGGGAAGCATGCGCTCGACACCGTAGCGGGCCACGTTGATGAAGTCGCCGTGCGAGACCAGGATCACCCGCTGGCCGAAGTGTTCGCGGTGCAGGGTGCCCTGAAAGTCGCGGAAACGCCCGTAAACGTCGGGCATGCTTTCGCCCCCGTCGAAGCGGACGTACCACGGCGTCGCTTCGTGCAGTTTCTGTGTCAACGGGAACTGCGACCGCCGTTCCGGTCTGGGCACGATGCCGTACACGCCCCAGCTGCGCTCCGCAACCCGGTCGTCGATGGTCCATCCGCCGCACGTCTCACCGCCGAGATACGCCGCGGTTTCGCGCGCCCGCAGAAACGGCGACACGTACCTAGCGTCGAATGACCCGACACCGCCCAAGTTCTCGTCGAACCAAGTTTTCGCTTGTTTCGCCTGTTCGATGCCCAGGGGCGAAAGCCGCTGTTGCCAGTCCGGCCGGTCGTTGAGGTCGGACTCCTTGGGATGTGGGCTTGCGGCCTTATCCGCTGATTGAATGATGTTCGCCTCGGATTGCCCGTGGCGCACCAACACCAAGTCATTCGGCATTGCCATGCGCCCATCATCCACCCCGGGCATGCGGACCTATCCCCGCAGCCTTGCTCCCAGAATGCGCGCCGCTTTCTCTCCGGTCATGTGGGATGCGGTTCAGCCCCGTTTCGTTGTGCCGGTGAAGCTCGTGGTCCGCTGATTCTCCCCGCCCGCCCGTAATGTTCGCTATGAGGCGGACAAACTGTTTGGTGGTTCGGCGCAAAAATTGGTGTAGCAGATGTGATTGCCGCCGGCCGCTTCTGACGGATTCGAGATCATGTACTCAAGACGTCGATAACCACGGCGGTGATGTTGTCGGGCCCGCCCGCGTCGTTGGCCGCGGCGATCAGTGCGGCGCACGCATGGTCGGGATCACGCTGTGCACCCAGGATCTGTATCAACAGGTCTGCGCCGATGACGGCGTGCAGGCCGTCGCTGCATAACAGGATCCGATCGCCAGGCCGCAGATCCACCGCTGCGGTATCTGGCAGCGCCGGGGGGTTCATCGCCACATGCCGGGTGATCACACTACGGGCCGGGTGCTTGGCGGCATCGGCGGCGGCGACTTCTCCGGCGTCGACGAGGGCCTGGATCAGGCTGTGATCACACGTCAGCCGCCGCAGCTCCTGCCGGCGGTGCAGGTAGGCGCGGCTATCGCCCAAATGGGCTATCACAGCGCGCGATTCGCTGACCACAGCGGCGACCAGGGTGGTGGTGGCCCCGGCATGCCGCTGATCAGTGCGCCCATGGGCGTGTAGGTCATCGGAAAGTTCGGCCAGCGCACGGCCCAGCCGGTTGCGCGCGCCCGCATCATCGAGGTCATCGTGTTTAAGATGGCGGGCCACGTAGCCGGGCAGCAGCTCTATCGCCATTTGTGCGGCCAGCGCCCCGTCACTGCTGGAGGCCACCCCGTCGGCCACCATGAACAAGCCCTGCTCGGCATCGGCGGCCCAGCGGTCCTGATTGTCGGATCGCTTCCGGCCGGTGTCACTGCGACCGGCGAAATCCAGCGCACACATTGGGCTACAACGCTTCACGGAACTTGCCGGCCGCCTGCACTCCGCGGAGCTCGAAGGTGAACCGGTGTTTGCCGATGGTGATCCGTGACCCGTCGGCAAGTGCAGAGGCTGTGGTGATGCGCCGGCCGTCGACCTCAATACCGTTGCGCGAGTGCATGTCCACCATCAGGTAGCCGGCGCGGGTGTCGACGATTGCACCGTGGTGGCGGCTGACGTCGACGTCGGCCAGCACGATGTCGTTGTCGTTGAGGCGCCCGACCTTGGTCACCCCCGAGGTCAGCGGATGCCGCACGCAGGTGGTGGTCTCGACGAGATATGCGACCACCGGGCCCGTAGCGCGGATCGCGGGATGGCTGGCCAGGGTGAGGGTATCGATCGCGGCGCCTTGGGCGGCCCGTTGGAACTTCAGGGGCTGCCGGCGCAACACCCGCTCCTCCAGATCCCGGATCCGCCGTCCGGGCGCCAGGCCGAGGTCGTCGTCGAGGACCTGGCGCAACCGCCGACAGGCGGCCAACGCCTCGATTTGGCGATCGGTCAGGTACAGCGCGGTGATCAGCTGCGCCCACAGCGGCTCCTCGTAGGGATACCGGGCAACCAACGCTTCCAGCTCGGCCAGCACGTCGTGTCCTCGCCCGCAGGCGATTTCGGCCTCGGCCCAGTGATCGATCGCGGTCAGCCGGCTGCGGTCGAGCGCGGCAGCGAACACCTTGGCGAAGTGCAGGTCCCGGAGATCGGCCAGCGCCGGGCCTTTCCACTCGCCCAACGCCGCGCGCAGGTGTATCCGGGCCTGCTCGAAGCGGCCCTGGCTGGCGGCCGCAACTCCGGCGGCGTGCTTGGCGGCGAACCTGTCTGCATCGCAGCTCAAATCGGCGACCGTCAATCGGTATCCCGGTGCCGCGTTGGCAACCACGCCCATGGGGTCGAGCCCGGCGTCCTTGATGAGTTTGCGTAGCTCGGCGATGTAGGTGTGCACGCTGGCCGCCGGGTTACGCGGGGGACGATCCTCCCACGCATCGCTGACCAGCGTGTCAAACCCAACCGGATGGTTGCGGTTGATGATCAGCGTGGCCAACACCGCGCGCTGTTTAGGGGTGCCCAGCTTGACCGGGACACCGTTGACGCTTATCTGCACCGGCCCCAACACCGCAAAACCCAGATGGGCGCCCTGAGTCATCCCCGGCTCCAATACCGAGACCAAAAGCATTGGGCATCAGCCGCGGTCATTACGCGGTGTGGTCGAGCCATCTTTCCAATGTCTCCGTCGAGGGCAGGCTGATCGCCTCGGCAATCTTGTCGAACAGGTCCCTGGCGCACCGCGTGGTGTAACGGATGAACTCGGCGACCGCCTCGAAGTGGATACCCTTGGACAACGGGAAGCTACTTTCCCCGACCACACCGATCTGGTTGGGCTGCGAGGTATCTCGCACAAAGGCCTTGGGCCAGTGGGTGTCACGGTTCCACTCGTTGACCACCTCCATCACCCGGTACCGCTCCGCGGCGGGGTAATGCCCCGCGGGACTGGCCGAGATCACCAGCACATCGCCGCGCTTACCGCTGGTGCGGAGGTTCACGTGCAGCTTGCCGTGCTTGGTGCTGAACAGCACCAGAAAGCCCTTCCCGTCGCGATCGCGGTAAAACCGTAGATCACGCGAGTCAAGATAGCGTTCGATGAGCTGCGGGCTCAGCGGTTCAATAGTCACAAATCCCTCCGAACAGTGGTCGCTGTGAACACGCGATTCATGGTCGGGCAGCCGCCTTGGGAAAATCTCAGGACCGCGGCGGCGTTCGACGTCAACAGCTAGGGCCGGTGAGGTGGGCCTCGGCGAGCTTGCGGAAGGCCGCCACCAGACGGCTGCGGTCGCCGGCGCGGGTCGCCAACACGACGTGGCTGGGTTCGACGCCGTCCAACGGGACCGTCGTGATATCCGGGCGCAGGCTGTTGCCGTGAGCGCCGGCCGTGATGGCCACCGCCTCGACGACCCCGACGGTCTGCGGGCTGCCGCCGCGGCATCGGACGGTGTCATCCACCTCGCCTTCAGGCACGATTTCGAGAACTAAGGCGCCCGCGGGGACGCGGTTGCACGGGTGGCCGACGAGGGTGTCCCGTTCCGTGACATCGCCGCCGTCATCGGACGCCATCTTGACCTGCCGGGACAACCCGACCTCGAACGCTCTGACGCAGAAAGTGCTCGACTGGCATCTCGAACGGCCCGGGTTGATCGAGGACCTCGACGCAGGTCATTACTTCGGCGAGTGAGAGCGGCCACCATGGAGCCCTGCCCCGGACTTTGGCCGGGATCGGGCGCAAGCAGCGCGGGAGACGGTTTGGGCTGGCTTGGTTGAATGCGATTGTCGCCGTACCCCGTCTAGTTCGTCGGGTCGTACTCGGTTGTCACCTGGAGCAGCCGCATGACGGGCGGCGGATCTAATTGCAGCGCGTCGGACATGTGCAGGTGCCGCGAGTTGGCCCGCATGTTGTCGAGGATCGCCTGAAGGTCGTCGCCTTCGAGCTCGTAGAGGGCGACATAGGGGCCGTCGCCGTCGACGGGGCGCAGCCGACGCGCCGAGACGATGCCGTCGAGTGCCACGAGTTCCGCCAGATGTACTTCGTCGTACCAGGTGTTGTACTCCTGCTCACGATCGGGCGAACTGGGTCGAGTCTCGACGTAGATAATCCCCTTGGCCATGTCCCGCCTCTCTTCCGGCTACTCGTAGCGCACCGTGATCGACGCGCGTGTCGGGTACGCCCTGGCACGTCAGAATGTAGCCGTCGGCCACCTCGTCATCTTCGAGTGCGTCGTTGACCCGCATGGTGGCGTGGCCCTCGACCAGCCTGGCCATGCACGTGCCGCAGTTGCCGGCCTCGCAGTTGAACGGCGGGTCCAGGCCGGCCCGTCGCGCGCTTTCCAGCAGCGTCTCGCCGGGAACCAGTGGCACCGACACCTTCTTGCGGTCCAGGTGGATCGTCACCGTGCCGCCGTTTGATGCGGGATCCGTCGCCCCTGAGCGCTCCTGTGTCTCCTCGATGATCCGGGTGACCGTCAATGTGACCGCCCCCTTCTGTACTTGCATTCTTCAGTATAGAGAATACTATTCTCATTACCCGATAGGATCTTCTCAAGTGCGGATTGACGCCGGGAGGCAACGCGACGTGCGCATGGGTCTGGCGCCGGCGGCGCTCGTGTTCGAGGAACGGCGATTGAGCCTGCCCGAACTCGACGCGCTGGCGGACGGTCTGGCCGCAACGCTGGCCAAAAGCGGTGCTACCGCAGGTCAGCGGGTCGCCGTGATGTCTTCCAACCGTCCGGAGTTCGTCGCCGTACTGCTGGCGATCTGGCGGCTGGGCGCGACGGCCGTGCTGCATCAGCCCCGCCTGGAAGCGCGACGAGGTCGACCACGCGCTGGCGCTGACGGACCCCGCCCACGCCGTCGGCGACCATCCGGTACTGGCCGGCCTGATGCCGACGCTGCACCTGGACGAACCGATCACCCCCGCCGAACCGGTATCGGGTTCGCCGCGGGCCGGCGCCCCCGAGGACGAAGCCCTGCTGGTGTTCAGTTCCGGCACCACCGGTCTGCCCAAGGCCGTCCGGCACACCCACGCCTCCTTGGACGCCGCCGTCCGGCAGTGGCGCGATGCATTGGGGCTGACGGACCGCGACCGTATCCAGGTCACCACGCCGCCGTCGCACATCCTCGGCCTGCTCAACATCCTCACGGCGCTGCGCGACCGGCGCCTGGATGCGGCTGCATCCCGCGATTCGACATCGACCGGATGCTGCGTCACATCGAAAAGCGACCGCATCACAGTCGAAATGGCGGTCGCGCCCATCGCGCTGGCGATCGCCTCGCACCCCAACTCTGGAGTCCTTCGACCTGTCGTCGCTGCGGTTCATCATGTGGGGTGCCACGCCGGTCAGCGCCGGCATCGCCGAGGCCGTGACCCAGCGCACCGGGGTCGGCTGGGTGCCCGCGTACGGGACCACGGAACTGCCCGTCATCGCCTGCAATCCGCTCGCCGGGCCGCGGCTGGACTCCGTCGGGCGCGCCGGTGCCGGGCGTGGAGGTGCGAGTGGTGTCGCTGGAGACCGGCGATCCGGTCCCCCCGGCGGGCAGTGGGCGAGATCCAGGCGCGGTCGGAGTCGCTGATGGCCGGCTACCTTCCCGACGAGGCGACGCCGAAGCGTTCTGCGACGGGTGGTACCGGACCGGCGACGTCGGCCAGCTCGACGCCGACGGGTGGCTGCGGATCACCGACCGGCTCAAGGAGATGATCAAGGTGCGCGGTTTCCAGGTCGCGCCCGCCGAGATCGAGACGGTGCTGCACGGGCATCCGGCGGTCAAAGATTGTGCGGTATTCGGCGTTCCGGATGGGGTCAACGGGGAAGCGGTCGTCGCGGCGGTCGACCACCACGCTCCAGCAGGCCTGGTCGGGTCGCCGCCGAACTCGTCGCCCGGGTGGACGCCAAGCTGGCGTCCTACAAACGGCTGAGCCGGGTCGTATTCGTCCCCGAAATTCCGCGCCTGCCCTCGGGCAAGGTGCTGCGCCGAGTGCTTGAAGGAGCAGCTATGGATGTACGTCTGACGGCTGAACAGCAGCAACTACGCGACGCCGCCGCAAAGCTGGCCGACGATCTCGGGCCCGGGGCGGTGCAGGACCTCGCCGACGAGAGTCGAATTGCCCGTCTGGACAAGCAGATTGAGGCGACAGGGTGGCGGTCGCTGCGATCCGACGGGGCCTCCGGTGTCGAAGTGGCCATTGTCGCCGAGGAATTCGGACGCAGGCTGGTCGACGCGCCGTTCCTCGGACCGGTGCTGGCCGACGATCTGGCCCGGCACCTCGACATCGGAGTGCCGGGCGCAACGGTCGCGATCGGTGACCGGGCCATCGATGCGCGCGGGTATCACCGCGCCATGATGCTCTCCGGCACCACGGTGTTGGCCGCTGACCTCGAATCCGGCGGAGCCGGGCGGATTTGACCAGAGCCGAAGCCGGCGTGGCGGGATTACCCCGACGGCACTCGGCGAGTTGGCGGCCGATGCCGCCGAACGATGGCGGCGCTGGCACTGGTCGCCACGTCGGCAGACCTGGTCGGAGTCGCGCGCGGCGCGCACGCCGTGGCCTGCGACTACGCGAAAATCCGTGAGCAGTACGGCAAACCGATCGGCTCCTATCAAGCCATCGCCCACCTGCTGGCCGAAAGTCTGGCGCTGATCGAGGGTTCGGTCAGCGTGTTGCGGCACGCCGCGTGGGCGGTCGACGAACTCGCGCCGGCCGAAGCCATGCGGGCCGCCCAGATCGCGAAGATCTACTGCGCGCGCGCCACCCGAACCGTCTGCGAGACCGCCGTGCAGGTGCACGGCGGCATCGGCAACACCTGGGAATGCCTGGTGCACGTGTACCTGCGCCGGGCACTGACCTCCACCGAGCTGTGGCCCGTAAGCTTGAAGGAGGTCGACCTTGGACTTTCGTGATTCGCCGGACGAGGCCGCATTCCGGGAGCGGCTGCGCGTCCTGGCTTTCGATGCACGCCAAGGAGTTCACCGGCTCGGGCGACGAGTACTGGGCCCGGCAGGGCGAATGGCACCAGCGCCCTGTACGCAGCAGCGGCTTCTTCGGCCTGTCCTGGCCCGCGGAATACGGCGGGCAGGAGCTGCCGCCGGTCTACGACGTCATCGTCGACGAGGAGACTGGCGCGCGCCGGCGCGCCGCCGCGGCCCAGCGTCGGGCTACCTGGTGCATCGGCATTGGCAGGCACGGCAGCGAGGAACTGCGGCAGCGGTTCCTGCCCGGCATGATCGACGGCACCGAGCGCTGGTGCCAGGGCTTCAGCGAGCCCGGCGCCGGTTCGGATCTGGCCTCGCTGACCACCACCGCCACCCGCGACGGCGACAACTACGTGATCACGGGCACAAGATCTGGACCAGCTACTCCGATGTCGCCGACTGGTGTCTGCTGCTGGCCCGCACCGACCCGGAGTGCCAAGCGGCACAGGGGCATGTCGGCGTTCATCGATCGCGATGAAACAGCCTGGCGTGCAACAACGCCCGCTGCAGATGATCAACGGGGTCACCAACGAATTCGGCCAGGTGGTCTTCGACGGCGCCACGGTACCGGCGGATCGGATGGTCGGTGCTCCCGGTGACGGCTGGGCGGTGGCGATGACCGTCGTCGGCCACGAGCGCGAGCCGTCGACGCTGGGCTACGCGGCCCGATACGGCAAGCTGGTCCGAGACATGTTGGCCGCGCAGCGACGACGGTCCGGTGCCCGACGAGCTGGCCTGGGCGGCGGTCCAGGCGGAAATGCTGACCCATCACGTGCGGCGCCGGCTCTCCGAGCAACTCGACGGAGTGTCGCACGGCCCGGAAGGATCGCTGGACAAGCTGCTGATGACCTGGGTCGAGCAGTCGGTCGGGCACGCCGCGCTTGGCGGTCAGCGGCACCCGCGACCCGGACCTGCTCAGCGCCTACCTGTACAGCCGCGCGCAGAGCGTCATGGGCGGGACGTCGCAGATACAGAAGAACATCATCGCTTCGCGGATCTTGGGATTGGGAGTCTGACATGTACGACATGCCAGAGGAAATCGACGTCCGGGCCGACGGGGCGCTGCGGATCATCACGCTGAACCGGCCGGATGCCCTCAATGCGGTCAACGACGATCTGCATGTCGGCCTCGCTCGGATATGGCAGCGATTGACCGACGATCCGACGGCGCGCGCCGCGGTGATCACCGGCGCGGGCGGGCGTTCTCGGCCGGCGGCGATTTCGCGTATCTCGAAGAGCTGGCGGGCGACGCCGAACTGCGCAGCCAAGACCATCCGAGACGGACGCGAGATCGTGCTGGGCATGGCCCGCTGCCGAATTCCGGTGGTGGCTGCGGTCAACGGCCCGGCAGTCGGGCTGGGCTGCAGCCTGGTCGCGCTGAGCGACATCGTCTACATCGCCGAAGACGCCTATCTCGCCGACCCGCACGTGCAGGTGGGCTTGGTGGCCGCCGACGGCGGGCCGCTGACCTGGCCGCTGCACATCAGCCTGCTGCTGGCCAAGGAGTACGCGCTGACCGGCGACGCGGATCCGCGCCGCAGCGGGCCGTCGAGCTGGGGCTGGCCAACCACGTGGTCGCCGATCCGCTGGCCGAAGCGATGGCTTGCGCCGAAAAGATCATGGAACTGCCCCAGCAGGCGGTCGAGAGCACCAAGCGGGTGCTCAACATCCATCTGGAGCGTGCCGTCCTGGCCAGCCTGGACTATGCCCTTTCGGCGGAGAACCAGTCGTTCCAGACCGAGGACTTCCGTTCCATCGTCACTAAATTGGCGGCCGGCAAAAGCTGACGCCGCGGTTGCGGCGCCAGTTCTTGCCGGCTCTGCGCGGGTTCTACTTGGAGCTAGAGGCCGACTTCTGCCGGGCCTCGGCGGTCTTTGCGGCTCCCCGCGCAGCCTCAGCCTGGGTCTCCTTCTTGGCCACCTCGCGCTGCGCCTGCGCCTTATCCTGCTGGGCGCGGCCTTCCTTGCGGAGACCCTCAGCGCCGATCACTATGCCGATGACTTCCTTTGCCTTACCGATCACATCTTCGATGACGCCCTTGACGGCTGCCACCGGTCCACTGTCGCGCTCACTCATGCATGAGCTCCTTATCTCTTGGTTGTCGGTCCGTTACCGGTACCCACTGAGGGGGGTTCGGCTAAACGTCCCAGTCGATGAGCGCGCTGTGGCGTCAGTCACTACGCCCTTCTACCAGCACCGTTGGGTTCCGCGGACTTAGAATCATCGCTGTGTCGAGTCGCCGGGCGGGCAATCAATTCCGCTGTCTCGCAAGCGTGTCAAGCCCCTTGTTGCTGGCCGTCGTGCAGCCCTAGGAAGTCCCGCATCACCCGGTCGAACCGCTCCGGCTCCTCGATGAACGGCATGTGGGCGGACTTCTCGAACAACTCGAACCGCGAGCCGGCAATGCGCTGGTGCATTTCCCGCATGTGTTCGGGTGCGCATTCGTCGAATCTGCCCGCGAGGAGCAGGGCCGGTAAGGCGATCTCGGGTAGGCGGTCGAGCACGTCCCAGTCCCGGATGGTCCCCACGATGCGAAAGTCGCTGGGCCCGAACATCGTCTCGAAAATCTTGGGCCCCATGCCTCGATACGCCGCTTCAAGCTCGTCGGGCCATGGGCGACTTCGGCAGAGGTACGTCTCGTTCCAGGTGCGGATTGCGGTCTGGTATTCGTCCGAATTTGTAGAGCCGGCGGCCTCATGACGATCAATGGCGGATTGGGTTGCCGGATCCAGCGCGGCTTTCAACCGGGCGACGTTATCCGCGAATTGCGGTATCGAAGCGATGCTGTTGGAGATGGTGAGGCTCACGGCTGGCGACGCCACGTCAAGGACATACTGCTGCACCAGCATTCCGCCCCACGAGTTGCCGAAGACGTGAAACCGGTTCAGGCCCAACGCCTTTACCACGGCGTCCATTTCGGCCACCGAGCGTTGTATCGTCCAAAGGTCCAGGTTCGACGGGCGGTCGGATTTGCCGCAACCGAGCTGATCCCAGAAAATGACCTCACGCTCATCGGCCAGACGTTCCAGCGAGCGTTATGTAGTTGTGCGGTAAGCCTGGCCCGCCATGCACCGCAAGCAGGGGAAGACCTTGCCCACCGCCAATCCGCTTGAACCAGACATGTCCGCCCGGGACCGCGATTAATCCCTCCCGGCTATTCATGCCTGCCGATTATTGGCGAGCAGCCGCAACATCGCACAATCAGGTGCCGGTATGTGCGCTTTTGTGACTGCCCGCGAGCCGATCGCGAGCTGAACCACCTTGCAACTGGCGCTCTCACTCTGAGAGAATAGTGTTCTCTATTACTTGCCGAAGTGCGAGAAGAGGAGACCTGTGCCCGAAGCCGTCATCGTGTCCGCCCTGCGCACCCCCATCGGCACCGCCCGCAAGGGGACTCTGCGCGACACCACCGCCTTCGACCTCGCGCATCACGTGGTCTCCGAGGCCGCGGCGGATCTGGATCCGACCCAGGTCGACGACGTGATCCTGGGCGAGGGCCTCTACGGCGGCGGTGTCATCGCCCGCCACGCGGCCATCACCGCAGGCCTGGCGCACGTGCCCGGACTGGCCAACAACCGGCACTGCGCCGCTGGTCAGGCCGCGGTGCAGACCGCGGCGGCTAGCGTGCGCGCGGGCATGGACCAGCTCATCATCGCCGGCGGCGTGAACTCGGCATCCACGTCGCCGCGGTCGAAAGCTCCAGGTGGACGGGGAGTGGGTCGACTGGTTCCCGCCGACCCATCCGGACCGTCCCGACGCGCCCAACATGGACATGTCGATCACCGTCGGCTGGAACGCCGCGGTCAAGGCCGGCGTCAGCCGCGAGGAGATGGACGCTTGGGCGCTGCGCTCGCACCGCAACGCGATCGCCGCGATCGACGAGGGCCGCTTCAAAGAGGAGATCGTTCCCGATCGAGACGCCGCACGGCCTCTTCTCGGTCGACGAGCACCCGCGCCGCGACACCAGCCATGGAGAAGCTGGCCGCGCTCAAGCCGCTGCATCCGGAGATCGAAGGCTTCTCGATCACCGCGGGCAACGCCTGCGGCGCCAACGACGGCGCCGCCGTGCTGACCATCGCCAGTGACGCGGCTGGGCCTGCCCGCGCTGGCCACGGTCCGGTCCTGGGCGTCGGTCGGGGTCGACCCCGCGGAGACCGGCCTGGCCCCGGTCGAGGCGATCCCGAAGGCGCTTGCCCGCGCGGGCCTTACGATCTCCGACGTGGACCTGTTCGAGATCAACGAGGCGTTCGCGTCGATGTGCGTGGCCACCGTCAAGATGCTCGATCTGGACCCGGACAGGGTGAACGTCAACGGCAGCGGCTGCTCGCTGGGCCACCCGATCGCGGCGACCGGAGCCCGGATGCTGGTCACGCTGGTGCACGAGCTGCGCCGCCGCGGCGGCGGCATCGGCGTCGCCGCGATGTGCGCCGGCGGCGGCATGGGCTCCGCGACGGTCATCGAGGTGCGCGGCAGCCGTAGGAGGCTCCGTAATCACGGACGATCTATGGATGAACCAGCCGACCTGATCGCCGATGCGCGCAACGGATCGCAACGCGCGGCAGGTCGACTACTGAGCCTGGTCGAGGGCGACCGGCGCGACGAGGTGTTGGCGAGCATTGGTGCGGCTGAGACGGGCGCTGGGCGGGCGGGGCCCGCGGAGCCTCGTGATAGGCATCACCGGACCACCCGGCGCCGGCAAGTCGACGACGATCGCGGCCCTGGTCGCCGCCTATCGGGAACGCGGGTGCCGGGTGGCCGTGCTGGCCGTCGACCCGTCCTCGCCGTTCAGTGGTGGTGCGCTGCTCGGCGACCGCATCCGCATGGCCGCGCACATCAACGACTCCGACGTCTTGATCCGTTCGGTGGCGACCCGCGGCCACATCGGCGGGTCTGGCCGCCGCGGTGCCCGCGGCCATCCGCCTGCTGGGGGCGATCGGGTACGACGTGATCCTGCTGGAGACCGTGGGGGTGGGGCAGTCCGAAATCGAGATCGCCGCCGTCGCCGACCCGACCGTCGTCATTCTCAATCCCGGGGCGGGCGACGCGGTCCAGGCCGCCAAGGCCGGCGTGCTGGAAGTCGCCGACATAGTCGTGGTTAACAAGGCCGACCGGGATGGCGCCGAACAGACCGTGCGGGATCTGCGGGCCGAAATGGGCCCGTCCGGGGCCCCGATCGTCAGTCTTATCGCCGCCAGGGGAGAGGGTGTCGCGGACCTGGTGGCCGCGATCGACGACCACCACCGCACCGATAGCCGAGCCCGCCGGCTGGCCCGCGCTCGAGCCCAGATCCTGTCACTGGCGCAAACAAGGCTGCGGACGCTGCCGGATCTCGACCGGCTCGCAGAATCGGTGGTCGACGGCCACGAAGATCCCTACGCAGCGGCCGAGCGGCTGCTATCTGCGCCGCCTGAAGAACAGGACTAGCAAAGCCCGTCGCGTGTCCCCCGATTGGGGGACACGGCGTTCATCATCTTTGCCGACCGGTCGGCGGAGGTCTGCCAAGGCAAATCTCTCTACGTTGAGATGTATTCGGCTGGGAGGGGCGCCGACGAGATCCAACGCTAGTTAGGAGACCCGTCACATGACTTACACACCTGATTTGTCGGCCACACCTGATCTGTCGGCTGCGTCCCTGGGCGACCAGCTCGAGCTATACCGGCGGATGTGGGTATTGCGACTGCTCGACATGGCATTGGAGGAGTCGCGCATCGACGGTCTGTGCGACGCGCCCATGGAGGCCGCTTTGGGCCAAGAGGCTGTGGCCGTCGGCACCGCCGCGGCGGTGCGGCCCGGCGACATCGTCAGCACCACCATTCCGCACCTCCGGCACGCCCAGCAGGTCGGACTCGCGCTGCCGCTGGGCCCGGCCATCGCCGAGATGATCCGCCCGAGCCTCGGTGCGGGCGCCGCGCGGCAGGAAAGCTCCCCCATACCGGCCTGGAAGGGCGGGTTATCGTCCTTTTCAGGCTCCGTGGATCAGTCAACGATGTTTGCGCTCGGCGACGCCTATACGCAGCAGCGGGCCGGCGAAGGCAAGGTCACATTGTGTGTCATCAACGATCGCGACGCGAACTCCGCCGAGTTCACCGCGGCGGCGAATACCGCTGTGTCGTGGCGGCTTCCGGTGGTCTTCGTCGTCGCGAACGTTGGCCCCGCGGCCGGCGAACGAGGGATGCCCGTGCTGTCAGCCGACGGCAACCACGTTGAGGCGGTTCGTGACTCGGTCGCCGAAGCAGTCCGACGAGCCGGCGATGGCGAAGGCCCCATCCTCGTGCAAGCGGACACTTACCGGACGAATGATGCCTGTGGGGTGGACCCGTTGGTCGTCGCGCGACAGCAGCTGATCGGGGCCGGGGTCGACGTCAGCCACCTCTACGAGGTGGAACGCGGGGCTCGCCGTCTGGTGGCTGAGGCTGAGGCCTTCGCGAAGTCGATGCTGCGGGCACAGGAATCGGCATCAGCTGGGCGGCCGGAGGCCTGCTCGGCCGGTTAGGCCGTGTTGCACGACCGGGATGGTGGAGGAGGTGCCGTCGTGCTAGCGGTACCTGGCGCACCAGCCGGGCGGTGCGGGTGTGACAGTGAAAGTTCGGTAGCTGTTGCTCCGCCGGTTTCGGCGGGTTCGCCATCGCCCGAACCGTGGCGCCGAACCCTGCTCCGCCTTCGTCAGTTTGCTGAGGGGTCGGCCCGGTCGAATGAGTACGGTGTGCTGGTGACGATCACCCACGACGTCGAACTGGATCGGGTGCGCAAGGTCCACCAGTTGCGCTCGTACCGCATCGCGTCGGTGCTCCGCACCGGTGTCGTGGGGCTGATGATCGCTGCGATGATTATGGGCACCGATCGGTCTGAATGGCCCAAGCAATCCGTTTGGATCGGCATCTACGGCGTCGCCGCGCTGGGCTCGGTGGTGCTGGCATTCGCCCCGATCCGTCAATTTGTCGGGTTGGGCCGGATGGCTGGGAGCGGCCGGGTCGAGCCTTTTGTGTACACCCTCTTGGACGTTTCGGCGGTGACGGGCTTTCAGTTGCTGTCCACCGACGGCATCTATCCGCTGCTGATCATGACTCTGCTGCCCATCCTGTTGGGCCTCGATGTGTCTCCGCGTCGGGCGGTGGTGGCGCTGGTCGTCTCCCTGCTGGGCTTCGTGATCGCGGTGGTCGAGGACCCGGTGATGGTGGATGCGATCGGCTGGTCGGAGACCTTTTTCCGGTTCGTGCTCTACGCCTTCCTGTGTTGCACGGCCTTCGTGGTAGTGCGTATCGAGGATCGACATGCTCGCTCGGTGGCCGGTCTGAGCGTTTTACGCGAGGAGTTGCTTGCCCAAACGATGACCGCCTCGGAGGATCTGCAACGGCGGATCTCGGAATCCATCCACGATGGACCGCTCCAAGATGTGCTGGTGGTTCGCCAGGAGTTGGTCGAGTTGGATGCTGCATTCCCCGGCGATGAACGCATTGGGCGTGCACTGGCCGGACTGCAGGCCGCGTCGGACCGACTTCGGCAGGCGACCTTCGAGCTGCACCCATCGGTTCTCGAACAGGTCGGGTTGGGCGCCGCGGTCGAGCAGTTGGCCGCGTTTACCGCACAACGTTCGGGCATCGAGGTCTCCACCGAAATCGATTACCCGACCCGAAACTCGATCGACCCCATCGTGTTCGGGGTGGTGCGTGAGTTGCTGTCCAACGTAGTGCACCATTCGCGGGCCAGGCATGCGTCGGTCACGCTCGGGGTCGCCGATGAAAGATGCATTTTGCACGTGGTCGACGACGGTGTCGGAGTCAGCGATGAGACCGTGGCGCGCCGGCTCGGTGAGGGACACATCGGTCTGGCGTCGCATCGCACCCGGGTGGACGCCGCCGGCGGGGTGTTTGTCTTCATCGACACGCAGATCGGCACGCACGTCTGCGTGGAGCTGCCCCTGAAGCGCTAAGCAGCGCTAGTCGACGAGGCCCTGCCGCATCGCCTCCGCGACGGCCGCCGCGCGGTCGCTGACGCCGAGCTTCTCGTAGAGGCGTTGTACATGGGTCTTGACCGTCGACGGCGCAACGTACAGCTCACCGGCGATCGCGGGGATGCTTTGGCCGCGCGCAATCCGATTGAGCACCTCACGCTCCCGTGCGCTCAGGACCGGTGACGCAGGCGCGGCGCTCCTCCGGATTTCCCCGGCCAGGCCCCCGACCAGCGAGGGCGCCACGACATCGCGGCCCTGCGCGCAATCGAGCACGGCCTTGACGATCTCGGTGCGCGTCGAGTCCTTCAGCAAGAACCCGGCAGCGCCCTGCTGCAGTGCCTGGTAGACGATCGCCGACTCGTCATGCGCCGAAAGCAGCAAGACGCGGGTCGGCAAGTCATTGCTTCGCACCGCCGCCGCCACCTGCGCGCCATCCATGCCGGGCATGCGGTAGTCCAGCAATGCGACGTCGGGCCGGTGCGCCTTGATCAGCTCCAGCGCGGTCGTGCCGTCGTCCGCCTCACCGACGACGCTTACCTCACCGCTCAACGACAGCGCCCGCACCACACCCTCACGAAAAAGCGGGTGGTCGTCGCCAACAACCACACGCACCTTCTCGGGCGTCGCAGCGCCGGCCATGGCGGTGAGTGTAGCCGGTCCCCGGAAAGGTGCGGCGGTTTGCTCCGGAAGCAACCACGCGCCTCGCTAGGGGACCAAGGGCCACCAAGGAAATGTCGAGGATCCGCCAAGCCCGTCGTTCGACGCTGTAGTTACGCCTTTCTGACAAACCCAGTACGAACCACCGACAGGGGGAGAGCACGACGATGTACCGCGCCGGTGGGCTGGAAGCCACAACGCCGTTCTCCTGTCCCGAGATCGGTGGAGCCGCGATCGCGGGCGCATCCCTTCGTGAAAGGGCAGCGGAGACAACCGGTTTCCCGGCGGTGATCTGGCTGCTGCTGGGCGGAAACCTGGTGGTGCGTGCCGCGGGATTCGGCTATCCCTTCCTGGCCTACCACGTCGCCGGGCGAGGCCATGGCCCGGGAACGGTCGGGGCGGTGTTGGCGGTCTTCGGCGTGGGCTGGCTAGCGGGCCAGCTGGTTTGCGGATGGGTGATTGACCATTACGGCCGGCGGGAAACGCTGGTGGCCACCGGGCTGGTGGCGGGCGTGGCGCTGGTGCTGATGGCCGGGGCGCACAGCGTGTCGGCGTTGCTGGGCGGCGCCGCAGTCATCGGCGCGGTTTGTGAGGCGCCGCGCACCGTGCTGGGTGCCGCGATCGCCGACTTGGTCGCCGACCCCGCGCGGCGGGCAAGGATCGACGCCCTGCGGTTCGGGTCGATGAGCATCGGCGCCGGGATCGCCGGCGGGGCGGGCGGTCTGCTCGCCGGCTGGATGGGCATCCCGGCCCTGTACTGGATCAACGGCATTGCCTGTGCGGCGTTCGCCGTCGCGGCGGCTTGCCGGATGCCGCCTTCGCCACCCCGCGCCGCGCCGACTGAGAAAATCGTTTGCCGGCAAGCCTTTTCCGACATTCGGCTGATGTTGCTGTTCGCATCCAGCGTGGCGGTCCTGACCGCGTTCATGGGCTTCTACGCGGCCATGCCCATGCTGATGTCGCGGTGCGGCCTGGGTCCCGGCGCCTACGGGGTGGCGCAGCTGGCCAATGCAGCGGCGGTGGTAGGGCTCACCCCGCTGATCGCGCCGTGGGTGAGTAGAAAAGTTGAGCACGGTCCGCGCGTCGACATCATGGCCGCCGCGGTGGTGTGGACAACCGTGTGCGTCGCGGCCATCGCCCTCGCCCACACCGCGATGGGCTTCACCGTGGCCGCGGCGGCCTGCGCGCCCGGCGAGATCGCCTGGTTCGTGGTCGGCGCCGGCATCGTGCACCGGATCGCCCCGCCCGCGCAACGCGGCCGGTACCACGCTATCTGGGGCGTGGCGGGTGCGGTTGCCGCGGTGACCGCTCCAATCCTGGCCTCCGGCAGCCTGATACATGGCGGGCGGTCGCTGGTCGCCGTGACCACCGTGACGGCCGGTTTGATCGGCGCCGCGCTGTGCGTGCCGCTGGCCCGCGCCATCGCCCGTCGCGCCGAGACAGTGAACTCCTACTGAAGGTCCACCGACTTCCCGGTCGCGGCCGCGTGGCCCGCCCGATAACCGAAAACCATTGCCGGACCGATGGTTCCGCCGGCGCCGCCATAGGCTCGGCCGGTCACCCCGCCCATCGCGTTGCCCGCGGCGAACAGGCCCGGTATCGGTTCACCACCGACATGCAGAACCCGGCCGTCGCGGTCGGTGCGTGGCCCGCCCTTGGTGCCCATCGCGCCCACGCACACCGGCACCGCGTAATAGGGGGCGGTGTCGATCGGGCCTAGCGTCTTGCCGGCCGGCGTGGTGGCGTGCTCGTCACCCCAGTAGCCGTCGTAGGCGCTGGAACCGCGCCCGAAGTCTGGGTCGGCGCCGGCGGCGACGTGGCGGTTCCATTGCTCGATCGTGCGGATCAGGCCGTCGGCGTGGATGCCGGTCTTGGCGGCCAATTCGGCGAGGTCCGCCGACTCGCAGAACCAGTCCGGAACCGGCTCCCCGGGGGCGATACCCAGAAATCCATAGCGCTGCAGGTGAACCGAGTCGAAGACGATCCACCCGCGATCGTTGACGTATCCGCCGCGGGGGTCGAGGTAGTGGAACGCGCCGGCCATCGAGTTGTAGTCGCACGCCTCATTGACGAACCGCAGCCCGGCCGCGTTGACGATGATGCTCCGCGGGCGGGTTCGCTCCAGTCGGACGCTGCGGCTGCGTTGGTGACCTTCGATGGTGTCGCCGGGGATCCGCACGATCGGGACCCACCACGCCTCGCCCATGTTGGCCAGGTCCGCGCCGTGCGCCATCGCCATCCGCAACCCGTCGCCGGTGTTGTTCGGCGGCGAGACCGCGCCGTGCATCGGGCCGCGCAAAAAGGCCTGCACCAAAGCCGGATCCCACTCGAAGCCGCCGGTGCCCAGAATGACGCCGCGGCGAGCGCGCACGTCGATGCTCTGCCCGTCCCGGGCGATGCGTACCCCGGTGATTTCGCCGGCCTCGGCGATGAGTTGCTCGGCGCGCGGGCGTTGGTCGCAACGCTCACCCCGGCATCCAGCAAACCCTTGAGCAGCCCGGCGATTAACGCGGTGCCGGCGACGCACAGATCGGCTGGTCCGGTCGTCCACCGCCGCGTGCAGGCGGGCTCTGGTTTCGGCGTCGAAGCCGACGTTGGACCAGTCGGCGGGGAAGGACGTGATGCGGTCGGCCCAGTCGCCGAACTGGGACAGGTCGAAGGGAGCCGCGCTGAGCGAACGGCCCCCGGTCGGTTGCCCACCGGGCAACTCGGGCCGGTAATCGGGAAAGCCTTCGGCGATCTCGAAGCGCAGTCGGCTGTGCGCCTCGACGAAGTCGAGCATCGCCGGGCCGGTCCGGACGAACGTCTCGACCAGCGCGTCGTCCATCGAACCGAGAGACTGCGCGCTCAGGTATTGCAGCGCGTCGGCCACCGTCAATTCCCCATCGGGAGAACGGCTATGGGCGGGGATCCACACGATGCCACCCGACACCGCGGTCGTCCCGCCGACGGTCGGGGCCTTCTCGAACACCTCCACCGAAGCGTCGGCAACCGCCGCCGTCAGGGCCGCGGTGAGCGCTGCGCCGCCGCTGCCGAGTACGACGACATCGACTTCATGATCCCAACCCATGGCCCCTGATCCCTTCCCAGCCCCTTCAGCTCAGCACCGCGGACAACTGCTCTGCGGCGCGGATGACCGCATCCTTCCCGCGCATTACGACGTCCTCGCGGTGGGAGATGAGGTTGATGCAGGTTGGCGGCGACGGCGCCGGCCGACGGACCGCCACGGCCAGCCCGTAGGTGTTCGGCTCGATCTCCCCGTACGTCATCACCCAGCCCCGCCCGCGAGCCTGCGTGACCAGGTCCCGTTCGCCCGGGCGCGGCGGCATGCTCGAGAGCAGCGCGATCCCGGCGGCCCCGCGATCCAGCGGATATCGACTGCCCTCGTGGAAGGCGAGCTGGTAGGCGACCTGGCTCGGCACGATCACCGCGATCGCCACCTGCTGGTCGCCCTCGGCAACGAGCAAGACACGGTGGTGCCGAGTTCGTCGGCCAGTGCGCGCAGCGTCGGCAGACTCAGTTGACGCACGTTGCGATCGAACGAGGCGCCCAGGACGGCCAGGCCGGCGGCCGGCCGATAGCGGCCGTCCTCCCCTTTGGCCACCAACCGGAAGTGGGTCAGCGTCGAGAGCAGCCGGTAGGCGATGGTGCGGTGCACCCCGACTCGGTCGGCGAGCTCTTGCACGGTGAGTCCGGTCGCGGAGGCCGCCACGATCTGCAGCGCGGTCAGCCCCCTGGCCAGCGTCTGAGAACCTGCCGGTGAGCCTGTCCCCGTACCCGTCATGGTCTTGACAGACCTCCACGTGAGAGCCAAGCTCTATATATAACGCACATCAGTGTGCGATATTAGCACAGACTATATGCCCAAAACGAGAACACAATTTCCAGCAGGTAGGGGGCTAGAGGGGAACAGTGGCGGAGTTCGAAAGCATCTGGAGCGATCTCCAGGGTGTCGCGTTCTCGCAGGGCTACCTCGAGGCCGGGGGAGTGCGGACCCGGTACCTGCGTGCCGGCGATCCCGGCAAGCCGGTGCTGATGCTGTTGCACGGGTCCGGTGGCCACGCCGAGGCGTACGTCCGCAATCTGGCGGCGCACGCGGAGCACTTCTGGACCTGGTCCATCGACATGCTGGGCCACGGCTATACCGACAAGCCGGGTCACCCGCTGGAAATCCGCCACTACGTCGAGCACCTGATGTCGGTGCTGCGCACCATCGGGGTCGCACCGTGCCAGCCTGAGCGGTGAATCGTCGGGGGCTGGGTGGTCGCCCGCGCGGCCGTCGATCATCCCGACGTGGTCGACCGGCTGGTCCTCAATACCGCGGGCGGTTCCCAGGCCGATCCCCAGGTGATGCAGCGGATCATCACGTTGTCCATGGCCGCCGCCGAGAACCCGAGCTGGGAGACCGTGCAGGCGCGCATCAAATGGCTGATGGCGGACAAGTCGAAGGACTACGACGACCTGGTCGCCAGCCGGCAACGGATTTACCGGCAACCCGGATTCGTCGCGGCCATGCGCGACATCATGGCGCTCCAGGACCCCGAATCCGGGCGCGTAACCTGCTGGGCCCCAACGAATACGGCGCCATCACCGCGCCGACGCTGGTGCTCTGGACAAGCGATGACCCGACGGCCGACGTGACCGAAGGGCGCCGCATCGCATCCATGATTCCCGGCGCGCGCTTCGAGGTGATGTCGGGCTGTGGCCACTGGCCCCAGTACGAGGACGCCAAGACCTTCAATCGGCTGCATCTCGATTTCCTGCTGGGACGCTGATGGCTGAAGGCGCGCAGGATAGGAATGTCGACGTCGACGTTGTTGTCGTCGGCGCCGGCCCGGTCGGGTTGACCTTAGCCAACATCCTTGGCCTACAAGGTGTTCGCACGCTGGTGGTCGACGAGCGCGACACGCTCATCGACTACCCGCGCGGGGTCGGACTCGACGACGAGGCACTGCGCACCTTCCAGTCCATCGGGCTGGTGGACCGCGTCCTGCCGCACACGGTGCCCAACCAGATCCTGCGGTTCTTCGATGCCAAGCGCCGGATGCTCGCCGAAATGGCGCCGCCCGACGCCCGTTTCGGCTGGCCCAAGCGCAACGGATTCGTGCAGCCGCTGGTCGACGCCGAATTGCTCGGCGGCCTGGACAGATTCGAGCACGTGCAGGTGTGGTGGGACCGGCCGATGACGGCGTGCACGCAGACCGCCGACGCGGTGACGGTCGAGCTGGGCGGTGACGGCGTCTCGGGCGTGCGGGCGCGCTACGCGGTGGGCTGCGACGGCGGGCGCAGCATGACCCGCCGAATGATGGGCGTGTCCTTCGACGGCACCACGTCGTCCACGCGGTGGCTGGTCGTCGACATCGCCAACGATCCACTGGGCCACCCGAACAGCGAGGTCGGCGCCGACCCGGAACGTCCGTACGCCTCGATCTCGATCGCGCACGGAATTCGCCGGTTCGAGTTCATGATTCACGCCAACGAGTCCGACGAGCAGGCGGAGGATCCCGCCTTCCTGACGCGGATGCTGGCGCGGATGGTGCCGCACCCCGACCGGGTTGACGTGATCCGGCGCCGCGTCTACACGCACCACTCCCGGATCGCCGCCGCATTCCGCACCGGCCGGCTGCTGCTGGCCGGTGACGCCGCGCACCTGATGCCGGTCTGGCAGGGTCAGGGCTACAACAGCGGGATCCGGGACGCTGCGAATCTGGGATGGAAGCTTGCGGCGGTGGTGAACGGCCAGGCCGACGACAAGTTGCTGGACAGCTACGACATCGAGCGGCGCAAGCATGCCCGGGCGATGATCGACCTCTCCACCATGGTGGGGCGGGTGATCTCGCCGACCGACCGCAGGGTCGCGACCGCCCGCGACCTCATCGTGCGATCGGCGTCAATTGTGCCTTCGCTCAAGCGGTACGTGCTGGAAATGCGGTTCAAACCGATGCCGCGCTACGAGCAGGGGGCTGTGGTCCACTCGTTGGGTCCTGAGGCGCCGAGCCGCCCCGGCTCGCCGGCCGGCACTCTGTTCGTGCAGCCCCACGTCGACACCCGCACCCAGCCCGATGTGCTGTTGGACGACGTGCTGGGTCCTTGGTTCGCCGTGCTGTGCTGGAACAACCACCCCCGCAAGATCCTCGGCGATCAGGCGTTTGCGAAGTGGAAAGCATTGGGCGCGCGCTTTATCGCCCTGCGCCCGTTGACTCAGCTGCATTGGACCGGGCATGACGATCCCGACGTCGTGATAGTCGGCGACCGGACCGGTGGCCTGAAAGGGTGGTTCGACGCCCACCAGGAATCGGTGCTGTTCCTGCGCCCGGACCGCTGCATCGCCGGTGCCTGTATCGCGCAGCTCGCGCCCGAGCTCAGCGCTGCGCTGCTGGACGCCCTCGCGCTTACGCCGGAAGGGGGTGAATCATCAAGTGCCACTGGCTCTCTGCTGTATCTCCCACAGCCCGCTGCTAAATCTACCGGGGCCGTCGCAGGACCTGCTTGACGATGTGCACGCCGCGATCGCGCGGGCGCGAGAATTCGTCGAAGATTACGACCCGGAACTCGTCGTCATCTTTTCTCCGGATCACTACAACGGGTTTTTCTACAAGGTGATGCCGTCATTCTGCATCGGAATGCGCGCCAGAGGAGTCGGCGACTACGGCACCCACGTCGGTCCGCTCAACGTGCCCGAAGACATCGCAGCCGACTGCGCCCAAGCCGTGCTCGGTGCGTGCGTCGACATTGCGGTGTCGGCGAGCATGGACGTGGATCACGGCACGGTCCAGCCGCTGGAGAAACTATTCGGTGCCGCTACCGCGTGCCCGGTGATACCGATCTTCATCAACGCGATCGCCGTGCCGCTCGGGCCCCTGCATCGCTGCCGGGCACTGGGCACCGCGGTGGGCAACTACCTGGCGACCCTGGATAAGCGCGTCTTGGTGATCGGGTCCGGTGGGCTGTCCCACAGCCCCCCGGTACCGACACTGGCCACGGCCGGCCCGGCGGTCCTGCAACGCATCGTGCACGGCGAACCGATGACGTCCGAGCAGCGGCTGGCCCGGCAGACCGCCGTGATCGGCGCGGCCAAGAGCTTTGCGGCAGGCGGCGGCGAACTGCAGCCCCTCAACCCGGTGTGGGATCACCAGTTCCTGGAGATCATCGACGAGGGTCGGCTGTCCGAGCTCGACGCCTGGTCGAACTCGTTCGTGCTGCGCGAGGGCGGTGGCTCCGCCCATGAAATCAGAACGTGGATAGCGGCTTTCGCGGCGTTGGCAACGGCGGGGCGTTACCGGACCACGGTGCGTTACTACAAACCCGCCGCCGAGCTGATCGCCGGCTTCGCCATCAGGACGGCGGCGCCGGTATGACTTCTTTGTCTTCAAGCGCCTCAGGCGATTCAAACGCTTGCGCCGGTTTCGATCACGTTGTCGACGTGCTCGTCATCGGTTCCGGTGGCGGCGGTATGACCGCCGCGTTGACAGCCGACGCGGCCGGACTGGATGTGTTGGTGGTGGAAAAGTCTTCCTACTTCGGCGGTTCCACCGCACTTTCCGGTGGCGGCATCTGGGTGCCCGGCGCGCCCGCGCAGCGCAGGGAGGGCTATGCCCCGTGCCCAACGGTGTGGTCGAGTACCTACGGCTGATAACCGACGGACTCGTCAGCGAGGCGCGGATCCGGCGATACGTCGAGTCGTCGCCACAGATGCTGGAATTCTTGGAAGGGCTCTAGCCGTGGCTCGAGTTCGTCTGGAAACCCGGCTACGCCGACTACTACCCGGAATTGCCCGGCGGCTCGGAGCTCGGCAGCACCATCAACGTGCCACCCATCGACCTGCGCCGGCTGGGCGCCGACGAGCAGAGGCTGCTCCAGCCGCTGGCGCTCGCGCCCAAGGGAATCTGGCTGGGCCCCAAGGAGCTTCGATCCTTCTATCGGATTCGTCAGTCCTGGGCAGGAAAAGGTGTGCTGCTGAAGTTGATTGCGCGCATGGTCAGGGCGAGGGTCTTCGGCGAACGGATCGCGGCGATCGGGCAGTCCCTGGCGGCGCGGCTGAGATTGGCGATGAGGGAGCGAGACGATTCCGCTGTGGCTGGACTCGCCTATGGTCGAGTTGCTCACCGACGCCGATGGGATCGGTGACCGGTGCGTTGGTCGATCGAGATGGCGGGAAGCAGCGGATCGGGGCCCGCCGCGGGGTGATCCTGGCCTCCGGCGGCTTCGACCACGACCTGGCCTGGCGCAAGGAACACCAACCGGTCGTGGACCAGGACTGGAGCTTCGGCAATCCCGGCCTCGATGGGCGACGGGATCCGCGCGGGTGCCCGAAGGTCGGCGCGGCGACCGAGCTGCTGGACGAGGCCTGGTGGTTCCCGGCGATCCAATGGCCCGACGGCCGAATGCAATTCATGCTCAACGAGCGGATGATGCCGGCGCAGTTCATCGTCAACGGCGCGGCCAAGCGGTTCATCAACGAGGCGGCGCCCTACATGGATTTCGGCCACGCCATGATCGACGGTCAGAAGTCCGGGGTCACCCACATCCCGTGCTGGCTGATCACCGATCACCGATCGTTCAACCGCTACGTCGTCGGCGGTCATCTGCCGATACCGAAGATCCCGTGGGCGCCGGTGCCCACCGGACGCAAGGTCCCGGCGGCCTGGCTGGAATCGGGCGTCGTCAAGGCGGCTATGGGCTGGGACGACCTGGGGGCCAAGATCGGCGTGCCGGCGGACCAACTTCGGTCAACCGCAGTGCGTTTCGACGAGCTGGCGCGCAAGGGCCATGACGACGATTTCAACCGCGGCGACAGCGTCTACGACAACTACTACGGCGATCCGACCTTGCCCAACCCCAACCTGCACCCGCTGGGGGATCCGCCGTACTACGCGTTTCGAATCGTTCTCGGCGATCTCGGGACGTCGGGCGGTCTGCTGACCGACGAGCATGCGCGTGTGCTGCGGCCGGACGGCTCGGTCGTGCCCGGCCTGTACGCGGTGGGAAATACGTCCGCGGCTGTGATGGGCCGCAGTTACGCGGGCGCGGGGGCAACCATAGGCCCCGCCATGACCTTTGGCTTCGTTGCGGCCAAGCATGCTGCGAAGCAAGCGATTAGTTCTCATAGGAGGTAAACGATGAAGATTTCACTGTTCTACGAGTTCGCCCTGCCGCGGCCCTGGGCGCCCGACGACGAACACATCATGCTGCAGGAGTGTCTGGACGAGGTCGAGGCCGCCGACAAGGCAGGCTTCTCCACCGTTTGGCTCACCGAGCACCACTTCCTCGAGGAGTACTGCCACTCCACGGCGCCGGAGATGTTCCTGGCCGCCGCGAGCCAGCGCACCAAGAACATCCGGCTGGGCTTCGGCATCATGCACCTGCCGCCGGCCGTGAACCACCCCGCCCGAGTGGCCGAGCGGATCGCCACCCTGGACCTGATCTCCAATGGGCGCGTCGAGTTCGGCACTGGAGAGTCCTCCTCGGTCGGCGAACTCGGGGGCTTCAACATCGACCCCGCCGACAAGCGCGCGCAGTGGGAGGAGGCCCTCGAGGTCGCCATCCGCTGCATGATCGAAGAGCCGTTCACCGGTTTCAAGGGCGAGCACATCCAGATGCCTGCCCGCAACGTCGTCCCGAAGCCGTTGCAGAAGCCGCACCCGCCGGTCTGGGTCGCCTGCACCCGGCCTGCCAGCGTCCAGATGGCCGCCCAAAAGGCAATCGGCGCACTGAGTTTCGCCTACACCGGTCCCGGGCCGCTTACCGAGCGGGTGAACGGCTATTACAAGGAGCTCGAGGAGAGCGGCGTCCCGGTCACCCCGGCGATCAACCCGAACATCCTGGCCATCGGCGGGGACCTGTCGATGATGGTCGCCAAGACCGAGGAGGAAGCCCTGAAGCGCCTCGGGCAGGGCGGCGGGTTCTTCTCGTTCGGCATCATGCACTACTACATGACCGGCGTGCACACCCCCGGACGGACCAGGGTGTGGAAGCGCTACCTCGAAGAGGTGGAGAAGGATCCGACGCTTGCATACGGTCCCGGCCGCGGCGCGATCGGCTCGCCCGCGACCGTCCGCGAATTCCTGCGCGGCTACGAGGAGAGCGGTGTCGACGAAATCATTCTGCTGCTCAACCCGCGCAGCCACGAAGGCACCATGGAATCCATCGAGTTGATGGGCAAAGAAGTGCTACCGGAGTTCATCGAACGCGACGAAAAGGCCGTCGTCGACAAGGCCACCCGGCTGGCGCCCGTCATCGAAAAGATCGAGGCACGCCGGCCGGAATCCACCGCTCCGCAGTTCGACGAGAACTACTCCTTCGGCGGCCTGCCCACCGGTCGCGGCGGTAAATTCACTGCCAGTGAGATTCCCGAGGCCATGGCCGAGATCAACGAGGGTCGCGTCCAGGCGGCGCAGCGTGCAAAAGAAGAGCAGGAGCAGCAGCAGAAGCAGTGACTCAGCACATCGACGAGCTGTGGCGATACGACGGTCGCCGTGCCGTGGTCACCGGATGTGCGTCGGGCATCGGCGAACACGTGGCGCGGCAGCTCAACGAACTCGGCGCAGAGGTCATCGGATTGGACCAGCGCAGGCCGGCATTCGAGATCAACGAGTTTCATGAGGTCGACCTCGCCGACCCGGCGTCGATCGATCGCGCCGTCGCAGCCATCGACCGGGTCGATGCGCTGTTCAACGTCGCCGGTGTCTCTTCGGGGATCGGCGACCCGCTACTGGTCGTCACGATCAACTTCCTGGGTCTGCGGCAGGTCACCCAGACGCTGGTCCCGCGGATGCCCGCCGGGTCGTCCATCGTGAGCGTGTCGTCGCTCGCGGCGGCAGGGTATCGGGAACACGGCCGCGAGGTCGCACCGCTGCTGCGCACCGCGACCATGCAGGAAGGTGTCGATTGGTGCGCCCGCCATCCCGATGCGCTGGGCACCGGCTACCAGTTGTCCAAGGAAGCCATCATCTTCTACACGATGCGAAGTGCGACTCCGTTGGGTGCCAAAGGTATCCGGATCAACTGCACCGGTCCCGGGGTCACCGAGACCCCGATCCTGGACCAGCTGCGCACAGCCTACGGGCAGAGCTTCCTGGACGACATACCCAACGCGCTGGGCCGGGTTTCGGAGCCCGCCGAACAGGCCGCGGTGCTCGTCTTCTTGAATAGTCCTGCAGCCAGCTACGTCTCGGGCCAGGTCTTGTGGGTCGACGGTGGCAACGTGGGTGCGGCAATCGCCCGTGAGCTCGAGGAAGGCTAGGCACCCAGAATGAACCAAGCCAGCATGACCGACTTTCGCAAAGCCGCTCGCGATGTGTCCAACTGGGGACGGTGGGGAGCTGCCGACGAGCTCGGCACGCTGAACTTCATCACCGCGGAGAAGGTTGCGCAAGCCGCGGGCTTGGTCCGGCACGGGAAGGTGTTTTCGCTGGGCGTGGACTTCGGTTCGTCAGGCCCGCAGGGCGCGTTCGGGTTCCGGCACAACCCCATACATATCATGACCGTGGACGGCGGCGACGCTCAGACGCTGGCGCACTACGGGCCGGGGTGGGCGCGGAACCCGACGGCGCAGCAGATGGGCAAGTACCTCGTCGACAACCCGTTTCGCTTCAACGACGACATGATCATCATGCCCCTCCAGGCGGCCACGCAGTGGGATGCCCTGTCCCACGTCTATTACGATGACCAGCTCTACAACGGCTTCGCGGCGGGCTCGGTGACCAGCATGGGGGCCTATCACTGCGGCATCGAGAAGGTTGACGTCAAGGGCATCACCTCGCGCGGCGTGCTGCTGGACCTGGTGCGCCATCGCGGCGCGGAAGTCTTCCTCGAGCACGGAAACCCGATCACCCCTGAGGAATTGGATGACGTGGTTCGGTCGCAGGGGGTGGCTATCGAGCGCGGCGATATCGTGCTGATCCGAACCGGCTGGTGGGCGAGGTTTCTGATGACCGGCAACAAGGTGGAGCCGTACTCTGGGCTGGACTGGAGGTGTGCCCAGTGGCTGCACGATCATGAGATCGCCGCCGTCGCTGCGGACAACCTCCAGGTCGAAGATCCGGTATCCGGAGTCGACGGGGTATTTCTGCCCTTCCACCTGCTGACCCTGCGTGACATGGGGCTGATGCTCGGCGAGTACTGGGACCTCACCGCGCTGGCCGATGATTGCGCTGCCGACGGCGTCTACGAGTTCCAGCTCGTCGCCCCGCCGCTTAGGGTTGTTGGCGCCGTGGGCTCCCCGGTGAATCCGATCGCAATCAAGTGATGGACTTTCAGCGCAAAAACACGGTCGTCGACGGTCTGGCGACCAGCTATCTGGAGGCAGGCGCGGGTGACCCCGTCGTGCTGCTACACGGCGGCGAGTTCGGCGCCAGCGCCGAACTGGGGTGGGAGCGCAACATCGCCGCCCTCGCGGCGCGGTATCGCGTGCTGGCGCCGGACATGCTGGGGTTCGGACAGTCCGCGAAGGTGATCGACTTCGTCGATGGACGTGGGATGCGGATTCGGCATGTGGCGCGGTTCTGCGAGGTGCTTGGTGTCGATTCGGCACATTTCGTCGGGAACTCGATGGGCGCCATCAATTTGCTTGTCGACACCACGTCGGGGGCGGCCCTGCTGCCGGCCCGCAGTTTGGTGATCATCTGCGGCGGCGGAGAAATCCAGCAGAACAAGTACTTTGAGGCACTGCAGCAATACGATGCAACGCTTCCGGGCATGCGGCGCATCGTCGAGGCGCTGTTCTACGACGGCGGCTACCCGGCCGACGACGACTACGTGCGCCGCCGCTACGAGTCGAGCGTGGTGCCCGGAGCGTGGGAAGCGTTGGCCGCGGCCCGCTTTCGGCGGCCCGGTGCCGCGCAGTCTTCGACGCCGTCAAGCGCGCGAGCATACGAGCGCATCGAGGTGCCAACGCTTGTCATCGAAGGGGGAGGCGACAAGTTGCTTCCGTCCGGCTGGGCCACCGAGATCGCGAAGCAGGTCCGGGGCGGACGCTCGGCAGTGGTCGGCGGGGCCGGCCACTGTCCCCAGATCGAGCAGTCGGCTGCGGTCAACGAGTTACTGCTGGACTTCTTGCTCGCCCTACGCCAGGGCGGTCGCTAGGAAATCGCTGACGAACGCCTTGGTTTGTCGCGACCGCAGGTAGCCGGTATGCCCCGCCGGATAGTGGTGAACCGGCGAATGCCGACAGACCTGCGCCAGTGCGGCAGGATGTTCGGGGGAACCAGCCGGTCCGCCCGCCCGGCGAACAATGCCAGGCGACTCGGTGTCACCTGCGTTGGAAGGGCAAGCGGGGAAACGACTCTGAAAGTGTTTTCCGCAGCGTCGCTGCGCAGGATATCCGCGTACTCCACCGGCGCGCGATGATGCGCCATCAGCGCGGGCACGTCGGTGAACGGAATGCCCGCGACGATGCAGTCGACGGGTTCGATGCCGGCCAACAGCGCCGCAAGGTAGCCACCCAGGGATAGCCCGTAGACGCCGATAGCCTCGGCGCCGATCAGCCGAATCCAGTGCACCAGCCGGCGAATATCCCAGATCGCCTGGGTGATTCCGTGCAACGTCATCGCCAAGTCCAACGACAGCAACCGGTCGGCTCCCGGCGATCTGCGTGGACCGTGAAAAGGCAGCACGGGCACGGCCACATTGAAGCCGAGCACGCTGTGAAAGTGGTTTGCCCACAACAAGGCCAGGTCGAAGCAGGACGCGCCCATGCCGAAGCCATGAATGCACACCACCCACGGGCGGGTTGGCGCGCGATGGCGAAGCAGGCGCACACGGACGGTGTCATTGTCCGTACCGCGGCGCCAACGGTTTGCCGCCGGTTCGATGCTGCGCGGTTCGAACCCTGAGGCGAATACGGCAGATTCATGCCGGCGCGGCCATGCATGGTTCGCGGTGGCCGTCACGTCATGGGCGGTGAGGAAATGCGGTCGGCCGGAATCATACCGGCGACGCTAGGGCGGTCCGCTGATGCGGGCGAAGGACCGTCTCACTGATCGGGAGAGCGACCGCAATCCGCTCACAGTCGTCAGTAGGTTCGCATAGGCCGCGAATGAACTGCGAAAAATTGGAGTCCCAGTGGTGAAGCGACTATCCGGTATGGACGCAATGTTTCTGTCAATGGAAGGCGCCACCGCATGGCCCCAGCACACCCTGGGGCTGATGATCATGGATCCGAGCTCGGTGCCCGGCTTCGGCTTTGACACCTTGCGTAACCACGTGGAGAGCAGGCTGGATGGTCTGCCGCAGTTTCGGCGCCGTATCCAGGAGGTGCCGTTTCGGGTGGACCGCCCGGTGTGGGTCGACGATCCCGACTTCAGGCTGGACGCACACCTGCATCGAGCGGCGCTTCCGTCGCCAGGTGGTCCCGCAGAACTCGCCGAGGTGATCGGCGTAATACTCGCGCGACCGCTGAATCGGCTTCTGCCACTTTGGGAAGGCTGGTATCTGGAGGGCCTCGAGGGCGGCCGTGTCGCGTTCATTGCCAAGACGCATCACGCGATCGTCGACGGCGTTTCGGGAGCCGGCCTGGCCTCCGTGCTGTGCGACGTGGCACCCGAACCAGCGCAGCTACCTTCGAAAACCGCTGACGGCCAGGCGGCACCGCGCCGATCGAGTGTCGAGCTACTCGTCCGAGGCGCCCTGTCCGCGGCGGTGTCACCGCCCAGGCTTGCGCAATATCTGCGCCAGACAATTGGCGGCGCCATCACGACGATCAGTCATCTGCGCCGGCCCGAGCCTCCCCCAAGGCCACTGAGCGCACCCCGCGTTTCCTTCAACGGCGCGATCGGACCGCGCCGCGAATTCGCCTATTGCTCTTTGCCATTGGACGACGTCAAGCGTGTGAAGAATCACTTTGGCGCCAAGGTCAACGATGTGATCCTCGCGATCGTCGCCGGGGCGATCCGTGACTATCTAGTGAAGCGTGACGCGCTCCCGCAGCGTCCGCTGCTCGCCACCGTGCCGATGTCTACCCGTAGGCCGGAGGATGTCGAACTCGGCAACCTGGTGCATCCGATGGTCGCGTCGCTGGCTACCGACATCGACGATCCGGTTGCCAGGTTGGCGGCGATCCACCGCGGGATGAACAGCGCGAAGGACCTGGCCGAGGATTTGACGAGGAAACAAACCGTCGGATTGACCGACATTGCGCCGCCGCTGCTCTTCGGCGCCCTGCTACGCGCTTATCAGGCGGCCAATTTCGAGCAACGATTGCCGTTGCACACGAATTTGATCATCTCCAATGTGCCGGGCCCACCGTCACAACTGTTCCTGGCCGGCGCGCGCGTTGAGCACATCGTCCCGGTCGGCCCGCTGGCGGTCGGAATGGGGCTGAATGTGACGGTGTTCAGCTACGGCGATTACGTCGACGTCGGCGTTCAGGCCGACCCCGAGTTGGTCGACGACGCATGGGAACTCGTTTCCCATGCCGCCGAGGAACTTGATCGGCTCGTGGTCGCGACGGTCGACAACTGACCGCGCCCCATATTTCACCGCTCGCGGGCGGAAGGCGCCGACAGGTTGATCAACGACAGGGCCGCGACAAGGGGAAGGTTTTACATGAATTCGATTTCGGCACAGTTGGCAGGCAAGGTCGTCATCGTTACGGGCGGCGCGCGAGGACTTGGCGGCGCGTTCGGCAGTTACATCGTCGGACGGGGCGGCAAGGTGGTGATCGCCGACGTCCTCGACGACGACGGCAAGCGGCTCGCCGACCAACTCGGCGAGTCCGCGCGTTATCTGCATTTGGACGTCACCGATCCCGCGCAATGGACGCGGGCGGTGGAGTACACGACCGCCGAATTCGGGCGCCTCGACGGGCTGGTCAACAACGCCGGGGTATCGACCGGACAGTTCATCGAGCATGAACCGGTCGACCACTTCCGGCGCGTTCTCGAGGTGAACTTGGTCGGCGTGTTCAACGGCATCCAAGCGGTGATTCCGTCGATGCGCGCGGCAGGTGGCGGTTCGATCGTCAATATCTTTTCTGCTGCAGGACTTTTAGGTCTCGCACTCACTGCGGGCTACGGTGCCTCGAAGTGGGGTGTTCGCGGGCTGACCAAGATCGCCGCGATCGAGCTGGCGGGCGACCGGATCCGGGTCAATTCGGTGCATCCGGGCATGACTTACACACCGATGACGGAGCGGGTGGGAATCCAAGTGGGTGAGGGCAACTACCCGAACACTCCCATGGGCAGGGTCGGCCTGCCCGAGGAGATCGCCGGCGCGGTGGGCTATCTGCTGTCTGATGATGCCGCCTACACCACAGGGGCGGAGATTGCCGTCGATGGAGGCTGGACGGCGGGTCCCACCGTGAAATACGTCGTGGGGCAATAGCGCCGGCTCGGAAGGGGTCTTGGCCGACGCGCTGGACCGACCGTCAGAACTGGTAGTCCAGGCGGGTCTGCATCCCGGCGGCTTGGTGATAGGTGTTGTGACAGTGCATCATCCACAAGCCCGGGTTATCGGCGACCAGGACGGCGTTGATCTTTTGCTTGGGCAGCACGATCACGGTGTCCTTGCGGGCACCGGGCGACCCGTCGGCCTTGATCAGCTGGAAAGTATGGCCGTGCAGGTGGATTGGGTGGTACATCATCGTTTGATTGTCGAATTTGAGTGTCGGCCGTTGGCCCTGCTTCACGTGCAGTGGATTGGTCTTGCTATACGGCTCACCGTTGATTGTCCAGTCGTATTTGGTCATGTTGCCGCCGAGGACGACCGGGAGGTCGAGGTTCGGTTCGGCCGGGCCCAAGTTGACGGTCGTTGTGGCGGTGAACATGTCGATAACACCCACCGTCTTGTCGAGTTCGGCCGGCCGAAACTCTGGGTCGGGTGTGCTGCCTGACCCGGTGACCAGCACCGCACGCGCAACGGCATTCTTGCCCTCCGCGGAAGCGACCAGGGGGAAGATGCCGTCCGCGGCCGTCACGATGACGTCGTACCGTTCGGCCATGCCGATCAGCAGGGCATCGACCTTCGTGGGTACCACGGGGTAGCCATCGGTGTGGGTGACCGTCATCGAATGTTCCGCTAGCGCAACCCGAAACGCGGTATCAGATCCGGTGTTGATGAACCGAATCCGGATGCGCTGGCGCGGCTTTGCATTGAAGGTGGTTGCAGCAGTGGGTATTCGCCCGTTGATCAGGTAATACGGGTAGGCGATGTCACCGGCATCGCCGCCGAGCAGGTCGCTTTTGCCGACTTCGCCTTCGGGCGTCCCGGGCATCCCCGGCATTCCGCTGGTCGAGGTCGTCCCGGATGTCCCCGACGTCGTGCGCGTCGCGGACGGGGCGCCGCTCCTGGTCGGGGTGGTGGTCTTGGTTGGGCTGGTCGTCGCGGTTGTCGGGGGTGTCGTGGTCGTCGGGGTCATCGACATGCTGGGCTTGCTGGGCGCGGTCAGGGAGTCGAAGAGCTCTTGCGGGCTCTTGCCGACGCCATCGGTCCAGTCGTCCATGACGACAATCCATTCGGCGTCATAGGCACCCGGCTCGTTCGGATCATCGACGATAACCGGCAGATACAGCCCCATGTCCTCTTCGAGGCCGACGTGCGGATGGGCCCAGTAGGTGCCCGCGAACGGAACGGAGAACCGATACGTGAAGTCGTCGCCGGCGGCGATGTTCGGGGTGGCGGGCTCGGCGCCGTCCATGTCGTTGCGCAACACGATGCCGTGCCAATGGACCGAAGTCGGATGATCGAGCCGGTTCGCCACCGCGATCGCCAGCTCGTCGCCGATGTTGGCCCTGATCAGCGGACCCGGTATGGAGTCGCCGTAGGCCAGGGTCCGGGCGGTCACCCCACCGAGGTCGATCTCCGTGTGCTGAGCGGTCAAGTTGGCGGTCACGGTGCGTCCCGTATGCGGGCGGGCTGCCTCGGCCGCGTCAATCGCGGCGGTCATTTTGGCCGCCTGCGCGCTTTCCGGTGTCTGGGTCTTGGATTCGCCGCACGCGGCCAGCGCGAAACCACCGGCGATGCCGGCGGCCAGGAAGCCGCGCCTGGTGAGCCGCGCGCCGTCGAAGGGGATGCCGCTGGTGGGCAGCACAGGCATGGATTGCTCCTCTTCTGCGATCGATTCGTCCCGGCGCCTATTACCCTGCTTGGGCGTGCGGCGTATCGCAAGCGCGATCGCCGGAAGTCACCGAGATTGCCGTAATGGCTGCGGAAACGGCCCCGACCACGACCATGGCGGCAATCCCGCCGCGAAATCACGAAAACCACCGCGCTACTTTGCCTCCCGCAAGGCCCCGCAAGGCCCCGCAAGGCCCCGCAAGGCCCCGCAAGGTCCCGCAAGGCCCCGCAAGGCGGTGCACCAACTTGGGCGTGTCGGCTAGCTGACGGCTTCGTAGATCAGCCGCGTGTATTTTTGCGTGCGGTCCGATCCGGCTGCGGTGACTTGCCCCATTCTTGTTCATGACGTAGGCGAATGCCATGCGGCGGTCGACGTCCATGACCGCCATCGAGCCGCCCAGCCGCCCCAGAAGCAGATCTTCCCGTTCGGGATTTCGGGCACTGCCTCCGGTTTCGGCAGCGCGTAGCCGATGCCCCAACGCGCGGGCGTGCACAACACCAGGTCGAACCAAGCTGGTCTTCACTTCCCGAGTGCGACTCGCGCAAGAGGCCTTGCGGCACAATAGTAGGCCGTCACTCTAGCCCGCGGCGCTGGACACGTTTGCCGCCAGCCAGTCGCTGAAGCGGGTGGGCAGGAGGGTCACTTCTTCGCCGTCGACGGGAACGATGGTGGTGTCGTCGAGCACCGCACCGTAATAGCGGGCTTCGGCGTCGGTCACCACCTGGCGCGCGTCGCCCGTTGCGGCAAAACGGATTCGGATGAAGTCGTCCATGCCTAGCTTTTCCGGGCCGGCGATATTGATGATGCGGTTGACCGCTTGGTCGACCGCCGCACGGGTGACGGCCGTGGCAACATCCGCGGCGGCGATGGGCTGGAACGCCCCGTGTGGCGCGCGGACGGTGTCGCCGTTGGTCAGCGAATCGGCTATGCCGCCAACGAATTCGAAGAATTGAGTTGCCCGAACGATCGAATAGGGCGATCCCGATTCCTCGATCAGCTTCTCCTGGGCGACCTTGGCACGCATATAGCCGCTTTCGCCTGCCCGGTCGGCACCCACGATCGACAGTGCGACGTGGTGCTGCGCGCCTGCGCCCCGCTCGGCGTCGAGCAGGTTACGAGTAGAGGTGGTGAAGAAGTTCAGCACGTCGTCGTCGGCCCAGGACGGCGAGTTGGACACGTCGACCACGGTGTGCGCGCCGGCGAGCGCCTCGGTTAGGCCTTCGCCGGTGAGAGTGTTGACACCCGAGCGCGGCGAGGCCGAGACCGCCTCGTGGCCCAGTTCGGTGAGCTGCGCGATGACCTGCGATCCGATGAGTCCACTGCCGCCGATGACAACGATCTTCATAGCTGGTGACCTTTCCGGTTTCCGCGATGAACTGATGATTTTCAGTGTTGTCCCGACGCTTAACTTGTCAATCCCGTGGGGCCGGATCGTTAAATCAACTGCTTGACTTAACCGTGTCTGCGCCGATTAACTCGTCATGTGGTCAACGAATTGGGTGGCGAACTGGATGGCAGGGTGGCCATCGTTACCGGCGGGGCCTCGGGCGTCGGTCGCGGCACGGTGGAGCGGTTTGTCGCCGAGGGCGCGCGGGTGGTCATCGCCGACGTCGAGACCGGCCGGGGAGAGGCGCTGGCCACCGGGCTGGGCCCCGATGCTGTGTTCCGGCGGACCGACGTCTCCGATCCCGAACAGGTCGGGGCACTGGTCGTTGCCGCGGTCGAGAAATTCGGCGGCCTGCACATCATGGTGAACAACGCCGGAATCTCGGGCACCGCGCACCGCAAACTCCTGGACGATGACCTGGCCGATTTCCACCGCGTCATGGCGGTGAACGTGTTGGGCGTGATGGCGGGTACCCGAGATGCGGCCCGGCACATGGCCGCCCATGGCGGGGGATCCATCGTCAACCTGACCTCGATCGGCAGGATGGCCTACGGGGCGTCCAAGGCGGCGGTCATCCGGTTCACCAAGTCCGCGGCAGTCGAGTTGGCGTGCCACGAGATTCGGGTCAACGCCATCACGCCGGGCGACATTTCCGCGTCGAATATCGACGACATCGCGGAAGCGGCGCTCTACTTTGCCGGTGACCGGTCGCGCTATGTCACCGGAACCGTGCTGCCGGGATGAGGCTTTGACCCTCGCGCCGAAAGTGTCCTCATGGCGAATGTTTCGTGATTTCTCCGCCCTGAGTGCACGTTGGGCGAAGGTGGGGCCATGTGCGCTAGCTGCGCTGCGCCGCTTCTTGGGCGAGTTGCACCCGCGAAGTCAGGCCGAGTTTGGTGTAGACGTGGGTGAGGTGGGCCTGCACCGTGCGCGGTGAGACGAAAAGCCTTGTGGCGATGTCGTTGTTGGCCAGTCCCTCGCTGACGAGTCGGACGACGTCGCGCTCGGCAGGGGTGAGCGACGCCCACCCGCTCGCCGGACGTTTGCGTTCGCCGCGACCGCGCCGCGCGTAGGCGATCGCGTCTTCGATCGACAACGCGGCGCCCTCTGCCCGCGCGGCGTCAAAGTCCGCCTGGCCCATCGCCTCTCGCAGCGCCACCAGCGAGGCCTGGTAGCCGGCGTCCCAGATCTCGAACCGGATCGTACCCATACGCCGCCGAATGCCATCTCCCGCGCCGAAGAGCCGCGCCGCTTGCTGGTGATTGCCCGCATCGCCGGCCAACGTGGCGAGGCACTCGAGGATGTCGGAAATGACCACGTAGGCCTCGACTTCGGCGGCACTAACGAGCGCGTCGTGGGCGTCCCGCTCGGCCTGCTCCGGCTCGCCCTGCATGTTCGCCACTCGGGCGCGCGTTATCAGCGCCACCGCTAGGTTATGGCCCCTCGTCGCCGCGACTGAGTCGTCGGCCCAGCGGCGGGCCGATGCGAGATCCCCGACCGCCAGCGCGGCCTGGGCGGTGTAGGCGGCCTGCGTCGCCACCGAGCCCGGTAGGACGCTCCAGTGCCGCAACGCGGCCTCGGTCGCTTCCAGGGCGGTGACGGCATCGCCGGCGGCCAGGGCCGCAACGCCCAACGCCGAGCAACCCATTCCCGCGAGGAGCCCGCCGAGGTCGCACCCGGCATCGATGGCGGCGTCGGCCGCGGCCCTTGCCGCACGCGTGTCACCGTGCCGCGCCAGCGCATAGCCCTGGCCAGCGAGGCCATACACCTTGGAGACCGCGTCGTGGGCTTCCTCGGCCTCGGTAACGAGCTGGCCGAATTGTGCCTCGGCCAGGGCCAGATCACCGTGGAATAGGTAAGCGTGTCCAAGGAGATAGCGGCACTGGCGAGCATTGAGCCGGTCACCGATCGCGTCGGCGAGGTCTTGCGCTTCCTCGGCGGCGGCACGCACACCGATCGGATCGCCCGCCACGATCGCCGCGTTCGCCCGCGTGGCGAGGATCTGGCTGAGCCGCCATGGGTCGCCGAGCGCGCGGGCCAGCCCGAGCGCCTCGGCCAGGTACGGCTCGGCCGCGTCGGCGCTATGGCCGGAGGCGGTAAAACCGCAGGAGGACAGTGCCCGGGCCAACAGGGCTGGGTCATCGATTTCGCGTGCGATCGCCAGGGCTTGCCGGGCCTGGTCCAGGCTATCGGCGGCACCCGCCCACAGGCCGAGCACCGCTTTGTCGGCAAGCGCCCGCGCCAGCACCGCGGGCGCCACGTCGAGGTGCTGCGCGTCGACGTCGGTGAGGGCGGCGTCGAACCAGGCAAGCCCTTCCAGGGCGTGGCCGCGCCCGAGCCACAGCGGCTCCAGCGACGATCCCAGCGTCAACGCAAGCTCGGTGTCAGAGTTTTCGCGGCTCCACGCGAACGCGGCGCGCAGGTTGTCGATCTCGGTTTCGGCCTGCTCGAGACGCCGCTCATGACCGGCCTGCGCCGGGCTGTCGAGCAGCGCGGCCATCGCCGTGTAGTGGTCGCGGTGCCGGGTGCGCACAGCGTTCGCCTCGCCCGACTCGCCGACCTTCTCCTGCGCGTACTGGCGCACCGTCTCCAGCAGCCGGTACCGCGTTCGACCGCCGCTGTCGTCGGCCACCACCAGCGACTTGTCGACCAGCAGGGTGAGTTGATCGAGGACCTGATAGCGCTCCACCTCACCACCGCCGGCGACTGCTTGGGCGGCGTCGAGGTCGAAGGCGCCCAGGAACACCGCGAGCCGGCGGAACAAGACCCGTTCGGGTTCGGTCAACAGCGCGTGCGACCAATCCACCGAGGCGCGCAACGTCTGCTGGCGGCGCACCGCCGTGCGCGCACCGCCGGTCAACAGCCGGAAGCGGTCATGCAAACCATCGAGAATCTCAGTCACCGACAACGCCCGCACCCGCGCCGCCGCCAGCTCGATCGCCAGTGGCAGACCGTCCAGGCGCGCGCAAACCTCCCCTACCGCACCGGCATTCTCGTCGGTCAGGTGGAAATCGGGGCGGACCTGCCGTGCCCGGTCGGTGAACAACTCGATGGCCTCGTCGCTCACTGACAGTGATGGCACCCGGCGGATCACCTCACCGTCGACGCTGATCGGCTCCCGGCTGGTTGTCAGCAGCCTTATCTCCGAACACCCTTCCACCAGTGCCATCACCAACGCCGCGCATGCGTCCAAGAGGTGCTCACAGTTGTCGAGCACCACTAAGGCCCGACGGTCGGCGAGGAAACGCGACAAGGTGTCCATTGTGGAGCGGCCTGGCTGGTCGGGTAGAGCCAATGCGCGGGCCACCGTGACCGGCACCAGATCGCGATGGGTGATCGGCGCCAGGTCCACATACCAGACCCCGCCGAACTCACCCGCGATTTGGGCCGCGACCTGAACCGCCAGACGCGTTTTTCCCACACCGCCCGCACCGGTCAACGTCACCAAGCGGTTCTTGGAAACGAGTTCCCGCACGTTCTCCATTTCGGCATCGCGGCCAACGAAACTGGTCAGCTTTACCGGAAGGCCTTGGACCGCAACGCTATTGCCTGCTCGCAGCGGTGGGAACTCGTTGCGCAAATCCGGATGACACAGTTGCTTGACGCGTTCGGGGCGTGGCAGTCCCCGCAGCGGGTGAGTCCCGAGATCTGTCAGCCATGCGTCCGCCGGCAGCCAGTCGACCGCCAATTCCTCTGTCGCACCGGACAGCACGGTTTGGCCCCCATGCGCCAGATCTCGTAGCCGCGCGGTCCGGTTGATGGTCGGTCCGATGTAGTTGCCTTCATCGCGCAGTTGCACCTGGCCGGTGTGCACCCCGATGCGTAGCCGGATAGGTGCCAGCGGCGCGCGCTGCAGGGCCAGTGCGCATGCCACTGCGTCGCTGGCGCAGCTGAAGGCGATCACGAAACTGTCACCTTCGCCCTGCTCGACCGGTCGGACACCGGCGTGGACGACGACGACATCGGCCAGCGTTCGATCCAGCAGCGCGACGGCGGCGGTCATCTGGTCGGGTTGGCTCTGCCACAGCTGCGTCGAGCCCTCGACGTCGGCCAACAGCAACGTCACCGTTCCTGTCGGCAAATCGGTCATAGCCAAGTCGCTCCAATTCATCGGTGGCGCGTCCGCTCGTGGATCAATCTGACTCATGCAATCACCATGGGTCAACCGCATGGGTCAATACATCAGCGAAAACGCGTATAACCGGCCCCTTGCAGTGCGAATGCCCCAAAGGCCCATCAAAGCCTCCGGACAGTGGGGTAGTCGACTACGCATGTGCCGCGTGGCAATGGCGCCAGGACTTTCTGGCAAATGCATTTGAGCCCCTTATCCCTCTGGGTGACGCTTCGCAGGCGTGAAAATGGGGTCGGGTCGCCTGCCGACGCCGATGTTTCCTTGGGCGTGAGAGCCCGCATTTGAGCCTGGCGTCGGGGCCCGACCTGGAAGGGTCACGCACTGTTGCTTCGAGCACGCCGGTCAGAATTTCGGTTCCCTTGACCGAGGCCCCCAGGCGACCCGACCTGTCCGGTGTGAATATGTTTGGAGGGCAAGGAAAGTGAACAACCGAGCTCAACCGGGACAGCCGGAGGAGATTCCCGACGCCGATCACGAGCTGGTCATCAAGCGGGTCGCCGCGATCGATGTGGCCAAAGCCTCGGGCAAAGTATGTGTGCGCGCGTGCAGGGACGCTGCTGGTCGCAGGTCCAGCCGGGTGTGGGATGTGGTGGCCACGACCGGCGCTATTAGCGAACTTGCCGCCCAGCTTGTGGCGGACCGGATCGAGAAGGTCACCGTCGAATCGACTTCGGATTACTGGCGGATCTGGTACTACCTGCTGGAGGCAGCGGGGCTGTCGGTGCAGCTGGTCAACGCCCGCGATGTCAAGAACGTCCCGGGACGGTCGAAAACGGACAAGCTCGATGCTGTCTGGCTGGCCAAACTGACCGAGAAGGGGCTGTTGCGGCCAAGTTTCGTGCCGCCGGCGCCGATTCGGGAGTTGCGGGACTACACCCGGCTGCGCGTGGATCTGACCCGTGAGCGGACTCGTTACTGGCAGCGGCTGGAGAAGCTGCTGGAGGGCTCGCTGATCAAGGTGTCGGCGGTGGCGTCCACCCTGGACACGCTCTCGGTGCGCGACATGCTCGAGGCGCTAATCGCCGGTGAACGCGACCCGCGGCGACTCGCCGATCTGGCCCGGGGGCGGATGAAAACCAAACGGGCCGCCCTGATTGAGGCGCTGACCGGACGGTTCGACGCCCACCACGGCGAACTCGCGCGCATCCTGCTCGATCAGATCGACGCTCTCAATGTCCAGATCACCACCTTGACCACCCGCATCGAAGAGCTGCTGGCCGCCATGCCCGACGCACAGCCCGCCGACACCGCCATAGCGGCACGCTGTGAGGCCGACACCGCGGTGCTGTCGGCGCAGGCCCGCCTCGATGAAATCCCCGGCGTCGGGCCACATAGCGCCCAGGTCATCCTCGCCGAGATAGGGCTCGATATGACCCGGTTCCCCACCGCCGGGCACCTGGTCTCGTGGGCCAAGCTGTCCCCCCGCACGATTCAGTCCGGGCCGGTGCAGCGCGGCGGGCGCACCGGTAAAGGCAACCCGTATCTGAAAGGCGCGCTCGGCGAGGCAGCCAATGCCGCCGCCAAAACCAACACCTTCCTGGGGGAGCGCTACCGGCGCATCGTCAAACGCCGCGGCAAGCTCAAGGCCCTCGTGGCGGTCGCCCGCTCCATCCTGGTCATCATCTGGAACCTGCTGTCCAACCCCGCCGCGCGCTTCCACGACCTCGGCTCCGACTACCACGCCACCCGTACCAACACCGACCGAAAGCTACGCAACCACATCACCCAGCTCGCCGCGATGGGCTACCGGGTCACCCTCGAACCCGCCGCCTGACCCAAACACACTTCCGCAAAGACACCCGGCTCCGCAGGCTCCGCCGGGTCGCTGTCGCCTACCCACTCACCTTGGGTTATTTTCCGGTCAGGAATGACCTTCGGGAGGGTCGCCATGACAATCACGATCGATCGACCGAACTGCCCGAGCGTCTTTGAAGCCGACCTGCCGGAAATTGACTACGAGCATTGCCAGAGCCCTGACGGGGCCCACCAGATCATGGCCAGGCACGACGGCGGGCGCCGCTGGCCATCGGGCCGCACGGGCCGGAGGTGCTGACCCACGAGCTGGTGCGAACCGTGCTGCGCGACCCACGATTCCGCGTGCCCCAAGGCATGTTCCTTGCCGGCCAGGGCATCACCAGTGGTCCGCTATGGGACCGCGTCGCCGAGAACCTGATCAGCCTCGATGGCGCCGCACACCACCGGTTGCGGCGACTGGTGTCCAAAGCCTTCACCCCCCGCGCCACCGAGCGACTGCGCTCGATGATCGTCGACGTGATCAACGAGCTTGTCGACCGCCACACCGGGACCGGACGCTGCGAGGTCGTCACCGAGATCGCCCGCCAGTACCCGATCCCGATCATCTGCGCGCTGCTCGGCACCCCGTCGGAGGATTGGGAGCTGTTCTCCAACTGGGCCGACGATATCTTCAAGGTCTTCGATTTGGAACGTCGCGGCCCACGAGCGGGTCATCCTGGCGGCGTGGGACGACCTCGACGCCTACATCGACGGGATGGTCGCCACCCGGCGCCACACGTTGACCGACGACCTCGTCTCCGAGCTGATTCGCGCCGAGGACGACGGCGATCGCCTCAACGCCGACGGGCTACGGATGCTGGTGGCGGGTTTGCTCCTGGCCGGCACTGACACCACGCGAAATCAGCTGGCCGCGTCGGTGCACGTGCTGTGCGATCACCCCGGCCAGTGGGAACTGCTCGCCCAGTATCCCGAGCTCGTGATGAACGCCGTCGAGGAGACGATGCGCCATTCACCGATCGCGGTCGGGTCCCTCCGCACCGCCCTGGAGGACGTGGAGTTGGCCGGGGTGATGATCTCGGCCGGCACACTGCTCATCGCCAACACCGCCGCCGCCAACCGCGATCCCGCCGTCTACGACGACCCCGACCGCCTCGACATCACCCGCGAAGGCGCGCCACCCATGCAAACCTTCGGTGCGGGCACGCACTATTGCCTCGGTGCCAATCTCGCCAGGCTCGAGCTCGCCGAGGCCCTTTCGGTCATGGCACGGCGTATGCCCAACGCTCGGCGCACCGGTCCGGCCCCGTGGAAGCCGCTGACCGGTGTGAGCGGACCAGCCACCCTGCCCATTGAATTCGACAGCGGGCACTAGGCCACCGGCGACGATTTTAAATCAAGCGCTTGACTTAATCGCTGTGCGTGCGGTTGACTAGCGGAATGACGACCACGGCCGGCAGGACCGTTCGCAGGGAGCGGGCCACCTCCACCCAGGAGGCGATCCTGGTCGCCGCCGAGCGGCTGTACGCCGCGCACGGCATGTTTGCGGTGTCCAACAGGCAGGTCAGCGAGGCCGCCGGGCAGGGCAACAACGCCGCGGTGGGCTACCACTTCGGTACCAAGGCTGACCTGGTGCGTGCCATCGAAGAGAAACATCGTGGGCCCGTCGAACAACTACGCCAGCAAATGGTGGCCGAGCTGGGTGGGTCGGCCGGGATGCGGGACTGGGTGGGATGCCTGGTGCGTCCGCTGACCGAGCACCTGGCGGCCCTGGGCAACCCCAGCTGGTACGCGCGCTTCGCCGCGCAAGCGATGACCGATCCGGCGTACTACAACATCATCGTCAAGGGTGCGCTGAGTTCGGCGTCGCTGGTTCAGGTTGTCGACGGCATCAACAGCTGTCTGCCCGACCTGCCGGTCGAAGTGCGCTTCGAGCGCAACATCATGGCCCGAAACCTGTTGATGCACACCTGCGCGGACCGGGAACGCGCGCTGGCTGCGGGTTCGTCGATGCACCAATCATCTTGGCGGGCAGCCGCATCCGGCCTGATCGATGCGATCGTGGGCCTGTGGCTCGCGCCCGTGATGCCCTACGAGTGAAGAGTCTGCGAATGAAAGTTACTGTCGACCAGAATATTTGCGCGTCGTCGGGGAACTGCGTCATGAATTCGCCCGAGCTGTTCGACCAGCGTGAGGAGGACGGCGTAGTGGTCCTGCTGAACTCGAACCCATCGGCCGAACAGGCCGAGCGCGCGCGCCGGGCCGCTGAGGCGTGCCCCGCACTGGCCATCCACATCGAGGAGTGACCGTGTCCGAGGCACTGACGGGTACCACCACCGAGGCCGGGATCCCGGAGTATCCGATGGCCAGGCTGGCGGGCTGCCCCTTCGCCCCACCGCCGGACGTGATGGCACTGGCCGAAAGCAAGCCGCTTTCGAGGGTGCGGATCTGGGACGGCAGCACACCGTGGCTGGTCACGGGTTACGAGGAATGCCGGGAACTGTTCTCCGATTCGCGGGTCAGCGTCGACGACCGGGTGCCCGGCTTTCCGCACTGGAACGCGGGCATGTTGTCCACCGTGCACAAGCGCCCGCGGTCCGTCTTCACCTCCGACGGCGAAGAGCACACCCGATTCCGGCGGATGCTGTCCAAGCCGTTCACGTTCAAGCGGGTGGAGGGACTGCGGCCGCGAATCCAGCAGATCACCGACGAGCACATCGACGCGATGCTGGCCGGGCCACAGCCGGCCGACCTGGTCACCGCGTTGGCGCTGCCGGTCCCGTCGCTGGTGATCAGCCAGTTGCTGGGGGTCCCCTACGACGACGCCGAGATGTTCCAGGAGCACGCCAACATTGGGCTGGCGCGTTACGCGACCGGTGCGGACACCGTCAAAGGCGCTGTCAGCCTGCACAAATACCTGGCTCGCCTGGTCGAGGCCAAGATGGAGAATCCGGCCCTGGATTCTGAGCAGGATGCCGTTTCCGATCTGGCCGAACGGGTCAAGGCCGGCGAGCTCAGCGTGAAGGAGGCCGCGCAGTTAGGGACCGGGTTGCTGATCGCCGGGCACGAGACCACCGCGAACATGATCGGCATCGGTGTGCTCGCCCTGCTGCAAAATCCGGACCAGGCGGCCGTCCTGCGCGATGCCGAGGATCCCAAGATCATCGGCAGCGCGGTCGAGGAACTGCTTCGCTACCTCAGCATCATCCAGAACGGCCAGCGCCGCGTCGCGCTCGAAGACATCCACATCGCAGGAGAGGTCATCCGGGCCGGCGACGGCATCATCATCGACCTGGCCCCGGCGAACTGGGACCCGCGGGCATTCCCCGAGCCCGATCGCCTGTATCTGCACCGGTCGGGCGCCGACCGCAACGTCGCCTTCGGCTACGGCAGGCATCAGTGCGTGGGCCAGCAGCTCGCCCGAGCTGAGCTGCAGATCGTGTTCCGGACGCTGTTGCGCCGGGTCCCGACGCTGGCGCTGGCCGTCCCGGTCGCCGACATCCCGTTCAAGGACGACCGGCTCGCTTATGGCGTCTACGAACTGCCAGTGAGCTGGTGAGGTCCCGATGAGTACTCTCGAAATTGCCGATCCGAATGGAGGCTCCGCGATGTCGACGTCGACAAGCACCGCTTCGCTCTACCCGCCCGAAGGCTTTGGCGCACCGAAGGATCGACACGGGCACGCCAGCGGCCGTGACGTCGGCCTGCCGGCCGGGACCGTCGTTTTTTCTGCGGACAATCACATTTCCCTGGCCGACGACATCTTCTACGAGCGCTTCCCGGACGACCTCAAGGAGAAGGCGCCGCGGATCTGGTACGAGGAGGGCGCCTATCAAGTCGGGCGCAAGGGGCAGTCGTTCCTGCCGGGCGACTTCAGCGCGGTGCTGATGCAGTACGACGACCTGCCGGGCGCGGCGAGCACCAACATCGAGGCGCGGATCCAGGAATTGCGCGAGCGACGGCGTCGACAAGGAGCTGGCTTTCCCCAACGCGGTTTTGGCGCTTTTCCACTACCCGGACAAGAAACTTCGCGAGCTCACGTTCCGCATCTACAACGAGTACATTGCCGAGCTACAGGAACGCTCCGGTGGGCACTTCTACGGTGCCGGGCTGATCAACTGGTGGGATCCGCAGGGCGCTCGGCGCACGCTGGACGAGCTGAAGTCGTTGGGGCTGAAGACGTTCCTGATGCCGCTGAACCCGGGCAAAGACGACGACGGCAACCCGATCGACTACGCGAGCACTTCCATGACCGCCGTCTGGGACGAGATCGAAGCCTCCGGCCTTCCGATCACGCACCACATCGGTGAGACCCCACCGAAGAGCCCATGCGAGTTCAACAGCGTCGTCGTCGGCATGATGATCAACATCGACGGATTCCGGGAGACGTTCTCCAAGTACATCTTCGGCGGCATCCTCGATCAGCACCCCGGGCTGCGGATCGGCTGGTTCGAGGGCGGCATCGCCTGGGTGCCGTGGGCGCTGCAGGACGCCGAGCACCTGGTCGCGTCCTACCGGCACATGTTCAACCGGCCGCTGTTGCACGACGTGCGGTACTACTGGGACAACCACATGAGCGCGTCGTTCATGGTCGACCCGCTGGGCCTGCAGCTGATCGACAAGATCGGCGTGGATAAGGTGATGTGGTCCAGCGATTATCCGCACAACGAAAGCACATACGGTTATTCGGAGAAGTCGCTGGCGGCCGTTGTCGACGCCGTCGGGCCGGCGGACGCGGCCAAGATCGTCAGCGGCAACATCACCAAGTTCCTGGGCCTATAGAGGTGACCCGGTGACAACGTTCGCGCGGGCCGCCGGCAGCGCCGGTACCCCCGCGGTGATTCCCGAATCACCCGACCTGGCCCGGATGCGCCCGAAACCGGGGCTCGGCTGCGGTCGGCGATGGCCGAGCGCGGTGTCGACGCGATGATCCTGTTGGGCAACAACGCCGTTGCCTACGCCACCGGGACCAGCTGGCCGCTGGGCGACGCCGGGCTGTCCTACGTCGAGCGGCCGGTGGCCGTGGTGCTGGCCGACGACGAATGGCCGCACCTGTTCTTGCCGTTCCGCGAGGGCGTCGCGCAGGAGTCGGAGTTGCCGCGCCGATCACCTGCACGGCCCTGTCTACCTCGAATTCGACGAAGGGGTAAGCGATTTCGCGCGCGCGCTGGCCGACCTGATCCCGGCCGGGGCGGTGATCGCGGTCGACGAATTCACCGGTGCCATGTCGCGTGCGGCGAAGTCGTTGTTCCGCGGCGGCGCTCCGGTCGATGCCGCCGCCGTCGTCGGCGCCGCCAAGGCGATCAAGACCCAGGACGAATTGTCCTGCATCCGTACCGCCATCCGGATCACCGACGAGGCGATGGTCGACGTGCACAAGGCACTGGCCCCCGGCATCCGTCAGGTCGACCTGTCGGCGGGCTTTTTGCGGCGGGCCTTCGAACTGGGCGCGACGGCCAGCATGCTGGAACCGATCTGGCAGGTGATGCCGCACAGCAGGGCCGAGGGCGTGTGGACCACGCACGGCGACCTGGCGCTGCCGCTGCTGAGCACGGAGCGCGCGCTGGCCGAAGGTGACGTGTTGTGGACCGACGTCAGCATCACCTACCGCGGCTACTGCTCGGACTTCGGGCGGACGTGGATCGTCGGCCGCGATCCGGCGCCGCGTCAGCGGGCGCAATTCGAGCGCTGGTGGGAGATCATGACCGCCGTACTGGACGTGACCCGGGCCGGAGCCACCGCCGCCGACCTGGGCCGCGCCGCAACGAGAGCCAACGGCGGCGTCCGGCCCTGGCTGCCGCACTTCTACCTGGGCCACGGGATCGGCGTCAACGCCGCCGAAATGCCGATGATAGGAACCGATCTCGGCGACGAGTTCGACGAGAAGTTCGTCCTGCAGCCGGGCATGGTGCTGGTGCTGGAGCCGGTGGTGTGGGAGGACGGCACCGGCGGCTACCGCAGCGAAGAGGTCCTGGTGATCACCGAGGAAGGCTGGACCCGATTGACCGACTACCCCTATGACCCCTATGGCAACTGAAGTCCTGCCCGACGATCGCGCGCTGCGCTCGGGGCGGCGCCAGCGGGCGCTGGACCAGATGGCGGCGTACGACCTCGACGTCCTGGTTCTCGGTCGTCAGGCCAACGTCCGCTATGTCGCCGGCGCGCCGCAACTCTGGGTCGCCGGAACCCGGCCGTTCGGACCGACCTGCGTGCTGGTGCGCGAGACCGGTGCGGTTCACCTGCTCAGCACTTGGGATGAGGGCGTCCCCGACGACATCCCGCACCAGAACCTGTACGGCATCGCCTGGAACCCGATGAACACCATGTCGGTGCTGCGGCGCATCGACGGCGCGGCGACCGCCCGCCGCGTCGGAACCGACGCGCTGTCACCGGTTTTCGCGCAACTGCTGCCGACGGCCTTTCCCAACGCCGAACTGGTCGACGGGGAACTCGCCATGCGCGCCGCCCGTCGGATCAAGACGGACGAGGAAGTGGCCGCGCTGCGCGAGGCGATCGCGGTGGCCGAGTCGGGTCTGGCCGCCGCGGTGGCCGAGCTGCAGCCCGGGGTACGCGAACAAACGCTGGCCGGGGTACTGCTCGAGGCCCTGGCGGCGGGCGGGGTGTGCACACCGTCGAATCAGGATGTCGCGTGGGCGACTTCGCGCGATCACCCGTGGCGGAGGGTCAACGGAGACGGCCGGGTTCAGGCCGGTGACCTGGTGGCCTTTTCCGCCGGTGTGCTGGCGGGTGGCTACATGGGGGAGGTGGGGCGGACCTGGCCCGTAAGTGGAACGGCCAATGTCGCCGGGGCCGCCAATGCAGCTAAGGTCGGGGCGCTTTACCGACGCTGGGAAGACCTGTGGGCCAGGCTGACTTGGCGCGTGCCGGCCGGACGCCGGGGCCGGCGAGTTGCTGGCCGCCTATCAGGCCGCGGGGGAGCCGGCGCCGCCCATGCCGGTGGCCCGCGGGCTGGGCATGGGCTTTGACCCGCCCGTCATCTCCAAGCACCTACCGGCGACCGCGGCCGGCGAACGGCTGCAGCCGGGAATGGTCCTCGCCGTGACGGGCTATGTGTGGGAGCAGGGAGTCGGTGCCGTCTTCGGACGGGAAGCGGTACTGATCACCCCCGACGGCCCGGAAGTGCTGACGTCAAGCCCGTTCTGGCAGGCATGAGTGGGGGACGCTCAGCCTGATCCGCAAGCGCCGCCGCTGGCCGGCTAGTACGGTGGTCGACCTATCCACCGGAATAGCGGGTGCGTACTGCACCAAGTTGCTCGCCGACGGGGGTGCCGAAGTCGTCAAAGTCGAGGCGCCAGAAGGTGATCCGCTGCGGCGCTGGTCGGCCTCCGGCGCGGCCATCCAACCCGGCGGCGACGGGGCCTTGTTCGGTTACCTGGCCGGGTCCAAGCACAGCGTGGTCGCCGACCCGAGAGAAGGCGACGACATCGACATGGTCTGCAGGCTACTGGCGTCGGCCGACGCGGTGGTGTGGTCGGGCGGCTCGAAAGTCGCCGAGCACAGCGACTTTACCCCTGCCGAGATCCTTCGGGCGCATCCGCATCTGACCGTCACTTCGATCACCCCGTTCGGGCTGCGGGGTCCGTGGCGGGACCGCGCGGCAACCGAATTCACCCTGCAGGCCTGGTCAGGCGGAATCGTGGGGCTGGGACGTGGTGAGGCGGACCGGGCGCCGGTGTTCGTCGCCGGGCAGGTCGGTGAATACCTGGCCGGAGCCTACGCGAGTGCGGCGACCCTGGCGTCGCGGATCGCGTAGGGCCGGCGGCGACGGCCCCGGCGAACTGATCGACCTGTCGATGCTGGAGACGCAGATCCTGTGCCTCACCTATTACCCGGTCACCTATTTCGAGATGCTCGGCCGGCCGTGGCGGGACGCCCGGCGGCGCACGGTTCCGGGTGTGGCCCAGGCGAAGGACGGCCTGGTGGACCTGGGGTGCGGAACCGCGCAGCAGTGGTTCGACCTGTGCGTGATGGTCGGCCACCCGGAGTGGATCGACGAGGAATCGCCGCTCTCGATCACCGAACTGGCCAACATCCACGCGGGCGAGATCTACTCGTGGGTCGCAGAACAACGAGGTCGAGGAAATCCGGGAGCTGGCAACAGCTTTCCGGATTCCCAACGCGCCGGTGGCCAATGGCGCGAACATCGCGGCATTGGAACACTTCCGGGAGCGCGGCTCATTTGTGCGCAATCCGCGGGACGGGTTCTGCCAGCCCGGCCACCCCTACCGGATGCGACCCGCGCGGTTGCGGCAACCCGGTCCGGCGCCGCGGCTGGGTGAGCACACCGAGCACTATCGGTCGGCGATCGTGGCCCCGCGGCCCGCGCCGGCCGGATCGGCAAATCCGTTGCCGCTGCACGGTCTTCGGGTGTTGGACATGACGACGTTCTGGGCCGGCCCGTGCTGTACCCACTTCTTGGCCATGCTCGGCGCCGAGGTCGTCCACGTGGAATCCGCCCGCCGCCCCGACGGCACCAGAATGATTGCCGGTGTGCCGGTCACTGAAAGCTTTGGTGGGAGAAGTCGCCGATCTTCGCGGCGCTGAACACCAACAAGAAGGGGCTGGCGATCGACCTGCAGAGCCCGCGCGGGCGGGAGGTACTGCGCCGGCTCGTCGCGACCTGCGATGTGATCGTGGAAAACTTCACTCCCCGGGTGCTGGACCAGATCGGCCTGGATTTCGATGCCGTTCAAGCGGTTCGGCCCGACGCAGTGATGCTGCGCATGCCCGGGTTCGGGCTCGACGGGCCGTGGCGCGACAATCCCGCGTTCGCGTACGCGATCGAGTCGGCGGCCGGCCTGAGCTGGCTGACCGGCTATCCCGACCGCCCACCCTACGAGCCGTATTCGATCGGCGACCCAAACGCGGGCGTGCACGCGCTCAACGCGCTGCTGCTGGCGCTGGAGCACCGGCGTCGCACCGGCCAGGGCGTGCTGGTCGAAGCGGCGATGGTCGACGCCGCACTCAGCATCTCCGCCGAGCAGGTCATCGAGTATTCCGCCTACGGGGCACTGCTGGAACGCGCCGGCAACCGGGGACCAACGGCGGCGCCGCAAAACCTGTACCGTACCGCGGATACCGACGAATTCGGCCGGCTCGACAGCTGGGTCGCCATCGCGGTGGCAACCGACGATCAGTGGGAGCGCCTGTGTGGCGCGCTCGGATCACCCTTATGGGCAACGGATCCGGCGCTGGCAACTGCGGCGGGCCGGCGCGAGCACGAGGATCTGATCGATGGGCACCTCGCCGCATGGTGCGAGCACCGCAGCCCAGACGACATCGTCGCAACCCTCTGGGATGCCGGAGTTCCGGTGGCCAAGGTGATGCAGCCGCATCGTCAAACGGAACTGGATCAGCTGACGTTTCGCGGCTTCTTCGAAGACGTCGATCACCCGGTGAACGGCCGGGCCAAGCTCAGCACCGTGCCGATGAGGTTCTCCGCCGGGCCCGGCCTATTCCATACCCAGCCGGCGCCTCTGCTGGGTCAGCACAACCATGAGCTGCTCGCCGGGCTTGGCCTGACGCCATCGGAGATCGCTGGCCTGGAAGCCGACGGCACCATCGGCCGGACGCCCACCTAAGTTGCTCGCGGGATCTCGCGACAGCCTAGTGACGCCACCCCTCGGCGGCCTGCTCGTCGAAAGTGCGGTCAATGCGCTCGAACCTGCGGCGGATAGAGGCCCGGGAGGGCTCGTGCGGAAGGATGTAGAGGCGATTGGCCTGAATCGCGTCGGCGGTCAGCCGCGCGACGTCGTCGACGCCCAGGCTGTCGTCCTGCGCTGGGAGCGGCCCGAGCGACCCCGTCACGTCTGGTGTGGCCGACATCCCATAGTCCGCGCCGCGGATTCGTTCAGAGTTGGAAACCAGCTTGGTTTCGACGACCATCGGGCAGAGCACCGACACACCGATACCGTTTTCCTTGACCTCGCGGGCCAGCGTCTCGGCCAGGCCGACAACGCCATATTTGGCAACGGAGTACGTTCCGAGGCCGGCATTGGGTACCAGGCCGGCGAAGGATGCGGTGAAGGCGATGTGGCCGCCGGTGCCTTGCTCGAGCAACCTCGGCAAGAACGCCTCGACGGCATGGATCGAGCCCCACAGGTCGATGTCGATCACCCAGCGCCAGTCGTCGTGCGTCATCTGCGCGAGCGGCCCCGCGACGACAATGCCGGCGTTGCTGAATACGACGTCGACGCGGCCGAGAAGGCGGAAGGCCTCGTCCGCGAGGTGAACCATTTCGTCGAGATGACGGACGTCGCATAGCACGCCGTGCGCTTCGACCCCGTCGCCGCGCAGCCGCGCCACGGACTGTTCGAGCCCCGGTTTGTCGACGTCTGCGAGCACGACGCTGGCTCCGCGGCGGGCGAATTCAGTGGCGGTCGCCAAACCGATGCCGCTCGCACCGCCGGTGATGACCGTTCCGCGCCCCTCGAATCCGTCCATAGGACGGAACCCTATTTCAGGCAGCTACCCGCGTCGACGGGGAGGGTCACGCCGGTGATGTAGCGCGATTCGTCGGAGGCGAAGAACAGCACCGCATTGCTGACGTCGATCGGGTCGACCCACGGAACGGGCAACGTGTGGAACATCTGGCAGATCGGCGCCATGTCGTCGGCGGTCGGGCTTTCCAGATCCGGACGGAACATCTTCCAGGTGCCCTCGTTCATGATCATCGGGGTGCTGACATGCGTGGGGTTCACGGTGTTGACGCGAATCATGTGCTGCCCCAACTCAACTGCGAAGGACCGCATGATGCCCACCACACCGTGTTTGGCCGCAACGTAGCTGCCGCAGTGCGGGTAGGCCTTCAGCCCGCCCACCGAGCTGGTCAGGATGATCGAACCGCCTTTGCCGCCCGCGATGATGTGCGGCACACCGGCTTTCACCGATTTCCAGACGCTCGGACAGGTTCACGTCGATCATTTCCTGCCAGTCGTATTCGCTGGTCTTGTCCAGTGTGTCGCCGCCGTTGCCGATGCCCGCGTTGGCCACGATGATGTCGAGCCGGCCCAGCTGCTCGACGCCGGCATCCACCGTCGCTTTGAGCGCATCGTAATCGCGCACATCGACCTCGGCCGTGAAGATTCTGCGGTTGAGGCCCTTGACCAGGTCGGCGGTCTCGGCCAGATCCTCGGGCGTCGACGCCGGGATGGTGGTGTTCTGCACGATCGGCCTACAGACGTCGACGGCGATGATGTCGGCGCCCTCTTCGGCCAACCGCACCGCGTGGCTGCGGCCCTGACCGCGCGCCGCCCCGGTGATGAAAGCGACTTTCCCTGCTACCCGGCCGTCGGCACGTCCCGTCATCGCTACCTCAATTCCTGAGTTGATCTGATCGGCACACCCCAACCACCAACCGGTGTGAACGGCGGATCCGTATCAGCTATTTGCAATTCTTAATATTAGAGAATCTCATTCTCACAAGGCAAATCCGGTGCGCCATTTGCCCAGGGCGGAGATCGGAGCTAGCCGGCGAATCCGCGTGAGCAGAAGTCCCACACCTCGTCTGCGGTGATGGGATGGACCGTCGCGTCGTCGGTGCCGCCGCTGTACTGCGCGAGGAACATGACGGTCTGCATCGTCATGGCGGCCATCCGCCTGGGATTGATGCCGACGCGCAACTCGCCGGCGTCGCTGGCCGCTTCCATGAGTTCGGTGAGCAACGCAATCAGCGGTGCGTTGGCCATCTTGACCTCGGCCGGGTGCGTGACCAGCAATCGGGGCGCAAAGTCGGTGAACAGCGGACGCTGGGCGGTCGGGTCGGGGCGGGAGGCCTCATACAACAGCTCGACGGCGACCTTCAGCCGCTCGATCGGGTCGGAGTGGCTTTCGGTTGCGGCGCGGATCTGGTCGGCCGACCGGCTCAGTGCGTCTTCGAAAAGCGCGAGCAGCAACTCGTGTTTGCCGTCGAACTGCAGGTAGAAGCTCCGCAGCGATTGGCGGGACCGGTCCACGACCTCCTGGACGGTGAAGTCCGTGGTGCCCTTTTCGATGATGATGGCCTGCGCCGCATCGAGGAAGCGCTGAACGCGCTGCGCCGCGCGCAGTTTGGCGGTCTTGATGGACCGCTCGACCGCGCGCTGCTTCCACGCCGGCTCTTCGCTTGGGGTGGTCATCGTCGGCTCTCCTGATTGCCGCGAGGGGAGAACATGATTGGACTGTACCGGAGAACGCCGTGACATCGCGGTGCTCAACCCCCTCACGGGTGACGTTTCGGAGATTGTAACTTTCTCACTGCGAGAATACTATTCTCTTACACGTGTGTATGGAAGCGTAATCGCAAAGAGCAGAACGCGCCGTCCCGGAGAACCTGAAAACCTCGATCGACTGGTCGCCGGCGAGCGCCTGGAAAGTCGGAGAGTGCCGTGCAGCTGACCTTTGACGCTGACGTCGAGGCGTTTCGCACCGAATTCGTGGCGTTTCTTGACAGGAATCTGACCGCCCTTGCCAATTCGGCCGAGGCGTTCGAGCGGCCGCGCTCCAGTTCGCACGTCCCGGGGTGGGCCCGCCGGTGGCAGCGGCTCCTGTTCGACAGCGGATGGCTGCTGCCCAGCAATCCGCCCGAATTCGGCGGGCGCAACGCCACGCTATTGCAGCAATACGTGTTCTTGGAGGAGCTGGGGCGGCGGCGGATCTATCAAAGTTTCAATCCGCAGGGCGTGGGCATTATCGCGGCGTCGCTGTTGACGTTTGGCACGCAAGAGCAAAAGCAGCGCTGGGCGGTGCCGATTTTGCGGGCCGAGATCACCGCGTCGCTGGGGATGAGCGAACCGGGTGCGGGCTCGGACCTGGCGTCACTGAAAACCCGGGCGGTGCGCCACTCGGATTCGGAAGGCGACCACTTCGTGGTCAACGGACAGAAGGTGTGGACCTCGGGAGCCCATGACGCCGATGTGCTGTTGACGTTCGTGCGCACCGATCCGGACATGCCAAAACACAAGGGCATCAGCGCGTTACTGATCCCGACCGACACTCCCGGAGTGGTGCGCCGTCCGTTCGCGTCGGTCTGCGACAGCGATGATTTCGACTTCAACGAGGTGTTCTTCACCGACGTGCGGGTACCGGCGGAGAATCTGGTGGGTGAGCTCAATGGCGGTTGGCGGGTCGCGACGGGTTCCCTTGGGCACGAACGCGTCATGCTGTGGATGGATTATGTCGACCTATTGCAAGCGCTGACCGTTGCGATGAGCCCATCTGGTGTGCTCGAGCGGGATCGCTACGCCAGCCTGGTGATGGATGCGCAGGCGCTGCGGCTGCTGGGATCCGGGGCCCTGGCGCGCGCCGCTCGCGGGGAGGAAGACGTGCCCGCGCAGTCGGTACTCAAGCTGCTCGGCTCCGAGGCGCTGCAACGCGCCGGCGAGGCCGCGCTCAACGCCGCCGGCGCCGACGGGTTGGCGTACCGCGGGGTCACCGCATCCTTCGCCCTGCTGGACCTGGACAGCCACTACCGCAGCTGGTTCGACCGGTATGTGCGCAGCTTCGCCGCGACCATCGCCGGTGGCACGTCGGAAATCCAGCGCAACATCATCGCCGAACGAATATTGGGGCTGCCGCGCAATTAGCTTCCCCGAGTGTGAATTTGACGGCGCGCTGCCGGTGGGTGTCGCGTCGTGGGATTCACAGTCGCAGCTAGTGGTCTGGGCTGTCGGCGCCCACGGAGGCCCAGTAGCCGATGGCCACCAGCCCGGCCACGATCGCCACCCCGCCCAACACCATGCCGGCCGTCGCGACGCGCGGGTTGTTCGCTTCGCCGCGCTTGGCTCGCCCCGCCCGATATCGCCAGTGATTACGGCCGCGATGCCGAACGCAACCCCAATCAGCAGCCAACAGCTGATCAGTGCGACCAGGCCCAAGATCAGCGAGGCGACGCCGGCTTCGTTTCGTGGCGCATCGGGGTCCCTCCGCGCTGGTTGGCTCATGTGCGCCGATTCTAGGCTCGCTCGGCCGGGCTAAGGTGGCAGGCTGCGGCGCCACGGCGCTACAGCTGTGCCAGCCGCGGCGCGAATCCCTTGGCCCGCAGCGCTGCCCCGGCCTCCCGGGTCAGCTCACGCGCGCTGCCCAGCAATCCGTCCAAGATCAACGACCGCTTCACGTGGCGGTGCAACTGGTGTTCGGCGGTGAATCCGATCCCGCCGAGCACCTGCTGGCAGTGCCGCGTGGTGGTCAGCGCCGCTTGGCCGGCTGCGGCCTTGGCCAGCAAGCTGGCCAGGTCGTCCGGTTGGTCGGTGGCCGCGTGCAGCGTCGCCTCGGCGCCTTCGATCGCGACGAGCGCCTCGGCCAGCCGGTGCCGGATCGCCTGGAACGAGGCGATGCGCCGGCCGAATTGAACGCGGTCCATGGCGTGCTGGCGCGCGAGTGACAGCATCGTACGGCTGGTGCCCACGAGCCACCAGCCCAACGCTCGCCGGCCCGCGGCCAGCGCCGCCGAGGGTAGTGGATCTCCTTCTCGCACAGAATGTATGGAAAGTTCGCCGTCGATCGCCGAACTGGGGCCACTGGAACCATTGCCGCGCTCCCAGACCACCCAGGCGCCGCCCGCGTACGGCAGCGGCACGGTACCGCCGGCCGCACGCCCGGCCGCGCGCAGCACGACGTCGTTGAGCACGGGTGCCTGCGCGCCGGTCTCCCCCAGCAGTCGGAACACCAAAGAAGTTGCCAAATCTGGGATTTCGTCGAGCATTTCCAGCCAGCCGAGGTCGGACAACGCCCCGTCGAGTTTCGCACCGGATGCTGCGTTCATCGCGGTACGCACCGAGTCGGCCAGCAATCGTAGTGCTTCGGGATCTGTTGTTTTGTCCAAGCCTCACTCCTTCCCGAGGTCGAGCAGTCGGCGGGCGATGATGTTGCGCTGAATCTCGGCGGTACCGCCGTAGATGGTCGCCGCGCGCGAGTACAAGTACTCCGAGCGCCACGGGGTTTCCTCGAGTTCGAGTGTCCCGGGCAGCAGGTCACGGACGGTGTCGTAGAGCCGTTGTTCGGCGGTGGCCAGCAGCACCTTGTCGATGGACGTGTCCGGGCCCAGCCGCGCACCGTCGCGGAGTCGGTGCTGAGTGATCCGGGACCTGCAGCGCACCGTGTGTAGCGCGAGATAGGCTGCGCCGAGCTCGAATTCGTCCGGATCGCAGACCCCCGAAGTCTCAGCAGTCTCAGTGATGAGTTCGTCGAATCGCGCGTAGAGGTAGGCGATTCGCTGCCAAAAGCAGGTGGAGCGCTCATAGGGCAGCAGGTCCATCGCCAGCCGCCAGCCGTCTCCCGGCCGGCCGAGCATCCGGCTCGCCGGGATCACCGCGTCGTCGTAGTACACCTCGCAGAACTCGTCGACCCCGTGCATGGTGCGCAGCGGCCTGATGGTGATGCCGGGCGTGTCCAGGTCGACGAAGAACGCGGTTATCCCGTCATGAGGGCTTGAGTGCGCGGGCGCGGTGCGGGTGAGCAGGACGCACCGCGTGGAGAACTGCGCGAAGCTGGTCCACACCTTCTGCCCGTTGACGATCCAGTTGTCCCCTTGCTGGGTTGCGCGGGTGGCCAACGACGCTAGGTCGCTGCCCGAGCCCGGTTCGGAAAAGCCCTGACACCATTGCTCGCGGCCGCTGAGCAGTAGCGGCACCATCTCGGCCGCGAGTTCCGCGGGGGCGTAATCGATCATGGTGGGCGCGAGCACCTCGACCATCGAATAGGGGCCGGGTTCGGCGAGACGGCGACCGACCACTTCCTCGCCGACGATCGCGCGAAATACCGCGGGCCCGCCCAGCCCGCCGACCTCCTCCGGCCACCCGTACCGCATCCAACCGGCGTCGTAGAGTGCCCGGCTGACCCGGGCGAATTGCGCCATATGGCCCTGCAGCGAGTGGTCGGGCCCGGGGGCCAGGTCGTGCTCATCGAGCCACGCGCGCAGACCCGTCCGGAACTCTTCGACATTCACGGGGCGGGACGCCCGACCGCGTGCGGGCGCCCGGAGTCGTGCACGCCGCTGCGGCGAATGAATGTCATGGCGCGGGTTTTGAGCCGCCAGCCGTCGGGGGTGCGGGAGTAGGTGTCGCGGTAGTAGCCGATCCGCATGTCATGGCTGGAGTGGTCGATGAAGCACAACGGCTGTGTGCCGCTCGCGGTGTCGCCGTCGAGGTCGACCACCGCGGTTCCGGTGAGGAACAAGCCCTTTGGCGCCGCCGCCACCAATTCCGGGAACCGGTCCAGCCGGTAGGTGTCGCCGAAGGCGCTGTAGGTTCCGTCGGGCGTGAACACGGCCACCAGTCCGTCGATGTCTTCCTGGGTGATGGTGACCGCGTAGCGCGCGAGCAGCTGCTGGATCTCGACCAGGTCGTCAGTTCTGGTTGGCATAAACCTTGCCGCCTTTCATGACAAAGCTGACGTTGCGAGTAACGGTAATGTCTTCCAACGGGTTTCCCGGCACCGCAATGACATCGGCGAGCTGGCCCGGCACCAGCCGTCCCCGGTCCGTGGAGTTGATCAGCTCGGCGGCGGTCACCGTGGCCGCGCGCAGCACCGCCAGCGGCGGCAGGCCCCAATCGACAAGGGTGACAAGCTCGTCGGCGTTGCGGCCGTGCGGTATCGCGGGCGCGTCGGTGCCGACAGCGATCTTCACGCCGGCCTCGTAGGCGGCCAGTATCGACTTGCGCGACTTCGGGAACATCTCTGCGGCCTTGGCCTGCAGCTCGGGTGGGGCGTGTGATACGTCCATGCCTTCGGCGAGGCGCCGCGTGCTCACCAGGAATGTGCCGTGTTCGACCATCGTCGCGATCGCCTCGTCATCGATGAGGAAGCCGTGCTCGATGCAGTCGATACCGGCGGCGACCGCGTGCTTGACGGCGTCGGCGCCATGCGTGTGCGCGGCGACGCGCAGTCCACGCCGGTGTGCCTCGTCGACGATCGCGCGCAGCTCTTCGTCCGAATAATGTTGCGCGCCTGGCGGCCCGGTCAGTGACATGACGCCGCCCGAGCAGCACACCTTGATCAGCTGCGCGCCGTGTTTGATCTGGTAGCGCACCGCCTTGCGGATCTCGTCGACGCCGTTGGCGATGCCTTCCTCGACCGTCAGGTCCAGCACATGCGGGGCGAAGGCCGCGAACATCGTCGGATCCAGGTGCCCGCCGGTCGGGGTGATGGCGTGCCCGGCCGGCACCACCCGCGGTCCGTCGATCCAGCCCGGCGTCGATGGCATTGCCCAACGCGACATCGAGCAAATACCCACCGGTCTTGACGAATAGCCCGAGGTTGCGCACCGTGGTGAATCCGGCGCGCAGCGTGCGTCGGGCATTGCCGACCGCGCGCAACACCCGCGTCGGCGGGTCGTCCTGGACCTGCGACAGCCCGGGCTTCTCCCCGCGCCCGCCCATCAGGAGGTTGACCTCCATGTCCATCAGCCCGGGGAGCAGGATCTGGTCGGCGAGATCGATCAGCTCACCTTCGGGATCTCCACCGACACCGACGATTCGGTCGTCGTCGATGCGTACGATGCCGGGCGAGACGATCTCGCCGGCGTCGACATCGAGCAGCCCGGCGGCCTTGAGCGTCAGCACCTCTCAGATCACCGGCTCGCGGATCAGCTCCACCCACGCCGCGCCACTGTCGGGCACCCGCGGCTGCTTCCATGCCTCTATCGGGAACGACACCATGATCAAAGACTGCATCATGTGCATGAGTGTCCGCGCATCCTCGGGCAGATCGTCCAGCGGGAACTCGTCGCAGTAGGCGATGACGTCGTTCAGGCGGGGGAACGCGACGTCGTAGAACGCCTGCATCTGGGGCATCGTGGAGGCCAGCCGCTTGGCGTAGCGTTCGGGTTCTCCTGCCAGGTCCCAATCCAGATAGGGCTCCAGGTCAGCGAATTGAGACGGCAGCGCCATTGTCCTTGTGCTCCTTCACATAGTCGTTGGTCACCTTGTGCAGGTGGCGCAGCATGATCTCCTGATCGCACAGCGGGAAGTCGTTGACCACCCGGGTGCCGATCATGGTTTGGGTCGCTTCCAGGGTGTTGGCGTCCTGCAGCGCGTACTCCTTGAATGTCACCGCGGCCAGCTCCTGGGCGAGGCGTTCCCGCGCGTTTCTCGGCGGCACGAAGTACAGGGTGCATTCGAAGATGTGCTTGTCGACGGCGGTCGGCCAGTAGTGGTATGTCAGGTACCAGCCGGGCTCCCAGATCAGCAGCATGAAGTTCGGGTAGAAGTGCCACTCGTCGATGCCCCACTGCGACGCCTTCTTCGGGTTGATGCCCGGCGGCAGTTCGTCGAGCCTCTCCATGACCTCCGGCTTATCCCAGGGGCCGAACAGCCCGCTGCGCAGCACCTGGTCCATGGGCTTGACCATGCTCATGTCCGCAGGCGGCGACTGGCCGCCCCAGGTCGAGATCATCGCGTGCGGGCTGGCCATCTCGTAGTACAGCGCCTCGAAGCCGTACTTCTGGATCTTGGCGGCTTCTTCCTTGGTGTACTGGCCCTGGTGCAGGATCGGCGCGTGGTAGAACTCGGCGAACGCGTCCATGAACAGCTTCCAGTTGCTGCCGACCTCGGCCCGGTAGGAATAGGTCTCGGTCATTTCGCCGAAGGGGTAGCCCTCGATGCCCTTGGCCAGCGGCCCGAGATAGTCGGCGAGCGGCTTGGCGTGTTGGTCGAGGTTGATGAAGATGAAGCCTTCCCACAGCTCGCACCGGACGCCCACCAGGCCGTAGTCGCTCTTGTTCACGTCGAAGAATTCGCCCTCTTGCTGAATAAAGTTCAAATCTCCGTCGAGGCTGTAGCGCCAGGCGTGGTACTTGCAGGTGAACTGCCGGCAGGTGCCCGAGGTCTCCTTGTGCGGAAAGTCGTTCCACACCAGCTTGTTTCCGCGGTGGCGGCAGATGTTGTGATGGGCCTTGATGGACCCGTCCTTGGTCTTGACGACGATTACCGACATACCCGGGCCCGCGGACGGCAGTTCCTTGGTGAAGTAGCTTCCGGTGCGCGGCAGCCGGTTGACCCGACCGACGTTGAGCCACGTCTTTTTGAAGATCGCGTCGCGTTCGGCTTCGAAGAATGCCGGATCGATCGAGTCGGTGTAATCGACTGGCGCGGTTCCTAGTTCGGGATAGTTTTCTGTCCAGCTTCCCGCAGCCGGTTTCGCGAAGTGGGGCAAGGATCTACCTTTCTAGCTCGACGCCAAAAGTATTGAGGGCCATGGCCAGCATCGTGTAAGAGCCAACGGTGAAGACGTAGTCCATCCGCTGACGATCGTCCAGGCGCTCACCGAGCGTCGCCCACGTCTCGTCGGACAACTGGGATTTCTCGTCGAGTTCGTCGACTCCGGTGAGCACCGCGCGCTCGAATTCGTCCCTGAATTCGTCCAGGGTCCAACCATCGGGGCCTCGTCGCACCGCGGCGATCTCGTCGTCTGTGATGCCCTCGCGTTTCGCCAGATCTGCGTGATGGGTCCACTCGTAGGCGCAGTCGCGACGATGCGCGACCCGTAGGATCGCCAATTCACGGATGCGCGGCGGCAGCGTGGACGTGTACAAGAGGTGGACGTTGAAGCGGAGAAACGCTTTGGTCAGCGCGGGGTGGTTGACGAGCGTCGAGAGCACGTTGGAGGCGTCGCGCGGGTTGCGGCGTTCCGCGGGCAGCATGCCGGCCAGCGCCTGGTCGACAGCCTCGTCCCACCTATCAGCGGGCAGCGGCGGCAGTCGCATGCCGCGGTCTCCTCTCGGCTAGCGAGAATCGGATTCTCATTTCCAACCAATAGACTTGCACGATTCGGTCTCTTGGTCAATGCTGGCCCCTACCGGCGTGTGCCCGGCGTGCGGCCGCCGGCGGTACGGGCGGAAATTTCGGTGGTCTTGGGGGGTGGGGTGGTGGTTTGCGGTTCGTCCGTGGCCGCGTTGTCGCAGGATGACGGGCAATTTGACGCGTCATCGAGCACGCGGAAAGGCCGCGCCGATTCCGCCCGGCTACCCTGGATGTTGATTCTCGCTTCGCGAGAAGATAGTTTTCAACACTAGAGAGCTTGGAGGCAGGTGGCGGCTCGCCGATGCCCGCTCGGTGGCCGCGCTCGATCCTCTAAAGACGCTCGAGGACCCAATGGAGAGAGGCACGGCCATGAACAAAGAGGACATGATCCTGATCAGCGTCGACGACCACATCGTCGAACCGCCGAACATGTTCAAGGACCATCTCGCGAAGAAATACCTGGACGACGCGCCGCGGCTGGTGCACAACCCCGACGGTTCGGACATGTGGAAGTTCCGCGACACCGTCATCCCGAACGTGGCGCTCAATGCGGTCGCCGGCCGGCCCAAGGAGGAGTACGGGATCGAGCCCACGGGCCTGGATGAGATTCGGCCGGGCTGCTACGACGTCGACGAGCGCGTCAAGGACATGAACGCCGGCGGGATCCTGGGCTCGATCTGCTTCCCGTCCTTCCCGGGTTTTGCCGGACGCCTGTTCGCGACCGAAGACCCGGAGTTCTCGCTGGCCTTGGTCCAAGCCTATAACGACTGGCACATCGAGGAGTGGTGCGGGGCGTACCCGGCGAGGTTCATCCCGATGGCGATACCTGTGATCTGGGATGCGGAGCTGTGCGCCCAGGAGGTGCGGCGGGTTTCGAAGAAGGGTGTCCATGCGCTGACGTTCACCGAGAACCCGGCCGCGATGGGCTACCCCAGCTTCCACAGCGAGTACTGGAACCCGCTGTTCGAAGCCTTGTGCGACACCAACACCGTGATGAATATCCACATTGGATCCTCGGGCCGGCTCGCGATCACGGCGCCGGACGCGCCGATGGACGTGATGATCACGTTGCAGCCGATGAACATCGTGCAGGCCGCCGCGGATCTGCTGTGGTCGCGGCCGATCAAGGAGTACCCGGACCTCAAGATCGGCCTTTCCGAGGGTGGCACCGGCTGGATCCCTTACTTCCTGGAGCGGGCGGACCGCACGTACGAAATGCACTCGACGTGGACGCACCAGAACTTCGGCGACAAGCTGCCGTCCGACGTTTTCCGCGATCACTTCCTGACGTGTTTCATCAGCGACAAGGTGGGCGTCCAGCTGCGCAACATGATCGGCATCGACAACATCTGCTGGGAGGCCGACTACCCGCACAGCGACTCGATGTGGCCGGGTGCGCCGGAGGAGCTATGGGACGTCCTGTCGGTGAACAACGTGCCGGACGACGAGATTAAGAAGATGACCCACCAGAACGCCATGCGCTGGTACTCGTTCGACCCGTTCACCCACATCACTCCGGAGCAGGCGACGGTCGGCGCGCTGCGCAAGGCCGCCGAGGGCCATGACGTATCCATAAAGGCGAGGGGCCACGAAAAGGACAGCAGGGCGGGTTCGTCGTTCGCGGACTTTGCCGCCAACGCGAAAGCGCTCAGCGGCAACCAGGACTGAGGTGGCCGCTACCCGGCTCGCAGTCCCCCGCAAGCGGGAGGTACCCCCAGCACAGTCGCACTTTCCGGGTGGCAATCGTAGGAATTTTCGTCTGCGCGCGGTGAAAGGAAGCGTGACCAGTGGCCGATAGCGGGATGAATTTCGAGCTGACCGACGACCAGGAGTTGATCCGCAAATCGGTCGCCGAGTTGGCGTCCAAGTTCGACGACCACTACTGGATGGAAAAAGACCAGGCGCACGAATTTCCGACCGAGTTCTACCGGGCCATCGCCGACGGTGGCTGGCTGGGCATGACGATCCCGACCGAGTACGGCGGCCATGGCCTGGGAATCACCGAAGCCACGCTGTTGCTCGAAGAGGTCGCCAGATCCGGCGGCGCGATGAACGCCGCCAGCTCGATCCACCTGTCGATATTCGGTATGCAACCGGTGGTGGTGCACGGCTCCGAGGAGCTCAAGGCGCGCACGCTGCCTCGGGTTGCAACCGGCGAGATCCACGTCTGCTTCGGGGTGACCGAACCAGGTGCCGGCCTCGACACATCGCGTATCACCACGTTCGCCAAACGCGAAGGGGACCGCTATGTGGTCAACGGCCGCAAGGTGTGGATATCCAAGGCGCTCGAGTCCGACAAGATCCTGCTGCTGACGAGGACCTCGTCGTATGAGGAGGTCGCGAAGAAGACCGACGGGATGACGCTGTTCCTGACCGATCTGGACCGCAGCCGGGTCGACATCCGCCCGATCCGCAAGATGGGTCGCAACGCCGTCAGCTCTAACGAGCTGTTCATCGACAATCTCGCGGTGCCGGTCGAGGATCGAATTGGTGAGGAGGGCAAGGGATTTCAATATATCCTGGACGGCCTGAATCCGGAACGGATGCTCATCGCCGCCGAGGCGCTGGGGATCGGCAGGGTAGCGCTGGATAAGGCGGTGAAGTACGCGAACGAGCGGGAGGTGTTTGGCCGGCCGATCGGTATGAACCAGGGCATCCAGTTTCCGCTGGCGGATTCGCTGGCCAGGCTGGATGCCGCCGAGCTGATGTTGCGCAAGGCCACCTGGCTCTACGACAACGGCAAACCCTGTGGGCGCGAAGCGAATACCGCCAAATATCTGTGCGCCGATGCCGGCTTTGCGGCCGCGGACCGGGCGCTGCAAACCCACGGCGGCATGGGCTACGCGGAGGAGTACCACGTCACGCGCTACTTTCGTGAGGCCCGGCTGATGAAGATCGCGCCGATCAGTCAGGAGATGATCCTGAATTTCCTCGGGTCGCATGTCCTCAAACTGCCCAGGAGCTATTGATGGCCGCGTCCGAGGTGATGTGACGACCATGACCGACGGGCCCGTGCTGCGCTGCGATGACCGCGATGGGGTGCGGACGCTGACCCTTAACCGTCCGCGCCTGAAGAACGCGATCAACCGGGAATTGTGGCTGGCGTTGCGAGACGCGCTGACCGCGGCGGGCGACGACCGCTCTGTGCGCGCGGTGGTGCTCACCGGCACCGGGGGGAGTTTTTGCTCCGGCGCCGACCTTTCGGCCCGCGACGACACCCATCCCACCTACCGGATGCGTCGGCTGACCGACGTGGCGCTACTGCTGCATGAGCTCCCGGTTCCGACGATCGCCAAGGTGACCGGGGTGGCCGTCGGCGCGGGATGGAACCTCGCACTCGGCTGTGACCTGGTGGTGGCCACGCCGGAATCGAAGTTTTCTCAGATCTTTTCCAAGCGCGGCCTGTCGCTCGATCTCGGCGGCTCGTGGCTGCTGCCGAAACTCGTTGGCCTGCAACAGGCGAAGCGGCTCACGCTGCTCGCCGAGATGATCGACGCCGAGGAAGCCCGAGCCCTGAACCTGGTGACCTGGGTGGTGCCGGCCGCGGAGATCGACGCCTTCGTCACCGACCTTGCCGGCCGGCTGGTGGCCGGTCCGCCGATCGCGCTCGCGCACAGCAAGGCGTTGCTGAACGAGGGCGCCGACAGCACCCTGCGTGAGGCGCTGGCGAACGAGGCCCGCGCGCAGGGCGTCAATTTCGCGACCACGGACACCCTGGCCGCGTTTGCCGCGTTCGCCGAGCGGCGAGAGCCGACGTTTACCGGTCGGTGGGGGCTATCGAGGTCGGAGCAATCGGAGCAATCGGAGTAATCCCTACGGGCCGAACAAGCCCGATTGCATAGAACCCCTGTTGAAGTACCCCGAACTCGTGCTGCCGGAGTTGGCAATGCCTGAGCTGAAGGTGTTCGAGTTTGCCACTCCCGCGTTGAACATCCCGGTGTTGAAGAGACCCGCGTTGGTTTGGCCCGTGTTGCCGATACCCGCCAGGAAGCCGGCGCCCGAGTTATCGAATCCCGAGTTGCCCAAGCTCGTGCTCGTGTTCCAGAAGCCGGAGTTAGCTCCGGCGCCGCTGCCCGAGTTGAAGAAGCCCGAGTTCCCGCTGCCCGTGTCCCCGAAGCCCGAGTTCGGGCCCACCGGGCCCAGGTTTCCGACACCCGTGGTCAGGGTGGCCGAGTTGAAGAAGCCTGTGTTGGCCAAGCCCGCGTTGTCGAAGCCCGTATTGACGTCGCCCGCGTTGTGGTAGCCCGTGTTGGTGTCGCCGGCGTTCCAGAAGCCCGTGTTGGCGTCGCCCGCGTTCCCGAAGCCCGCGTCTCCTGCCCCCGAGTTGCCCCAACCGACGGCACGGATACCCCCGTTGCCGAAACCGAGATTTTCGGTGCCAGAGTTCCAGAAGCCTGTGTTATATAGACCCGCGTTCCCGAAGCCCGTGTTGGTGGAGCCCGAGTTCGCGGAGCCGAAGTTTCCGGTTCCCGAGTTAAAGAAGCCCACGTTTCCGTCGCCGGAGTTAAAGAAGCCGATGTTGTTGTTTCCTGAGTTACCGAAACCGAAGTTCCCGGTACCCGAGTTCAGCGCTCCAATGCCCACCTTGTTGTCGCCACTGAGCCCGAAACCGATGTCGTTGTTGCCGTGATTTCCGAAGCCGATGTTGTTGTCGCCTTTGTTGCCCAGGCCGATGTTATGTGCGCCGTTGTTTCCAAAACCCATGTTTGAGTTGTTGGTGTTTCCGCTTCCGATATTGAGGTCGCCACTGTTCCCACTGCCGAAGTTCCCATTGCCGCTGTTTCCGTTGCCGAAGTTGCCGGTGGCGTTGTTAATGTTTCCACTGCCGATGTTTCCGCTTCCGACGTTTCCGCTGCCGAAGTTTGTGCTGCCATTATTTCCGTTGCCGAAGTTTGCGTTGCCAGAGTTTCCGCTGCCCAGGTTCGTGTTGCCTTGGTTTCCGCCACCGAGATTAAAGTTGCCCTGGTTTCCGCCGCCGAGGTTGGAATTACCGATATTCCCGCCCAGGCTTAAGTTGGCCGCGCTGCTCGCGGCCGCTTTAGCCGGCTGACCCGGAAGGTTTTGCAGGGTCTGCAACGGCGTCAACTGCGCGACCGCGGCCGACGCCACAGCGTAATAGCACGACAGCGCGGTCACATCCTGGGCCCACATCGCCTCATAGTCGCACTCGAGCTGGGCAATCGCGGGCGCATTCAGGCCGAACCAGTTCGACATCACCGTTTGCACGAACGCATTCCGGTTGAGCTGCACCAGGATGGGGTGCACCGTGGCCGTCTGGGCTGCCTCGAACGCGCTTACCACCGTCCGGGCCTGCGTGGCCGCCCCCGCCGCGTGCGTCGCCGCCGCAGTGAGCCACGCCGTATACGGGGCAGCGGCGGTCGTCATCGCGACGGCCGACGCACCCTGCCACGCCTGACCGGCTAACTCCGAGGTCACCGACCCGAACGACGATGCTGCCGACCCCAACTCGGACGACAAGCCATCCCAGCCCGCCGAGGCCGCCAACAATGACGCTGAACCCGGACCGGAAAACATCCGCAATGAATTGATCTCAGGGGGCAAGACCGCGAAGCTCATCAGAACCGTCCTTTATTTTGCTGGTCGCTCAGTGGCACACCGATGGAGGTGGCCCGGGTGATTGCCTGCCAGCCCCGCAGGCTGCCGATCCGCAGCCGGGTGTTGGGCAGTGGCCATTCCCGTGCGCGTCGGCGCGGAGATCATTCGGCGCCTCCCGACTCCACCCGGGCGATTCGCCCGGCAATCGGAGGAATATGGCAGCAAACGAAACTCTACTTCAATCCCGGAACGATTCGAAGTTTTTTCACATGGTTTCCTGACCGCGCGTGACTTTGCTGATGTTCATGCCGACCGTCAAAGATGGGTACCGCACAACTCAGGCCGCGTGCACCGGGCGACGGCGCGCGTCGTTTACTAGAACCCATGCGCGAAACAGTCATCGTCGGGGCGGTAAGGACAGCGGTAGGCAAGCGCAACGGCGGCTTGTCCGGCATGCATGCCGCCGACCTGTCCGCGGTCGTCCTTAATGAGCTGCTGGAACGGATCGGGATCGGTCCGGAGGTCGTCGACGACGTGATCTGGGGATGTGTGTCCCAGGTCGGTGACCAGTCCAGCAATATCGGCCGTTACGCGGTCCTGGCCGCCGGCTGGCCCGAGACCATCCCCGGGACCACCGTGAACCGGGCCTGCGGCTCCACCAGCAGGCCCTCGACTTCGCGGTGCACGCGGTGATGTGCGGTCAACAGGATGTCGTCGTGGCCGGCGGTGTCGAGGTCATGAGCCGCGTGCCGCTCGGCGCGGCCCGGGCCACCGGGATGCCGTACGGTCCGAAAGTCCTTGCCCGCTATGACAATTTCTCCTTCAACCAGGGCCTGTCGGCCGAGATGATCGCCAAGAAGTGGGGGTTGTCCCGCAGCCAGCTCGATGAATACTCCGCGCAGTCCCACGAGCGGGCCGCCGCGGCCCAGGACGCCGGCGCCTTCATCGACCAGATCGTGCCGGTTTTCACCGACGACGGAGAAGTCATCACGGCCGACGAGGGTGTGCGACGCGGGACCAGCGTCGAGAAACTGGCCGGGCTCAAACCGGCGTTCGTCGACGACGGGGTCATCCACGCGGGCAATTCCTCGCAGATATCCGACGGCGCGGCCGCGTTGTTGGTGACCACATCGGAGATGGCAATTGGCCTGGGGTTGACACCGATGGTGCGGTATTGCGCGGGCGCGGTCACCGGGGCGGATCCGGTGCTCATGCTCACCGGCCCTATTCCGGCGACCGAGAAGGTGCTGGCCAAGGCCGGTGTCGCGTTGTCGGAAGTCGGCGTCTTCGAGGTGAACGAGGCCTTCGCGCCGGTGCCGCTGGCCTGGCTCGCCGAAACAGGAGCGGGCCGGGGTCTGCTGAATCCGCTGGGCGGCGCCATCGCGCTGGGTCACCCGCTGGGCGCTTCCGGTGCGGTGCTGATGACGCGGATGGCACATCACATGCGCGACAACGGGATTCGGTATGGGCTGCAGACCATGTGCGAAGGCGGTGGCACCGCCAACGCCACGCTGGTGGAGCTCTTGGGCTAGCGACCGGATAAGTCCTCCGTTGAGGTCTTGTCACGGTGCCCAAATCAACCTACTGTGTGTTCATTAGGTTGGTTTGTCGACGAATCTGCTCATGAGGGAGACCGGTGCCCGTCGCGCGCCGATACGACACGCTTCTCGCCAAGGGCGAGGACCGCAAGCAGCGCATCCTCGAGGTCGCGCAGCGGCTCCTGACGCGCAACGGGTGGCGCAACACGACACTGGCCCAGATCGCCGGCGAGGCCGGGGTCAGCCCCGCGGGGCTGCTGCACCACTTCGAGTCCAAGGAGCAGCTGCTGCACGCGGTGCTGGACGCGCGGGACCAGGATGACGACTCGCACGCCGACCGGGGCGGCGACCTCGTCTCCCAGATCGCTCAGGTCGCTGACCGTTTCCACCGGGCACCCGAACTGGTGGGCACGTTCACCGTGCTACTGGTGGAGAACATCCTGCCCGATGCCCCGTTGCACGACCGCATGCTGGCCCGGCACCGAGACGCGGTCGATATCGTCGCCGACCTCATCCGCCGTGGTCAGGCGGATGGCCGGTATCGCGCGGACCTAGCCCCGAAAGTCAAGGCGGTCGAAATTCTCGCCTTCGTCCACGGAATGGAAACGACATGGTTGCTCGATCCTTCGATACCGCTGACCGAGGTGTTCAGGCAGTACGCGGAGACGCTGGCGCGGGACTTCGCTCCGCCGACGGCGAAATTCAAGACATGAGGTACCGGCTCGACGTCGTCGCCTCCAGCGTGGCCGACGTGGTGAGGTTCGCCGGCGGGTGGCTCTTCGACCGGGCGATGGCGGGATGGGATGTCACCGTGCTCCTCACCGACGAACCTGTTGAGCGACCCGACAATCGGCCACTTCAGATCCTCGGTGCCCAGACGCTGGACCTCGAATCCGCGTTGGCATCGGTGCAAACTCGTCCCCGCCCCCAGGCACTGGCGGTGGCTGCCAACCTGTTCGGCTGCGACTCGCGGGTGCGGCAAGGCGTGTTGCGTGCCCTCGATCACGGCGCCACCGAGGTCACCCTGTGGGGGGAGACCTGGCCGGCCGAGCTCGACGACAGCGTCGGGCTGGTGCAACATCCGCTGAGCATGGCCGCTCAGACGTTCAAGGCACGGGCGCTGGCCGCTGCCGGGGTGCCGGAGGCGTCGATCGCAGGCGCCGAGACGTTCCGGAGCGGAATGCTGGCCTGCCCTTCGGTCGCCGACGATCTGATCCCCGCCGGCTAGACGTCCCAGTTGTTGGGGGGGAAAGGCGAATTGGTTTGAACAAGCCCTAAGTTTCACTCGTGAAAATATGGCCGATCTTGCAAAGCAAATTGTCTTTGACGAAAGCAAAGCCGTCGAAACGGGTGTTACAGAATATGGCACGATGTACGATCAAGTAATATCCGTCACCGGAGCGAATGGAAGGAATATCGATGTGCTATTCGCTTGGATACGCGGCCCCGACGGAGTAGTGAGGTTAGTAACAGCAATTCCCGCCAACAAATGGAAGACTCGAAATGGTGAAACCTGAAGAATGCGACATAGTGCAGTTGCTGCGGCCTCTGCCGGAGCACAACCTTGGAGCCGTTCGAGGGGCACCGTCGTCATGGACTACACGAAATATGACTATATGAAGTATTCGGGTAAAAGCCCCGCCCCGGCGTATGAGGTGGAGTTTTCCGACTCCCATGGCGTTACCCAAGCCTTGGTCACCGTCTCCGAAGATGACCTGGAGGTTGGTGTCGCGTCCAGATCGGGATAAGTAGCCCTCGTAGCCGGCGACGGTGGCACCTACTCCGGCAGCAGAACCAGAACAACCGGAATGCAACGCCTTACTTCAGTGAATGGAACGAGAGGAGGTATATAGAAAGAGACATAACCGGCTCCAAAGGGCTCGGTACCGCCGTCAACGAAACCGTGGTGCGAGAAAGTGGCCCGAGTTGTGCGGAAAATTGACATTTATTGAACATTCAAAATCAATCTCCCCAGCCGCCACCGGGTACCGGAGCCTTTAGGCACTCGTGACGAGATAGCACGTGGACCTTCTCCAGTGGCGGAATTGGGAGGACGAGGTGTATCCGCCGCCGCCGTGCCAGTCATGCAAAAATATTCACAATCACCGCAACAGCTAGACTTTGCCGAGCTATTCGCGGAATGCGCATACCAAATATGTCACACCGCTTGTTCGGTCCGACAACTTCCTGTGGTGCCCGCGCCCAGGCGCGGGCGACAGCAGAAGGCTACGGCCGTGCCATCTTCAGTAGCGGGTTGTGGTCGCTCGGTGGCGTCGAGCATCGAGGTGGCGGTGCCTGGTGCGCCGGAGCAGTTTGGGCGACTTCGTCCGGACCGAAACGACACGATCCCTGAGCGCGGACGATCCGCGAACCTCCCGTGCACTCTCATTCAGGCAGCGCCGATTTACCAGTGTCGAAGCTCTTCGCGTCAGGCCCCCAACATCGGCTACCGACGGGTGGGCGGGCAACGGCCCCGCCCACCGATGGGGACGCGGGGCGGGGCCGAGAACTGCCGTCGGCAGCTCCAGGCGCGCCGTTTGACGACGCACACGCGCTGTGGAAATGTAATACTCATCCGTGAGAGGAACGTTCTCACCAGACGAGATTTGAGCGGGGCAAGCGATGGTGAATGACTTCACCGAGATGGATTTCTTTCGCGATAAGCAGCTGGTCGAGGACCCGTACCCGTACTACGAGGCGCTCCGGCAGCGGTGCCCCGTCACCCGGGAATCCCACCACGGGGTGACCATGGTGACCGGCTGGGAAGAGGCCGTCGGCGTGCTCAGCGACGCCGAGACATTCTCGTCGTGCATTTCGGTGACCGGCCCGTTTCCCGGCTTTCCGGTACCGATCGAGGGCGACGACATCACCGAACTGATCGAGCAACACCGCGACAAGCTGCCGTTCAGCGACCAGCTGCCCACCCTCGACCCGCCGACCCACACCAACCACCGCGCCCTGCTGATGCGGCTGATCACCCCCAAGCGCCTCAAGGAGAATGAGGACGCGATGTGGGTGCTCGCGGACCGGGTACTCGACGAGTTCCTGGCGCCCGGCGAGGGCGAGTTCATCAAGGGCTTCGCCGGCCCCTTCACGCTGCTGGTCATCGCCGACTTGCTGGGCGTGCCCATGGAAGATCGCGACAAGTTCATCAAAGGCATCCGCCAGCACTCGGGTGGCGGCATCGGGGGCACCGGCAAGGAATCGCTGGCGCACAGCCCGCTGGAATTCCTCTACGGCCTGTTCTCCGATTACGTGCGGGACCGCCGCCGCGAACCCCGCGACGATGTGCTGACCGGCCTGGCCACCGCCACTTACCCCGACGGCTCGATTCCCGGGGTCGAAGACGTGGCGCGCGTCGCCAGCAATGTCTTCTCGGCGGGCCAGGAGACCACCGTGCGGCTGCTGGGTGCCGCGCTGCAGACCATGAGCGAGCGCCCCGATATCCAGGCGCAGCTGCGCGGGGACCGCAGCCTGATCCCCAACTTCATCGAAGAAGCGCTGCGCATCGAGAGCCCGGTCAAGGGCGACTTCCGGATGAACCGGGTGCCCGTCAAGGTCGGCGAGGTCGACCTGCCCGCCGGCACTACCGTGATGGTTGTGCAGGCGGCGGCCAATCGTGATCCGCGCCGGTTCGAGGATCCCACCACCTTCGATCCGGCCCGCAAGAACGCCCGGCAACACATCTCGTTCGGCCGCGGGATCCACAGCTGCCCGGGTGCGCCGCTGGCGCGGGCCGAAACCCGCGTCGCGGTCGAGCGGCTGCTCGACCGGACGTCTGACATCAGGATCAACGAGCGAGTGCATGGCCCAGCGAATGACCGTCGCTACCAATATGTTCCGACCTACATCCTGCGCGGTCTGACCGAATTGCACCTGGAGTTCTTGCCGGCATGAAAGTCTCGGTGGACGATCACTGCTGCCGCGGTCATGGCGTGTGCGTCACGTTGTGCCCCGAAGTCTTCAGCCTAACCGAAGACGGCTACGCGGAGGCCATAACTTCAGATGTGCCAACGGAATTGGAGGCCGCCGCCCGCGAGGCCATCGACTGCTGCCCAGAACAGGCGATTAGCGAGAGCTGACGCTCAACCCGATTGCCCGTCGATGCCGTCCGCGCCGGTGGTGCCAATTTGGCCCGTGATGGCGTTACGCTCGATCCGTCGGGGGCTCAACGGTGAGCGGAGGACAGCGATGTCATATCTGGTGGCGACCCCCGATTTCCTGAATTCAGCGGCCTCGGATTTGGACGGCATCGGTTCGGCGCTGGGCGCAGCCAACGCTGCGGCGGCGGCGCCGACCACTGCGGTTATCGCCGCTGGTACCGACGAGGTTTCGGCGGCGATAGCGTCACTGTTTGCCGGGCACGGGCAGGCCTATCAGACGCTCAGCGCTCAGGTGTCGGCGTTTCATGCCCAGTTCGTGGGGGCCCTGAACAGTGCTGGCGGTGTATATGCCAGCGCCGAGGCGGCGAACGCGTCGCCTCTGCAGGGCTTGGGCGTGTTTTCGCCGTGGGAGCTGCTGACGGGGCGCCCCCTAGTCGGCAGTGGTGCTGACGGGACGTCGACGAACCCGAACGGCGGGGCCGGGGGGTGGCTATTCGGCAACGGGGGCAACGGCTTCAGCCCCACCGGCCTCCTTTCCGGCCGGCCCGGTGGTGATGGTGGCAAGGCGGGATTGATCGGTAACGGCGGGACCGGCGGCACCGGCTGGTTTGGCGCCGGCGGCGGTGCCGGCGGTAAAGGCGGGGCGCTGTACGGCAACGGTGGGGCAGGTGGGGCCGGCGGGGCCAACGCCTTGGGTGGCAGCGGCGGCATCGGCGGCAACGCGGGGCTGTTCGGGGCCGGCGGTACGGGCGGAACCGGCGGGGACGCATCCGGCACGTCCGCTACCGGAGGGGCCGGCGGGAACGGCGGTGCCGGCGGGACGGGTGGGTGGTTGCACGGCAATGGGGGCGACGGTGGGGCCGGCGGCACCGGCGCGACAGGCACCACCGGGGCCGGCGGAGCCGGCGGGGCCGGCGGAGCCGGCGGGCACGCCATCCTGATGGGCAATGGAGGCCACGGCGGCGCTGGCGGCACGGGCGGAGGTGGCAATGGGACCGGTGCCGGCGGGGATGGTGGCCACGGCGGGGCCGGCGGCAACGCCGGACTGGTTGGTGCCGGCGGGGCCGGCGGGAATGGTGGGGACGGCTACGGCGGTCCTGTTGGTCCTGCTGGCGGGAACGGCGGCGACGGGGGAACCGGCGGCAGCGGTGGAACTCTGAGCGGAGCCGGTGGAAACGGTGGAAACGGTGGCCATGGCGGGCTCGCCGGGGCTAGCCCTGCGGGCGGGGCCGGTGGGAACGGCGGGGGCGGCGGCGGTTGCGGGTGGCTGGCCGGTAACGGTGGCTCCGGTGGTGCCGGTGGATTCGGCGGCGTTGGCGGTGGCAGTGGCGGGCCTGCCGGCGGTGCCGGCGGCAACGGCGGTAACGGCGGCGCCGCAGCCATGCTGATCGGTGCGGGCGGGTCCGGTGGCGCCGGCGGCAACGCTGGTGGCGGCGGTTTCGCTGGCGCCGGTGCGTCCGGCGGTAACGGTGGCAACGGCGGCGCCGACGGAGCGGTGTTTGGCAACGGCGGGTCCGGTGGGGATGGCGGGAACGGTGGCGCGAACGCGTCGACCAGCTCACTCGCCACCGGCGGGGCGGGCGGTAAGGGCGGTGACGCCGCCACCGCCAGGTTCGTCGGAAATGGCGGGAACGGCGGGGACGGGGGCTCCGGTGGGGCGGGTGCCGTCGGCCCGGCGGGTGGGCCCGGTGGGAAAGGTGGTAGCCAGGGATTTGCCGGGCCGTTTGGCACCAGCGGGAAGAGCGGAGCGGACGGCCCACACGGCTGACCGAGCTAGTCCACTACTCCTTGATCGAGATGGCCTGGCGCGGGCACTGACGCACGGCGTCGCGCACCAGCGCTTCGTTGTCCGGCGTGACCTCCGGCTGCAGGACGGTCAGCATGTCGTCGTCACCCAGCTGGAAAACCTCCGGGATGATGCCCATGCACACCCCATTGCTTTCGCAGAGATCCCAATCGACTTCGATTCTCATCGCAGCACCCGCACCGGTACGTTGCTTCCAGCCCGTCACGTTCTGCATGTGGACGCGTTGGCAGCCCGCCCAGTCCACCTCGTAGCGCGGCATGAAGTCGAGCAGCTTCTCCAGCGCGATCGCGCTCTCCATGCGGGCCAGCGCCGCACCGAGGCAGCTGTGGATCCCGTAGCCGAAGCCCATGTTCTGCGCTTCGGTGCGGTCGCGGTCGATGTCGAAATTGTCGGGATCGGTCCAGGCGTCCGGGTCGCGGTTGGCCGCGCCGTTGATCAGGAACACCGGCTTGCCGGCCGGGATCGTGACGCCGTGCAGCGTCGACGTCTCGCATCGAGCGGCGCACCTGATATTGCGACGGCGCCTCGTAGCGCAGCAGTTCTTCGACCGCGGCGGGAATCTTGCTGCGGTCGTCGAGCAGCTTCTGCCACTGGTCGGGATTGCGCGCGAACACCACCGGCGCATTGCCGACCAGCTTGGTGACGGTCTCGGCGCCGGCGCCGCCCAATAGCGTTGCAAAGCCAGCGATTTCGATGTCGTCGAGCTTCGTCATCTCGCCGTCCTCGCGTTCGATCTCGGCCTCGATCAGCTTGCTGAACAGGTCATCGCGCGGTTCGTCGCGGCGCTGCTTGACCAGCTCGTAGTAGTAGCATCGCGGTGTTGATGTTGGCCTGCATGCCCTCCTCGCCGACCTCGACCTGTCCGGGCTCGCGGGTGCAGCGACATCGTCGATCCAGTGCCGGATCTGCTGCGCGTGCTCCTCCGGCACGCCCAGCATCGTCGTGATCACCTCGACCGGGAACGGAGCCGGAAAAGTCCTGCACCACATCGAAGTAATCGGGATCGGCCGCGCTGAGGTACTTGTCGATCTTCTCGATGACCATCTGCTCGCTGCGACTGGATGGCGCGCGGCGTGAAGACCTTGTTGAGCAGGCTGCGCATGTGGCGATGGTCGGGGGGGTCCATGAAGATGATCGACTGCGGCGGCCGTCTGCGCCGGATCGCACCATCGACAGGTCGATGCCGTAGGCCGACGAGTACGTCTCGAAGTCCTTGAGTCCCGCGGCGACATCCTCGTGGCGGGTCAGCGCGTAGAAGTCGTACTCGTCGTTGTAGTAGACGGGCGCCTCCTCCTGCATCCGCCGGTAGATGTCCCAGGCGCCGTTGAAGAATTCTTCGGAGAACGGATCGAAGACCAACTTCGACTTGGTCATTGCACACTCCTGGCTGACGAGCTGCGGGCTGGAAACAGTTACAGCTGAAGGCCTGACTGTAACGCTAACGGTAGCGGTTTCATGGCGCGCCGAAAAGGGGCCCAAGGCCCGGGGCCTCATCGCGGCCTTCATCGGGGATGGTCCAATAGGCCAGTGCGGCATCGGCCGCATCGAGAACGGCACCGCCGCGCGCCGCGGCCTGATCGGCGAGATCGACGATCAACCGGACATCCTTCGCAGCAGTGTTCCCGCCAGCCCGGCCAGCCCGTCGCATGCCTCCGGTTCCGCCAATAGCGTTGAGCGCGAAGCTGTTCCCGCTGCTGCGGGAGACGACTTCGACGAAACGGTCCGGTGCGACGCCGAGGGTCTCGGCCAGCGAAAGGGCGGTGGCCGCGGTACCCAGGTTGGCGGTGAACAACAGGTTGTTGAGCAGCTTGGTGGTCTGCCCGGAGCCCAGGTCGCCGAGGTGGACGATCGCATCGGCATAGGTTTCGAAGATCGGACGGCAGCGCTCGACAACGTCGGCATCACCACCGACCATCACCAGCAGATGGCCTTTTGCCGCCGCTGGGCCGCCGCCGCTCACCGGCGCGTCGATCACCGAAACACCCTGGGCGCCCGCCGTATTCGCGAGCATCTTTGCACGTGTTGGGGTGTACCGTGCTGTGCACTGCGATCACACTGCCCGGTTTCACGCCGGCCAGCAGCCCATGGTCACCGCCGACGACTTCGTCGATGTCGGCGTCGCCTACGACGCACAGGCAGACCAGATCGCTGGCCGCGGCGAGTTCGGCCGGTGACTCGGCGATGTTCGCCGGCGTTTTTGCGAACGGCTCGAGGGTCTCGGGTCTGCGCGCCCACAGCGTTGTCGGGTAACCGCCTTCGACAATCCGGCGTGCCATTGGCCCGCCCTGGCTGCCCAATCCGATGAATCCGACTTTCAACCGGCCTCCAAATCGACTTCCGGCTCTGCGCTGGGCGACTGAGCGGCCAGACATTCCTGAACAAACGAAAAGACGGTCGAGTGGTAGTCGGCGGCGGCGTGGCCGAGGCTGATGTTGTGTCCCGCCTCGGGTTGTCTATGGACGACGAACCGCGGCACGCCGGAGAACATGGCGGCAATCTCCGCCAAGGCTGAATCATCGGTCTGCCATACCTTTTCATGCTCGGCCACGCTGAAGTGGACCGGCACGCGCACGGCGGGGGCCAGCGCGGGGAAGGTTTGGCGGGCCCAGTCGGACACCATCTGGTCCTCGTAGGCCGGGGCCGACGGAGAAATCGTGGCCCCGCTGAGGACCTCGGGCGGGTACAGCCGCTCCGGGTGCCAAAGCACCTGGTACAGGCCCGCCGGGCGGCGTTCTCGGGTCGCCGTCTTCAGCAATTCTCGGGTAGAGGGGTGGTAATGCCGTCCTGTGCCGGCCAATTCGATTCCGAGCAGATCGGCGCCACGCTCGTCTGCGGCCATCCGCATCGCCAGTTCGCATCCGCCCGAATGGCCCAGCAGGAACAACCCGGCTCCGCGCGGCGCCTGCCCGAGGATCCGATCCAACGCGCCATAGCCGAGGTGGATCCGCTGTTCGGGCCGGGTCATCGCCTCGGGATAGGGAGCGGAGCTGCCGTAGCCGGGCCGGTCGAGCGCCACGACGGTGAATCCCGCTGCCGCACCGGAGCGCAGCAAGGAAAATGACGGGTGGCCCGGGCAGTCGAAGTACAGCGCGCTGGTGCCGCCGCCGTGGATGGCCACGATCACGGCCCTGGGGTCTCCGGCGGCATCCTCGGGCGCGGCGACCAGCGCGGACATCGGTACGCCGTCGACGATCACCACTCTCGGGCGGGACGCGTCATGTGTCGGCCCGCAGCAGCAGCACACCACTCGGGGTCAGCCCGCCGCTGCTGACCACGCCGACGCGGGCGTCGGCGACCTGGCGATCGCCGGCCTCGCCGCGCAGCTGGCTGACGGCTTCGTGCAGCAGACCCATGCCGTGGGTGCGCCCGTGCGAAAGCTGGCCGCCGTGCGTGTTGAGCGGCAGCAGGCCGTCGCGGGCGATGTTCTTGCCGCCGTCCAGGAAGTCCTTGGCCTCGCCGATCCCGCAGAAGCCCAGCGCCTCGATCCAGGACAGGCAGTTGAAGGTGAACCCGTCGTAGAGCTCGGCGACGTCGACGTCGGCGGGCCGCAGCGAGGTGCGCGTCCAGACGTGCGCCGCCTGGCCCAGCACCTGCGGCTCGTGGGTCAATGTGCTTTGGTCCCAATCGATCCGCTCGATGATCTGGGTGCCCGACGGCCTCCACCAGGACGGGCGGCTTGGCCAGGTCGCGGGCGGCGTCGACGGCGGAGATGATCACGGCGATCGCGCCGTCGCACGGCACGTCGCAGTCGTACAGGCCGAACGGGGTGGTGATCGGCCGCGCATTCAGGTAGTCGTCCATCGTCATCGGGGACGCGGTAGATCGCGGTCGGGTTGAGTTCCGCGTTGGCGCGCTGGTTCAGCGCGATCCAGCCCAGCGTCTCTTTCGTGGTGCCGTAGCGGTGGAAGTGGCGCTGCGCGTTCATCGCCAGGGTGTGGGCGGCGGAGGTGGCGCCGAACGGCATCTGCCAGCCGGCCATGCGGCCCGCCACCCATGCGCCGGGCTGATCTTGCCCTGCTTCATCAGCTCGTTGTGGGTGGCTTCCCACAGCGTCCGGAAGCACAGCACGTGCCGGGCCAGGCCGCCGGCGACCGCGAGCATCGCGGCGATCACCGAGCCGCCGGGGCCGAAGGTCTCGATGCCGCCGTTGTGCCAGGTCGGCCGGATGCCGAGCGCCGCTTCCAGCGCCGTCACCCCGCCTTCGCCGAAGCCGCCGACGATTTCCGCCGCCCGGGTAGGTGGACAGGCCGTCGATGTCGGCGAAGGTCAGCCCGGCGTCGGCGATCGCCGCTTCGCAGGCCTGCGACGGTCAGCGACAGCGGCGGCTGCATCAACCGGCGCCCGATCTGCGACATCGCCGATTCCGGTGAGCGCGACCTTGTCCTCGAACTTCTCCGTGGCCAGCATGGGGCGCACGTGTTCGCCGAAGCGCTCCGGCGCGATCTCGTCGGCCGGCAGGGTAGCGGGTTCAGCGTTCGCAGCGGGCTGGAACAGCGGCAGCCAGACGTCCTCGACCTGTTCGAAGACGACCTCCACCGGCTGACCGAGTTCGAGCTCGTTCGGGATCGCAGTCCACGATGTTGGTGGTCAGCCGGACCCGGGGGTCCTCCGCGATCGCCACCTGAGCGACCACGTACGGCGCCGGCAGCCCGGGCAGGCTGAACCGGTGATTGACCGTGAACCCGGCCAGGGTCGCGTTGCCGGAGACCGCCCGCACGCCCATGTCGCGCGAGCGGCAATAGCGGCATACCGGCGCGGGCGGGTGGATCAGCGATTCGCAGGCCCTACATTCCTGCAGCCGAAGCGTGCCGTCGGCGCCGGAAGTCCAGAAAAACTCGTTTTCGTCGGTGACCAGGGGCAGCGGTCGTCCCGGTGCTGACACGTCACCTCCGGGAATCGAGCTGTTGGCGGTAGGGCCATTGTTCTATTCGGAGAATTACGTTATCACCGCCGAGCAGGGTCGATCCAAGGTAGCCATGACGGAGGGGAACATGTGGTTCAGCAGGCGCCACAGTCCGGTGCCCTGGACCCCGCTGATCGCTTCTTCCGCGCGATCAACACCGCAGCACCGCCGCCGAGCAGTCACCGGCCCCGCCGTTTTGCCCGGAGCCCTCGACCGCCGGGTCCGCGCCGTTACCGAACAAGATGCCGCCGTTCACGGGCCGGCCTGATCCGTCCCGGCGGGGCCATCGGCGCAGTTACCAACCAACGGACGCCCCAGCAACGCCTCCGTCGGCGCGTTGATCGCACCGAGCAGGTCAGCTTTACCAGCTGCAATGGCAATGTGGTGGCCGCCTCGGCCGCGTAATGCTGCCCCCGAACTAGAGCGCAAGGTCTCCACAAACCGCTCCTCAAACGGCCGACTACTGCGCATGAGCGCCTCATGCTCGTGACCATGGGCGCACCAAACAAGCGCCAAGAATCGCCATGCAAACTTGACAACGTGCGCTGTCGGTAGCAACCCCTTCCTCGACGCTGCGTCCGCCTCGTTAGCCGCACTATCGACGAACCCAGCCTCAGCGAATGCGACGCCGCCGACCCCGCCAACTCCGGACCGCCATCACATTCGCCATCGCGCAACTCCCGACAACGCGACCACGGGACATCACATCAGACCTCCAAGCCACCTGCGGTGCGGGAGACGCACGCCACACATCGCGATCGCGCTCTTCAGCAGTTGGCCCGACCATGCCGGAAACGCTCCGCAGAGTGCACAACTGGCGTAATTTACGATGGTGGTAAAGTGCGAGCTCTCGCCGCGGTTGCGTGAACTGATCCGCCAAGGAGCGTGGATCGCCCTCAACCCCAACCCGGAGTGGCTCGAGGCGTTCGACCGCGCCACACTGGGCGTTCGCCAGGGCCTCGCCGACGACCCTGCCCTGGCCAAAACGGTCGGCCGCTCCAACCGCACCAATCTGTACCGCTTCACCGTCGCGCATCTACGTGACCCCGGTGCGCCCGTGGCAGCAAATTGCGGCGGTGAGCCACTGCGGATGGCCCGGGAGCTGTGGCGGCGCGGCCTCGACGCATCGACACGCGACGTCTATCGCGTCGGAGTCAACATGGCCCTGCGGCGCTGGACGGACATCGCGTTCGAACTCACCGCTGACCGCAACGAGCTGCACGAGCTACTCGATGTCATCTCGCGGTCAGCCGACGATTATGTGGACGCCACCCTTGCCGGTATCGCCGAGCAACTGCGATTCAGAGCCCTGCGAGCTAACCGACGACGTCAATGCCGATCGTCGCAAACTGGTCGAACGTATCCTCGCCGGCGAAGTTGTGAACCGTAAGCGCGCCGAAGCGCGCTTGGCGTACCCGCTTGAAGCGATGCCACACTGCCGCCATCATCTGGGATGACGCGAGGCCAATCGCGACGGCAGCGATCTTGACGGTGCCGCCGACGCGTTCGGCAATGCGGTCGGATGCCCGCGGCCGCTTGCCGTGGCTCCCAACGCTGAGACTCGCTGGCTGTGGGTCAAAGACGTCGCCGCCTTCGACAGCGACCAGGTCCATGGGGTGCTCAAGAACACGCCTGACATGCACATCGCCATCGGGACCAGCGCGCGAGGAATCAACGGGTTCCGGCGCAGCCACCAGGAAGCACTCAACACCCAACAGATGCTGGTTCGGTTGCGGTCACACCAGCCAATCGCCTTCTTCGACAACGTCCAAATGGTCGCCTTACTCACCGAAAACTGCGAGCGCGCCGACGACTTCATCAAATCCACCCTGGGCGACTTCGCCTCAGCCAGCGCCGTTCTGCAGAGCACGCTGCTGACGTACATCAACGAACACTGCAACGCCGTGCGCGCCGCACAACATCTGTATATCCACCGCAACACCTTGTTGTACCGGCTGGAGAGCGCCGAACGGCTGCTGCCCCGACCCCTCGACACCACCCTTGTTCGCGTTGCCGCCGCACTCGAGGTCCTCCAGTGGCGCGGCCATCTAAGCCAGCCCAGCGAATTGCCCGCTAACAGCACCGCCATGTACGACTTCTCCTGATGTGCGTGCGGACAGAAGGCCGGCGATGTGGGAAGCGCCGCGCGGCCCCCAACTCTGTGCACACACCGCAGCTTTTCCTCTCGTGACGTCGACGCACTACAGGTCCAGCACAATCCGCAAACCGGAGTCAACGCGCCCACGTATTCCTTGGTCAGATAATCGACGCTGTGGCCCAGTCGACCGGGATCGACTGCCGCCGTTTGTTCGGACAGAACCCTGATCGCCAGCGTGGACATCTCCGTTTCGGGCAGCTGGCCCCCAGAACAGCCGCACCCGGCAGGAGGTTGTCCCAGCCAGTAACGCGGTCCGGGAGGCCGCGGGCGTCGGCTACAAACCCCGGAAGGGGCAAACGTCAGGTCCTGGCCCGGGCGCCCGAACTATAAGGTGCCCCCTCCCTGGCCGGCGGGGCCGCCGGTGCCGCCGGTGCCGGGAGCGCCCGTCGCTGATCCGCTGCCCTTGACGCCGGCTACGCCGTCGGTGCCGAGCTCGCCGCTGCCACTCCCGTGGGTGAAGCCCTCGCCGCCGTTGCCGCCTTTGCCGCCGTCGCCGCCGGTGCCGCCGGGTCCGCCGCCGAACGGCGGGTTGCCGCCGGTGCCGCCGTCGCCGCCGGTGCCGCCGGTGCCGCCGCCGCCGCCAACCCCGTTATCGCCATCGCCGCCGGCGCCGGCGCCGCCGCCGTGCCCGCCATGGCCGCCACCGCTGCCGTTGTTGCCGCCAGCACCGCCAGCGCCACCGTTACCTCCGACGCCGCCGGCAGTGAAGCCCTCACCGCCGTGCCCGCCCGAGCCACCGTCCCCTCCATCTGCACCCAGGACGAGGAGGCCACCGGAACCGCCGGCGCCGCCAGCGCCGCCCACACCGCCGGCGCCGCCAACGCCGCCGTCGCCCTTCCCGCCGTTGCCGGCCGTGCCGCCGCTGCCGCCGTTGGTGGGCGGGGAGAAGATGGTACCGTCCACCCCGGCGCCGCCGGCTCCACCGGCTCCACCGGTGCCGCCATTGAGGCCCTCGCCGCCGTTACCGCCGTTACCGCCGGCGCCGCCGTTAGCGCCGTCAGCGCCGTTGCCGCCATTGCCGCCGTTCCCTTGACCACCGGACGCTCCGTGCGCTCCCGTGCTGTTGTTGGGGCCATTACCGCCGAGTCCGCCGGCGCCGCCGTTTCCGCCATTTGCGCCGTCGCCACCGTCAAGTCCAATATTCCCAGTTTCGACGGCGCCGTTACCGCCGTTACCGCCGTTACCGCCGGTCCCGCCGGTCCCGCCGGCCCCGCCGCCGCCCTGGCTGCCGCCAATGCCGGTGCCCGCGGCTCCGCCGTCACCACCGTGACCGCCGGTGCCGGCGGCACCCGCCGACCCACCGCTGCCGCCAACAAGTCCCAAGGCCCCGTTTTCGACGAAGCCGGCGCTGCCGGTACCGCCCGTGCCGCCGGCGCCGCCAGTGCCGCCAGTGCCGCCGGCACCGCCGTCTCCGGCGTCGCCGCCGCTGCCGGAGACTGAGAGGACGTGGCCGCTGTCGCCCCCAGTGCCGCCTTTGCCGCCGATGCCGCCGTCGCCAGCGGCGCCACCCGTGCCGCCGGGGTGGTTGATATCTATGGATGCACCGGTGTCGCCGGTGGCGCCGGCGCCGCCGTGGCCGCCGTCGCCACCGTTGCCGCCGGTGCCGCCGCTGCCTGCGGTGCCACCAATACCGGTACCGGTGTCCCCGCCGGCCCCGCCGTGGCCGCCCTTGCCGGCGTCACCGCCGGCGCCGGCCGTGACGTTTGGGTCGGTGCTGTTGGCGCCGTTTCCGCCGTTGCCGGCGGCGCCTCCGTTCCCGCCGTTTCCGCCGCTGCCGGCAGTGCCGGAGGTGCCGTCGCTGCCGATACCGGCATTGCCGCCGTTTCCGCCGTTGCCGCCGGCGCCGCCGGTAACGCCGGTACCGGCCGGGGAGCTGGGTGTTTGGCTGTCGAAGCCATCCGCGCCGGTGCCGCCGGTGCCGCCGGCACCGCCGCTGCCGCCCGCGCCCCCTGTGCCGGAGGTCGCTCCCCCATTGCCTCCCACTCCGCCGTTACCACCGTTAGAGGCGTCGGTGAAGCCGCTGCTAGTGCCGCCATCGATGCCGTCGTGACCCCGTCCACCGTTGCCGCCGTTGCCGCCGTTGCCGAAGGCCCCGCCGTTGCCGCCGGTGCCGCCGTTGCCGCCCGCGAAGTTGTGTGAGGGGCTGTCGGCACCGTTGCCGCCGTTGCCGCCGTCGCCGCCTTGGGTGACGGGGGTGCCGTTGTGGCCGGCAGAGGCGGGGAGAAGACCGGGTCCATTGCTGCCGCCGGCTCCACCGGTCCCTGCGGTGCCGGGGTTACCGCCGTTACCGCCGTTACCGCCGTTACCGTTGTTGACAGCGAAACTGGTGTTGTTCTCGCCGTTGCCGCCCTCACCGGGTCGACCGGCGTCCCCGCCGTTGCCGCCATTGCCGCCGGTGCCGTGGCCGCCGTCGTTACCCTTACCCGGGGTGGCCAGACCGGCCGCGCCGCCGTCGCCTCCGGTGCCGCCATTGCCGCCGTTGCCGCCGTTGCCGCCGTCGCCGCCGTTGGGGTTCGGGCCCAGTCCGATGCTGATGCCGTCGGCGCCGTTGCCGCCGCGGCCGCCGTCAGCGCCCACCCCGCCGGTGCCGCCGTTGCCGCCGTTGCCGGCCTGGGACCCACCGTGACCGCCGGCCCCGCCGGTCCCGCCGTTGCCGCCGCCGGTGCCGCCGGTGCCGGATGCGCCGGCGGCGGAGCCGTCGGAACCTGGGGTGCCCGCCGCGCCGTTGCCGCCGTTGCCGCCGTTGCCGCCGTTGCCGTGTGACCCGCCGTCGCCGCCGGCCCCGCCGGCCCCGCCGTTGTCACCGGGGGAGGCGCCGTTGGCGCCGCCTCCTCCGGCACCGCCGTTACCGCTGGTGGGGGAGCTACCTCGTCCGCCGTTGTGTCCAAACCCTGCACCGCCGCCGCCGTTGCCGCCGTTCCCTGCAAGACCCGCGTCGCCGCCCTTGCCGCCGGTGCCGCCGGCACCTTGGTTGACACCGGCAACGCCCGCCGCACCGGCACCGCCATCACCCGCAGCGCCACCGTCTCCGCCGGCTCCGCCGTCGCCGCCAAGCCCGGAGTTGGCCTGCGCGCCCAAGCCGTTGGCTGCTTTGCCGCCAGCCCCGCCGTTGCCGCCGTCTCCACCCTGGCCGCCGAACCCGCCGCTGCCGCCGATGCCGCCGTTGCCATCACCGCCGCCACTGAACGTGCCGGTGGCTCCGGGTGTGCCCGTCCCGCCGAGGCCGCCCGCCCCGCCGTGCCCGGCGTCCCCGCCGACACCGCCGACCCCGGCCAGGATTCCGCCGTTGCCGCCGTTGCCGCCATCACCGCCACGCCCGCCGGAGCCGCCGAGCAAGCCGTTGCCGTTGGCGTCGACGCCACCCTGGCCGGCCGCGGCGCCGGCCCCGCCGATACCGCCGGCCCCGCCGTTGCCGAATTCTCCGCCGTTACCGCCGTTACCGCCGGTGCCGCCGTCCTGGCCCGCAAGGACACCGGCGCCGCCGGCACCGCCGGTGCCGCCGTTGCCGCCGGAGTTGATGGTGTTCCCACCGGCGCCAGACGCCGCCTGCCCGTTAGCGCCGTTGCCGCCGGCCCCGCCCGATCCAGCGCCGCCGCGGGTACCGCCGTCGCCGCCGTTGCCGCCGGCACCATTGTTGATACCGGCAACGCCGTTGCCGCCGTTGCCGCCGTCACCGGCGGCCCCGCCGTTGCCGCCGGACCCGCCGACCCCGCCGAGGCCTTGGCTGGCCTGCAAACCGTTGCCCGCGGCCGCCTTACCGCCGGCCCCACCGTTGCCGCCGATGCCGCCGGCGGCGCCGTTGCCCCCGTCACCACCGTTGAACCCGGCGAGGTTGCCGTTGTTGAAAGTGGCCGTCGCGTTTGACCCGTTGCCGCCGTCGCCGCCGGCCCCGCCGGCACCGCCGACCCCGCCGTTACCGCCGACGCCACCGACCCCGGCCTGACTGCCGCCGTTGCCGCCGGCGCCGCCCTGCCCGCCGGTACCCCCGGCGAATCCGTTGCCGCCGTTGCCGCCCCCGCCGATCTGACTCGTCGTGCCGCCGTTAGTACCGGCCATGCCCGCCCCGCCATCACCACCATGGCCGCCGTTGCCGACCACACCACCATCGCCACCGTGGCCGCCCACCCCGCCGGTGCCGAGACTGTTTTGCGCCAGGCCGCCCACGGCGCCGGTGCCGCCGTTACCGCCGTTGCCGCCGCTGGTCGGGCTCATGCCGGCCGCACCGCTGGCCGCCACCCCATTACCGCCGCTGCCGCCGGTGCCGGCGGTCCCGGCCGCGCCCGGGTTCCCGCCGTTGCCGCCGTTGCCGCCGACTCCAGTGCCGCCGTTGTCAAACGTTCCGGCCGCCCCGTTGCCGCCGTTGCCGGCGGTCCCGCCGTTACCGGCAGCACCCCCGACACCGCCCAGGCCTTGAGCGGCCTGCACACCGGTGCCCGCCGCCGACTTACCGCCCGCCCCGGCGTTGCCGCCGTGACCGCCGACGCCGCCGGTGCCGCCGTTGCCGCCATTGAACCCGGCCAGGTTCCCGTTGTTCAGAGTCGCGTTGGCATCGGCGCCGTCGCCGCCCGCACCGCCGGTGCCGCCGGCCCCGCCGACCCCGCCGTTACCGCCGACACCACCGACACCGGCCTGACTGCCGCCGTTACCACCGGCCCCGCCCTGCCCGCCGCTACCACCGGCGAATCCGTTGCTGCCGTTGCCGCCCCCGCCCAGACTGCCGTTGGTGCCGCCATCGGCGCCCGTCAAGCCGACGCCGCCATCACCACCATGGCCGCCGTTGCCGACCACACCACCATCGCCGCCGCGGCCGCCCACCCCGCCGGTGCCGAGACTGTTTTGCACCAAGCTACCCACGGCACCGGTGCCGCCGTTGCCGCCGTTGCCGCCGCTGGTGGGCGTCACGCCGGCCGCACCGCTGGCCGCGGTGCCAGTGAGGCCGGTGCCGCCGGTGCCGACGGTCCCGGTGCTGCCCGGGTTACCGCCGTTGCCGCCCCGGCCCCCGACTCCGGTGCCGCCGTTGTCGAAGGTTCCGGTCGCCCCGTTGCCGCCGGTGCCGGCGGTCCCGCCGTTGCCGGCGGCGCCCCCGGCACCGCCGGCACCCTGAGCGGCCTGCACACCGGTGCCCGCCGCCGACTTGCCGCCGGCCCCGGCGTTGCCGCCGTGACCGCCGTTGCCGCCGTTGCCGCCGTTGCCGCCGTTGAACCCGGCCAGGTTGCCGTTGTTCAGAGTCGCGGTGGCATCGGCGCCGTTGCCGCCGCCTCCGCCGTTGCCTCCGGCCGCGCCCGCGCCGCCGTTACCGCCGACACCACCCACACCGGCCTGACTGCCGCCGTTGCCGCCGGCCCCGCCCTGCCCGCCGCCACCACCGGCGGATCCGTTCCCTCCGTTGCCGCCCGCGCCGATGCCGCCGGTGGTAACGCCATCGGCGCCGTTGAAGCCATCCCCGCCGTTACCGCCCGCGCCGCCGTTGCCGACCGCACCACCATCGCCGCCACGGCCGCCGACCCCGCCGCTACCGCCGGTACCCAGCCCGACTCCAGCCGCACCGGCCCCACCGTGGCCGCCGTTGCCGCCGCTGCTGCCCGCGCCGCCCGCCGCGCCGGCCGCACCCGAGGTGGAGCCGACCCCGGCGGTCCCAGCGGCCCCGCCGGCACCCGGGTTGCCGCCGTTGCCGCCGGCCCCACCCACACCGGTGCCGCCGCCGGCATAGGTGCCGATGGCACCCGCGCCGCCATTACCGGCCGCCCCACCGGTGCCGCCGTTAGCGCCCGACCCGCCCGCGCCTCGGCCGCCCGCGGTGCCGTGCGCCGCCGTCCCGCCCAGCCCACCATTGCCGCCGGCCCCGCCGGCCCCGCCGACCCCGCCGTTGCCGCCGGCCTGCCCGGCCGCGCCCGCGGTCGTGGCGTCCGCGCCGTTAGCACCGGTACCCCCGACACCACCGATAGCCCCGTTACCGCCGGCGCCGCCGGCCCCGCCGTTACCGTGCACGCTGCCACCTTGACCGCCGGCCCCACCGAGCCCACCGGCCCCGCCGGCGCCACCGACGTTGCCGACCGCACCCGCGGTGGTCGGCGCGGTGCCCGCCGCGCCGGCCATGCCGTTGCCGCCGTGCCCACCGACACCGCCATTGCCGACCGCACCGCCATTGCCGCCGGCCCCACCGGCCCCGCCCGTGACGCCCGCCGCGATCGCGTTGGCGCCGGCCCCGCCGTTACCGCCGTTGCCGCCGGTGGACACGGTGCCCCCGGTCGCGCCGGTAGCGCCGATCTTGGACCCGGCCCCGCCGGCCCCGCCGGCCCCACCGGCGCCGGGGTTACCGCCGGCCCCGCCAGCCCCGCCGGCACCGGTGCCCCCATTGCTGAACGTTCCGGCCGCGCCGTTGCCGCCGTTAGCGGGAGCCCCGCCGTTACCGCCGGCACCGCCGGCTCCGCCCGCGCCTTGGGTGCCGGCGGTGCCGTGCGCCGCGGTCCCGCCGAGCCCGCCCTTGCCGCCGGTTCCGCCGGCGCCACCGGCCCCGCCGTCGCCGCCAGCCTGGCCGGCCGCCCCGGCAGTGGTGGCGTTGGCGCCGTTGGCGCCGCCGCCGCCGGTCGCGCCGGCCGCCCCTTTGCCGCCCGCACCGCCAGCGCCACCATTGCCGTGATTAGCGGTCCCGCCGGTCCCGCCGGCCCCGCCGGCCCCGCCCTTGCCGCCGACCGTGCCGGTCGCACCCGCCGTGGTGGCAGCCGCACCCGCGGTGCCCGCCGTACCATTGCCGCCGGCTCCGCCGGACCCGCCCTGGCCGTTGCCCGTGGAGTTTCCGCCGGCCCCGCCGGCCCCGCCGGCCCCACCACTAGCACCGGAGACCCCGCCGGACCCACCGCCGTTGCCGCCGAACCCACCAGCCCCGGCATTGCCATTGACGGCGTTACCGCCGGCACCGCCGACCGCACCGGCCCCGCCCACGCCACCGGCAGCCCCCACGGCGCCGCCGGCCCCGCCGGCTCCGCCGAGTCCGCCTTGGCCGTTGGCCGTGGAGCCACCGCCTGCACCGCCGGTGCCGCCGTCCCCACCACCGGCACCGCCCACACCGCCGGCACCGCCGGCCGCGCCGTTGCCGTTATGGGCGCCGCCGCCGGCCCCGCCGACCCCACCAGCCCCGCCGACACCGCCGTCGAGGGCGGCCCCACCGGCCCCGCCCGCTCCGCCGACTCCGCCCTGACCGGCATTCAGGGAGGTTCCGCCGGCTCCGCCGTGCCCGCCGGCCCCGCCGCTACCCCCGCCGGTGCCGCCGGCACCACCCACACCGCCGAGGCCACCGGCACCACCATCTCCGTTAGTGGTATTACCGCCGGCCCCGCCAGCCCCACCGACAGCGCCCAAACCGCCGCCGGGCCCGCCCGCCCCGCCGGCACCGCCCGCCCCGCCGGCCCCACCGGTGCCGTTGGTCAGCGACCCACCCAGGCCGCCGGCCCCGCCCGCGCCACCCGTACCACCATTGCCGCCACCCACACCGCCGGCCCCACCCGCGCCGCCAGCCGCGCCATTGATGCCGTTGCCGCCCGCCCCGCCCATACCGCCGTTGCCGCCGTTGATACCACCCGCACCGCCGGCCCCACCGGCCCCACCGCGACCGCCGTTGATCCCGGCCACCCCATTGCCGCCGGCCCCACCATTGCCACCATTACCCAACAGCCCCGCCGCCCCACCGGCCCCGCCGTTTTGCCCCGGTCCTCCGGGCGCACCGTTGCCCCCACTGCCCACCAGCAACCCGCCGGCAGTGCCCGCGGCGCCGGGCGCCGTCGCAGCGGCCCCATTGCCGATCATCGGCCGACCCGTCAACATCTGCGTGGGCGCGTTGACCATATTCAGCGCCACCTGCTCGACGGCCTGCAACGGCGAAGCATTGGCCGCCTCGATGGCCCCATACGCCGCCCCAGCCTTGGTTAAGGCCTGCACAAACCGGTCATGAAACGCCGCTGCCCGCGCGCCAACACTTTGGTAGTCACGGGCGAGACGCCAAACAACGCCGCGATCGCCGCCGACACCTCATCCCCAGCCGCCGGCAGCAACGCCGTCGTCGGCACCGCCGCCGCCGCGTTGGCGCCATTGATCGTCGAACCCAGACTCGACAAATCCGCTGCCGCCGCCCCCATGATGTCCGGCACTGCGATGACAAAAGACATTGCTATCTCCTCAACGACCACAACCATCCGCTGACACAGCAAACACACGCGCAATGCCGGTGAAGTGACACCCGTCATAGAAAGGCTCTCGCTGCGAGCAGGCCCGGGTCAACAACATGCCGCCCAACCGCGGCCCAGAACTTTATGCAAAATGCACAAGAATCTCGTAGCCCAGCTGTGGTAGCCACGGGCGGCGGCATCGGCCCCGCCCGGGCTTTACCACCACGCTGGGGCAACGTCTACCACTCAGCTTGGGTACGGCGCGGGCAGCTACGACGTAGAGGCCAATCACGACGAGGTGCACGTCTGGCAGAACAGGATCTTCGGTCCGCTGTATGTGGGCAGTTACGCCGCCTGGATGGTCGGCGGCTCCCTCGCCGGGACGGGCTACTGGTTGGCGTACCCGAATCAGGACTGGTACAGCCTGGTCGAGACGGCGGCCTACTTCGACAACCCGTGGGAGGTGTGGGCCTACACCAACGAGGGCGACTGGCCGCCGCCCGGGGCGAACCCGGTGCTCTGGTGGCCGGCGGCACCGCAGCGGAAACGACTACAGATCGCGGGGCGCACTCACGCAATTCCCTGGATTTCGACTCCCGGGGAAGCGACATTGAAGCCACCGGTGGCGAAGTCGGTGTCGGTCGACCCCTGCCCGCCAACCACCACTCGGCCGGAGCGAAATGCTGTTGCCGCTGCCTTCGATGAGCTGACCGCCCCACTTACTTGGGGCGCAACTCCAAAAGACTTGGATTTGCATGCCTGGATCATCAACGGTGCGGAACCGATCCACATCCACTACAGGGAAACGGGAACGCTTCAGGAGTATCCGTTCGCAAAACCATATTGTGATGTGAAAACAGGATTGGGGCCCACGACGATCGCTGTGCGACGGTTATCGTTCTCGGCGCTCATAATTGCCGTCCATGCATACTCTGAGGATGCAAGTCCCTCGGATTCGTCTGCGGTTCTTGATGTTCGGGCCCCGGACCTAGATCTTATCGTCCGTGTTCCGGGCGGCACTCGACGCTGGTGGCATGCCATGATCATCAAGGATGGGGGTGCCGGACAGAGATGCCGAATCTTCTCAGCGACGAGCCTCCGTGTACTTCCTGAAAAGTGTCCGTGGCGTGCAACGACGGTTCAACGCGTGAATCCCCATTGGGCTTCGTTGGATTCGGTACTGACGTGCGCGGCGGGATCGTCTTCGTCGAGCAGCGCTGGGTGGGAAACGCTGGGTAAGCGATCACCCAGCTCGGTGATGGCGTGCACCGGGCAGTCCAGCAGTGCCCGCTTGACCGCGTCGCGATCTTGCTCGGCCACCGTGCCGTCCCCGATCAAAGACGCGTATCCCCAGTCATCCAGCGAGAAGTAACCGGGCGCGTGCTTGGCGCATACGCCGAAGCCGTCGCAAACCGTGCGGTCCAACCGGATTTTCATGCTTGCCTCACAGCTTCCGCCGCATACGGGCGGTCGGCGCGGAATGCCCCGCCTCGGCAATCCGGGCATCCGCCCCCGAGATGCCGCGCGACCTCGTCCGGAAACTGGTCCAGCAGGGAGGCCGCCACGTTGCAGGCCGCGTCCAGCGTCGCGCAGGCGCCACGCCCGCGCAGTACTACCGACCAGCGGCGCAACCGGTCCAGGTCCTCGGTCGTCGCGACGGAGTCGCGTAGCGCTCCGGCGGCGGCGGCCATCGCCGCGGTGCCGTTGAAACACGACCCGCATTGCCCGGCGTTTTCGCGGTCGAAGTAGGCCAGCACCGACGCCGCGACCGCGACGGGGCAGTCGTCGGTGATCAACGAGATCGCCCCGCAACCCAGGCCGCTGCCGAGCGCCCGCATCGTCTCGTGATCCAGCGTGGTTTCCAGCACGCGCCGATTCAGCAGGCCGGCGAAATAGCCGCCCATCAGCGCGCCGCGCACCTGATCACGGCGAAATGCCATGCAGTGCGAGAAGTTCGGTGAACGGCAGGCCGTGCGGGAGCTCGTACAGGACGGGCGGGTGGTCGGCTCCGGTGATGGTCGCCAGGAACGTGCCCGGCGACAGCGCCGTGCCTTGCGAGCGGAACGCCGCCGCGCCGTGGCGCTGCAGGTAAGGCAGATTGGCCAGGGTCTCGACATTGCTCACCAGCGTGGGCCGCCCTTCGACGCCCACTTCGAATGGGCGCGGCGGTTTGTCCGTCGGCTTGACCGGGCCGCCATTGAGCGCGCGGACGGCGGCGGTCTCCTCGCCGGCCACGTACCCGGGCTGCACTGTCGCCACCCCGACCTCGACGCCGCCGAGGGCGCCGGGCTCGAGTTCGCCCAGCGCGGCCTCGACGCTGCGCGCCGAGTCCGGGTCGGACACGTACACGTAGGCGCGGTCGGCGGCCACCATCGCCACGGCCAGCCGCAGTCCGTCCAGAACCAGGTGTGGCCGGTTCCGCAGCAGCCAACGGTCCTTGATCGAAGCCGGTTCTCCCTCTTCGCCATTCGCGACCACGACGGCGCCACCGGCGACGCCGGCCGTTATTGCGGACCGCACGCAGCTTCACCGCGAGCGGGAAGGCCGCACCGCCGCGACCGAGCAGTCCGCTGGATTCGACCTCGCCCAGCAACGCCTCGGTGTCCGCGAGCGGCAGATACCCCCGAGTCCCCGATACGCCGCAAGGTCCTCCCGTGCCCGGCCGGGATGCTCACCCAGAAGCCGGGGTTCGCACCCGGGGTAGGTGGCCAACGGTGATGACGGCGGCGTTGTGTGGTTTCCATGATCTAGCCCGCCACTGTCGGGGTTAGGCTTGCGCGCATGCGAACTGCGGTGGTGCGGGTCAACGTCGACCCGGACAGTGTGCTCACGCCAGCGCAGTTACGCGAGGGCATGGCGGCGCTCCTCGGACTGGCTGGCGAGATGGCCGCCGAGCGTGGTGGAGAACGACCTCGCGGCGATGCCGGCCAGTCGCCGCGAGGTCGAGCTGCTGATCGACAGCGACGATGTCGACGCGACCAAGAAGGCCGCAATCGACTTGTGCGCCAAAGCTTTCGGTGCCGACCCCGGTGGCCGGGCGTGGTCACCTTTGTCAGCAGGGGAACCGACGACGACGCCCACGGCGTGTTGTCCGGCGTTCGGGCTTACCGGCGAGATCGCCCGCGTGCCTGGCGATGACGGCTTCGACATCGTCTATGTGACGCTGCGCTGAGGCGGACCTCGAGCGCGTTCCGGAGAGCCGGATCCACACGGCGCTGGAGGCGTCGCTCAACTGCGAGGTCCGCATCCGCACTACGTAACGCATCGGATCCATCAGCGAGCCCAGGAATTCGAGGATCGCAGGCGCCGCCTGCACCCAGGTGTCGAACATGTTGAAGTGCTTCACCCTGCCCGCCGCGCGGTCTTCGGACGCCCGCTCCCACGCGTCCTCCGGCCAGGGTGGATCGATGAGCTTCGATCCCTTGATCAAGCAACTGACTTCCAGCGACGTCCGTTTGGGGTGGTCCATGTCGTTCTCGCCGCCACGAATGATCAACGTGGGGACCTTGATTCGGTCGAACATCTCGTCGTGGACCCCGGGAATCGTCTGGCCCGGCTTGGACACGAACGCGTTGAGCCAGCGCAGCATCACCTTGAGGAACTCGTCCTTGTCGAAGTCGAGGAAGCGCTGCTTGTTGGCCGGGTTCTCCTCGATGCGCTCGCGCCACTCGGGCACCTTCACCACGCCGTCCATCCCGGTGCCCCGCACCGCGAGGATGCTCGGGATGATGTAGAAGGACCCGAGCACGAAGCTGCCGTAGATGCCGCCGACGATGTTCCACACCACCAGCTTCTCGACGAGTTCGGGGTAGAGCATCGTGGTCAGCATGGAATCCCTTGCCCCACCGGAACCCCCGGCGATGATGCACCGCTCGACGCCGAGCTTGCTCAGCAGCGGCGTGCAGCGTCTCGGCGCGCATGTGCGACTCGCTTTGCCCGTAGAACTGCACATCGGAGGCGCCGCAATTGGGCCGGTCCCACAGCAGCACCCGATAACCGCCGGCGACCAGCGCCTCGGCCAGCGGCCGCAGGCCCGCGAATCTCCTTGCTGAACCGGCCGCCCGGCGTCAGGGCAATGAGATCGCCTGAGTCACCGAGGATTTCGTAGACAACGTTCCCACCGTTCACCTCGATAGAAGACACCCGATTCTCCTGTACGTGTCATGCCATCACCAGAACGTCGTTGCCGACGACGCGGACCGGGTAGGTGCGAATACTCCACTCCGGCTTGACCGCGGTGGTGCCGGTGGCAAGCTCGAAACCCCACTGATGCCAGGGCAATAGATGTACTCCAGATCGCGCACCATGACCGCGTCGCCGGGCAGCGGTCTCGTCGACGATGGTGCGGCCCCGGGCGCGTCCGGAGCACAGCGGTCCGCCCTGGTGTGGGCAGTAGTTCGCGATGGCGTAGAAGGTGCCGTTGACGTTGTATACGCCGACGCCGTGCCGTCCGATCGGCACCAATTTGTGTGTGCCTGGCGGGATTTCGTCCACTGTCGCAACAACGTGTTCGCGGCCCTGGGCGAGGCGGGGTCGCGTTGGTATGTCTTCCGCGCAATTCAGAGCACCCGGACCTGACCCTCGAGGACCGGAACGGTCTCCGGCAGGTGATAGGTGGCGATGCCGTTCTTGTACATCACCGCGTCGCGGGCGGCTTTGGGAAGGTGCTTGACCAGCCAGCGCGGGTCGTCGAACGTCCAGTGCGGGTAGTCCGAGGAGTACAAGCAGGATCTTGTCGCACTCCATCCACTCCAGCGCGCGGGTCAACTCGGTCTTGTCCTCCGGGTAGTCCAGCGGCTGGGTGGTGAACTTGATGTGCTCCTTGACGTAGTCCGACGGCTTGCGCTTGATCTCCATCCAGGACTTGCGGGCTTCGTAGATCGCGTCCATCCGCCACATCAGCGGCAGGATCCAGGTGAACGCGTGCTCGACGAACACGATCCGCAGCTTCGGGAACCGGTCGAAGACGCCGTCGAAGACCAGGCTCATCACCTGGTTGGCGGCCAGCAGCGAGTAGGTCACCATGAAGTCGTGGTTGTAGCTGGGGAATCCCACCGGCGGGATCGGCAGCTCGTCGTACTGGCTGCGCGACAGGTGGCAGCTCACGGGCATGTCGTGCTTGGTGGCCGCGGCCCAGATCGGATCGTATTTCGGGTGGCCCCAGGACGGCCGCGGCTCGGCCTTGATCAGAATCTGCGCCATGTAGGGGTGCCCGGCCCAGCGCTCGATTTCGCGCACGCGTAGCTTCCGGCTCCTCGATGGCGCCGCAGATCGAACCGCGCCACCGCTCGTGCCAGTTGTTGTGGCTGTCGAGCCAATGGTTGGCCTGCCAGTCGTTCAAGGCGCACGACATCGCGTGCTGCGCTTCGGGCAGGCGAGCCGGGTAGGCGCCGGGTTCCAGGATCGCGATGTCGGAGCCCGCCTCCATGATCAGCTGGCGGAACGCCATGTCCGGGTCGCTGCCGGGGAACTCGCCGTGCGGCGGGAACGTGTCCGTGCGCATCGCGTAGCTGTGCGCGTAGTCGGGGGCGTCGTAGTAGATCTGCTCGCCGATATTGCGGGTGAGGAAGTACTTGCTGCGCCAAGGCTCGGGGATGTACTGGATGATCTCGCCGCGCTTGGGCGCCGGGTGGACATCCGAGTCGACGCAGCGGACGGCTATGCGCTCGGCAGCGGGAACCCGTTCCTGCGTATGGGTCATGACTGTCATCTCGATCTCCTCGGTGTCCCTGTGACTTCTACTGTGCGCCCGAGCCGACGGCGATGTCTATGCCATACAGCTCGGCCGCGTTGCGCCAACACAGCTTTTCGCGCTGCTCGGCGGACAGCGCTCTGGGCAGCTTGCTTGACGTCACCGCACTGCCAGTGCGGATAGCTCGAGCCGAACATCACCATGTCGTCTTTGCCGGTGAAGCCGAACCATTCCCCGGCGAACTCGGTGTCGCCGGGACCGTCGAGGCTGCCCTGGACGAAATACACGTGACCGGGCAGGTAGTCGCTCGGGATCCGCGGGGCCCACGGTGTCTGCTCGAGGTGCGGCCGGCCGAACGTGTCCATCCGCCACATGAACGGCGTCAAGAAGTCCGCGGCGCCGTCGGCCCAGACGAACTTCAGATCCGCCGAAGCGCTCGAACACGCCCTCGGCGATCATGTTCATCAGGTGGTACAGGTAGTTCAGCGCCATGAAGCTGACGTATTGCTCGTAGGTGCGGGTGTTGCCCGGACGGCGTCGGCGGATAGGCGATGCCCGAGCCGACCTCGATGTGCACGGCCACGGGGAGGTTCGCGTCGACGGCCGCCTCCCACAGCGGCCAGAACTGCGGTTTGCCGTAGAGCTCCCGGGACTGCAACGGAACCCCGATCTGGACCACGCGGGGGTGGGCACGCCATTTTTCGATCTCGCGCAGCGCGCCGGCGATGTCGTCGGGATTGACCCGGATGGTGCCGCGGAACCGGTCACCGAACTCGCTCGTGGTCCAGCCAGCGCGACACCATCATCTCGTTGTGGGCGGCGTGCAGCGCGCTGCCCAGGTGCCGGTCCGGCATGATGCCGCGGCCCATCGGGTGCAGTACCGCGATGTCGACGCCGCGCTTCGAAAACAGTTCGTTGGCAACGAGTTCCGGGTCCGAACCCGGGTACTGGCCGGTCCGGCCCCTCGGCGCTGGGCGCGTATTCGCCGCCCGGGGCGCCGTACCAGTCCATCTCGTAGTCGGGGAAACCGCGGCTCTTGAACGGCTCGCGCAGGAAGGAGCGCAGGTCCTTGTTGGACGGGAAGAAGATGTGCACGCTCGCGTCGATCAGCGGGCGTGCGTGTTCCGTCAGCGTGTTCGATCACGAAAGCCATCCTTCGGACTCGCGGTAGCCGGGTCGCAGGCCCCGAAATGAGCTCGGCCCGATCATATGATAGACAATCTAACATTCTCTTCGGCTGCCAATCAATGGATTTCCGGTAAGCGTTTCGGTTAGTCATCTGCCCAGGTAGACGCCGATATTGCAGGTAGGCTGGCAAGTGTCGTTCTTCAATCTGGATAATATCATTCTCCGCGGCCGTACGGCAAACTTCGTCGCCGACGTGCACGGGTTGCATGCGACGAAAACCGGCGTGCTGTTCGGGGCGGTCGCCCGCTGCCCACGGTGACGCCGGCGGCGCTTCTCGAAGCGGTTTGATCACGGCCGTGAAATCGGAATCGGGGCCCTGGTCGCGCGCGGCGGCCTCCCATAGCCGGCCGATCGCTTCGGCGACCTCGACGGGCACGCCGAGCGCCTTGGCCTCGTCGAGATACAGGCGCACATCTTTGACCATCAATCCCGTGGCGAAGCCGTAGTCGAAGGTGCGCGGGAGGATCGCGCGCGGGAACTTGTCGCGGCTTGCGCTCGTCGCGCCGGAGCCCGCGTTGAGCACCTCGATCATCACGGCGGGATCCAGGCCCGCCTTGACGCCCATCACGACGACTTCTGCCGTCGCGCCAGGACGTTGGCCGCCAGGATGTTGTTGGCGAGCTTCATCGTCTGTGCGCGAGCCCGGCTGCTCGCCGACGAAGAACGGCCGCCCGATCGCCTCGAGTGCGGTTCGGATGGCGTCGAATTCGGCGCGCGGGCCCGGACACCATCACGGCGAGCGTGCCTTTTTCGGCCCCGCCGACGCCGCCGCTGACCGGGCTGTCGATCGCGACGATGCCGCGCTCGGCGAGCAGGTCGTGGATGTGCACCGCCGCTCGGCTGCCGACGGTGGACAGGTCGACATAGCGCTTGACCCGCGAGCCCTCGATCACCCCGCCCGCGCCGGTGGCCACCTCGAGCGAGCCGTCGGGCGTCGGCAGGCTGGCCAGCACCGTTTCCGCTCGATCGGCGACCTCCTCGGACGACGACGCGGCCCGGGCGCCGAGCGCGACGACGCGGTCGACGGCCTCGGCTGCGCGTGTCGAACGCGACGAGTGGTGATCGCCCTCGATGAGGCGCCGCGCCATGGGAAAACCCATGTTGCCCAGGCCGATAAAGCCGATTGCACGCCGGACCGATGCCGGCCTAGCGTCTCGTCCAGCTCGGCGAACACCTCGACGGCGATGCGGAAGCTGTCGACCGCGGCCGGGGCGCCCGCGTAGATGGCGACCTGCAGGAAGATCTCGCGGATCTCCTCGCGGGTGACGCCGTTGGTCAGTGCCCCCTTGATGTGCGGTGCGCAATTCGTTGGGCCGGTTGAGGACCGAGATCATCGCCAGGTTGAGCATGCTGCGCGTCTTGCGCGGCAACTCGTCGCGTCCCCATACCGCGCCCCAGCAGTACTCGGTGAGCAGGTCCTGCAGCGGCCCGGTGAAGTCGTCCGCGTCGGCTAGCGCCTTGTTGACGTACGCCTCGCCGAGCACCGCGGAGCGGACTTCCAGGCCCCGCTGATATGTTTCGCGATCCAATTGTCTTCTCCTTACGACTTATTGGCGGATGACCACCGTCTTGGTGGCCGTGAACGTGTCGAGTGCCTGGTAACGCCTCTGGCGGCCGTTCCGGGGGTCGATGTCGTCGTAGAGCTCGTCCGAGGCCACCGATTCGCCATCGGTGAATGACTGCGTGATGGTCACCGTGACCCCTTGCTGTCGTTCGTCGCCGGGAGAATTATCTATACGCTAATGTATATTTCTGAATTGTGGCGACCGCTACCCGGCGCGGACGACCGACGCAGGCCGAAGCCAAGAAGCTGCATCAAAAATTGCGGAAGGCCGCCGTCGCGACGTTCGTCAAATACGGCTACGACCGCGCCACCATGGAAGCGATTGCGCGAGCGGCCGGCATCACGCGGCGAACTCTCTACGCCCGCTATCCCGACAAGCGCGCCGTCTTCGTCGACGTCATCCCCTGGGCGCTCACCCGCAGGACCGCGTGCGAACCGAATGATGACGTGGGCGGCGATGATCTGCGTACCTCCCTGGTTGCAATCGGCCGTGCTGGGCTCGCGCGCGCGATCGACCCCGACAATGTGCGTTTGACGCGAATCGCGATGAACGAATCGGCCCGGTTCCCCGAGTTCGCCATCAGCGCACACTCGATGATCTGGTCGGGGCGCCAACGACAGATCATGGACTTGCTTCGGCGCCACCAAGACGCCGGGGCTATCGAGGTTGACGATCTCGAGTTGGCAGCCGGTCAGTTCATCGCGATGATCGAGCATCTACCGGTGCGCCTGGCCGATTGCGGCATCTATCGCAGCGCCGAAGAGGAGGAGCGCCACTTGCAACACGCCGTCAACTTGTTCCTGCGCGGCGCGCTGCGCCGCGGCTGACGAATGGCACTGCCCTGGCTGGTGCTGGTGCTGGTGCACGGTGGCGCGCATGCCGCCGATTGCTGGGAGCTCACGGTTGCCGAATTAGCCAGACGGGAAACGGAATTGCGAGTCCTCGCGGTGGACCTACCGGGCCGCGGAAACAGGCCGGCGGATCTGACGACCGTCACGATCGCCGGATGGGTGAACTCCGCGGTTGCCGACATCGACGACGCCGGACTCGGTGGCGTTGTGGTCGTTGGGCATTCGATGGCCGGGTTGACCGTGCCCGGCATTGTGGCGAAGCTCGGGGCGCCGCGGGTGCGCGAAATGATCCTGCTATGGCATTCGTACCGCCGCAGGGCAGGTCGGTTATCGACACGCTGCGCGGACCGCTGGCTCCGCTGGCGCGATCTGCCCGGTGGATCGAAAGGAAGTCATTCCCAATACCTCCCGCTCTGGCGGGGTATGCCTTCTGCAACGGCATGACGCGTGAGCAGCGCAGGTTGACGCTGTCGCGGCTCTGCATGGAATCGCCAAACGTGATCTTCGAGTCGGCCGATCGCCGCGACATGCCGGATGACGTACCGCGGACGTGGATCATGACGCTGCGCGATCGCGCGTTGTCGAGGCGACAGCAGCTCACCGCGATCGATTCACTCGGCGGCGTCGACACGATGGTCTGCCTCGACGGCTGCCACGACGTGATGTACAGCGACCCCGCTGGCCTGGCCGCGATCCTGGCCGACCGTTGCCGGCTGCGGGCACGGGTCTAGCCGTCTTGAGTCGTTAATTCAAGAAGCAGTTCGTCTGTGGCGACGAGGCTTCATCGAGATTGGCGTTGGCGCGAAGAAGTGCGAGTGACCAGCACGCTAACGTCGGTCTCGCTTGCGACCACCATGACGACGTTCGAACGGGCTGTAGCGGCACCCCTGCAACGATTGGTGCATCGGATTGGTGACGACTACACTACGACACCCGGAGGCTGAAATCTGTTTGCCCACAGTGTATCTCGCCCCGTGATCGACTCGCGATAGGTTGTAAGCCGTGACGGGAACAACTAGTGACGTGTGGGAGGTGATGTCGACTGCCCGCACGATCCGGCGCTTCACCGACGAGCCGGTCGACGACATCACGCTGGCACGCTTGCCTGCGAGGCGGCCTCCCTGGGCGCCCTCGGGCGCCAACGCGCAAGGATGGCGATTCATCGTGCTGCGATCGCCCGAGCAGCGGTCCGTGGTGGCCAAAGCGGCGGCCCAAGCACTGCAGGTGATCGAGCCGGGCACCGCTGCGGCCAGCGCCCGCGTCTCGCAGCGCAGCCGGACCGTAAGCAGCGCGGCCTTGCCGGCGGTGAACACGCACGCGGTGATCCAGGCCGAGCCGGCAAGCGGCAGCGCCGCACCCTCCACGCCGCCGCGACGCAGCAGCGCAGCCGCGTGCCGGTGGGATGTCACCAGCTCGGCCAGCCGCTCGAAGGCGATGACCAGAAGCAGCGCGTAGTAGACGATCACAGGTGTCTCCCGTGGGCCGTCCCGTCACCACCGCAGCAGCACAAGCTCGGCGCTGACCCCGGGCCCCAGCCCGATCATGAGGCCCGAACGACCCGGGCGGCGGCGGGTCCGGGTCAGTGGTCATCTCCAGGATGTGCAGCACGGACGCCGAGGACATGTTGCCGACCTCGGCGAGGGAGCGGCGGCTGGTCGCCACGGCGCTCGTCGGGCAGCTTCAGGGCCCGCTGGACGGCGTCGATGACCTTCGGGCCGCCCGGATGGCAGATCCAGCGCCGTGATGTCGTCGACGGTCAGCCCGTGCTCGGCGAGGAAGGCCGGTGACGCTGCCGCTCAGCTGCCGCTCCACGACGTCGGCGAGCTCCGCCGTCAGCACGATGCGGAAGCCGTCCGGGCCCAGCCGCCAGCCGAGCGCGTCGCCGCTGTCCGGGTAGACCTCGCTGCGGGTGGCGATCGACCCGCGGGCGGCCCGGGCCGTCGCCGGCCGCCGCGCCGGCGGCCACCAGCGCCGCCGCCCCGTCGCCGAACAGGCCGCTGACCACCAGGTCCGCCGTCGTTACCTCGGTGGTCGGCACAGTTCAGCGAGCACAGCTCGACCGCGAGCAGCGCCGCGGTGTGCTCCGGCCAGGCGAGCAGGTAGTCGTGCAGCCGGGCCAGCGCCGGCCGCGCCGGCGACGCAGCCCAGCCCGAAGATGGGCAGGCGCTTGATGTCGGGCCGCAGCCCGAGCCGGGGGATGAGCCGGGCGTCGAGCGACGGCACGGCCACGCCGGTCACCGAGGTGACGATCAGCAGGTCGAGGTCGCGGCGCGGCCAGCCCGGCCGCTTCCAGGGCGCCGCGCAGCGCCCGCTCGCCGAGCGTCGGTCGCCTCCTCGATATAGCGGTCGTTGGCCGCCGCCGATCCGCTGGCAGACCGTCTGTACTCGCCGAGCGGCAGGGTGGTGTGGCGGGTCGTCGACGCCGGCGTGTGCGGTGCAGCCGCTCCAGCAGCGCGCGCTCGGCCGGGCCGCAGGCCGCTGAGCTCGGCAACCTTCGTGCGTGAACTCGGCCTGCGGGTAGCGGTGGACGGGGAACGCGGACCGCACGGCCACGATCCTGGTCATGCGCGACATCAGCACGCGCACCTCCGACGAGGCGCGCCGCCGAGGTGTCAGCGCGTCTCGGCCCGGCGGCGAACAGCGCGACGTCGACGGCCGCGATGCCGATCGCGGCGAGGAACGGCACCCGCCCGGTGCCGCGGGCGCCGACCACGGCCAGCACGCAGCGGCGGCGCCCAGCCCGGCCACCGCGACCCAGCGGCGGGCCGGGCTCGAGCTACGAGCAGCAGCACCGACGCCGACAGCAGCAGCACCAGCGCGACCGCCCGCACCGCGCCCGGGCCCCAGCGGGCGGCCACCCGCTGCGGCAGGCCGCCGCACGCCGGTGGCCCGGTCGCGCGGCCAGGTCGGGCAGCACGTTGGCGAAGTGCGCGCCGAGCCCGAGCAGCGCCGGCCGCCACGGTCACCGGACCACTCGGCGCGGGATGACCGGGCAGCGTGCTCGCCGCGTACGCGGGTATCGGGCCGAACCCGAGCAGGTACATGAGGCCGGACGCCAGCGTCGACTTCAGGCCGAGGTTGTAGGCCCACGCGGCGCCGATGATCACCGCGTATGATCGCCGGTGACCGCGCCGATGGCCAGCGACATCGCCAGCGCGGCCAGCAGCGCCACGACGGCGGCCGCGATCCACAGCGCGCCGGCGCTGATGGCGCCGCGTCGCGACCGGCTTGTCGGTCCGGCCCGCCGCCGCGTCCCGGCGCGGCGTCGAAGGCGTCGTTGGACCAGCCGACGAGAGCTGGCCGGACAAGCATGGCCGGCGCCGCCAGTACGGCCCGATGCCGTGGGGCGCCGCCTGCGCCGCCAGCAGGGTGACCAGCGCCGTGATGGCGAGCGACGGGCCCCGGATGACTGGCAATGATCAGTGCCCGCACGCGGCTCATGGCAGGAAACCGTCCGTTGGTCGACCGTGAGCGTCGGTGTCCCCCATGCCGCGCCTTGCAGCGACAGAAACTTGAATCAGAGTGAGATGGGCGAATCGTTGAGAAGACTGAAGCCGTACAAGTGAGGCTTTCCCTGCGAGGCGCGAACCCCGTCGAGTGGCTTGCGCTCCGGGCCGGGATCGTTCCGAGCGCAGCCGCCGAGGCGTGGGGCGGGATGGCCTTGTCGGCGGATACTCATCGCCGCCGTACGCACCGGCATGACCGCCCGCCTGGCGCAGCAGCCGTCGACGGCTGCCGATCTCGCCGCCGACCTGGGTCTCGATCCGGTGCCGACCCGGCTGCTCGCTTGACTGCCTGCGGTCGGCCGGCCATGTCACCTCCGCGCCGGGCGCTACCAGCTCAGCCGCTCGTCACGGCGCTGGCTGGACCCCGAGTCCGGGCTGTCGGTCGCGCAGTACGTGGCGGGCACCTCCGACTACTGGGCCTGGTGGTCGGGACTGGACGAGGTGACCCGCAACGGACAGGCCCGTCGGGCATCACGAGGCGCCGCCCGGCGATCCGTACTGGCGGCGGTACATCTGCGGTCAGCTGGAACTCGCCCGGCTAAGCGCCGATGAGGTAGCCAGAAAGCTTCGGCTGCCTGGCGATCCGCGATCCCTTCTGGACATCGGCGGTAGCCACGGCTGGTACTCGGCGCAGCTGTGCCGCCGCTATCCGCGGCTGACCGCGACCGTACTCGACCTGCCGGGCAGCGCGGCGATAGGCCGAGAGATCATCGCCAATGCCGGGATGGCCGACCGGGTTGAGCACCGGGAGGGGGACGCGACGACAGACGACCTGGGCGGCGGGTACGACGCCGTGCTGTGCTTCAACCTTGTCCACCACCTGACCGCCGACCAAACTGTCGGCCTGTTCAGCAAGATTCACGAGGCTCTCGCCCCCGGCGGGTTGCTGGCCGTCATGGACGCCTTCGCCGAGCCCAGCCGCCGGGCGGCGGCCGCTGCGAACTTCCTCGGATTGTTCGTCTACCTCAGCTCCGGGTCGCAGGTAAATACCCCGGCGCGGTTGCACAGTTGGTTCCGCGAGGCCGGATTCGGGGCGCCGCGCAGGATCCGCATTCTCCGGATCCCAGGGCTGGCCATGTATGTGGTCAGCAAGGCCAAGGCATAACTACCCGGCATAGCTACCCGGCATGGCTACCCGGCATAGCTACCCGCAATCACCGCGGCTGAAAGTCGTAGGCCCGGCGGATACTGAAGAAGTGCGTCTTTAGCCAGTGTTGAGTTGGTGTGACCGGGCGGGGCCCGCCCGGCGTATCGCCCCGCTGGTCGAAATAATAGCTGTTAGCCGAGGCGCAGTTACCGGCGAAAAGCACGGTGCGGCGCCTGCGTTTCTCCATGAGCCGAAAGTCGCGGTCGTGGTGCCGCCGCTTGACCTCGACGACCTTTGCGCCCCTCTTGCGGGCTGCACGGAGTACCCGTGATATGTGCGCCACCTGGTTTTCCAGCACACCGAAATAGTCGGCGCCGGCAGCTGAATAAGGACCTACGATCATGAAGAAATTGGGGAAATCCCGTATCGTGGTACCCAAAAATGCCTGGTAGCGGTTCTTTTCCCACCATTCGCCGAGATTCTTGTCCTGCTTTCCGTAGATCTCAAAGCACGGCGTGCTGAAGCGCTCAAAGTATCGGTACCCGGTTGCGCAGATGATTGCGTCGACGCCTCGCAGGGTCCCGTCCTCCGTCACCAAACCCTTTTCCTCTGCGTGATCGATCGGGTCCGTCACGAGTTCGACATTGTCGTTATTGAACAATTTGTAGTAGGTATTCGAGAAGCTCGGACGCTTGCAAAAGAAGCTGTAGTCGGGGATCAGCTTGTCTTGGATCGACGGGTCGTGCACTTCACGACGAACGTAGCGGGTTAAGAAGGATTCAATCTGTCCCATAACCCACGAAAAAGACTTGTAGTTGTTGATGCCGGTCGCGAAGATCAGCTCGTTGAGGGCCCAGTAGATGGCTCGCGCGGCTCGCGGTAGGAGCGGAACGCGTCGAAACAGCTCTTTGGTGCGCTCGCTGAACACCATGTTCGGCTTGGGCGCGAGCCAAATGGGAGTCCGCTGATAGATGTCGAGTCGCGCGAGCTGGTCATAGATGGCCGGGGCCACCTGGATGGCTGTCGCGCCGGTGCCGATGATTGCGACATTCTTGTCTTTGAGGTCGTAGTCATGGTTCCAGCTCGAAGTGTGCATGACCTCGCCGGCGTAGTCCTCAAGCCCTGGGATGTCGGGCAGCTTTGAGCCCACCAAAAGGCCGGTGGCTGCGACGAAGTAACGGCATGTGAACGTCTCCCCGCTCGTCACGCGCACGGCCCAAATGCCCGCCGCATCGTCGAACTCGATCTCCTTGACCTCGGTGCGGTAGCGGATGTGTTGTCGAATGCCGTACTTGTCGGCGACATGATCGGCGTAGGCCTTGATCTCCCGGCCCGGGGCGTACACCTGTGTCCAGTCCGGTTTGAGTTCGAAGTGGTAGCTGTAAGTGAAGGATGGGATGTCTACCTCGAGCCCCGGATAAGTGTTATCCCGCCAGGTCCCACCGAGGTCCTCGGCCTTCTCCAGGATGGCGAAGTCAACAAAGCCGATCCGCTTGAGTTCGACTGCGACGCCGAGACCGCCGAAGCCTGCGCCGGCGATGATGACCTCATGATGGCGGATTCCCACCTCGGGGCGGGTCGGTGCAGAAGTGGTTGCTCCACCGACCATGGGGATGCTCCTTAAGACATTCGGTGTGGGCTGGCCACTAGCTACTCATCGATCGTAGGAGAGCATGTCCCGTCGTGTCGTGAAACTTGGCAGGATCTGGCATGCCGAACGTCAGCGTGCGGCGTAGAACCGGGCGGCTTTACGGACGGATTCTTCGACTGGTTCGGGTTTCCAGCCGAGTTCGCGTTCGGCCTTGCCGTGGTCCGGCGGCGACATCAGGGCCGCGATGTCGTGCAGTTCCCGAGTGCTCATATAGCGGCCTGAGATCATGTAGCGATGGCCGTCACGGCCTTTCTCGGCCGCGAGAAGCATTGCGCGGGATGCATCTTCGATGCCGACTACCTCGGACGAGAACCCGAGATAGAACGGAAATCGTCCGGTGACGACGCGGGCGATGAGCCCGCCGTGCGGAGTCGCCGCCCAGTCGCACGGCCCGTAGGTGGTCGAGACACACAGAGCGATGGCCGGCAGCCCCTTCTCGCGCGCGTACACGTCGCAGCCCGCCATGGCCCCGTGCACTGCCGCATCGTCGAAGACGTCGCCGTAACAGCGCTCCACTCTCTGGTTTGGCAAGAGGTCGTCGATGCCCTCGGTGGAGCTGTTGTGCCGCAACATGACCCGCACGTCTGCGTCGGCCGCCACGAGTAGGCGGGTGACGTGGGAGCCCAGGAAGCCGCTGGCGCCGATGACCAGCTTCTTCTCGCTGGTGGCCATGAGGATCTCCCAGCCGGATCAGAAGGTGTTGGGAGCGAGCACATCTGGGCCGTACTTCTTTTCGATCAGCCCCCACGGGTCGGCATACGGACCGCGATGTTCGAGCCGACGTTGGACGACCAGCAGCCCGCGCACGGCGGGACGGATCACCGGGCCGAGCGCTTTCAGCAACAGCGTGCGCTTGCCCATCGCACCGGCCACCCAGGCGACGGTGTCGGGCCAGTCGTGTTCCTGGTAGCCAAGCAGGCTTGGGATTCGCCCGTGTCGTACCAGCCGGTGAAGCTCCAGCCGCGGTCGTCGTCGGGGTCACCGGGCAGGAGGGCCGACGGGCCCAGCCGGCCGATGCCGATGGCGGCCATCACATCGTCCTGAAGGTCGCTCATCCGATGGACGTATGTCTCGTTGCCCGCGACCACGAGCACCTTGCCGTCGACGGCGTCGCGGCGGTCCACCGCGTTGGCGAAGGCCAGCGCGACGTCGCGGGCGTCCACCGAGTGCATACGGTTGTCGCTCGGGGTGGCCCGGACCAGCAGCAGGTAGTCGGCGTCGAAAGTGGCCGAGCCGTCAGGTGAGACCACTCCCCCCAGCCGCAGAACGGCATACGGCAGACCGCTTTCCACGACGATCGCCTCCGCCAAGACCTTGTCCTCCCCGTACTGGTCGATCGGATTCACCGGGGTGTCGCCGGTGATGCGTTCGGGGTAGCGATATGGGTTCCGGGATCCGTACACCGCGGCGCTGGAGGCGAACACGAAAAGCGGTGGCTCACTCAACGTTTGCGCTGCGGCCAGGACGTTTCGGGTGCCGTCCACATTGACCTTGCGGGCTAGCCGGGGATTGCGGTAGGACGGCGGCGAAACGATCGCCGCCAGGTGCACGATCGCGCTGGGTTGGTGGCGGGTTACCACCGCGGCGACGGCCTCGGCGTCCACTAGGTCCGTGTAGGCCGGGATCAGCGTGCCGGGCTGCGAGGTCGCCAGATCCGCCAGATCCTCCAGGACCGTCGCCGAACTGTCGGTACGGAGATCCATCGCGATCACCGTGTGGCCCCGGCCCAGCAGGATCTCGATGCAGCGCTTGCCGACCTGGCCCAAAGCGCCGGTGACGAGCACGGTTTTGGGTGGCATGAGGTTCATTGACCGAGCCTGCGTGCCAGGGCGGCGCCCATGCCACGCAGCCGAGGTGAGATGCGTACGGAGAAAAGCGGATTGAACACATCCTCGCGCAGCCGGGTCAGCGTGGAGGTCTTGATCAGCCAGCGGCCGTCGACCTTCTCGTAGGTTTCCTGGTAGTGACCGCGCCCGTTGAGGTTGACAGCCGGACCCAATCGCACCACGTCCTCGAGTGCCCACACACCGGTGGCCGTCGTCGCCGACGTCAGCGTGATCTCGGGGGCGTGCACCTGATGCACCGTGGGTTGGGACGGCTTCCCCAGCGCCTTGCGAACGTACGCCACGAACTCGTCGGCGCCGCTGATCAGCTTCCCGCCGGCCGGCGAGGTGTCGCTGATGAAATCGTCGGTGAACAACTGCCGCCAATCGTCCCACCGCTTGGTGTCCAGGTAGCGGCAGTAGCGGGCCTTAAGCTGCTTGATCGCTTCGATCTCGAACAGCGTCGTTGTGGCATCCAGCATTTCGGTCCTTCCAATACCCCGCCAAACCTCACAGCCCCCAGGCCCATAGCACATTTTCGAGATTACTACTTTCGCAACCGAGAATGGTATTCTCGCACGGTGACGACGGTCTATCGGTAGGAGGCGGGCCCCGCGATGCTGTTGGAGTTCGATGCTGATCAGCGGCTGTGGCAGCAGACCGTGCGTGACGTCGCCACCAAGGAGTGTCCGGCCTCGTTGGTGCGCGGGGTGGCCGAGAAGGGCGCCGACCCCAGCCCCCTGTGGAAGGTCTACGTAGACCTGGGCTGGACCGAGCTCAACGACCCGGCCAGTGCGGTGGAGCTGGCGATCGTGTTCGAGGAGCTGGGCCATGCCACCGATCCCAGCCCGTTCCTGGCGACCATGAGCCAGTTCGCGCCGCTGGCCGCGGATCGGTTCGACCCGCACGAATCGGGCACCGCCGTGTACAGCGGGGTGTCGGCGCACCGCGACGCCGACGGTTGGGTGTTGAACGGCACGGCGCGCCACGTGCTCGACGGTGATCGGGCCGACCGGTTGGCGGTGCTGACCGACGCCGGGGTGTTCATCGTCGCGGCCGATCAGGTGGCGGCCCGGCGCTCCGCGGTGTTCGACCCAATCCTGCACGTCGCCGACGTGTCGTTCAACGACGTCCGGGTACCCGACAGCACCCGGGTGACCGTCGACCGGGAGCGCGCCCACCATGTGGCACTGATGGGCATGGCGATCACGACCGTCGGCGCCTGCCAACGCATCCTCGATCTGGTGCTCGAGCACGTCCGCAGCCGCCACCAATTCGGTGTCCCAATCGGTTCATTCCAGGCCGTCCAGCACAAGGCCGCCGACATGCACGTCGCGGTGGAACGGGCGCGCGCGTTGTCTTACTTTGCGGCGCTGACGATCTCCGCCGATGATCCCCGGCGCCGGTTGGCGGCCGCGATGGCCAAGGCCTCGGCGGGGGAGTGTCAATCGCTGGTGTTCCGGCACGGCCTGCAGCTGCACGGCGCGATGGGCTTCACGTGGGAGAACGACCTGCAGTTCGCGCTCAAGCGGGCCAAGGCGGGTGAGCTCATGCTCGGCGGCGCGGCCGAGCATCGGGCGCGGATCGCGGAGGAATATCGTGCGGCTGACTTTTGATCCCGACGTCGAGGCGTTTCGGGCGGAGTTTTCGGCATTCCTGGACGAGCACCTGCCCCCGGCAAGCGAAACGGTGGAGCGCCCCCGGTCCGTCTCCCATATGCCGGCGTGGGCGCGGCGCTGGCAGCGGCTGCTGTTCGACAACGGCTGGCTGCTGCCCAGCCAGCCCCCGGAATTCGGCGGCCGCAACGCGACGGTCCTGCAGCATTTCGTCTATCTCGATGAGCTGTCCCGCCGGCGGATCTACCACAGCCTCAACCCGCAGGGCGTGAACATCGTTGCGGCGTCGCTGTTGTCGTTCGGCAACGACGAACAGAAGCGGCGCTGGGCGGTGCCGATCCTGCGGGCCGAGATCACCGCATCGCTGGGGATGAGCGAGCCCAGCGCCGGATCCGATCTGGCCTCTCTGCGCACCCGCGCGGTCCTGGAGGGTGATCACTTTGTGGTCAACGGGCAGAAGGTGTGGACCTCGGGGGCCCATGACGCCGACGTCTTGCTGACCTTTGTGCGCACCGATCCCGATGCGCCCAAACACAAGGGCATCAGCGCGCTGGTGATCCCGACCGACACCCCGGGAATCGTGCGCCGGCCGTTCCCGTCCATCTGCGCCGCCGACGACCTGGATTTCAACGAGGTGTTCTTCGCCGACGTGCGGGTGCCGGCGCAGAACCTGGTCGGCGAGCTGAACCAGGGATGGCGGGTGGCCAACGGCTCGCTGGGCCACGAGCGCACCATGATGTGGCTGGGTTTTGCCGACCGCATGGACAACCTGATCGCCGATTTCCATCCCACGACGGAGCTCGAACGCGATCACTACGCCACCACGATCATGGACAAGCAGGCGCTGCGCCTGTTGGGTTCGGTGGCGTTGGCCCGCGCGGCTCGTGGCGAAGACGACGTGGCCGCCATCTCGGTGCTCAAGCTCCTCGGCTCCGAAGCCGAGCTACGGGGCTTTGAACACGCCTTCGAGGCCGCAGGGCCGGACGGGCTCATCCACCCGGGGCAGACTGGCCCGTATGCGCCGATGAACTTGGACCACTACTTCGCCAGCTGGTTCGAGCGTTACGCGCGCAGCTTTTCCGGCACCATCGCCGGAGGCACCTCCGAGATCCAGCGCAACATCATTGCCCAGCGCGTGCTCGGCCTGCCGCGGGGCTAGCGCGCCGCACCGAGCGCCACGCTAGCGAGACGCGCGCCGCCGACTGTCACGCTGGCGTGACGCTCGGCACGAAGATCGCCACTAGTCGATGACGGCGGCTTCCGTACGTTCGGTGACCGGCAGGGCCAGTTGCTGCTCGTCGCAAATGCGCTGCAGCTTGTCCAGCGTCTCGTCGAGCCCCGCGCCGACCCTGGGGCCGGGCGTGAAGGTGGCCGGCAGCTTGCGCATGCCCTGGATGACGCCGATGCATTCGTAGTGGACGGCGCCATCTGGGTCGCAGTGGTAGTCGGGCATCCGGTCGAGGACCGCGGTCAGCATGGACTTGAACACGGTGCGCGCCACATTCGACCCCTTGCACCGGTGCAAGCCGAGGCCAAAGCTAAAGTGCCGGTTGCCTTTACGATCGAGCACGATGTTGTACGGGTCGGCGAACAGCGCCGGATCACGGTTGGCCATGGCCCAGGAGATCCACAGCCGCTCACCTTCTTTGAAGTAATTGCCGTCGAATTCCACGTCTTCGGAGAAGGTCCTCCCGTCACCGGCGGCCGGGGTGAAGTAGCGGAGAAATTCTTCGGTCGCCGGGTCAAGCAGGGTGTCGCGATTCTTGGACAGCCGCTCGCGCTCGTCGGGGTGGTCCGAGAGCCACTCCAGTCAGTGCGCGGTCAGCGCCGTGGTGGTATCGAAGCCGCCGCCGATGACTAGTCCGAGATTGCCCAGGATCTCCAGATCGGGCGCGGGCTCGCCGTCGATCCGCATCTGCAGCAGGCCGTTCACGATGCCGGGCCGGGGATTCTCGCGAATCTCGAGCATGTTGTTGACCATGTCGAGCCCCATCTCCCGGTGCATCGCGGTGACGCGCTCGATGTCGGGCGAGTGTTCCGGGGTGTAGACCGCCGCGTGAACCGGCTCGCTGTAAAGGTTCCACTTCTTCAGTGGAATGCCCAGCATTGCCAACGTCAGGACCGCCGGCACGACGTTGGCCAGGTCGTCGACGAAGTCGATGCTGCCCCCTTCGATCTTCTCGTCGAGGCACGCACGAGTCACGTCGTGGATGACGGGCTCCCAGCGCTTGACCGCCGCAGGCGACATGTAGGGGTTGAGCACGTTGCGGTAGGTGCGGTGGTCGGGCTCGTCCATCTCGAGGATGCCGCCCCGCACCACGTTCACGCGTTTTGCCTTCGGGATGGAGATGCCCCCGTAGCCACGGCGTTCGTTGTTGATGTCGTGGTCGTTGGAGACCGCGGGGCAGCGGGCGAGTTCGAAGACCTCATTGCTGCCGGCCGCGACCCAGTGCCCGCCATAGGTCTCCGTCCACGCCATCGGGCACTTGGCGTGCATCTCCTCGGTGATCTGCTTGAACTGCGACCGGTACTCCGCGGCGTTACGGTCGAAGCGGTACTCAGGCTTAGCGGGCCTCTTACGGTCGCTATCGCTCACGACGTCGTCGACAGTCAACGTGCTTTCTCCCGTTACTTTTCGTCCGTGATGGTGATCGCCTGCTCCGGGCAGGACTGCGCGGCTTCGCGAACCCGGTACTGCCGCTCGGCCGGCACCAATTCACTGATCGCCGACGAACTGCCGTCGATGTCGCTGAGCTGGAAAGAATCCGGAGCGATCATCGAGCACAGGGTGTGGCCCTGGCAGCGTTCTGGATCAACCCAGACCTTCACGGTGTCTCCTCACGAGTATCTGCTCAGGTGTTCCGGCCGCCGTTGACACCCAATATCTGGCCGGTGATGTAGCCGGCCTCCTCCGACACCAGAAACGCGCACGCCGCGGCGATGTCTTCGGGCCTGCCCATCCGGCGCACCGGGGTTCTGGCGATGCTCTGCTCGACGTCGCCGAGGAATCCCTGTGCCTCGGCGCTGCGCAACATCGGAGTGTCGATGAAGCCCGGCGGCACGGCATTGACCGTGATGCCGTGTGGCCCGTACTCGAGTGCGAGCGACTTGGTGAGGCCGTTGACCGCGGATTTGGCCGCGACGTAGTGCGCCATGTAGGCCGTGCCGGAATGCGTGCTCGACGACGAGATGTTCACGATCCGTCCCCAACCGGCCTCCACCATGTCGGGCAGCACCGCCTGAATAGTGTGGAAGACCCCGTGGAGGTTGACATCGATCACCCGCTGCCAGTCCTCGAACGTGATGTTGGTGAAACGCTTGAACCCGTCCAGGCCGGCGGCGTTGACCAGAACGGTGACCGGGCCCAGCCGGCCGCGGATCTCCGACAGCGCGGCGTCCACCTGCGATCGGTCCGTCACGTCGGCGGTGAAAGCCAGATCGGCGTCCGACGGTTTGAGGTCGATGGTGGCGACGTCAAGGCCATCGGCGCGCAGCCGCTGCGCGACGGCCTGGCCGATTCCGGATCCGCCCCCGGTGACCACGGCGGTCTTCACGCGCGGGACATCCCGAACATCCGGGCCTCCGCTGGAAATGTGGCAGTCTCAATCATAAAGAATCTCCCTTACAATTATGAGAATCGTACTCTCGCGCCGGAACGGCTCGCAAGGCGAGCCCGAAACATTGCTCGGCCTGCAGCGAAAGGCCTCGCGAGGCCCCGTCTGAGCGATTGCTCAGCTGGTGAGCAGGGCAAACGCGTTCCTAAGAATTTCTTGAATTCTCGAGATGCGAATGTAAGATTCGCCCCGTACGAGAATGAAATTATCGTGACCAGCACCACATCAGGGGGCGGGATGTCAGCGCAGATCCTCGCGGGCGCGCGATCGGCCGATGGCGGCACCCCGCCTGAGTCCGCGATCGAGTCCGGCGCGGTAGTGCGATGCGCCCCGGGGGCCTGCGAATGAGGCCGCTGGAGGGCATCCGCGTTCTGGAAGTCGCGATGTACGGATTCGTCCCGTCGGCCGGTGCCGTGCTGGTCGAATGGGGCGCCGACGTGATTAAGGTCGAGCACGCGGTGACCGGTGACCCCCAGCGCGGACTGCGGCAGACCGGCATGCTGCGTGTCGAAGGTGACCCCAACCCCAACATCGAGCACGCCAACCGCGGCAAGCGCAGCCTGGGTCTGGACATGTCGGTGCCCGAGGGCAAGGAAGTGCTCTACGAGTTGGCCCGCCGCTCCGATGTGTTCCTGACCAGTTTCTTGCCCGACGCACGGCAGAAGTTCGGCATCGACGTCGACCACATCAGGGCGGTGAACCCGAAGATCGTCTACGCCCGCGGCAGCGCGCTCGGCCCGCGCGGCGCGGAGGCCACCAAGGGCGGCTACGACATGACCGCCTTTTGGTGCCGGGCCGGAACCGCCGCCACGATCACCCCGATGGGCTTCGACGGGATGATCAATCCCCCCGGCCCGGCGTACGGCGACACCATCTCGGGCACCAACCTTGCCGGTGGTATCGCGGCGGCGCTACTCAAGCGCGAGCGCACCGGCGAACCATCCGTCGTCGATGTGTCGCTGCTGGGCAGCGGGCTGTGGTCGATGGGACACACGGTCGCGTTGACACGGCATCTGGGTCAGCGGCTGGAAGCGCCGCCACCCGGAATCCACGGGTCGCCCGTCAATCCCTTAGTGGGTGTCTATGCGACGTCCGACGGGCGCTACATTTCCTTGGTGATGATGCAGCCCGGCAAGTTCTGGGCCGACGTCTGCCAGCACATCGATCATCCCGAACTGGCCGACGATCCCCGCTTCGACACCGCCGAGAAAATCTCCGCCAACACGGCGGAGGCCGTGAAGATCTTGACCGAGGTCATCGCGACCCGCACGCTCGTCGAGTGGAGCGAACGCTTTGCGACGCTCGCCGGACCGTGGGCGCCCGTGCAGGACACCCTGCAAGCCGCCGACGACGCACAGGTCCGCGCCAACGAGTACCTGGTGCGCGCGGGTGAACTTGAGCTGGTCGCCAACCCCGTGCAATTCGACGTCACCGCGCCGCATACCGGACCGGCGCCCGGATTCGCCGAACAGACCGACGAGATCCTGATGGAGCTGGGCCTCGATTGGGACCGCATCATCGAACTCAAGACGTCTAACGCCGTCACCTAGGACCGGAGCCGCCGATGGGAGAACGTCACTTCTGTTGCCCTGCACTGTCAGGGTCGTCAGATAACGGTTGTGCGTTTTTCGTTCCGCATGGCCGCGGCATGAGTCATAATCGCCGGACGCCGCAGCACGCGGGGCTTATCCGGCCCGTGTTGCTTGGCAGCGCCGACGCGCGCGACAGAACGGAGGGCCTGGCGTGAGGCTCGCATCCGATGGCGCTGGCGCCACGGCGCGGCGATCGACGCCATCCGCGGCTCGGATCAAATTGGCGCACAGCGTAGTTGGTAGGGAATGGGGCTTCAAGGTCGTGCGCGTCGCGGCGCTGAAAGGACCCGGGGCCGATGGCGAGTAAGGGCGCGGACCGCTGGACTGGGGGCATCTCGCTGGGGCGCGGCTCCAAACCCATGCAGGCGATCGGGGGCCTGTTCGCGATGTCGGCCGACGCCATCAAGTTCGCGTTCCGCCGGCCCTTCCAGTGGCGCGAGTTTTTGGAACAGTCTTGGTTTGTGGCGCGCGTGTCGCTGGCGCCGACGTTGTTGGTGGCGATCCCGTTCACCGTTCTGGTCAGCTTCACTCTCAACATCTTGTTGCGGGAACTGGGTGCGGCGGATCTGTCCGGTGCCGGTGCCGCGTTCGGTGCGGTGACCCAGGTCGGTCCGCTGGTCACCGTGTTGATCGTGGCGGGCGCGGGTGCGACGGCGATGTGCGCGGACCTGGGTTCGCGCACGATCCGCGAAGAGATCGACGCGATGGAGGTACTGGGTATCAACCCGGTGCAGCGCCTGGTGACGCCGCGCATGCTGGCCTCGGGTTTGGTCGCGCTGCTGCTGAACAGCCTGGTGGTCATCATCGGCATCCTGGGCGGCTACGTGTTCTCGGTGTTCGTCCAGGATGTCAATCCCGGCGCGTTCGCCGCGGGCATCACCCTGCTGACCGGCGTGCCCGAGGTGATCATTTCGTGTGTCAAGGCAGCGCTTTTCGGTCTGATCGCCGGATTGGTCGCCTGCTACCGCGGGCTGACGATCACCGGCGGCGGGGCCAAGGCGGTGGGCAACGCGGTCAACGAAACGGTGGTGTACGCGTTCATGGCGCTGTTTGTCGTCAACGTCGTCGTCACCGCCATCGGCATCCGGTTGTCGACCAAATGCAGACCTCGAGGAGGTGTAGGGAGACGTTGTGGCGCTGCAAGCCGTCTATCCGCGGCTGACGCGACAGCTGCAGAAGCCGGTCGGCACTCTGAGCCGAATCGGTGATCACACGCTGTTTTACGGCAGGGCGATCGCCGGAGCGCCGTTCGCGGTCACCCATTACGGACGCGAGATCATTCGTCTGATCGCCGAAATCAGCATGGGTGCGGGCACTTTGGCGATGATCGGCGGGACGCTCGTGATCGTCGGCTTCTTGACGCTGGCGGCCGGTGGCACGCTGGCGGTCCAGGGTTATAGCTCGCTGGGCAACATCGGCATCGAGGCGCTGACCGGGTTCTTGGCGGCCTTCATCAACGTGCGGATCGCGGCGCCGATGGTCGCGGGAATCGGTTTGGCGGCCACGTTCGGTGCGGGCGTGACCGCGCAGCTGGGCGCGATGCGGATCAACGAAGAGATCGACGCGCTGGAATCGATGGCCATCCGGCCGGTCTAATATCTGGTCAGCACCCGGATCGTGGCCGGGATGATGGCGATCACCCCGCTGTACTCGATCGCCGTTATCCTGTCGTTCCTGGCCAGCCAGTTCATGACGGTGGTGCTGTTCGGGCAATCCGGTGGCTTGTATCGACCACTACTTCACGACGTTCCTCAACCCGATCGACTTGTTGTGGTCGTTCCTGCAGGCCGTGCTGATGGCGATCACGATCTTGTTGATCCACACCTACTTCGGCTATTTCGCCTCCGGCGGACCCGCCGGTGTCGGCGTCGCGGTCGGTAATGCGGTACGCACCTCGCTGATCGTGGTCGTATCGGTGACCCTGCTGGTCTCGCTGGCCATCTACGGCTCCAACGGCAACTTCAACCTGTCGGGATAGGGGAGGATCAACAAAAGACGTGACGGATAACCTCGGGCCGCGCCCCATGCACCGCTCTGAAACCACCAGCGCCGCAACACCTGTCGCGGGGTCGCCCGGCCGTCACTTCGGCGTGAGTTCCTACGCCCGTCCGCTTGGCGGGCTTGGCGACCGTCGTCGTGATCCTCGTCATCGTTCGCCGTCGCGGTGGGCCTGTTCCGCGGCGACTTCACCGACACCGTGCCGGTGACCGTGGTCTCGCAGCGCGCCGGCCTGGTGATGAACCCCGACGCCAAGGTGAAGATGCGCGGAGTACAGGTCGGCAAGGTCGCCTCGATCGAAGTGCGGCCGAACGGTGAAGCCGTCCTGCACCTTGCGATGGAACCGTCGCAGATGCACCTGATTCCGCACAATGTGGTCGTCGACATCGCGTCGACGACGGTGTTCGGCGCCAAATTCGTCGAGCTGCTACCGCCCGACGAACCCGTCAGGGGCAGCTGCAGCCCAAGCAGGTGCTCGAAGGCCAGCACGTCACCGTGGAAATCAACACGGTATTCCAGCAACTGACGTCGGTGTTGGCGACGATCGATCCGGCCAAACTCAACGAAACCCTCGGTGCGCTCGCGTCGGCGGTCAACGGCCGCGGCCACAAGATCGGTCAGACCCTGTCCGACCTCGACGCGTTCCTGGCCAAGCTGGATCCCAGTCTGCCCGCGCTCAACCACGACCTGTCGAGTCCTGCCCGTGGTGAGCAACGCCTACGCCGACTGCTGCGCCGGATCTGGTCGCAACCGTCAACAACACGATCAAGCTCAGTCAAACGATCGTCGACGAGCAACAGAACCTGGACGCGTTCCTGATCAGCTCGATCGGGTTGGCCGACATCGGCAATGACGTGGTGGGCGGCAACAGGCAGGCGCTGACCGATGTCCTGCAGCTGCTGGTGCCGACCACCGACCTGCTCAACCAGTACCACGAGGCGCTGTGGTGCGGCATTGCCGGGTCGCTGGTGAATCTCCATTCGCCACCGCTGCCCGAGCCGACGATCAAGGTGTTGGTTTACATCGGCTTCGGCGCCGAGCGGTACCGCTACCCGGCCAACCTGCCCAAGGTGGCGGCGACCGGCGGTCCGCAGTGCAAGGCCTTCCCGTGGTGCCCTTCGAGTCGCGCCGCCGTTCGTGGTCGCCGACATCGGCGCCAACCCGATGGAGTACGGCAACCCGGCAATTCCTGCTGAACTCCGACGGACTCAAGCAGCTGCTGTTCGGGCCGATCGACGGGCCGCCGCGCAACACCGCCAGATCGGACAACCCGGATGACCGGCTCACGCGGGATGATCATCAAGTTCGGCGTGTTCGCGCGTCGTGATGATGGTGCTGACCGTGTTCCTGTTCTTCATCTTCGGCCAGTACCGGACCGGCTCGACCAACGGATATTCGGCCGTGTTCACCGACGCGTCGCGGCTGAAGTCGGGAGACCGTGCGGGTCGCCGGCGTCCGGGTCGGCACCGTCAACGACGTCTCGCTGCGCCCGGACAAGAAGGTCGCTGGTGAAGTTCGACGCCGACCGCAACATCGTGCTGACCACCGGCACCCGAGCCGCCGTGCGTTACCTCAACCTGGTCGGTGACCGCTACCTGGAACTCGTCGACGGCCCGGGATCGCACGAAGGTGCTGCCGGCCGGGTCGCGAGATTCCGATCGACCGCACGGCGCCGGCGCTGGATCTCGATCTGCTGCTCGGTGGGCTGAAACCGGTTATCCAGGGCCTCAACCCGCAGGACGTCAATGCGCTCACCGCATCGCTGATCCAGATCTTCCAGGGCCAGGGCGGCACCCTCGAATCGCTGCTGTCGAAGACGTCGTCGTTCTCCAACGCGTTGGCCGACAACGGCCAGACGGTCGAGCAGCTGATCGACAACCTCAACATCGTGGTGGGCACCGTCGACAAGGACGGCGACAAGTTCTCCGGCACCATCGACCGGCTGGAGCAGCTGATCACCGGGCTGTCGACAGGACCGCGACCCGATCGGCACCGCCATCACCGCGCTGGACAACGGCACCGCCTCGATCGCGGATCTGCTCGGCCAGGCCCGCGCGCCGCTGGCGGGCACCATCGACCAACTCAATCGGCTGGCCCCGTTGCTGGACAAGGACAAGGACCAGATCGACATCTCGCTGCGCAAGCTCCCGGAAAACTACCGCAAACTCGCGCCGGCTCGGCTCCGTACGGCGCCTGGTTCCCGTACTACATCTGCGGTCTTGCGCTGCGCGTCACCGACCTGCAGTACCGGACGGTGGAAGTGGGCATGACCCACCAGGTCACCGGGAGGTGCGCGGAACCCGATGCTTAAATACCGCGGAGCACGCCTCATTCGGGCCGGATTCATCGGCGCCGTCTTGATGGTGCTGGTCATCGCCGTCGGGCTGAGCCCGAACAGCTGGTGCGAGCGGGCCACCAGCGTTCGCTACCAGGCGCTGTTTACCGAGGCCGGCGGCCTCGCGACCGGCAACGACGTGACGATGTCCGGGGATCAAGGTCGGCAGCGTGTCGGAGATGTCGCTGCAGCGCGGCGACGCTCTGGTGACGTTCACCGTCGCAGGGGCAAGTGCAGCTCGGATCCGGACAGCACCGCGCACATCCGGACCGGTTCGCTGTTGGGCCAGCGGGTGCTCACCGTCGAATCGGCGGGCGGCGGAACGCTTACGTCCGATGAGCGTCATCCCGGTGTCGCGCACCTCGTCGCCCTATTCGCTGACCGACGCGGTCAGCGACCTGACCAGCAACACCGCGGGCACCGACACCGCGCGCTCAACCAGTCGCTGGACACGCTGTCGGCGACGCTGGATCAGATTGCGCCGCAACTGGGTCCGACGTTCGACGCGCTGACCCGGCTGTCGCAAATCCTCAACCGCCGAAACCAGACACTGGGCGAGCTGCTCAAGAGCGCCGCCGACGTGACCGGCATCCTGGGCGCAGCGCAGTCAGCAACTCAACACGTTGATCCTCAACGCCAACGACCTGCTGTCCATGCTGGTGGCGCGTCGGCAGGCGATCGTGCGGCTGCTGGCCAACACCTCCGCGGTGGCCCGGCAGCTGACCGGCGTGGTGCACGACAACGAGGCGAAGCTGGCGCCGACGCTGGAAAGGCTGAACTCCGTGACCGCGATGCTGGAGAAGAACCGCGACAACCTCGACCAAGGCGTTGCCCGGCCCTGGCGAAGTATCGAGCTGACACAAGGGCGAGACCGTTTCCAACGGGTTCTACTACAACCCGTTCGTCCCGAACGAATTCACGCTGCAGTTCTTCCAGTCGTTCATCGACTACGCGTTCGGCTTCCGTGCCCACGGCGCCCCCGGTCAGCCACCGGACAACGCCGGGCCGCGCGCACTGCTTCCATGGCCGTACAACATGGATCCCGGGAGGGTCGCGATGAACCGGCTCAACGCAATTCCCCGTAGCAAGCGCAAGCTTGGGCTGGCGGTCGCGTTGGCCCTGCTCCTCGTCATCGGTGCGGGAGTCGCCATCCGTAATACCTTCTTTCGCCCAACGACGATCACCGCCTTCTTTCCTACCGCCACCGGGATTTATCCGGGCGACGACGTACGGGTGTCGGGATGAAGGTCGGCACCATCGACCGCATCCGACCGGAGGGCACCCAGGCGAAGACTGATGCACATCGACCGTGGCGTGCCCATACCGGCCGAAGCCAAGGCGGTGATCGTCGCCCAGAACCTGGTGGCGGCGCGCTACGTCCAGCTCACACCGCGCCTACCGGGCGAGCGGGCCCACCATGCATGACGGCGCGGTGATACCCGTCGAGCGGACGGCGGTACCCGTGGAATGGGACGAGGTGAAGGGCAATTGATGCGGCTGGCAACGGAGTTGGGTCCCAAGAGCACGGTCTCGTCGTGTGAGGATCCCGCGCCGCTGCAGTGTCCGTCGGTAACCAGGTTCATCGACAGCGCCGCTGACGCGCTCGGCAACGGCAACGGTGAAAAGTTGCGGCAGACGCTGACTGAGCTGTCGGGCGTGGGGCGGATACTGGCCAACGGCAGCGGCAACATCGTCGACATCATCAAGAACCTGCAGACCTTCCTCGGCGCCCTGCGCGACAGCAACGTCCAGATCGTTCAGTTCGACAACCGGTTGGCCACCCTCACCAGCGTCCTCGACGACAACAAGTCCGACCTCGACGCGGCATTGACCGACCTGTCGAGCGCGGTCGGCGAGGTCCAGCGTTTCATCGCGGGCAGCCGGGACCAGACCTCCGAGCAGATCGCGCGGCTGGCGGACGTCACGCAGATTTTGGTCGACAACAAAATGGCGCTGAAAAACGTTCTGCACGTCACGCCGAACGCGATCGCGAACGCCTATAACAACTACAACCCGGATGTCGGTAACGTTCGCGGCGGGCTTCCCCTGCAGAACCTCGCCAACCCGACGTGGGCCTTCTGCTCACAACTTGGGGCTCTGGAGAATGTCACCTCGGTCGAGTCCGGCAAGCTGTGCGGCCTGTATCTCAGTCCCGCGTTGAAGGTGTTCAACCCGCTGCTGTACTTCAACTTCAACCAGTTTCCGATTCCGATCAACCCGTTCCTCGCCCCGGCGTTCGACCCGAAGAACGTCGTCTACACCGAGCCGCGGTTGGCGCCGGGCGGGGAGGGACCGAAGCCGACGCCGCCGGAGTTGCCGCCCGCAGTCTCCGCCTATGCGGGGCTGCCCGGCGATACGCCGCCGGCGGCGCCGCCGCCACCGCCGCTCGGGCGGATCCCGGGAGCGGCGATGCCGGAGGCTCCGCCGCCGACCACGCCGGCCGAACCGGCGCCGGCCCCGGGGAACGTGAACGACATGCTGCTCCCGGCGGAAGGGACGCATCCATGACCGCCCGTGCCGCCATACCAGCCATGCCAGCCATATCGAGAATGCTCGGCAGGGTGCTCGGCATCGGCTGCTGCGTCATGCTCGTGGCGACCGGATGCGCGTTCAACGGCCTGAATTCGCTGCCGCTGCCGGGCGCGGTGGGACGTGGCCCGGGCTCCAGCATCTACCGCATCGAGCTCTCCAACGTCGGTACGCTGGAAGCGAATTCGCCGGTGATGATCGACGATGTCATTGTCGGCAGCATCAGCAAGATGACGGTGCAAAACTGGCACGCCTTCGTCGAAGTCTCGGTCAATTCCGACGTGACGGTTCCCGCCAACGCGGTGGCCAGCGTCGGCCAGACCAGCCTGCTGGGATCCATGCACCTGCAGCTGAATCCGCCGGCGGGCCAGCAGGGCAGCGGACGGCTGCAACCATGTCAGCGCCCGATAGACAAGTGCGTTTCGATCAAGCTGGACCGGTCGTCGACCTATCCGTCGACCGAGCAGACGTTGTCGTCGCTCTCGGTGGTTCTCAACGCCGGCGGGTTGGGTCAGTTCGGGGACATCATCCACAACTTCAACGCGGCACTGGGCGGGCGCGGCGGCGATATCCGCGATCTGCTCAACCGCCTCGACCGGTTCGTCGGCACGTTCGACCAGCAACGCGACAACATCGTGGCGTCGCTAAAAGCACTCAACCGGCTCTCCGCCACGTTTGCCAACCAGCGCGACGTGATCACCCAGGCGCTCAACAAGATACCGCCGGCGCTGGATGTGCTCATCACGGAGCGGCCGCGCTTCGTCGCCGCGCTCAACAAACTCGGGGTGTTCAGCGACACCGCCACCCGGCTGGTCAACGACGCGGGAAACGACTTGGTCAAGAACCTGCAGAATCTCGGGCCGGCGCTAGGGTCGCTCGCCGACATCGGGCCGGATCTCGACGCCGCGATTGCGTACGCGCCGACGTTCCCGTTCACCCAGGGTTTCATCGATCGGTATATCCGGGGTGACTACGTCAATGGAACTTTCATCATCGATCTGACGAACGCCGGCCTCCGCAAGAGCATCCTGCTGGGCACCCACTGGGGTCGGCTGGGCGCGGAGGGCGTGCCCGGGCCCGGGGATCCCGAATATCTCCTATTCAAGTACGGCGCACCGCCGCCGCCGCCCGCCGGGGCGCCGGTGACGCAGCAGACGCTGCCAGGACCCCTGCCAGCCGGGTCGGCCGGCGTCGCTGGGGCTGCGGAGCTGCCAGGCCCGCTACCGGCGTCACCCGGCCCGGGGAACGCTGCCACGCCATCGCCGGAATCGGGTGCCCCAGTCCCGGGCGCGACTCCGGCCACGAGCCAGCCGACGGATGGGGGGCAGTAGATGCTGACCCGTTTTATCCGCATCCAATTGGTGGTCTTCGTGATCGTCGGGACCATTGGTGTCGCGGTGATGGTCTTGTGGTACGTCCAGGCGCCGACGCTGCTAGGCATCGGCAAGATGACGGTCACGCTGGAGCTGCCCGCCACCGGCGGGCTGTACCGCTTCAGCAATGTGACCTACCGCGGGGTGCAGATCGGCAAGGTCACCGCGATATCGTTGACCTCCAACGGCGCGAAAGCCACTCTCGCTCTTGATAGTTCACCGAAGATTCCCGCGGACCTACAGGCGGAGGTGCGCAGCATCTCCGCGGTGGGGGAATATTACGTTGATCTGCGGCCACGAACCGACAAGCCGCCTTACCTGCACAACAACTCGGTGATCGCCGCGAACAACATCACGATTCCGCAGCCGATCGGTCCCGTGCTCGATCAGTCCAGTGCCTTGGTCAACAGCATCCCCAAGGGCAAGCTCAGCCGATTGCTCGACGAGTCGTACAAGGCGTTTAACGGCACCGGTTACGATTTCGGATCGCTGTTTGACTCCTCGGCGCAGATCTCCGGCGACCTCAACGGCGTCGCCGACCGCGCCCGGAAGCTCACCGAGGACAGCGGGCCGTTTCTCGATGCGCAAGCCGAGACCGCCGATTCGATCCGGACGTGGGCGCGCAGCCTTGCCGGGGTCACGGGTCAGCTAGCCGAGAACGACCCGCAGATCCGCACCCTGCTGGAACGGGGGCCCGATGCTCTCAACGAGGCATCCAGGCTGCTTGACCAGATCAAGCCGACGCTGCCGGTGTTGCTGGCCAACCTCACGACCATCGGTCAGATCGGAGTGACATACCACGCGTCGATCGAGCAGGTGCTGGTGTTGCTGCCGCCGTTCACCGCCGCTATTCAGTCGTTCCTCGGGACGAAGTCCCCGACCGGGTTGGCCACGGGCGCCTTCAATCTCATCCTCAGTGACCCGCCCTTCTGCACGGTCGGATTTCTGCCGCCCAGCGAATGGCGTAGCCCGGCCGACACCCGCACCGTCGACACGCCCAACGGGTTGTACTGCAAACTGCCGCAGGATTCACCTATCGCGGTGCGCGGTGCGCGCAACTACCCGTGCATGGGGCAGCCCGGAAAGCGTGCGCCGACCGTCGAGATCTGCGAGAGCGACAAGCCTTTCGAACCGCTCGCGATGAGGCAGCACATATTCGGTACCTATCCACTGGACCCGAACCTCATCGCTCAGGGGATCCAGCCCGACGACCGAATGAACTGGAATCGCGAGAGAATCTTCGGGCCGGTGGAGGGGACGCCGCTGCCTCCAGGAGTAGGTCCGCCGCCGGGAGCCCCGTCACCGTTCCCGCCGGGGCCGGCGGCAACGATGGGCGAGGTGTCGCCCATAGCGCCGATCGACGTTCCATCGAACCCAACTGGGCCCCCGGCCATTACGCCGGGTGTCACGCCGTCAGCGGCGCCGAGCGCGTTCGGCGGCGACGGGTCGCGGCCCCGCCCGTCCGTGGCGATAGCCCAGTACAACCCGCACACCGGTGCCTACGTCGGCCCGGATGGCCAGGTATATCGCCAGTCGGATCTGGCCATGCCCACGTCGCCTAAAGCTCCGAAAACATGGAAGGACATGTTCGCCACATGAGGCTCGGCGCCCGGCTTTTAGGCTGGGCCGACTAAGCGAGGGTTAATCGCAATACCGTTCAGTTAAGGTGAGCGAATGTTGGCGTGGGGTGGATGCTCGGGTTGGGGCCAGTAGGCGTGGGCGGCGCGTTTGACCTGCCATTTCGGCATTTTGCGTTTGATCACGCGCGGGGCTGACCGGAGGCGGCGGATCGGGTTGAGGCGATCGAGGATGCGGCGCAGCACGGCCTGCCAGTGTGCTTCGTTGGCGCCGGAGTGGTCAGGGGGGAAAAGCGCCCTGCTGGGCGACGGATTGGCGCACGATGCGCAGGGCCGCGACGAAGCTGACCCGGTCCGGGTCATGACCAGCATGCTGGGCCGCGTGTGCCATCACCGATCGGATCGCGTAATGGCAGCACAGATGTCCCCAAATCTCTTGCAGGACAAGGTCAGGTGACTTCGATCTCAGCACGATCCGGGGGCCACGTTGATGGGTTTTGAGTTCATCGAAGACCGATTCGATCTCCCAGCGCTGCGCGTAGGCCAGGGCCAACTGGTCGGCGGGCGCCTCGATGGGGTCGAGCATCGTCGTGAACAACCGGTAGACGCTCGGGTTCTCGCGCCCGTCGTCGAGGGTGTAGTCAATGACTCTGGCCAGCATCGGCTCACTGACGTGGTCGTTGGATTGGCGCAAATGCGCCAGCCACGACCCGTCGGCAAGATCGCGTACATGCGCTGGCCCTGGTGCCCCGCGCCCGCCGACGCGGACCCGCCACAACAAGTCAGCGCCCGTGCCAGCAGCCTTGCGCCACAACGCATACGAAAAGAACCCACGATCAGCCAGCAGCAGCATATCCTCGGCGAGTGCGTCGAGAAGTCCTTCGGCGAGCGTAGCTTCACTGTCTGGATACGCCCCGATCTTCGCGGCGAACACCGCATGCGTGCCGCACTCGGCCAAGCCCACCAACCGCGCCTGCGGGAACGCCGCCTTCTCACCCTTGTTCACCCCGGGCCGCCCGAAATGGGCGTCATTGGCCGCGGTGTCGGCCACATCCAAACACGTCCCGTCGATGGCGACCATCCGCCGCCCCGCCAGCCACACCCCCGCGGTCTGCGGACCGCCCAACGGGACCGCCACCCGGGCAAACAGCCCTTCCAACGGTGCCGATCCCAGCCGCTCCCGGGCCTGAAAGATCGCCGACTTACCCGGCAACCGGTACTGCTCACGCCACCCCGAGGCCCACGCCAGACCATCGGTCAACTGCGCCAACACATCCTCATACGAACCCTCCCCATACAAACCCATCCCGATCGCGAAATACGCCATCACCCGCGCCGGCAACGACCGATGCCGCTGCTGGGTCCGCCCGGCCTCCACAATCACCTCATCCACCACATCCGCCGGGAAAACCCGAGTCAGCACCCCCACCGACACCAAATCCGACAACCGACGATCCGACTCAGGCTTACGCCAACCCGAACGAGGCATGCCCTACAAACTACACCCATGTAACCTTAACTGAACGGTATTGGGGTTAATCGGGGTTAATCGCGCGCGGTTACCCAATTTGGTCCAGCCGGAACGGCTGATTGATATACAGCGGGGCGTTGTTTCCGCAGGCTCCGCTCGGGCCGGTCGTCTTTTCCCATCCGGCCAGGACGGACGATCCGTTCACGAGTTCGCCGGTATCCGGGTTCGCGGGATAGAAAAAGATTACGTCTCTACCGGTGAATGAGGTGCCGTCGGGACAGGTCTCCCAATTCGGTATGTCATGTTTGACGGTCCACATTTGTCCGTCGTGCATGGTCAGCGGTGCGCTCCAGCCTTGGTCGCTGGTCACCTGGCCGCTGCAGTCCTGGGCGGTGCTGCACGACGAGGTGATGGTCCAGATGCTTCGCAGCGTCGGCTCCACGTGCAGGACTGTGTTCGTCCTGGCCCAGTCGCCGACGACCGTGGCGGTATAGGTCCCGCTGATGGCGGCGTTATACGCCCGCGCGGGCGGGGCAGCACCGACACAAACGGCCGTGGTCGCTGCCACCAGTGCCGCGCTTGCCGCCATGCTCATTGAATGCATCACATGCTCCTCGACGCGTATGTACCGCTGTTTTCGAGTGAGTTCCCAAAGGCTAACACTTATCGCGTTTCGGTATAAGGGTGCTATGGATGCGGTGGTCCGACGGTCTCGAATTTCTCGATAAGCCAGGAGCTCTTAGCTTTTATCACGGTCACCCGAAGGGTGCTCGATGTCACAATCGGTTCCGGCTTTTCCTTGCTCGCGGTTTTTAGTTTGATAAACATAATCACGACGGCTGAACTCGAGTGCAGTTCCGCCACGGCCGCCCTGACGACGGTGGCTGTCGTCGTAACTCTGCCGCGCTGGGCCGCCGGGCCCACGATTTGGTCGGCGAACTGCTGGTAGTAGGCGAGATAGCTCTCGCTGACCCGTGATTTGGCATTGCTGAGATCGCGGTCGAGGGTGTCGGGAGAGTAGGACAGCAGCGCCACCGCGCCATCACTGGCCGCCTTGACGACCTGGTGCGCGACGGCCTTGTCGGTCTCCATGTCCGGGCGGTACACGTAGCGGAAATAGCCGGCTGCGAAAACCGTCGCGGCAATTACCATGATGGTCAACAGAATTGGGCGCCACCGGGCCAGGCAGCGACGCACCCAGAGCCCGAGCGCGCCGATGCGGCGCCACCGCACTACCTCTTCGGGTTCTTCGGGCTCTTCCTTCGTCGGTGCGGTGTCGACCGTCACGGGACGGACTCGAATCTCGCGATCTTGAGCTGCGTTCCCTCGCGTTCAACATTGACAACAAGGCGCCACGACCGCGATTGCGGTTTAGGTTGATCGGCCTTGGTGATCTCGGTTTTCGCCGTGACCAGGACAACTGCCGCATCCCCGGTCATCGATTGCACCGCGACGGCTTGCACTGTGCACTTCATGGTGGCCTTCGACTGCTCGACAGCCGCAATGAGGTTCTCGGCGCTCATCAACACGCCGACCTTGAACATCCCGGTGGTCGATTCGCTGAAACGTTGTACGTCGTCCCTGGCCTTGCTCGGATCGATCGACATCATCGCCATGACGGCATTGCGGGCCGCCGCTGCGTAGTCCGCGGCACGCTCATGCTGCTGTAGGACGCGATGGTGCTGCCACGCCACATATCCGCTCGCCGTCAGTGCGCCGCAGATGATGAGGGCCGCGGCCAGGGCTTTGCGGCTTGGGCGGTGCAGCCGAGGCAGTCGAAACTGTCGTCGCAGCCGTAACCGGCGCGACGCTGCCGTCTCGGCCTGATCATCTTCGCGCGGCACGCCGGGGTCGTGTTCGTCGTCGGCGTCCTCGGCGTTGGACCCGTCGCCTTGCTCCGATGCCGCCTCGGCTAGCTGCCGCAGCCGCACGGCACGGGCACGTGCGGCCTCGGCACGGGCTTCCGCCTGGGTGACTTCGTCTGGTTCGGGTACCGGAGTCGGCGCTTGGGCGTCGTCTACCCGCGGACTTCGGCGTCGAGCGTCTTGCCGAAAGCTCGCGCGGCGGCATGGATCACCCCCTTGTCCGCACCGGTCGGAGAGCCACATTATCACTGGCAGGGGGGATGCCAATGCCGTTGGTAGCGGCACCCGATTCGCTTGTTCTCCGAAAGGCAGAATTTCCTTCCCAATCTCCTTTCCGGCGTGGCAAAGTAATCTCGTGCGATTCATCGTGGCATCTGTCGCCGCTTTGGTGGGCCTTGGCGTGTCGGCGGCGCCGCCGGCTGCCGCCGGACCGAGTAACTGCGATTACCCGGATTGCACGCCGGGTATCAGGCCGCACCAGGTTCTCGGTGCGCCGTGTGACAACACCACCTACTTCGTATTCGCGACCGCCGACTATTACGTGTCCTTCGCCACGCAGCCGGGACGGCTGATGTTCTGCGGCTCACCGAGAAGGTATGAGCCGCGATGGTTCCGGTCACCTCCGATGGCCGGCATCAAGGACGAGAATTCGTCGTGCATTGACTACCCGGAGTATTACGTCGCACAGGCGCCGGATGGCCTATTCCTGGTCTGCAATGCGCATGACGGCACCCAAATCTGGGAGCGCGGCGACACATAATCTCTTTGGGGTCGCGCATTCGGCCCGATTCAGCGGCAGCGTGTTCGGAATCTCCGGCCACGTTTGGAATGGGCTGGGTCCCCAGTAATCGCGGTTATGGATAGTGCCATCCATGGTCGCGATGATGCGCGTCGTGACAGGTGGTCCAATCCCATTGGGGTCCCCATGCCGCCAGATTGAATGGCTGGCCCGGGCACCAGTGGTATCCCACGAACGGCCACGGGGGATCGTCGGCGCGTGCGGTGGTCGCGGTGGCCACACTCGCCAATCCAAAGCCGATGATCGTCATGATCGCTGCGGCAGCGAAACGCGCGACAGAGTGCATGCGAAAACCGTACCTGAATTCTTGAATTGAAACCAGAAATCATTTTCGGAATTCGAACTCGTGACTAGCCGTCGCCCGCGTCCATGAGCCGGCCGGTAATGCGCCGCAACTGAGAACGCAGTGTCTCATCGTCGATATCGGCGACCAGCGGGCTGACCACCCCGACCGCGATGGCACCCGACAGCATCGCCGCCAACACCCGGCTGTCGTCGCCTGCGTCGCCGACCAGCACGCTGTAGAGGCGCTGGATGAACTGCTGAAACGGTTCGTGGTCGCCGAGCAACCGAACGATGACGGGGTCGAACTGTAGGGTGCTGGCCGCGCCGCGGCGCTCGATCGCCATGTCGATGACCCTGTCCAGCAGCAACTCTCGTGCTCGGGAGGGATCGGCCTCGGCGGCCTCCAAGGCCTCCTCCAGACCCCCGAGTTCGCGTTCGGTGAGCGCGATGACGATTTGCTCCTTGGTTCTGAACTGGTGATAGACCGCCGCCTTCGTGACTCCGATCGCGTCGGCGATCATCTGCAGTGAGGTTCCGCCCACGCTGTGCTCGGCGATGAGGCCCAGGGCGGCATCCAGCACACGTGCCTGGGCGGTGCTGCGCGTGATGAAACGGAACCGGCTATCGGCCTGCGGGGAAGCCACGCCCAGAGCGTAGCCGATCGGCTATTGACTCCTGGATAGCCGATCGGCTAGCTTCGCTGACTAGCGCCGGAAGGAGTCAACGATGGCCGACGTCGGCGAAAACGTTGCAGAAGTCTCTCAATCCCCGCGCAATATGAGACGCATCGACGGTGAGCTGATCCTGCTGTGGACGTTACCCGCGGCGGTGATCATCTGGTGCGCCGCATTTTTCCTTTTTCCGGGATTCACGCCGCCCATGTCGCCCACGATGCCGGCCGACCAGGTTGCCGCGTTCTACCGCGATCCGTCGAACCTGCCGCGCATCCGCTACAGCATGATCCTGTTCAACTGGTTCGGCGTGTGCCTCGTTCCGATCGTGATCCTGATGGTGATGCAGGTCCGCCGGATGGCTCATCGCACGCCGATCTTCTCCTACGCCTGCTGGGCTGCCGGCCGGCCGGCCCGACCCTGTTCCTCGTCGCCAACATCTGCTGGCTGCTGGCCGCCTTCCGTCCCGAGCGGAACCCGGAGCTGACGCAGCTGCTCAACGATTTCGCCTGGATCACGTTCACCACCCTCGTTCCGTTCCTCATCGCGCAAAGCGTGATCCTCGCCCTGGCGATCTACTTCGACGATCCGTCGCGGCCGGTGCTGCCACGCTGGGTGGCACACTTCAATCTGCTCGTTGCGGCCGCGCTGGTGCCGGCGGCATTCGTCGGGCTGACCTTGGCCGGCCCCGTGGCGTGGGACGGAACGTTGTCGTTCTGGCTGAAGAACATCGCCATTGCGGTGTGGATCATTGCGATGGGAATCGTCTTGGGCCAAGCGATTTACCGGGAGCGAGCGGGAGCCGAGGCATGAGAACAGTGGCGACGCCGCCGGCGTCGCCGCCGCGCACCGGCGGGACCCCCTGAGGGGTCGCTGCCCGGTCGGATCATCTGGCACTGCCGGTATAACCCGAAGCGCGAGCTGTGGCTGGCGTGGTGGACGCTCGTCGTCTTCTACAACTTCTTCTTCGTGGTGTTTTTCGTGGTCACCCGCGTCCAGCCCCCGCCATCGCCTTCGTGGGACTCCGCACGAATCGTGCGATGGTTCCACGACAACCACTTCGGGCTGGTGGCCGGGTTCGCCATCATGTTCGTCGTCGGCGGAATGACGACGATCAACAATGCGCTCATCGCCTACTCGATGCGGCGCATGTCGGTCAGCCGCGCCTTCGCGTATTCGTATTTGGTGCTGTACTCGCTCAGCGCGATCCCCGGCATGCTACTGATGTGCATCGCGATAACCGTCGGCGCCCTGCGGACCGACCGCAACCCCGAGCTGATCGCCTGGATTTACGACTTCGCCTTCTTGTCGTTCGTCGGAACCATGGGAGTCTTCCTGATCGGCTCGCTGGTGTGGATGCTCGCGATTCTCATCGACAAGAACCGGGTGTTCCCCAAGTGGTTCGGATATCTCAACCTCTGCAACGCGCCTGACCGAGATCGTCGTGTCGCCCGCATGGATCTTCCGGAAAGGCGTGTTGGCCTGGAACGGCCAAATCGCGTGGTGGCTTGACATGGTCGTGTTCGGCGTCTACACGGGGGTTTTCATCTTCCTGCTGCGGCGGCTGATCCAGCGCGAGGACTTCGGTACCGGGCCCTCCGTTCGCCCGACCTCGCGGAAGGCGGCGTGATGGCCGACGTCGTCAATGCCGAAAAGCCCGTCAAGTTCGTGCCGGGCCAGCCCGACATGTGGGCCTTCGTGTTCTTCGAAACGCTGGTCTTCACAGGCTATTTCGGCTTCTACCTGTTCTACCGTGCCAGAAGTCCCGAGCTGTTCCTGCACGCCCAGGCGCAGCTGGACCTGCGCGTCGGTGTTTTCAATACCCTCGTCCTGCTGCTGAGTTCGTGGTCGGTGGCGCGATGCGTCCAGTCGGCCCGCGCCGGCGCATACCGCCTGGCGCAACGAGACGCCTACGTCAGCGCGTTCTTCGGCGTCGCGTTCATGGTGTCCAAGGTGCTCGAGTGGGCCGGACAGATCCACCAAGGAAACGACTTCCCCACCAACGACTTCTTCACCTACTACTTCTTCCTCACCGGAATCCACTTCGTGCACCTGCTGATTGGCTTTGTCGTCCTCGGGATCGTCGTCTATCAACTTCGGAGTCCGGCCAGGCGATCCCAGGAACTCGTCGAAACATGCGCCACCTACTGGCACACCGTCGACTTCCTCTGGGTGCTCATTTTCGCGCTGCTGTACGTGGTGAGGTGATAGGTGAAGGTCGAATTCAACAAGAGGCTGCTGGTCGTGTGGCTGATTCTGGCGTCGTTCACGCTGGCCTATCTGGTCATAGACCACTCGGCCGAGCAGCATGGCGGTGCGCTGAGGCCTAGCGTGGTGGCCACGTCGAGCGTGATCGTGATCGCACTTATCAAGGTGCGCATCATCTTTCGGGAGTTCATGGAAGTGCGCCAAGCCCCCGCCCTGCTGTGCCACCTGACCGACGCCTGGGTGATACTGATCGGCTTGAGCCTATTCGCCTGCTACATCGCCGGCATGACGCTCCGGTAGCGCTGAGCCACCACGCGCGGAGGTCGAACGGACTGGTTGCAGACATCGCCACGAATATCACGGTTTCATAACGGTTAGATCTCGTTTGGGCCTACACTTCGGCCCAACAACCGATGACACGTAGGTGGCGCCATGACGTTTGTGATCGCTGCACCGGCGACATTAGCCGCCGCAGTGTCAGATCTCGCGGGTATCGGTTCGGCGCTGAGCGCGGCCCACGCGGCGGCGGTGTTCCCGACTGCCGCTTTGTTGCCCGCCGCAGGTGACGAGGTGTCGGAGGCGATAGCGTCGCTTTTTTCCAGCCACGCCAAGGCCTTCCAGTCACTTGGCGCTCAGGCCGGGACCTTCCACCAGCGGTTCGTGCAGGCGTTGAACAGCGCGGGCAGTTCGTATGCCGCCGCCGAGGCGGCCAATAACTCGCAGTTGCAGGCCCTGGAGCAAGACGCGCTGGGTCTGATCAATGCGCCCACCGATACCTTGCTGGGGCGCCCGCTGCTGGGCAACGGCATCAACGAGGCGGCGGGGAGCGGGCTAAACGGCGGGGCCGGCGGGCTTCTCTGGGGCAACGGTGGCGACGGTGGGTCCGGCGCTGCCGGGCAGCCGGGCGGCACGGGCGGCGACGCCGGGCTGTTCGGCAATGGCGGTCGGGGCGGTGCGGGCGGGGCCGGTACGGACGGTGCCGTGGGCGGTGCCGGCGCTGCCGGAGGAGCCGGCGGGCGCGGCGGGCTACTTTATGGCAACGGTGGCAATGGCGGCAATGGCGGCAACGGCGGTAATGGCGGCACCGGCGGCCTCGGCGGCCTCGGCGGCGCGGGCGGGTCCGGCGGTCAGGGCTCGGCAGTGTTCGGCGAAGCGGGCACCGAGGGCACCGACGGCAGCGCCGGCAGCAGCATTGGCGGTGGGGGTGGCGGCGGCGGTGGTGGTGGTGGTGGCGCCGGCACGGGGGAGTACTCGCCCTATGTCGACATAACGCTCTACCCCAACCCCGATGGATCTGGATACAACTTTGCGTCCGCCGGCCAGGCCGGAGTCAAAAACGTCACGCTTGCCTTCATCACCGCCGATTCAAATGGCCAGCCGGCCTGGGGCGGCTATTCGGCGTACGACGTCAGCGGCGGTTCCCAGAGCTCCTACATCAACAACCAGATCGCCAACATGCATGCCGCAGGCATCACCGGGACCATCTCTTTTGGCGGGGCGGCCGGCACGGATCTCTCGGCGGTTAACGGGCAGACCGCCAGCGCGCTGGAGCAGGACTACTTATCGGTGGTGAACACCTACAAAATCTACAATCTTGACTTCGACGTCGAAGGTGCGTTGCAGGGCAACACGCAAGCGCTGACGACTCAGGCGCAGGCGATCGCGATGCTACAGCGGTACGAGGCGGCTGCCGGAACGCCCGTTACCGTCTCGTACACACTCCCGGTGCTGCCAACGGGTCTGGTCGCGGGGCAGGGTGGGGGGTTGAACGTTCTGCAGATCGCTACGACTCCGAATTCTTATGGCGTGGTGGACATCTCACGGGTGAACATCATGGCCATGGACTACTACGATCCGTCGGTCACCAACATGGGCACCGCCGCGATCGATGCCGCGACGGCCACCCATGGTCAGTTGATGACACTGTATCCGTCGCTGACCAGCCAGCAGGCGTGGCAGATGGTTGGCGTGACGCCGCTGATCGGAATCAACGACGACCCGAGCGAGATCTTCTCCATCGCCAACGCCCAGCAGCTGACCACGTTCGCCCAGCAGAACGGTATCGGCGAACTGTCGATGTGGGAGTTGCCCCGCGACATCACAGGCACCCTGGGCTCGGTAGATGCCGTCGACGGCAGCGGAATTGCACAAACCCCCTTCGAGTTCTCGCAGATCTTCGAGCAGATCGAAAACGGAGCCTAATCATGAAGTCCGCCGGGGGCCGGGGCCTTCGTGGCGGTGGGGTCGCTGTTTACGGGCGCGCCGAGCTGGCAGCGGTCCCGGCCGCATCAATGAGATCGCCGCCGTGCGGCAATCGTGCCGACCTCTCCGGTCATTATCGGCGTAACGAGTTAAGGCCTGAACGCGTTTTTGGCACCCTTACGGCGCAAGCTTGGCCGGTATGACGAGTGATGGCGAGCCTTTAGGATAAATAGCGATCACACGCATTCTTTCTTCTTTAATGTATGAGGCACCACCGAGTGCATGGGGAGCAGTCACAGCGAACGTCACCGTTCTCTCGCTCGCGAAGCACCGCCAGCACGAGCAATCAGTGCGCAGTGTTCGACGACTGTGGTGCGCCGCGTAATACGCTGTGCCAGTGCTGAATTACCAAGTATCGGATTAGTAACCGGCGCGGCTCAACGGTGGTCTGTGCTGGTAACGCCGTGACGAGCGCTGTGGCGTGTCAGCGACTAATGAGTTTTTCCAAGAGTGCGAGCGCACGCGTTTTATTTCTCACTGCACTCAGTTAAATATCTTACGAATTTACGATAAGTCCGTGTCGTAATCGTGCTAGCGTCGTGCGATCAGACCTGAGGTCGTGATAGTTACGTGATAAGCCCGTGATAATGCCGTGATGGAAGGATTGGTCCTGTCATATCTGGTTGCTGCACCGGAGACACTGGCGGCGGCGGCGATGGATATCGCCGGAGTCGGCTCGGCGGTCGGCGCCGCGCACACCGCGGCGGCGGCCCCGACGACGGGGTTGTTGGCGGCCGCCGGCGATGAGGTGTCGGGCGCCATCACCAGGTTGTTCAATACGTACGCCCTGGACTACCAAGCCCTGAGCGCCCAAGCGGCGGCGTTCCATGCCCGGTTTGTGGCGTCGTTGTCGGCGAGTGCGCAGTGGTATGCCGGCGCCGAGGCGAGTGGTGCGTCGTCGTTGCAGAGTTTCGGGCAGCAGCTGGCCGGAATGGTGAGTGCGGCCACGGGGCATGGCGGTGGGGCCGCCGCCGCGACGGCCGATTCCACGACGGGTGGGTCGTCGTCGGGCGGGTCGACGTCGGGTACTGGCGCCAGCAGCGCTGCCGGTACGACGAGTGGTTCGGGTAGCGGGACGTCGGGTGCGGCGGCGGCTGCCGGTGGGACAACGCCGGCGGCCGCCGGTGCCGGCACCAGCGGTACCGCGGTGACGGCGACGTACACGACGACGTCGCAGTGGAATAACGGGTTCGTCGGCAACTACACGATTACCAACACGGGCACGACTCCGTTGACCAACTGGCAGCTTCAGTTCAACTTGCCTGCCAATGAATCGATTACGAATCTTTGGAATGGGCAGGTGTCGCAGTCGGGTGGGCAGTACACGGTGACGTCGGAGAGCTTTAACGGCACGATTGCGCCCGGCCACTCGGTCACTGTCGGTTTCCAGGCTTCGCAGAGCGGAGCGTATGCGGCACCCGCGCATTTGACGGTGAATGGCCAGCCGGTCGGTGGTGACGCGGGCACTGGGACTGGGACTGGGACTGGGACTGGGACTGGGCCAGGCACGGGGACGGGCACGGGGACGGGCACGGGCACAGGCACGGGCACCGGTACCGGTACGGGCGGCGGCACTGGCACTGGCACTGGCACTGGCGGCGACACAGGTACTGGAACTGGAACGGGCACGGGCACGGGCACGGGTACGGGTACCGGCGGCGACACGGGCACAGGTACCGGTACGGGCGACACCGGGGTGACGGCGACCTACACGGCGTCGCAGTGGAACGGCGGCTTTACTGGTCATTACACGATCACCAATACGGGCACGACTCCGCTGACCAACTGGCAGCTCCAATTCGATTTGCCCGCAGATGAATCCGTCACGAATCTGTGGAATGGGCAGGTTTCTCACTCGGGCACCCAGTACACGGTGACGCCGGAGAGTTATAACGGCGCGATTGCACCCGGCCAGTCGGTCACCATTGGCTTCCAAGGCTCGCAGAACGGTGCTTACTCGGCGCCGACGCATGTGCTGGTGAACGGGCACTCGGTTGGGGGTGACACGGGAACTGGCACTGGCACGGGCACGGGGACTGGTACGGGTACGGGTACGGGTACGGGTACGGGAACCGGCACCGGCACTGGTGGCGACACCGGCACCGGCACCGGCACGGGCACGGGCACTGGAACGGGAACCGGCACCGGCACGGGCACTGGCGGCGACACGGGCACGGGGACAGGCACGGGCACGGGAACGGGGACCGGCACGGGCACGGGGACCGGCACTGGTGGCGACACGGGCACGGGTACTGGTACTGGTACGGGGACCGGCACTGGTGGCGACACGGGCACGGGCACGGGCACTGGGACTGGGACCGGGACTGGGACCGGGACTGGGACCGGGACTGGGACCGGGACCGGTGGTACCGGATTGACGGCGAGTTACACGAAGACGGATCAGTGGGATAACGGCTTCATTAGCAATTACACGATCACCAATACGGGCACGACGCCGGTGACCAACTGGCAGCTCCAATTCGATCTGCCCGCAAACGAATCCATCACGAGTGCGTGGAGCGGGCAGCTATCCCAGTCCGGCACGCAATACACCATCACCGCTGAGCCTTGGACGCAAACGATTGCACCTGGGAGTTCGGTCACCGTTGGCTTCCAAGGTTTGCAGACCGGCTCTTATACGGCACCGACGCATGTGCTGCTCAACGGACAAGCAGTCACGGGCGGCGGCACCGGCACAGGTACCGGCACGGGTACTGGAACCGGCACGGGTACTGGAACCGGAACCGGAACTGGCACTGGCACGGGGACCGGCGGGACAGCGTCCGGCCAGCAGTACTCGCCCTATGTCGACATCACGCTCTACCCAAATGCTGATGGATCTGGATACAACTTCGCGGGCGCTGCTCAAAACGGGATCAAGAACGTCAATCTGGCCTTCATCAATGCGGACCCAAGTGGTCACGCGGCCTGGGGTGGCTATTCGGCCTACGACGTCAACGGGGGATCGCAGGCCTCTTACATCAATAACCAGCTGGCCAACATGCACGCCGCGGGCATCAACGGGACGCTCTCGTTTGGCGGTGCGGTGGGCACCGATTTGTCGGCGGTCCCCGGTCAGACTCCGGCGGCGCTCGAGCAGCAGTACGCGCAGATCGTGAACACCTACCACATCTACAACCTGGACTTCGACGTCGAAGGGGCGTTGCAGGGCAACACCCAGGCGATGACCACGCAGTCCAGGGCCATCGAAATGCTGCAGCAGGCCGAGGCGGCCAACGGCACGCCCGTGACCGTCACCTACACCCTTCCGGTCCTGCCGACCGGCCTGGTCCCGGGGCAGGGCGGCGGATTGAACGTCTTGCAGACCGCTGCGAACAACGGCGTCAACGTCTCGCACGTGAACATCATGGCCATGGACTACGGCTATGGCTTCGACCAGGCCAACAACCCAGGCATGGGCACCTATGCCATCGATGCCGCAACGGCCACCCACAGTCAGTTGATGACGCTGTATCCGTCGCTGTCGAGCCAGCAGGCGTGGTCGATGGTGGGGGTGACGCCCTTGATCGGAGTCAACGACGACCCGTCCGAAATCTTCACCCTTGCCAATGCCCAACAGTTGACAACTTTTGCGCAGCAGAACGGCATTGGCGAACTGTCCGCTTGGGAGTTGCCACGTGACCAGATGGGGCCCGACGTTGTTACTAGCGGCAGCGGAGTCCAGCAAACTCCCTTTGCGTTCTCGAAGATCTTCGAGCAGATCGAAAGCGCGCCGCTAACCTGACGCGCGCCTGTGGCCGTTGCAACGGAGTCGTGAGGGCGGCTCCCCACCAACCTTCACGGCGTCGGCGTGAAGGTGAGGTGGAGTTCGTGCAGCCCCCGCAGGATGAACGTCGGCTCATAGGTGTAGCGGCGATCGTGGGCCGGTCCGTGTTTGACCTCGTTGATCATTATTTCGGACATGCGGTCCAGGATGCGCTCGATCGAGACTCGGCCCTCGACTCGAGCGAGCGGTCCACCAGGGCATGAGTGCACCCCGCGGGCGAACGCCATGTGCTCGCGAACATTCTTTCGGTCGAGGCGGAATTCGTGCGGATCTTCGAACCGGCGCGGATCGCGGTTGGCCGCACCCGGTAGCACCATCACCACGGTGCCGGCGGCGATATCTACGCCGCCGATGGTGGTGGCCCGACGGGCCAGCCGCGAGTCGGCCTTGACCGGACTGTCCATCCGCAGCGACTCCTCGATGAACCCGGGAATCAAGCTGCGGTCGTCACGCAACCGTTGCTGGATGTCGGGCCGATCGCCAATCACCTGCAGCGCGGCACTGAGCAGCTTGGCCGTGGTTTCCTGTCCGGCGGCGAAAAGGAATGTGGCCGAACGGACCACTTCGATGACCTCGGGTGTGGACCCGTCCGGATATTTCGCCGTCGCGAGCGAGGTCAGCACGTCGTTGCGCGGCTCGCGTCGCCGCTCGTCGATGTAGGCGCAGAACTTCTCGTCGAGCCACTCCAGCGGGTTGACGCCGACCGACCCGTGGTTCAAGGCGCCCACCTGTGACGCGCGATGTTCGGCACCCAACATCACGCGGAACTCCTTGTGGTCCTCCTCGGGAACACCGAGCAGGTCGGCGATCACCAACGTGGCGAACGGCTTGGAGTATTCGCTGATGAACTCGCACTCGCCGCTGGTCAGGAACTCGTCGAGCTGGCGGTCGGCGAGGCGCCACATGAATTCTTCGTTCTGCTTCAGCCGGCTCGGGGTCAGCAACTTGCTCAACACCGATCGGGCACGAGTGTGGTCCGGTGGATCCATGGTGACCATGTGCTCGTTCATCGGAAAGTAACTGCGGTGCTGGTCGATCAATGGGCTGATGTCGTCGCCCTCGGGTTGGAAGGGCAGCGGGGGAAACGGCCCCCCGAGCGCGACGATGTTCGAGAACGTGTCGGGGTCCTTGTAGATCTCGGTTGCTTCTTCGTAGCCGGTGATGGCCACAACCCCGTGGTGTGGCAGGCGTTGCACCGGGTTCTGGCTGCGCAGGTAATCGAAGTAGGGGTGCGGGTCTGGGACCAGGGACTGGTCGGTGAAAAAGTCGATCGACTCGAAGGTGCTCATGTCGTGCTTTGCCTCCACAAGCTGGCTTTGCCGGATGGTGCTTTCAGTGCATTTAAGGGCGAGACCCCCGCGCCGTTAGCGCCCGATGTCCACGAGGTGCTGAGCATCTGCTTAGCATGGCGGTAATGTCATGGTCAAGGTCGCAGCGCGGAGCAACGATACGATCGGCACGAGCAAACACGCGACCTCGACAGCACCGAGAGCACCGAGAGCACGGAGAAACGGCATGACATCGGCCCGCAGAATCGGGGCGCCGGACGCGAAGAACCGCGCCCTGCTGCTCGACGCGGCCGAGCAACTGATGCTCGAAGAGGGCTACGCGGCGGTCACGTCGCGCCGCCTTGCCAACAAGGCGGGGCTCAAACCCCAGCTGGTGCACTACTACTTCCGCACCATGGAGGAGCTGTTCCTGGAGGTCTTCCGGCGGCGCGCCGAGGAAGGCCTTCAGGTGCAGGCGCAGGCGCTGCAATCGTCGCAGCCGTTGTGGGCGCTGTGGAGATTCGGCACCGACCCCGATTTCACCCAGATTTCGATGGAATTCATGGCGCTGGCCAATCACCGTAAGGAGATGCGCGCCGAAATCGCTTATTACGCAGAGCGTTTCCGCGACGAACAGCGACAAGCGGTGACGGCTGCGCTGCAGCGCTACGACGTGGACACCAGCGAAATGCCGCCGGTGGTGTGGACGGTACTGATGACCAGCCTGTCGCGATTCCTGGTGCTCGAGCAGGCGCTCGGCATGTCCGGCGGCCACGCCGAAACCATCGAGCTGGTGGAAGGCTATCTGCGCCGCCTGGAGGGGGAGCCGCAGCCGATCGAAGGTGTGCCGGCCGCCTGGGTGGTTCACCAGGTGCGCAGCGAACAGAGCGCCCCGCGCGGACCGTCCTTGGATACGACGACGACGCCGTCGACCGCCAGGTCGCAGTGAATCTGTGGGATACCTGGCTCACGGCCGGCGGTGACCGTGACCATGGCCCACTGGTTGGGATCTAGCAGCGGCACCGTCTGGACCCACGGCTTACCCGGGGCGACGTCGGCGTGGGTCTGCGGGGTGAAGGTGTAGGGGTTGTGGCTGTAGTCGGAGAAGAGTGTGGGGTCCTGATCCTGGTAGAAGATGTCCACGTAGATCGGGTTCTTCGCCGACACCGTGTAGGTGACTTGGTGCCAGACCGGATCAGCATGTGCCGGTCCGGTGCCCATCGACAGGCCCGCCAGTCCCACGAGCGTGGTCGCGGCTAATTCCAATAGGGCCAACGGGGCCGCCCAGGCCAGCGATTTCCGCGCGGTGGTCATGTCGCTCCTCCAGCCGTCCGTCCCGGACCCGCGGTGCGATTCATCACTCGCTCCGCGGCCTGCCAGTGTGCGTCGGCAACCCACAGCCGTGCAAAGGATGCTATCGCTTCATCAGGCGAAACTCCGCTGATTACCCGCTTTATCTCGGCCGCCGGGTGGCGGGCCAGCGAGCTGGCAATCGATCGCCACCCGCGATCGGGCGAGTCGAACGAAGCGCGGGGCAAAACCAGGTCCACCAAGCCAACCCGCTCGGCCTCGACTGCATCGAGCGCCATGCCGGAGCCCGCGAGCAGCAGCGCCTTGCTCTTTCCCACCAGCGCAGCCAGTCGCTCGGCGCCGCCCCAAGCCGGCATGATCTCGAGCTCGACCTGATTGAAGGCGATCTTGATGTCGTCGGCAGCCACCCGTATGTCAGCGGCCACGGCGACCTCGGCGCCGCCGCCGAACGCGTGGCCGTTAAGCGCCGCGACCACCGGAGCCGGGAAAGCCGCGATCTGATCACAGATGGACCGCATCCGTTTTGCCATCGCCGAGGCGTCCTCCTCGGTCCGCAGCGCGCTCAACTCCTTGAGGTCGCCGCCCGACACAAAAGCACGCTCGCCGGCACCCTTGATCACCAGGGCTCGGGCGCCCGCCGCCGCGTCGAGCGCTTTTTCCAGCTGCTCCATGGTGTCCGGCGCGATGGCATTGCGCGCATGCGGGCGATCGATGGTGATCACCGCCAGGCCTTGGCCAAGATCCTTGTCGAACTCCAGCTCCACCATGCGTCGTTAGCTCCTCGGCGAGCCTCGAAAAGAACCTTGAAAGAGCCCTTCAGAACCCTTGGAAAAGCCGATATTGGCATTCTCCTTCAGGGAGAATAACATCATCGTTGCAGGTCGGAGAAGCTTCGAATTGAGGTGGTGCAGTGCAGAACCGAATCGCGGCGGTCGCTGCGGCGCTCGTCGTAGCGGCGCTGAGCGCGTGCAGCTCTCCCCAGTCGTCGGCCCAGCTTGCCAGCACAGCGTCGGTGACGTCAACGGGACAGACGTGAAGACGCACAGCGTTCGGTGTATTCAGCTGGAGTGGTTCCGGACGATCCGAGATCGGCGGCGAACGTATCCGGCGCCACGATAAGTGCTCGATGAGCGCGCGGAGTCGATTGTCACGGACGTCGGTGCATATCCAGAATCTGGCCGGATTTACCGGCATGTACTCGCAACACGACGGCAGCAAGGCGGACATGAACCTCAGTGGCGGCGCATTCACGATCAGCGGAAGCGCCGAGGGCTACAAGACCGACAAGCCGAGTGAACCCGACGACAGCGGATTTCAAGATCACCGCCAGGTGCTGACCGGCGAAACGCGGTAGTCGACGGGCTTCGTATCTGTTGCGCTGCCGAGTGCGTGCGAGGCGCCGGTTGCGGCCCGTGCGTTGAGAGAATAGTATTCTCATAAATTGCGAAGGAGGATTCCATGGGCCAGTTGTCGCATCGGGAGGACGTCCCGTTTCCGATCTTTGACGCGGACAACCACCTCTACGAGCCGCCGGAGGCGCTGACCAAGTTCCTGCCCAAGGCGTACAAGGACTACGTCCAGTACGTGCAGATCAACGGGCGCACCAAGATCGCGATCCGCGGCCAGATCAGCAACTACATTCCCAACCCGACCTTCGAGGTCGTCGCCCGGCCGGGCGCCTGGGAGGAGTACTTCAAGTTCGGCAACCCGGACGGCAAGACCAAGCGCGAGCTGTTCGGTGAGCCGATGCGCGCGATCCCGGCGTTCTTCGAGCCCGGCCCGCGCCTGGAGAAGATGAACGAGCTGGGCCTGGACCGCACCCTGATGTTCCCGACGCTGGCCAGCCTGCTCGAGGAGCGGCTGCGCGACGACCCGGTCGCCATCCACGTCCTGATCCATGCGCTGAACGAGTGGCTCGATGAGGTCTGGGGCTTCAACTACCAGAACCGGATCTTCACCACCCCGGTGATCACCCTGCCGATCGTCGAGAAGGCGATCGAGGAGCTGGAGTGGGTGGTCAAGCGCGGCGCCCGCTGCATCCTGGTCCGCCCGGCTCCGGTCCCCGGCTTCCGCGGCCCGCGGTCGTTCGCGCTGCCCGAGTTCGACCCGTTCTGGGAGCGGGTCGTCGAGCACGACGTGCTGGTCGGCATGCACTCCAGCGACAGCGGCTACTCCCGCTACACCTCCGAGTGGGACGGTGCCGACCAGGAGATGCTGCCGTTCCAGACCAATGCGATGGGCATCCTCAACGAGTGGCGGCCGATCCAGGACTGCGGTGGGGTCGTGGGTGATTCACGGCGCGCTCTACCGCCATCCCAAGCTGAAGGTCGGCGATCGTCGAGGCCGGTTCGAAGTGGATGACCCCGCTGCTGGACGGCATGGCCGAGGTCTTCAGGAAGGCCCCGGAAGCGTTCCCGAGCGACCCCGTCGAAGATGATCAAGAACCGCATCCACGTCAGCCCGTTCTTCGAGGAGGGCATCGACGATCTGGTCAACCTCATCGGTGTGGATCAGGTGCTGTACGGCTCGGACTGGCCGCACCCGGAGGGGCTGGCGGAGCCGACCTACTACGTCACCGCGCTGGAGCACCTGTCGGTCGAGGACCAGGCAAAGATCATGGGCGGCAACCTGTCTCGCCTCGTCACGGTGTGACGGCACGCAGCCGGTCGTGGGAGACCATCCCCGAGATGGTCTTGAGCGCGGCGGACCGGTTCGGCGACGCCGAAGCGGTCGTCGACGGTCCGCTGCGCCTGACGTTCACCGAGCTTGTCGACCGAATACGTTGTGCTGCAGGCGCGTTCGCCGATCTCGGCGTCGGCAAGGGCGACCGGGTCGCCATCTGGGCGCCCAACTCCGCGGAGTGGATCATCGCGGCGTTCGGGCTGCTGACCGCGGGCGGCGTGCTGGTCCCGGTCAACACGCGGTTCAAGACGGACGAGGCCGGCGACATCATCGCCCGCAGCGGAGCCAAGGCCGTGCTGGTGCAGAAGGGTTTCCTGGGCCAGGATTACACCGACTACCGCGCCGGCGGTGCCCGGTCATCGATCTGAAGTCGGACTTCCTCTCCGGCGGTTCGCCGTTCGAGCGGGCGGTCGAGCGGCACCGACATCTCCGACATCATCTACACCTCGGGCACCACCGGCCGCCCCAAGGGCGCGATGATGAATCATCGCCAGACGCTGCGGATGTACGAGGAGTGGGCGACGCTCGCGGATCTGCGCGAGGGCGACCGCTACCTGATGATCAACCCGTACTTCCACACCTTCGGCTTGAAAGCCGGCCTCATCGCGTCGTTCCTGCGCGGCGCGACGATGCTGCCGGTCGCGGTGTTCGACATCGATCGCGGTGGTGGATCTCATTGAGCGCGAACGCATCACGATGCTGCCGGGGCCGCCGACGCTGTATCACTCGCTGCTGACCGTTCCGGACAAGGCCAAGTTGTCGACGTTGCGCGCCGGGGTCACCGGCGCCGCCGACATCCCGGTCGAACTGATCCGCCGCATCCACGACGAGCTGCCGTTCCAGACGTTGATGACCGGCTACGGGCTGACCGAAGCCGGCAACGTAACGCTGTCGCGGCCCGGCGATTCCTTCGAGGACGTCGCCACCACCGCGGGCCTGCCCTGCGACGGGGTCGAGGTGCGCATCGCCGACGACGGCGAGGTGCTGGCCCGCGGCTACAGCGTCATGCAGGGCTACCTGGACGACCCGGCCGCGACCGCCGAGGCGATCGATGCCGACGGCTGGCTGCACACCGGAGACCTGGGCAACTTCACCGAGGCCGGGCGGCTGCGCATCGTCGGCCGCAAGAAGGACATGTTCATCGTCGGCGGATTCAACGCCTATCCGGCCGAGATCGAGGGCTTCCTGATGGACCACCCGGCCGTCGCGCAGGTCGCGGTCATCGGTGTGCCCGACGATCGGCTCGGCCAGGTCGGGCAAGGCATTCGTCGTCCCGAAGGGTGCGGTCAGCGCCGACGAACTGATCGGCTGGTGCCGTGACCGGATGGCGGGCTTCAAGGTGCCGCGATCGGTGCGAGTTCCTCGACGCGTTACCGCTGAACGCGACCGGCAAGGTGGTCAAAGATCGACTGCGTTAGCCGCCCTGGATGTCATATGTCCAATACGAGAACCGGATGTCCACAGCTTGTGCGGTATTTCCCAGGGTTGCGGTGCGCCAATATGGCCGGTACTGGCCGCAAGCGGTGATAACGTGGTTCTCCTGGTCATGACGACCGTCGGTGGGTAAGCGCGGGCAGGAGTACGTCGGCGCACATGCTTGAGGGGTGTCACGTACGAGTAGGGTTGCCCCACGGCGACGCCCAGGTGCGGACACCGTCGCCGGCCGTCGGAGGCTATAGGCGACTTGCCACTGGCGGGCAAGCGGTAGAGGAGTTTGACATTGAGTCACGAGCAGCCTCGTTCCCGAGCTGGTGAGCGGTGAGGGGCGGCGTCCGCCAGAATGCTGCTGACACGAAATCGGTTCCGGTGAACGAGGACGAAACCACCAGTACCACAGCCTCCGAAATGCTTGCGATGGCTGAAGAGGCCGAGGCGGAGGCCGCGGAGGCGGAGGCGCTGGCTGCTGCCGCCCGCGCCCGCGCCCGCGCCATCAAATTGCGCCGCGACGCCGAAGCTCTCGAAGCCGCAAAAAAACAAGCCGCACAAGAATCAGTCGGAGCGGAAGCCGAAGGAGCCGAAGCGGACCCGGCGGATTCCGTGCAGACCGAGGTAACCGAGGTACCGGACGCCCCGGAGATTGAGCCGGAAGATACCGCGTCTGCGGATCAACCGGAAAACCTTGAGACCGAAGACAAGACCGAAGACAAGACCGAAGACAAGGCCGAAGAGAGTCCGGGCGACGCCGCTGAGGAACCCGAGGCCGCCCTCTGGTCTGCCGAGACGGAGAAGCGAGCCCGACGTTGGCGACGCCGGCTCCGGCGTGCCCGACGATCCACTGTCGCCGCGAGCCTGGCCGCCGCCGTTATTGTGGCCTCGCTGGTGCTCAGCGGATACATGATCAAGGAGCATCGCGATGCGTCCCAGCGCCGTGAGAGCGCGGCCGAGTTCATCGCGGCGGCGCGGCAGGGCGTCGTGACATTGACATCCCTGGACTTCAATGACGCCAAGTCGGGGGTCCAGCGCATCGTCGACAATGCCACCGGAAGCTTCAAGGACGATTTCCTGAAGATGGCTGAAGATTTCGTCAAGGTGGTGGAGCAGTCGAAGGTGGTCTCGCGGGGCACCATTCAGGCCGCCGCTGTGGACCTGAACACCATGACGGCCGATTCGGCGGTCGTGCTGGTCGCCGCCACATCGGAGGTTACGAATGCGGCTGGTGCCAAACAGGATCCACGGACCTACCGGCTGATCGTGACGATGACCCGCGAGGGTGGTCAGCTCAAGATGTCGAAAGTCGAGTTTGTGCCGTGACCGCCGAGGAAGCCGTGGTCGCCGAGGAGGCGACGGACGCCGAGAAGACAGAGCACGCCGAGGCGGACCTGGGCGCGGAGCTGAAAAAGCATGCCGATGACGGCGGCTCCCGGCCCGGCCGGCTGAAGCGATTCGCCGCCCGGGTGAAGCAACTTGCGTCGGGAAGGATCCTTGCTGGCCTGACGAGCTTGCTGGTGGTGGCTTCCCTGTCGTTGCTGGCCTTGCTCTTCTATTTCTGGTACGGACCGGATCAAGCCACCGACGCGGCGGAGGCCAAAGCGGCCGTTTCCGCGGCCAGCGATGGAGCGGTAGCGATCCTGTCGTACACCCCGGAGACTCTCGACCACGACTTCTCTTCCGCGAAATCCCATTTGACCGGCGACTTCCTGTCCTACTACGACCAGTTCACCCGGCAGATCGTCGCCCCGGCAGCCAAGCAGAAGGCGGTGAAGACGAGCGCGGTGGTGCTGCGTTCCGCCCTGTCGGAGCTGCATCCCGACTCCGCCGTTGTGCTGTTGTTCGTCAACCAGAGCACGCAGAGCGCGGATCGGCCGGAGCCGACGCTGACTTCCAGCAGTGTGGTGGTCACGCTGAAGAAAGCCGATGGGAAGTGGCTCATTTCGCAGTTCAATCCGGTTTAGGGCCGGTGTAGGGCTCCGATGAGCGACGGCGACATTCACTCCATGGTGATCGCGTCGGACTATCGCGTCCCCGATCCGGCACGGGTGTGGCCGCTGCTGGAGCGCAACAAATCGGCTCTGGCCGACATCGGCGCCCACCATGTTCTCGTCTACACGTCGACCCATGACTACGGTCGCGTGCTGGTGATGATCGGAGTACACAGCCGTGAGCCGATCGTGGAGCTGCTGCGTTCGCGGGTGTTCTTCGACTGGTTCGACGCCGTCGGCGTCGACGACATCCCCGCCGTCTTCGCCGGCGAGATCGTCGACAGGTTGATTGCGCCGGCGAACATCGAGTCGGCGGCAGGGGCGCCCGGCGTGGTGGTGGCCGCGATCGCGTCCGTCGACGACGTGTCGAACCTGACCGCGCAGGTCCACCTGGCGATGGACAGATTCACCGCGGCCGGTATCCGAAAGACCTGGGTCTTCCAGGCTTTCGACGATCATCACGAGGTCTTGATCCTGCAGGAGTTCCCCGACGAGGAGAGCGCACGCGGCTGGATCGACCATCCCGACGCCGCGGCCCAATGGATGTCCGGGGCGGGAGTCGGTGCCTACCCACCGCTGTTCGTCGGCCGCTTCTTCGACATGATGCGTATCGAGATTTAGGTGAGCGGATCGGTCGATGTTCGTGTGCCTCTGTAACGGAATCACCAGCCAGATGGTGGCCGACGCCGTCGCAGCCGGCGCATCGACGACCAAGGGCGTCGCTCAGGCCTGCGGAGCGGGCGCCGATTGCGGGCGCTGCCGGCGCACCGTGCGGGCAATCATCGCCTCATCGATCGGGGGCAAGGCCGAGGCATCCCAGGTCTGATGCTCAGAACCCGGCTAGCGCTCACCCCCGGGCGGCGACAAGGATCCCACGAGCTGGGCGAGCAGGGGCGGGATCTCGAGCCGCGGCAACACCACCTCGACCAACACCATGCGGTCCTTGTGCTCGGCGCCCGCGGTGAGAGCGTCGTCGAGTTCGCCATAGGTCTGCGCCCGGAAGGCCAAGTGATTGGTCACCCCCAGCGCGCCCGGAATGTCGGTCCAGCTCCAGCCGACGATGTCGTTGTAGGGAGCCTTCTCACCGTGGATCGCGCGTTCGACCGTGTAGCCGTCGTTGTTGACCACGACGATGACGGGCGACAGCCCCTCGCGGGAGAAGGAGCCGAGCTCCTGGATGGTCAGTTGCGCGGCGCCGTCGCCGATCAGCAGCACCGTCCTGCGGTCCGGATGTGCCACCCCGGCCCCGACCGCCGCGGGCAGTGTGTAACCGATTGAGCCCCACAATGGTTGGCCGATGAAGGTGACTCCGTTGGGCAACCGGTGGTCCGCCATGCCGTAGAACGAGGTCCCCTGATCGGCGAGCACCACGTTGCCGGGGGTGAGCGCTTGGCAAAGCCTGTCCCACACCATCTGCTGGGTGAGCGGCTCGTCGCGCGCCGGTGTTTCCACGGCCGGGTTGTCGGCCGGCGACACGACCGGTGGTGAACTTATGCCGCGCCGCTTGAGGATCCCGGTCAGTGCGTCGAGCGCAGCGCCCATTTCCAGCGGCGCGAAGACGTCACCGGCCACGCTGCTCTGGTACTGCCCGACATCGATGGTCCGGGCCGGGTCGATCCGCTGGCTGAAAAAGCCGCTGACCATGTCGGTGAACACCACCCCGGCCGTCACCAGTACGGGTGCGTCTTCGATCGCGGCGCGCACCCATTCGGCGCTGGCCGCCCCCGCGTAGATCCCCAGGAAGGTCGGTGAGCTCTCGTCGAGCAAACTTTTGCCCCACATCAACGTCGCGTGCGGCACCACATCGGCCGCCAGCAGAGCCTCGAGCTCTTTGACCGCTTGCAGTCGATGCACCAACAGGTCGGCGAGCACGGTCAATTGGTGGTCTGCGATGAGTGCGGCGGCCGCGTCGGTGAACATCGACAGCGCGCGTGGGCTGGTGCCGCCGGTATAGCGCCGCAACGCCTCGCTGGGTGGCTCGGTGGGGAAGCGCGCCACGTCGGTGGACAGCAGTATGTAGCCGGGCAGCTTGTGCTCCCGCACCTCGCTGAGCACCCGGTCGATCTCTCTGCAGGCCGTTGCCGGCATGAGATTGGCTTGGGCGCAGGTGATTTCGCGGCTGATCCGGAAGAAGTGCTCGAAGTCGCCGTCGCCGAGCGAGTGGTGCAGCGCGCGGCGGGTGCCCTGGGCGTCCTTCGAGGGGCCGCCGACGATGTGCACGACCGGCACGTGCTCGGCGTAGCTGCCCGCGATCGCGTTGGCCGCCGAGAGTTCGCCCACGCCGAATGTCGTTACGACAGCTGACATTCCGCGTAGCCGTCCGTACCCATCCGCGGCGTAGCCGGCGTTCAGTTCGTTGGCGCCGCCCACCCATCGAATGGCCGGGTGGGCGACGATGTGGTCGAGAAATGCCAGGTTGTAGTCGCCCGGGACGCCAAAGATCTCGGTGACGCCAAGTTCGGCGAGGCGGTCCAGAAGGTAGTCACCGACGGTGTAAGCCTGCTCAGTCACGAAGATGACGGTACGCTCGCCCGAAACCCCGAGGTGCCTCACACAAAAGTGAGCGCGAAGTGGCGGCTGGTGCCTCACGCATGGTGAGCGCGTGGGGGGCTTGCACTACTTCGTTTTGGCCAATCGGTTGATTGACGGTTGCAATGCTTCCAGGTCCAGGTGTCGGGCGGTAGCGAGGGCTTCGGTCTTGGTTTTGGCCAGGTCGAGCAGTTGCATCTGGATGGCGTTGATCTGCCGGGTCAGTTCGGCCGGGTTGATGCCCTCGATGCGGGCGGCCACGGTCGAGAGGTGTTGGTTGTCAAGCGCTCCCGATGCCTGCAGGCGTTGCCACGGGGTGGCTGGTTTGTCATAGATGCGCCTGCGGCGGCCGGCCGCGGTGGTGGTGTAGCCGACAGCCTTTTTCGTCGGGGTGAAGAAGTTCAGGCGCAGCGACACCAGCCGCCACAGCCGGTTGAGCAGCTCCAGCTCCTGGCCGGTGTCATAGCGCCAGTAGAACGCATGCTTGCGCACCACGTGGTTGTTCTTCGACTCCACATGCGCCTGGTCATTCTTCTGGTACGGCCGCGAGCGGGTCTGTGCGATGTCGCGGGCCTGCAACCACCCGGCGACGTCGTGATTGATGAACTCACCACCGCAGTCCGAATCGAAAATCACCATGGCAAACGGGAACCGCTGCTGCAGCTCCTCAATCCCCTCCACGATCCACTTCGACGCGTTGTTGCGGATCGAGCAGTTCTCCGTCCAGCCGATCACCAGGTCGGTCATCGTCAGCGTGCGAACGAACTCACCGATCAGTGTCGGTCCGCAGTGCGCCACGGTGTCGGCCTCAATCACCCCAGGCCGGTTGGGTGCCTCGTCGGCGCAGGTGCGGATGCTGATCGAGTTACGCAGCAGCGGTGAGGGTTTGGTCGTCGAGATGCCCTTGATGCGCATCCTGTCCCGGGCCGGTTTCAGATACCGGTCCACCGTCGCGGCGCTCATCGCCTTCAGCTCGACCAATGCCTGCTCAGTCGCGAACGGCCTGTCGAGATCACCGGCGCCGGCCAGCAGCGGCAGCCACAAGTCGAGCATGACCACCAGGTACTTGCCGCACGGCATGCCCATCAACGCCCACACATGCTCCAGCAGCGCCCTGGCGTCGTCGCTGAAGCGCCGAGGCCGCAACCTGCGCCCATCGACCCGATCGGCAGGGTCGGGCAGCCTGGGGCCGGTCAGCATCCGCCGCGCCGTCGAGCGGCCCATCCCCGTAGTGGCCACCACCCGGTCCAGGATCTTGCTCTTATCGGCCTTGGATGCCTTGCGGTACTGGGTTCGCAGCTTGTTGGTTACCTGCCGTCTCGCGGTCATGTCGATCTTGCCTTCCACATCGGGCAAGCCTTCTGGGCCACGCGCTCAAAATTGGTGAGGCACCGCCACCGGCCACGCGCTCAAATTTGGTGAGGCACGCCGAACCCCTGCCGGCCGGACGCCATTTCGCTATGGTGCGGCCATGGCAATCACAGAATCCCGCGAAATCGTCATCGAAGCCAGTCCCGAGGAGATCCTGGACGTCATCGCCGATTTCGAGGCGATGCCCGGGTGGTCGGACCCACACCAGAGCGCAGAGATCCTCGAGACCGGAGACGACGGCCGGCCCAGCAAGTCAAGATGAAGGTCAAGACGGCGGGCATCACCGACGAGCAGGTGGTCGACTACACCTGGACCGGCAACAAGGTGAGCTGGACCCTGGTCAGCTCCGGGCAGCAGAAGTCGCAGGACGGCAAGTACACGTTGGTCCCGAAGGGTGACAAGACCCTGGTCAAGATCGAGATCACCGTCGACCCGAACGTCCCCATGCCCGGCTTCGTGCTCAAGCGCGCCGTCAAGGGCGGCGATCGAATCCGCGACCAAGGCCTGCGCAAGCAGGTGCTGAAGGTCAAGAAGGGCGAATAGTCCTGGTGACCAACGGGGGGCCCCTGGCCGGGGTGAAGGTCATCGAACTCGGCGGCATCGGACCAGGGCCGCACGCGGCGATGGTGCTCGCCGATCTCGGCGCCGACGTGGTGCGGGTGCGTCGGCCCGGCGGGCTGACGATGCCCGCCGAAGACCGCGACCTGCTGCATCGCGGGCAAGCGCATCGTCGATCTGGACGTCAAGACGCAGCCGGAGCGCGCTGCTGGAGCTGGCGGCCAAGGCCGACGTGCTGCTGGACTGCTTCCGTCCCGGCACCTGCGAGCGACTCGGCATCGGGCCCGACGACTGCGCGGCGGTCAATCCGCGGCTGATCTTCGCCCGCATCACCGGCTGGGGCCAGGACGGGCCGCTGGCCACGACCGCGGGCCACGACATCAACTACCTGTCGCAGACCGGTGCGCTGTCGGCGCATCGGCTACCGCGACCGGCCGCCGATGGCGCCGCTGAACCTGGTCGCCGACTTCGGCGGCGGGTCGATGCTGGTGCTGCTCGGCATCGTCGGCCGCGCTCTACGAGCGGGAACGTTCGGGCAAGGGCCAGGTGATCGACGCCGCGATGGTCGACGGGGTCAGCGTGCTGGCCCAGATGATGTGGACCATGAAGTCGACCGGCGCGCTGCGCGACCAGCGCGAGTCGTTCCTGCTCGACGGCGGCGCGCCGTTCTACCGCTCCTACGAGACCTCCGACGGCAAGTACATGGCGGTCGGCGCCATCGAGCCGCAGTTCTTCGCCGCACTGTTGGCCGGGCTGGACCTGTCGGCCGGCGCAGGTGCCTAATCAGCTCGACATCGGCTCGCTATCCGCAGATGCACGAGATCTTCGCCGACGCGGTTCGCCAGCCGGACCCGCGACGAATGGACGCAGGTTTTCGCCGGCACCGATGCGTGCGTCACCCCGGTGCTGACCTGGAGCGAAGCCGCGGGCAATGACCACTTGCGCGCACGGTCGACGGTGATCACCGCGAACGGGGTGGACCAGGCCGCGCCAGCCCCGCGTTTCTCCCGGACGCCGGCCGGACCGGTCGGGCCGCCGCCGGCCGCGACCACCCCGATCGGCGAAATCGGCTGGTAACCAAGTTTTTGCATTAAACCGCCCGCGAAGCCGACAGCGTTGCTAGCGTGGCATTAGTGGCCGTACAAGCATCGCGAGAAGCTGTTATTGATGCGCCGCCGGAAGTGATCATGGAGGCGCTAAGCGACGTTGCCGTTTTAGCGGAATGGTCCCCGATACACAAAAAAGTCGAAGTCATCGACCGGTACCCGGATGGGCGGCCCCACCACGTAAAGGCCACGATCAAGATTATGGGGCTCGTGGACAACGAGGTGTTGGAATATCACTGGGGTCCCGACTGGGTGTGCTGGGATGCGGATAAGACGTTCCAACAGCATGGCCAGCATATTGAGTACACCGTCAAACCGGAGGGTGTCGATAAGTCGCGAGTTCGGTTCCACGTCACCGTCGAACCATCGGGGCCCATCCCGGCTTTCGTCGTCAAGCGTGCGGCCACCCAAGTGTTGGATGCCGCGACCGAAGCGCTGCGTAAGAGGGTTGCGCACAACGTACCTGCCGAGAAACGCGGCGATTGATTGCTAGCCTTGTACTAGTGGCTGTACAAGCGTCCCGAGAAATCATCATTGATGCGCCGCCGGAAGCGATTCTGGATGCGCTCGCCGATATTCCCTCGGTGCCTTTGTGGTCGTCGGTGCACAAAAAGGCCGAAGTTATTGACACGCATCCCGACGGGCGTCCGCACCATGTGAAGGTGACGGTCAGGGTGATCGGGATCGTCGATCAGGAAGTGCTCGAATTCCATTGGGGCCCTACCTGGCTGGTGTGGGACGCCAGGAAGACCGTCCAGCAGCACGGCCAGCACGTCGAGTACACCCTGCGACGCGAGGGGGAGACCAAGACGCGGCTGCGGTTCGACATCACCGTGGAACCGTCGGCACCGCTGCCGGAATTTATGGTCAATCGGGCCCGAAAAAAGATCCTGAAGTCCGCGACCGACAGCCTGCGAGATTTCATCATGAGTCGCGAGGGTTCGGGTGCCTCTTAGGGTCCCTTAGGGCCCGTTGCGCAGCGCGGCCAGTCTTTTGACCGCCTCGTCGAGGGTGTCGTCGCGTTTGCAGAAGGTGAAGCGCACCAAGTGATTCCACACGCTGGCTGGTTTTGCGGTATGGGCTTCCGCGGGTTCGCAGAATGGCGCCATTGGAATGGCGGCCACCCCGACCTTTTCCGGTAGCGCGGCGCAGAACTCCGCGCTGTCGTCATACCCCAGCGGCCGCGGGTCGGCGCACAGGAAATAGGTGCCCGAGCTGTCGTGCACCCCGAAGCCCACCTCTGTCAGACCCGCCGCGAGCCGATCGCGCCTGGCCTGCAACGTGCCACGCAGGGCGCCCACCCAGGCGTCCTGGGTGTCCAGCGCCAGGGCCACCGCCGGCTGGAACGGCGCGCCTCCGACGTAAGTCAGGTACTGCTTGGCGGCGCGCACCCCGGCGATGAGTTCGGCCGGGCCGCAAGCCCATCCGATCTTCCAACCGGTGCAGTTGAACATCTTGGCCGCGCTGGAGATGGTGACCGTGCGTTCTGCCATGCCTTCGAAGCCGGCCAGCGGCAGGTGCCGGTGGCCGTCAAACACCAGATGTTCGTAGACCTCGTCGGTGATCACCAATAGGTCCGCGGCCACCGCGACCTCAGCGATGGCCGCGAGTTCGGTGTCGCTGAGCACCGCGCCGGTTGGGTTGTGCGGTGAGTTGACGATCAGCGCCCGGGTTCGAGGTGTCAGCGCGCCTCGCAGTGCGTCGACGTCTAGAGCAAAACCGCGGCCGTCGGCGACCATTGGCACGGCCACACGGTGTGCGCCGGCCATGGCCACCACGGGGGAGTAGGAGTCATAGAAGGGCTCGATCAGCAGTACCTCGGAGTCCGACTCGACCAGGCCGAGGACCGCAGCCGCGATCGCCTCGGTGGCCCCGACGGTGACCAGCACCTCCGTGTCGGGGTCGTACTCGATGCCGAAATGCCGCAGGCGTTGCGCGGCGATGGCCTGTCGTAGCGGCGCGATGCCGATCCCCGGCGGGTACTGATTGACACCGCTGGCGATGGCATCTTGTGCTGCCTGCAGCAACGCCGGCGGTCCGTCCTCGTCGGGAAAGCCCTGCCCAAGGTTCACCGCGCCGACCCGCGCCGCCAAGGCCGACATTTCGGCGAACACCGTACTCGCGTACGGCTGCAGTCGCGACACCGTCATGGCCGTCCAGCTTAAGGGTGCCGGGCTGGGCGGTGGGTGTCACTCTGGTGTGACGTTCGGCGGTGGGTGTCACTCTGGTGTGACGTTCGGCAGTGGGCCGCGGCGGCCTGACCAGCTACGTCCGGCCCAACCAACAGGTTGGCCGAGGCCCCTGTTAGTGTGCCGGTACTGGACCTAGTCTTTAAGACGGATCTAAACCCCCCTTTATTGGCGAACAGGAAGCCGACATGTCCGAAGAAGCCTTCATCTACGAGGCCATCCGCACTCCTCGTGGCAAGCAAAAGAACGGTTCACTGCACGAGGTCAAGCCATTGAGCCTGGTCGTCGGCCTGATCGAGGAACTGCGCAAGCGCCACCCCGACCTCGACGAGAACATAATCAGCGACGTCATCCTGGGGTGCGTCTCGCCGGTCGGTGACCAGGGCGGCGACATCGCCCGCGCCGCGGTGCTGGCCTCCGGCATGCCTGTCACCTCCGGTGGCGTGCAGCTCAACCGGTTCTGCGCCTCGGGCCTGGAGGCGGTGAACACCGCCGCGCAGAAGGTGCGCTCCGGGTGGGATGACATGGTTCTGGCCGGCGGCGTGGAGTCGATGAGCCGGGTGCCGATGGGCGCCGACGGCGGCGCCATGGGGCTGGACCCGGACACCAACTACGAGGTCATGTTCGTCCCACAGGGCATCGGCGCCGACCTCATCGCCACCATCGAGGGCTTCTCGCGCGACGACGTCGACGCCTACGCGCTGCGCAGCCAGGAGAAGGCCGCCGAGGCATGGTCGGGTGGCTACTTCGCCAAGTCCGTCGTGCCGGTCCGCGACCAGAACGACCTGCTGATCCTCGACCACGACGAGCACATGCGCGCCGACACCACCATGGAAGGCCTGGCCAAGCTGAAGCCGGCCTTCGAGGGCCTGGCCGCGATGGGCGGCTTCGATGACGTCGCCCTGCAGAAGTACCACTGGGTCGAGAAGATCAACCACGTACACACCGGCGGAAACAGCTCCGGGATCGTCGACGGCGCCGCTCTGGTGATGATCGGCTCCGAGGCTGCGGGCAAGTCGCAGGGCCTGACCCCGCGGGCGCGCGTCGTCGCGACCGCCACCAGCGGGGCCGACCCGGTGATCATGCTGACCGGGCCCACCCCCGCTACCAAGAAGGTGCTCGACCGTGCCGGGCCTGACCGTCGACGACATCGACCTGTTCGAGCTGAACGAGGCGTTCGCGTCGGTGGTGCTGAAGTTCCAGAAGGATCTGAACATTCCCGACGAGAAGCTCAACGTCAACGGTGGCGCGATCGCGATGGGTCACCCGCTGGGTGCCACCGGCGCAATGATCCTCGGCACCATGGTCGACGAGCTGGAGCGCCGCGATGCCCGGCGCGCGCTGGTCACGCTTTGTATTGGCGGCGGCATGGGTGTCGCGACGATCATTGAGAGGGTTTAGGCACATGGCGGACAACACAATCCAGTGGGACAAGGATGCCGACGGCATCGTCACGCTGACCATGGACGACCCGTCCGGGTCGGCCAACGTGATGAACGAGGCCTACATCGAGTCGATGGGCAAGGCCGTGGAACGCATTGTCGCCGAAAAGGATTCGATCACCGGCGTGGTGATCACCAGCGCGAAGAAGACCTTCTTCGCCGGCGGTGACCTCACCGCCATGATCAATGCCGGGCCCGAAGACGCCGGGGCAGTCCTTCGACACCGTCGAGACGGTCAAGAAGCAGCTGCGCACCCTCGAGACGCTGGGCAAGCCGGTCGTCGCCGCCATCAACGGCGCCGCGCTCGGCGGCGGCCTGGAGATCGCGCTGGCCTGTCATCACCGCATCGCCGCTGACGTCAAGGGCAGCCAGCTCGGTCTGCCCGAGGTGACGCTGGGCCTGCTGCCCGGTGGCGGCGGGGTCACGCGCACGGTGCGGATGCTTGGCATCCAGAACGCGTTCGTCACCGTGCTGTCGCAGGGCACCCGATTCAAGCCGGCCAAGGCCAAGGAGATCGGGCTGGTCGACGAGGTGCTGCCGACGGTCGAGGAACTGGTGCCCGCCGCCAAGGCGTGGATCAAGGCCAACCCGGATTCCCACGAGCAGCCGTGGGACAAGAAGGGCTACAGGATGCCCGGCGGCACGCCGTCGTCGCCCGGGCTGGCGGCAATCCTGCCGTCGTTCCCGTCGCTGCTGCGCAAGCAGCTCAAGGGCGCGCCGATGCCGGCGCCGAGGGCCATCCTGTCGGCCGCGGTCGAGGGCGCGCAGGTCGACTTCGACACCGCCAGCCGCATCGAGAGCCGTTACTTCGCGTCGCTGGTCACCGGCCAGGTCGCCAAGAACATGATCCAGGCGTTCTTCTTCGACCTGCAGGCCATCAACGGTGGCGGCTCGCGTCCCGAGGGCATCGGCAAGACCCCGATCAACAAGATCGGCGTGCTGGGTGCGGGCATGATGGGCGCCGGCATCGCCTATGTCTCGGCCAAGGCGGGCTACGACGTGGTTCTTAAGGACGTCACCATCGAAGCCGCCGAGAAGGGCAAGGGCTACTCCGAGAAGCTGGAAGCCAAGGCGCTCGAAAGAGGCCGCACCACTGAGGAGAAGTCCAAGGCGCTGCTGGCCAAGATCACGCCGAGTGCCGACCCCGCCGACTTCAAGGGTGTCGACTTCGTGATCGAGGCGGTGTTCGAGAGCCAGGACCTCAAGCACAAGGTGTTCCAAGAAATCGAGGATGTCGTCGAGCCCAACGCGCTGTTCGGGTCCAACACCTCCACGCTGCCGATCACCGGTCTGGCGACCGGCGTCAAGCGCCAGGAGGACTTCATCGGGATCCACTTCTTCTCGCCGGTCGACAAGATGCCGCTGGTCGAGATCATCAAGGGCGAGAAGACCTCTGACGAGGCGCTGGCCCGCGTGTTCGACTACACCCTGGCCATCGGCAAGACCCCGATCGTGGTCAACGACAGCCGCGGCTTCTTCACCTCCCGCGTCATCGGCACCTTCGTCAACGAGGCGCTGGCGATGCTCGGCGAGGGCGTCGAGCCGGCCAGCATCGAGCAGGCCGGTTCGCAGGCCGGATACCCGGCGCCGCCGCTGCAGCTGTCCGACGAGCTCAACCTGGAGCTGATGCACAAGATCGCGGTCGCCAGCCGCAAGGGCATCGAGGACGCCGGTGGCACGTACGAGCCGCACCCGGCAGAAGCTGTGGTGGAGAAGATGATTGAGCTCGGCCGGTCCGGGCGGCTGAAGGGTGCGGGCTTCTACGAGTACGCCGACGGCAAGCGTATCCGGTCTGTGGCCGGGCCTGCGGGAGACGTTCAAATCCGGTTCGTCGGAGCCGCCGCTGCAGGACATGATCGACCGGATGCTGTTCGCCGAGGCGCTGGAAACCCAGAAGTGCCTTGACGAGAACGTGCTCATGACGACGGCGGACGCCAACATCGGCTCGATCATGGGCATCGGGTTCCCGCCGTGGACCGGTGGTAGCGCGCAGTACATCGTCGGCTACGAGGGGCCGGCCGGTATCGGCAAGGAAGCCTTCGTGGCCCGGGCGCGTGAGCTGGCGGCCAAGTACGGCGACCGCTTCCTGCCGCCGGAGTCGTTGACGTAGTTTCTACGTCGCGAGGCGCGAAAGCCCCGAAAACAGCCCAGTTTTCGGGGCTTTCGCGTCTGCTGCGCTGGGTCAAGCGCCCCTCAAGTCGCGTGGTGCGAAGCGCCGTGCACCGGTGTAGTCGGGCACGGGCATCGAGTCGTACAGCCGCGCACCCTTGGTGTTCAGCTTCGCGAGCGACCTGGATAAGCCGACACGGGAAGCAGCGAGATCAGCTGAGCGGCGCAGGGTCAGCGCCCACACTCCGGGCGCTGGACCGGGGGACGAGGCTCTTGGCGACGGTGCGCGCGAAGGTGCGGCTGCGCCGCACCGGGTCGGCCATCTCTGCTCGTAGGCAGCGAACGCGCGCGCGTAGTCTCCGCCGCCTGCGCCAGTTCGCCGGCCAGCACGTACGCGCCCAGCACCGCGAGGCTGGTGCTGCCGCCCACGGCGGGCCCCGGGCAGTACCCGGCGTCGCCGACCAGCGTGACCCGCCCGCGTGACCAGGTGTCCAGCTGCAGCTGGGTGATGGAGTCGAAATAGAACGTCGGGGTGCGGTCGAGCTCCTCCAGCCAGCCGTCGACCTCTGGATCCATTCCGGCGAAAGCCGCGCGCAGTAACTCCTTCTGCCGCGCGGCGTCTCGGTAGTGGTATTCGAGTTCGTCCTTGCTGCGGAACAGGAACAGTGCGCGCGCGTCGTCCAGGGGTTGCGCGGTGTAGATCCCCGCGAGGCGGCCGGCACCGAGGTGAATGACCATCTCGACTCGTGCGCGAGCGCTTTCGGCACCGACTCCACCGCCAGATAGCCGCCGAGGAACCGGGTCAGCCCCGCCTCCTCGCCGAAGACCAGGCGGCGCACGTTCGAATGCAGCCCGTCGGCACCGACGACGACGTCGAACCTGCGTGGCGCCGCGTGCTCGAACGTCACCTCGCCGTCGGGGGAGATGGCCGTGATCGAGTCGCCGAAGAGGTACTCGACGTCGTCGCGGCCGGCGTCGTAGTAGGCCTCACTGAGGTCGTCGCGCATGATCTCCACGTGCCGGTCGGACCCGGCGGCGACGACTTTGGTGAGGTCGATGCGGGCCGGGCGCCGCACTCCCTCGCGATACATCGTCAGCCGGTCGGTGCCGGTGGCGAGTGCCTCGATCCGCGGCAGCACGCCCATCTTTTCCGAGATCTCCATCGCCGGCCGGAACAGGTCGACCGCATGGCCGCCGGTCTTTCGCAGCGCGGGCGCGCGTTCGACGACGGTGACGTCGAACCCGTGCCGGGTGAGCCAGTACGCCAGTACCGGGCCGGCGATGCTGGCCCCGGAGATGAGAATCCGCATGAGGACCTCCCGGACTACTTGAAGTTAGGTAAGCCTAACACATCACTTACCTATCGGTAAGTCAGTTAAGCTTCTGAGGTGACCAGGCCCCGGTCCGATACCAGGCAGCGCATCCAGGAGGTGGCCCGGGACCTGTTTGTGCAGCAGGGCGTGCAGCGCACCAGCCTGCAGGACATCGCGGACAGGCTGGGGATCACCAAACCCGCGCTGTACTACCACTTCGACTCGCGGGAAGATTTGGTGCGCAGCATCCTGGTGCCGCTGATCGACGAAGGCGAGCGATTCGTCGAGGACCAGGAGCGTCGCGGGGGCGCTGACGCGCGCGGGCTGCTGGAGGGCTATTTCGATTTCCACTACCGGCACCGTCAGGACCTGGTGCTGGTGTTGGCCGAATTGACGATGCTGGCCGACCTTGGCCTGATCGACAAGGTGCTGGGTTGGCGCGACCGACTCGGCAAGCTGGTGTTCGGCCCGGAGCCGACGCTGGCGCAGTCCACCCGCGCGGTGGTCGCATTCGGCGGCCTTCAGGACTGCTGCCTGCAGTTTCCCGACACCCCCTACGAGGCGTTGCGCGCGACGTCGGTGCAAGCGGCGCTCGCGGCGTTGGATGTGTGAGGCTTCTGGCGGCCCGGACCACGCCCGACGTCCGACCGGGATTGGGTGAAAATCCAGCGCGAGCTCGTTGCGCGCGATCGCTGGATCATCGATGGTGACCTCGGTCCCTACGACAGCTGGCTCGAACTGAGCCTGCGCGCGGCGGTTCGTCGCCGGGATTGGCCGCTGAGCGAACGCAGCTTGCCTTACGCGGTGCTCTGGTCCTGGGCGTTCTGGGTGAAGATGTCGCCCGAGCTTGGGTTGTTGGGGTCGTCGTCGTTGACGGCGATGATCCTGCCGCCGGCGCCCCCCTGGTCGGACAGCTGCACCGACCCCGAAGCGACAACAGTTCCGGCGGCACCGGGCGGCGCAGCGTTGGATAGCACGATTGTCGCGACGGTCGCGGCACCGCCGAATATCACTTGCATGAAACGGATTTGCCGGCGCCGAGCATCGGCTGATCGCTTGTTGGTCATTCACCATATTTATCGCCTCGTTGTCGTGGGGAGGCTGGGTCCCTGTTATCGATCTGCTGTGACGCCACGGCGGAGCGGACTCCGTTCCGACCCGCATGGTCGCCGCGTTAGAGTCCCTGACTATGCGCTTCGGTCTCTTCATTCCGCAGGGTTGGCGAATGGATCTGGTCGGGATCGAACCCGAAAAGCACTGGGAGGTTATGCGCGGCCTGGCCGGCTACGCCGACGACGGCGGAGCGTGGGATTCGCTGTGGGTCTACGACCACTTCCATACGGTTCCACTACCCAGCGGTGAAGCCACCCACGAGGCGTGGTCGCTGATGTCGGCATACGCGGCGACCACATCGAGGATCAAGCTGGGCCAGATGTGCACGGCGATGAGTTATCGCAACCCGGTCTACCTGGCCAAGGTGGCGGCCACCGCCGACATCATCTCCGGTGGCCGCGTTCAGATGGGCATCGGCGGCGGCTGGTACGAACACGAGTGGCGCGCTTACGGTTACGGTTTTCCGTCGGCCGGGGAGCGGTTGGCCCGGCTGGACGAAGGCGTGCAGATCATGCGCGATGCCTGGCGCGACGGAAAGGTCAGTTTCGACGGTCAGCACTACCAGGTCGACGGCGCAATCGTTGCGCCGAGGCCGTTGCAGGACAACGGGATTCCATTGTGGATCGCCGGCGGCGGCGAGAAGGTGACGTTGCGCATCGCCGCGAAATACGCGCAGTACACCAACTTCACGCCGGAACCCGCGTCATTCGCGCACAAATCGGACGTGCTCGCAGAGCATTGCCGCAAGCTGGGCACCGACTTCGACTCCATCGTGCGCTCGGCCAACTTCACCACAGTCCTGGGCACGTCGGATGCCGACGTCAAAGACCGGCTGCAGCGGGTGCGCAACCGCCTGGTCGCCCACGTGTCGGAGTCGGTGGCGGATGCGATGATCGCCGGTGGCAGCGGCCCGGATTCGGCGACGGGCACACCGGAACAGGTGATCGAGCGGATGAGCAACATGCGTGACCTCGGGTGCGATTACGCGATCTGTTATTTCCCGGAAGCCGCGTACGACCGCTCCGGCATCGAGTTGTTCGAACGCGAAGTGATTCCGGCACTGAGTTAGATGTCGCTGGTCACGTACCTCGTCTTGACGGGAGGCGCGGCCAGCAGTGGGGGCAGCTCGGTAATCCGGCCTTCGCCGGCACGGAATCGGCGGTAGGCCTCGTCGTGCTCGACCGACTCCCAGAGCTCGTAGACGAGCCAGTGCGTTTCGTCGTCCTGATCGACGAGGACGTCGATACTCAGGGCCCCGTCGAACGCGCGGGTATCTATGAGCGCCCGGCCCATAACCTCGCGAGCCGCGGGCACCGCATCGGGCTTCAGCCTGAGTTCGAGGATCACTGTGACCGGCATAGGCGCAAAGATAACCCAGGCCCGGAGGGGACCATCCAGGCGCTGCCGGTCACGTGGCGATGCGAGAATGCGATTTCCACTTTTCTCGAATGGTGTTGTACCTTTCAGTAAGCGCATTATTGTTTGCGGACTGTGGATGGTCGCTGGAGGATCGCTCGATGCAGAAGGCACTGGCCCCCGAAATCTCAACCTGGCCGGACGAGAACCCGCAGCTGATCGGTAGTCGATGCGGGGATTGTGGCGCCACCACCTTCCCGGTGCAGCAATGGTGTCCACGCTGCAGTCGCGCCCAGATGAGCGAGCTGCTGTTGCCGCGCTGCGGGACGCTGGTTGCGTGGACCACCCAGGGCTTCCCGCCCGGAGCTCCCTATGCCGGTCCGGTCGGCAAGGATTTCGTGCCGTTCGGCGTGGGCCTGGTCCAGCTCGGCTTGGGTGCCGACGCGGTGATCCGGGTCGAGGGCAGGCTGACCGAGAACGACCCGGCCAAGATCGAATTCGGCCAGGAGGTCGAACTCGCCATGGTGCCGCTCACCACTGACTCCGAGGGCGCCGAGATCATGACCTTCGCGTTCCGGCCCGTCTAAGGAAAAGGAACCTGAGATGACCAACGATGTGGCTATCGTCGGCGTGGGCCTGCATCCTTTCGGCAGGTTCGACAAGACCGCGATGGAGATGGGTGCCGAGGCCATCCAATCCGCGCTGACCGACGCCGGTGTCCAGTGGGGGGACATCCAATTCGGCTTCGGCGGCAGCCACGAGGTGTCCAACCCGGATGCGGTGACCCGCCTCGTCGGGCTGACCGGCATCACCTTCACCAACGTGTTCAACGCCTGCGCCACCGCGGCCAGCGCCGTTCAACAGACCGCCGACACCATCCGGCTGGGCAAGTACGACATCGGCATCGCCATCGGCTTGGACAAGCACCCGCGCGGCGCGTTCACCGATGACCCCGCCAAGTTGGCGCTGCCGCAGTGGTACGCGCAGAACGGGCAGTTCGTCACCACCAAGTTCTTCGGCATGAAGGCCAACAAGTACCTGCACGACCACAACATCTCCCAGGCCACGCTGGCCAAGGTCGCCGCCAAAAACTTCCGCAACGGCGCGCTGAACCCAAATGCGTTCCGTCGCAAGGCGATTTCCGAGGAGCAGATCCTCAACTCGACGGTGCTCAACTACCCGCTGACGCAGTACATGTTCTGCGCGCCCGACGAGGGTGCCGCCGCCGTGATCATGTGCCGCGGCGACATGGCGCACAAGTTCACCGACAAGCCGGTCTACGTGCGAGCCACCGAGATCCGCACCCGCCGCTACGGCGCCTACGAGGTGCACGCCACGTTCGCCCCCTTGGACGAGGACGTCTCGCCGACGGTATACGCGGCCAAAGCCGCCTATGAGGCCGCGGGCATCGGACCCGAGGACATCGACATCGCCCAGCTGCAGGACACCGACGCCGGCGCCGAGGTGATCCACATGGCCGAAACGGGTCTGTGTGCCGACGGCGAGCAGGAGAAGCTGGTGGCCGACGGCGCCACCGAGATCCACGGATCGATGCCGATCAACACCGATGGCGGGCTGATCGCCAACGGCGAGCCGATCGGTGCGTCGGGCCTGCGGCAGGTGCACGAGCTGGTGCGACAGCTGCGTGGGGAGGCCGGTGAGCGTCAGGTGCCCGGCAACCCGCGCGTCGGTCTGGCGCAGGTGTACGGCGCTCCCGGGACCTCGTCGGCGACCATCCTGTCGCTCTAGCCCTCTAGCGCGAGCAGGGGGCACCTCCCGCCTGCGGGGAACGCGAAAGCCCATATTTCCAAGGGAAATACGGGCTTTCGACCATGCCCACCCAGGAAACCTCGCCCTCTCGCGGGACGCCCAGCGGTCGCTGCTGAATCACAGCGCCGCAAAGCGCTCGACAAACCAGCGGTGTGCGCTGCTATCTTCGCGATGGAGCCAGGAGGACCAGACGTGGGCGAAGGCGCGAGGCGTCACCGGCGCGAAACGATGAAGAGCCTCATGGTGGAAGCGGGCGCCAGCCCCGCGCGGCTGCGATTCGAACGTGCCATGGGGCCAACACTGAGCATGCTCGTCGTCGCCGGCATCGCGCTCGTCGTCGTCGGTGTCGTCGTCGGCGGCGCGCTGGTCTGGCTCGGGCTCGCGGTCTTCGTGGGCGCCCTCGCCCTGGGCGCCGCGGTGGGGTGGAACAGGGTGCGCCTCATCGACAAGGTCCGGTGGCAGGACGGTACCGTCACCTTCCGCACGGTCGAACCCGGCGATGTCGGTGAAAACGGCCAGCGCGTCGTGTGCGAGGTAGAGCTGAACCCACCGCCACGTGCTGCCCGGGTGGCGACTACGGTCGGGCCGCTGGACGTAGAGCGGCTGGTCGTCGGGGCGACGATGCGCTGCCAGTTCGACCGCGCCGAGTTCCCGGTGGTGCTACGCGCGTTCCCCTACGCGGCGTCCGATGCCCCGCTCCCGTCCGGCCGTGCATTGGCTTTCCGCAAGGCCCAGCGCTCGCCAGAAGGCTAGATCGCCGGGCCCAGCAGATCATCCGCGTCACGGATGATGTAGCCATAGCCCTGCTCGGCCAAGAAACGCTGGCGGTGCGCGGCGTACTCTGCGTCCAGGCTGTCGCGGGCAACCACCGAATAAAAGACGGCGCCACCGCCGTCGGCCTTTGGCCGCAGTAACCGGCCCAGCCGTTGGGCCTCTTCTTGGCGTGAGCCGAATGTTCCCGAAACCTGCACCGCCACAGCGGCTTCCGGCAAGTCGATGGAAAAATTAGCGACCTTGGACACCACCAGCGTGGAGACCTCGCCGCGGCGGAAGGCGTCGAACAGCGCTTCGCGCTCACGGGTCCTGGTCGACCCCTGGATCACCGGAGCGTTCAGCTCGGCGCCAAGCTCGTCGAGCTGATCCAGGTACGCCCCGATCACCAGGGTCTGCTCGCCCGGGTGCTTCTCCAGGATCGACTTGACCACAGCGATTTTGGTGTGGACTGTCGAGCAAATCCGGTACCGCTCTTCGGGTTCGGCGGTGGCGTACATCATCCGCTCATTGTCGGTCATCGTGACCCGGACCTCGACACACTCCGCCGGCGCGATCCAGCCCTGCGCTTCGATGTCCTTCCAAGGCGCGTCATAGCGTTTCGGGCCGATCAGGGAAAACACGTCACCCTCGCGGCCGTCCTCGCGGATCAACGTGGCGGTCAGGCCCAGCCGCCGCCTGGACTGCAGGTCGGCTGTCATCCGGAACACCGGCGCCGGCAGCAGATGCACCTCGTCGTAGATGATCAGCCCCCAGTCGCGGCTGTCGAAGAGCTCGAGGTGGCGGTACTCGCCCTTCGTGCGGCGGGTGACCATCTGGTACGTCGAGATGGTGACCGGCCGGATCTCCTTGCGCTCGCCGGAGTATTCGCCGATCTCGTCTTCGGTCAGCGATGTCCGCGCGACCAGTTCGCGTTTCCATTGCCGCGCGGCGACGATGTTGGTGACCAGGATCAAGCGTCGTCGCGCTGCGCCTTCGCCATCGCGGCCGCGCCGACCAGCGTCTTGCCGGCGCCGCACGGAAGTACCACCACGCCGGAGCCGCCCGCCCAGAACGAGTCCGTGGCCAGCTGCTGGTAGTCCCGCAGCTCCCAGCCGTCCTGGTCGCAGGCTGATCGGGTGCGCCTCGCCGTTCACGTAGCCGGCGAGATCCTCTGCGGGCCAACCGATCTTGAGCAGCATCTGCTTGACCCGGCCGCGCTCGCTGGGGTGGACGACGACGGTGTCGTCGTCGATGCGCGCGCCCAGCATCGGTGCGATCTTCTTGTTGCGCAGCACCTCTTCGAGCACCGCGCGGTCGAGGCTGACCAGCATCAGGCCGTGCGCCGGGATGTTTGACCAGCTGCAGCCGGCCGTAGCGGGCCATGGTGTCGACGATGTCGACCAGCAGCGGCTGCGGCACCGCGTAGCGGGAGAAACTGACCAGCGCGTCGACCACCTGTTCGGCGTCATGGCCGGCGGCGCGGGCGTTCCACAGCGCCAGCGGGGTGATGCGGTAGGTGTGGATGTGTTCGGGTGCGCGTTCCAGCTCGGCGAACGGCGCGATGGCGGCGCGCGCCGCGCCGGCCAGCTCGTGGTCCACTTCGAGCAGCACCGTCTTGTCGGACTGCACGATCAACGGTCCGTCAGTCAATAGCGCCGCTCCTCTTCATCACTGCGTCCCCCGCAAGCGGGTGGTGCCCCACTGCATCGTCTCCGGCGTGGGTCATGCGATCCATTATTCGGTCTCCGCCGACACCACCGACGTGATGCGGTGGATGGCGAAGTCGCGCAGCCGCCCGGACGCCGAATCGAAGGCGACAGCTGACCGCCGCGTACGGTGATCGGCGACACCACTCGCTGGGTCGCCACGCCTGCGGCGTCGAGATAGCCGATCACCAGCGTGTCCTCGTCCCTGATCGCGCGCTGCAGCAGCGACATCGCGACCGCCGGGTCGACGCGGATGCTGCCGAACGGCGCGGCGGTCACCTTGCGCAGCACCGCGACGACCGCGTTGAGCGTGCTCGCCGCTTGGGCGCGGCATCGGGCGGTACGGGCGGCGGTGCTGGGGTGCGGGCACCCTGGCCCCGCGGGGCCGGACGTCGACGATCGCGCCGGAGGAGTCCTCGGCGGCCGGGGCGAAGCCCGCGGCGCGCAATGCGACGAGCACTTCGGCGATCGGCGCCGGGAGACACCGCCACGGTCGGGGCCAGGGCACGCTAGCTGCAGGTCCTCGGTCGGCGGGCGCCGCCACCGCCTGGGCCAGCAGCGCGGGGTCCTCGCACCGCACGAACGATGCGGCCATACCGATCCGAAGCTGCCCGTGCCGGCGCGCGACGTCGTCGATTAGATACGTAAGACCTTGCGGCACCGGCGTTTTCGAGTGCTTTGCGAAAAGTGCATGCATCCAGTCGCGGGTCTTGCCGATGTCGAGCGCATGCCGGATCGACTGCTCGCTGATGCGGTAAACCATCGCCGTGCCGGCCGATTCGACGGTGGCGACGGTGGCCAGGTGCTCGGCAAGATCGCGCTGCAGCGGCCCGGGCACCACGACGGTGAGGTCGGCCTGCACCAGGAAATGGTCGATCGGCTTGGGCAGCGCCCGCGTCATCGCGTCGATCGCGGCGGTCGGGATCCGTGTCGGCTTCGAGGGCTTCGTCCAGCAGCGCGCGGCCGGGCGCAGCTGATCGCCCCGCGACCCACCAAACCCAAGGCGTGGCTCTCGGCCAGCAGATCGCCGACGGGTCCGCGGCTGTAGCCGCCTGGCCCAGCGCGGGCGCCGCCAGATCAGCGCCGCCGACGCCGCGGCCGCATCGACACCGGCGCCGGCGGGCAGCTCCGGCGAGCAGGCCCAGCAACAGCCGGCGATCCAGCGGGGCCGCTGTCGAGTACAGCGAATCCGAAAGGGCGCCATAAGGTTTGGCGTCCGGACCGCGGCTGCCGATCAACGCCGGCCGGCCCGGCAGGTCGAGCCAGGTGCTGGCCAGCAAATGCCAACGTTCGGCGGGGGACATCGAGGTGAACCGGTCGGCGGCCGCCGTCGGCGCCCAGTAGGGTGCGTCACCGGTGGCCGGTTCCGGATTCGGGCATCGCCGCTGGCGATCAGTCCGGCCGCGGCCGCGACCTCGAGGATCAGGCCCAGCCGCGGCTCGTCGATACCGGTCGACTTGGCCAGCCGCTTGACTTCGCGAACTCCCAGTCCGCCGCTGCGTAACTCGGAAACCGGTGCGGTGCTGAGGTGTTTCGAGCAGCACGTCGAGCTCGCGCAGCAGGTCGATGACGGCTCCGGCCGCCGCGGCATCGACGTCGGCCGGCTGTGGTCGTCGAAACCACCGGATCGGGCGCCGTCAGCTGCATCGGGCCGGGCTGCTCGCCGCGCAGCACCTGCCCGACGTGGCGGGGCAGGATCACCGTCTCGGCGTCGATCCGGCGCAGCAGTCCCGTCGCCAGCAGCCGCGGCACCGGCCGGTCCGCCGGCGCGCCGGGCGCGGCGTCGCGGGTGCGCCCGATCGGGGACCCTTCGAGCAACTCGCTCGCAGCACGTCCCGCTGCGCCTGGTCGAGCTCGTCGATCAGCTCGGCGATCTGTGCGCTCGGACGCGCGGCGTCCTCGAGCGTGACCTGCCCCGGGATGCCACGGCAACGCGGTGCCGGCGTCGGCGGCCACCCGTACCGCGGCTTCGCCCCAGGCCAGGGCGCGTTGCCTGAGGTCGTCCAGCGCCGCGGCGACGTCGGCCTGGGGAGCGCGGTCGCCGATCAGCGCCAGCAGCTTGGCGGTCGGCACCGGCGCGGTGTCGGCCTGCAGCACCAGCAGCGCGTCGAGCACCGCCAGCCGCAGGAAGTCGAGCTCGTCGGTGGCGGCTTTGACCGACTGCCGGGCCTGAGCGCGCGCCGCCAGCGCGGCGATACTGCCGGGCGGTGGCTGGGCAAGGTCTGGCCGCAGCTCCAGCAGCCGGATCAGCCGCTCGTCGGGCAAGTCGGCCAGCCAGGACCCCAGCGGGACATCCGGGGTGTTGTCGGTCATTGCTGACCAGCGTAAGCCAGCCGCGGGGCCACCAGACGCGGCAAGTCACGAGCACCCATATCGCAGCCACAACTTTGTGGCCCGTGGGCGGCAAGACCTGTCAGAATGGATGGCGTGGCTGACAATGCTGAGAGCAAGGCGCGAACCAGGTACGTGGACAACGGCTGGCCGACGACTGACCCGGACGACCACGCGGTGAGCGAACTGGCGACCGACCGCACGGGCGCGTCATCGCCCTTCGGCGAATGTGGACGTTCCCGCGTGCCCGCCGACGACCTGCCGTACGTGCACCCGGTCACCGTCGTCAACCGGTAGGCCGCCGGGATGGCCAGGGCGTCCACGACCCGCCGGCCAGGCGGGCCTGCTCGCACCTGGACGAGCGGGGTGCGGCGCACATGGTCGACGTCACCGAGAAGGAAGCCACCCGGCGCACCGCCGTCGCCGCCGGGTACCCTGCGCACCTCGGCGCGAGGTGGTGGCGCTGGTTTCGACCGGCGGGCTGCCCAAAGGTGATGCGCTGGCCACCGCCCGGGTGGCGGGCATTCTGGCGGCCAAACGCACCAGTGACCTGATCCCGCTGTGCCACCAGCTCGCGCTCACCGGGGTGGACGTCGATTTCAGCCGTCGGCGAAACGGATATCGAGATCATCGCGACAGTACGCAGCACCGACCGCACGGGGGTGGAGATGGAGGCACTGACCGCCGTCAGCGTGGCGGCGCTGACGCTCTACGACATGATCAAGGCGGTCGACCCGGCCGCGCGCATCGACGACATTCGGGTGCTGCGCAAAGAGGGCGGCAAAACCGGAACGTGGGCGCGCTGATGAGCGCCCGCTCGGCACGAATCATCATCGCCTCGACCCGCGCGTCGGCCGGTGCCTACGAGGACCAGTCCGGCCCGATCATCGCTGAATGGCTTGAGCAGCAAGGGTTTTCGCCGGTCGAGCCGGTGGTGGTGGCCGACGGGGCGCCGGTCGGCTGAGGCGCTGAGCGACGCGCTCGACGGCGAAGTCGACCTGATCATCACCTCGGGCGGCACCGGCATCTCGCCCACCGACACCACCCCGGAGCAGACCGTGGCGGTGCTCGACTACCTGTTCCCGGGCTGGCCGACGCCATCCGTCGGTCCGGCCTGCCGAAGGTGCCCACCTCGGTGCTGTCGCGCGGCGTGTGCGGCGTGGCCGGCCGCACGCTGATCGTCAACCTGCCGGGTTCACCCGGCGGGGTGCGCGACGGCCTTGGCGGTGCTCGGCCGATGTGCTGGACCACGCACTCGAACAGTTGGCCGGCGAAGACCACCAGCGATGACACTGGTCCTGCGGGCCGCCCTGACCGACCAGCCGATCTCCCTCGCCGAGCACGAGGACCTGGTGAGCCATGAATCGGCCGGCGCCATCGTCGGCTTTGACGGCATGGTCCGCGACCACGACGGCGGACGCGGGGTAGTGCGGTTGGAATATTCGGCGCACCCGACGGCCGCAGAGGTCCTTGCCGGGGTGGTGAGCGAGGTAGCCGCGCGGTCCACCGGGGTGCGCGCCGTCGCGGCCAGCCACCGGATCGGCGTCCTGCAGATCGGCGAGGCGGCCCTGGTGGTTGCGGTGGCCGCCGACCACCGAAAAGCAGCCTTCGAAACCTGCGCGCGAACTGGTCGACACCATCAAGGCGCGGCTACCGGTGTGGAAGCACCAGTTCTTCGACGACGGAACCGACGAATGGGTGGGCTCGGCCTAGGAGCGGCCTGCCACGACGTCGACACGGCCTTGGTCAGGCGGGCGCCAGCCGTTCGGTTTGGCCGCGACACTCGTGTGCGCCGCGCGCTGTGCCGAACTGGGTGTCCTTGTCTACGGCTTACGTACACCAGGGCGGCGGGTGTACCTTGGTCAGAGGGCTAGATCCTGTGCCTGAGCTGCGGAAACATGGGGAACGAACTCGCACTGGACGTCCACGTCATCTGCTTGCTCACCTTGGGCATGTTCTTTGCGTCCCTCGTCACCGCCTTAGCGGGGCCGGTGGTGGCCCGAGTCTGCTGCGTCGCGCGGTGGCTCTACGGACTTCGGAACGGACCCGTAAGAGTGCGGCGCGCCCAGCCTGAAGTGTCAGGACCCGGAGCAGCGGCAGCAGCCGAAGCGGCAGCGGCAGCGGCAGTAATCGCGGAAGCCGAGGCGGTGATTGCTGCGGCCCGATTACGCCTGCTCGGAGGGGCCGGTTCCTGACCATGCGGCGATATGGACGAGCAATATCGGGCGATGCGTCGCCCGATCGGTGGCGCGTGGCGAGGGTCGGCGGGCTTGTCAGTTTGGGGATCCCCAACTGCCCACCCCTCGTCCCGGACCTTAACGGCGTCCAACGAGCGAGACGCACCTCAACACTGAAGCGCAGTGGCCCTGGCGGATCAGGCTGGTCGCACGCCGGCTGGGCCAGGCGCGGCCAAAGCGCGCAGCTGATTGCGGCAGTATCGACGTATGTGGAAGCGACGACCTCGGCTCGATAAAGGGGCCACAAAGGAGCCGATCGTCACCAACATCACTGAGCGCAAGCGATACGAGATCACCATCAACGGCGAAGTGGCCGGGTTAGCCGCGTACGTCGACACCGGCACCCAGCGCGTCTTCTACCGCACCAAGATCGGCGACCAGTTCGCCGGACGTCGTCTGGGCGACACGCTCGCTGCCGCGGCGCTGGCCGACACCCGCACGATCGGCAAACGCGTTGTGGCGCTCTGCCCGTTTGTCGCCGCCTACGTTGACAGCCACGAAGACTTCGACGACATCCTGGACCCGGTGACCCCTCAGGCGCACGCGGTGGTGCGAGCCGAGTTGGGTGAACCGCAGTAAAGGGGCGGTAACCAAACCAGGGTCGCCGCGGACTTCCTTCGCTGCGACGCCGCGCGACGGCGATCGATCGGTGCGAAGCGTCAGACAGTCGGCTGCGGCTGCGCGAGCGCGTCGAGCGCGTCGTTCCCGTTGATGTCCTGACCCTGGATCGCCTGCCACAGCTGCTGCGTGTAGCCGACCGTCGAGGCCGGCGCGGGAGCCGGTGCGTCCCCGGGAGGAGGCGCGTCCGCGGGCGGCGCGGGCGGGACCGCGTCCGCGGGAGGTGGCGTGTCCGGTGCCGGCGGAAGCGGCGGCGCGTCCGGCGGCGGAGCAGGCAACCCGGGCGCGTCCAGAGGCGCGTCCAAGCCCGCTGGCACCGCGGGCAGGACCTCGCGCGGAGACGGGCCGGACAGCCCATGACCGCACACCGGCCAGGCGCCGCGGCCCTGGGTCGCCAGCACCCGCTCGGCGATGGCGATCTGCTGATCCCTGGTGGCCAGTTGGGCCGACGGGGCGTACTCGCTGCCGCCGTGCGAGGCCCAGGTGCCCGCTGAGAATTGCAGGCCGCCCTGGTAACCGTTGCCGGTGTTGATTCCCCAGTTACCGCCAGACTCGCAACTGGCTACTTGATCCCATTCGCCGTCGGTGGCGGCGGCCGCCTGGCCAGCGAGAGCGATGCTGCCGCCACCAAGTACCGCCCCGGTAAAGGCGATTTTGGCGACGCTGATACTCGATGTATTGGGTTTACGGTGACGTCCACTCATACGCGCCGGTATTTCCTCTCGTGAGCACGCCTGCGAGGTCAGCTGTCGGGTTCGGGTTGGAGAGGCCACCCGGCCGACGTCGTATCCCAGTCGTATCCCAGACAGGACGACGCGGCTTCACCCCAAGGAGTCGCCATTGGCTCCGGGTCGATCACGGTGGACCGGTGGGTCCCCCGCCTCCATCCAGAAACTGTGTCCCCCGCCTATATGGATGGAGCTCGGCGCCATAGGGAGGGAGGTTCGCTTTCAGGTAGCTCGGCGAGCCTCCGGAGACGGTAGCGGTTTCTGTTGCCCTCGTCACGTCGGGCGACACCCGGCGTTTCCTTTCCGGTTACCTGCCAAAAACCCAGGAACACAAGGGGTTAGCGCAGGTCAATACCATGCGAGATTGCAACGTGTCCGGGTCGTTATCTTCCCGTTACGTGATATATCTCACACGTTTACCCCCCCGCGAAGGGTGGTAAGACGTCGATCGTGTTGCCGGATTGCAACGGTTTGGTCTCGTCGCGGACGGCGACTCCGTCGCACAGATACGAGCAACGTTCCAACACCTCGGCCAACCGGGCGCCGCGCGCGGTGAGGTTCTCGACCAATTCGGCCACCGAGGCACCGGATCGCAAGGTAACCGTCTCCGACTCTGCGCCCGCGGCCGCACGCGCGGCGGCGAAGTAGCGGACGGTCACCCGGATTGCGCTTCGGCCACCGGGGGCACGAGGGTCCCCGGTGGCACGAGGGTCACCGGGGACCCGAGCGACGGAGCTAGCCACCGATCGAGCTCATCGGGCGGTGCGGCTGGGTGAAGCCGGGGTCGTTGATGCCGTGTCCGGCGGGCTTGCCCCACATAGCGGCGCGCCATGCACTTTCGATCGCGTGGTCGTCGGCGCCGCAGCGCAGCAGGTCGCGCAGGTCGGTCTCCTCGGTGGAGAACAGGCAACTGCGGATCTGGCCGTCGGCCGTCAACCGGGTGCGGTCACACGTCGAGCAGAAGGCGTGCGACACCGACGCGATGACGCCAAACTTCCCGGCCCGGGTGCCCGGGCCCGTGTCGACCAGCCAGAGCTCGGCGGGGGCCGAGCCGCGCGGCGCCGGATCGGGCCGCAGCCGGAAATGTGGCCGGACTGCCGCCAGCATGTCGTCGGCGCTCAACGCGGCGTCGCGGCGCCACTGGTGGCCGGCGTCGAGCGGCATCTGCTCGATGACGCGCAACTGGTAGCCGTGCTGAAGGCAGAACCGCAGCAACTCGACGACATCCTCGCGGCCACTGATGGGGTCGAGCACGGCATTGACCTTGACCGGCGCCAGACCGGCTTCGGTGGCCGCGGCCAAACCGGCCAGCACGTCGTCGAGCCGGTCGCGGCGGGTGATGGCCGCAAAATGGGCGCGGTCCACGCTGTCCAGCGACACGTTGACCCGGTCCAGGCCCGCTTGGGCGAGACCGGCGGCGCGCCGTGCCAATCCGACGCCGTTGGTGGTCAGCGAGATCTCCGGGCGGGGCCGCAGGCTCGCCGCCGCCGCGATCACCTCTTCGAGATGGCGGGCCAGCAGCGGCTCGCCACCGGTGAACCGGATGTTGGTGACGCCGAGCCGGGTGACGGCGATTTTCATCAGCCTGGCCAGCTCGTCGGGTCGCAGTAGTTGCTCGCCGGGCAGCCAGTCCAGGCCCTCTGCCGGCATGCAATAAGTGCAGCGCAGGTTGCACCGGTCGGTCAGCGATACCCGCAGATCGGTGGCGACCCTGCCGTAGGTGTCCCGCAGCGGACCATCGGCGGGCACTCCCGCGGGGATCGCGGGGATGTCCGTGCGGCCAGGAACCGCAGGTAACCCGAGGGCGGTCAGCGCCATGCCGGTACCCGCTCGAATCGCGAATCGACCGGAACGATCTCCTTGCCCAGCGGCACCAGCGAAACCGGGATCAACTTCAGGTTGGCCACGGCCAGCGGAAGGCCGATGACCGTGACGGCCATCGCGGCTGCGCTCGCCAGGTGCCCGATCGCGAGCCACCACCCGAACAGCAAAATCCAGATGACGTTGCCGATCAGCGTGCCCGTCCCGGCGCGGGGCTTGCTCCACGATCGTGCGGCCGAACGGCCACAACGCGTAAGACGCGATGCGCAGCGCGGCGAAGCCGAACGGGATGGTGATGATGAGCAAAAAGCTGATGAGCGCCGCGAGCAGGTAGCCGAGAGCCATCCAAAGGCCGCCGAAAACCAGCCAGATGACGTTCAGGATCAGGCGCATATCTCCTCCAGCGGTAACGCCACTTTACCGAGTCACGGCTAAGCCGGGGGTGCTTGGCGGTTACCCCTCCGAGTAGGATCAGGAAGCAAACATCGCGTCCCGCAAGACGGGGCGCTTATTCTGTTGTCCATCCTAGTGATTTGTCAGACAAGCAGGTGAGACCAGTGCCGACCGGCAAGGTGAAGTGGTACGACTCCGAGAAGGGGTTCGGCTTCCTGTCGCAGGAGGACGGCGAGGACGTCTACGTCCGCTCGTCGGCGTTGCCCGCTGGTGTCGAGGGGCTCAAGGCCGGGCAGAAGGTGGAATTCGGCCTCGCTTCCGGCCGGCGTGGACCGCAGGCGCTGAGCGTCAAGCTGATCGATCCGCCCCCCAGCCTCGCCAAGACGCGCCGCGACGCGCCGCCCGAGCACAAGCACAGCCCCGACGAGCTGCACGGCATGGTCGAGGACATGATCACGTTGCTGGAGAGCACCGTGCAGCCCGAGTTGCGCAAGGGCCGGTACCCGGACCGCAAGACGGCGCGGCAGATCTCCGAGGTGGTCAAGGCGGTGGCCCGGGAGTTCGAGGCCTAACTCGGCGACGATGCGCCCGCGCAGCGGGCGAGAAGGAGCCGGGCAATCAAAGCCGGGCTGGCGTGGGCCCGCGTCCCGGAACTACCCCCGCGTCACTAAGCTACCGGGGGGTAACTTAGAACTCAGTACGTCGTAGTATTCGGGCCAGCACCGGGCACCCACGCCTCGATGCGGTTCGTGAGCGAGGAGGCTCTGATGGCGCAGCAAGCGCAGGTCACCGAAGAGCAGGCGAGGGCGCTTGCCGAGGAATCACGCGAAAGTGGTTGGGATAAACCGTCATTCGCCAAGGAGCTGTTTCTCGGTCGCTTTCCGTTGGAGCTCATCCACCCGTTCCCTACGCCGTCCGCCGACGAGGAGGCTCGCGCGGCCGCGTTTCTCGGCAAGCTGCGGGAGTTTCTCGACACTGTTGACGGCAGCGTCATCGAGCGCGAGGCCCAGATTCCCGACGAATACGTGAAGGGCCTTGCCGAACTGGGCTGTTTCGGCATGAAGATACCGACGGAGTATGGCGGCTTGGCCATGTCGCAAGTCGCGTATAACCGCGCTTTGGTGATGGTTTCCAGCGTTCATGCCAGTCTTGGCGCGTTGCTGTCGGCGCATCAGTCGATCGGGGTGCCCGGAACCGCTCAAGCTTGCCGGGACTCCGGAGCAGAAGCGGAAGTTCCTGCCGCGATGTGCTGCGGGAGCAATCTCGGCGTTCCTGCTCACCGAACCGGATGTGGGTTCCGATCCGGCGCGGCTGGCCTCGACCGCGACGCCGATCGAGGACGGGCGGGCCTACGAACTCGAGGGCATGAAGCTGTGGACCACCAACGGCGTGGTCGCCGAATTGCTGGTGGTGATGGCCCGGGTGCCGAAGAGCGAAGGGCACCGAGGCGGCATCAGCGCCTTCGTCGTCGAGGCCGATGCGCCCGGGATCACCGTCGAGCGGCGCAACAAGTTCATGGGATTGCGCGGCATCGAAAACGGCCTGACCAGGCTCCATCGCGTCCGAGTGCCCGGCCGAAAACCTGATCGGCCGGGAAGGCGACGGCCTCAAGATCGCGCTGACCACGCTCAACGCCGGACGGCTGGCGCTACCCGCGGTGGCGACCGGGAGCGCCAAGTGGTCGCTGAAGATAGCCCGCGAGTGGTCGCGTGAGCGCGTGCAGTGGGGCAAGCCGGTCGGCAAGCACGAAGCGGTCGCCACCAAGCTCGCGTTCATGGCCGCAACCACCTACGCGCTCGAGGCGGTGCTGGAACTGTCGGGTCAGATGGCCGACGAAGGCCGCAACGACATCCGGATCGAGGCGGCACTGGCCAAGCTGTGGTCCAGCGAGATGGGTTGCGTGATCGCCGACGAGCTGATGCAGATCCGCGGCGGCCGCGGCTACGAGACCGCGGAGTCCCTTGCCGCGCGCGGCGAGCGGGCGGTGCCGGTGGAGCAGGTGGTGCGCGACCTGCGGATCAACCGCATCTTCGAAGGATCCAGTGAGATCATGCGGCTGCTGATCGCCCGCGAGGCGGTCGACGCCCACCTGACTGCCGCGGGTGATCTCGCGAACCCGAAAGCCGATCTGCGGCAGAAGGCCAAGGCGGCGGCCGGCGCGAGCGGGTTCTACGCAAAGTGGTTGCCGAAGCTGGTGTTTGGCGAAGGGCAACGGCCCACGGCGTACAGCGAGTTCGGTCGCGTTGGCGACGCACCTGCGTTTCGTCGAACGCTCGTCGCGCAAGCTGGCCCGCAACACCTTCTACGCGATGGCGCGCTGGCAGGCCAGCATGGAGCAAAAGCAGGGATTCCTGGGGCGCATCGTGGACATCGGTGCGGAGTTGTTCGCGATGTCTGCGGTCATGTGTGCGGGCCGAGGCCCAGCGGGCTGCGGATCCGGTCGTCGGCGCAGCAGGCATACGAGCTGGCCGACGCGTTCTGCCAGCAGGCCACCCTGCGGGTCGAGGCACTGTTCGAGGCGCTGTGGACCAACACCGACAGCACCGATGTCCGGCTGGCGGACAACGTGCTCGAGGGCCGCTACACCTGGCTGGAGGAGGGGATCATCGATCAGTCCGAGGGCACCGGCCCGTGGATCGCGCACTGGGAGCCGGGCCCGGCGACCGAACCCAATCTGGCCCGGCGGTTCCTGACGGTTTCTGAGTCGGTGTCGGAGCCAAACGAAGCGAAACTTTAGCCGGAGGTTTGACCCAGCTGGCCGTGGGGGCCAGGATTGCCCCATGGCCTCCTACGTTGCCGAAACGGGTGAATTCACCCGCGACACCAAATACATCACCACCCGCATCACCGCCGACGGACGCGACGGCTATCCGGTTGAGCCGGGCCGGTACCGGCTGGTCGTCGCCCGCGCCTGCCCGTGGGCTAACCGCACGATCATCGTCCGCCGGCTGCTGGGCCTGGAAGATGTTCTCTCCATTGGTTTTTGCGGCCCCACCCATGACCAGCGCAGCTGGACCTTCGACCTCGATCCCGGCGGCGTCGACCCGGTGCTGAAGATCCCCCGGCTGCAGGACGCCTACTTCAAGCGGTTCCCCGACTATCCCAAAGGCATCACCGTCCCGGCGATCGTCGACGTCCCGACCGGCGCGGTGGTCACCAACGACTTCGCGCAGATGACCCTGGACTTCTCCACGGAGTGGACCGCCTACCACCGCGACGGCGCACCGCAGCTGTACCCGGAGCCGCTGCGGGCCGAGATCGACGAGGTCAGCAAGCGGGTCTACACCGAGATCAACAACGGCGTGTACCGGTGCGGCTTCGCCGGCTCACAGCAGGCCTACGAAGCGGCCTACGACCGGTTGTTCACCGCGCTGGATTGGGTCAGCGATCGCCTGTCCGGACAGCGATACCTGGTGGGCGACACCATCACCGAGGCCGACGTGCGGCTGTTCACCACCCTGGCCCGCTTCGACCCGGTCTATCACGGGTCACTTCAAGTGCAATCGGATGCAAGCTGTCCGAGATGCCGGTGTTGTGGGCCTACGCCCGCGACCTGTTCCAGACGCCGGGCTTCGGCGACACCACCGACTTCGTCCAGATCAAGCAGCACTACTACATCGTGCACGCCGACATCAACCCGACCCGCATCGTGCCAAAGGGCCCCGACCTGAGCGGTTGGTTGACCCCGCACGGGCGGGAAGCATTGGGAGGCAGGCCCTTTGGTGATGGAACCCCGCCGGGTGCCACGCGCGACGCCGAACGGGTGCCGGCCGGACACGGCGCGGGTTAGGCCAGACGGCTTGTCAGCTTGCGAAAGTTGGCAGATACTCGCGCGATGAGTGGCCCTCCTGTTTCAGGAACGGTGCGGCTGGGGCGCGCGCTTCTCGTCGTCGTACTCTTGTTCGCGTTGGGCACGATATTGGTCGGCCTTGAGGGAGTCAATTTTTCCCGGTATGAAAAGGGGACACTCACGACGGCGACGATCGATCACTGCCAAGAATCGGGCCGTAACACAACCTGTTACGCGACGTGGACCATCAGCGGACGGTCGCACACCGGCGCGATCATTGAGTCGGGATTTGGGCACAGCGACGTTGGTTCAACGCTGGACGTTCACGTGTACAACGGTGTCGCCTACGGGTCAAAGCATATCGTGTTGTTCTTCGTTTTGTCGTTGGCGGCTATGGCGATCCTGGCGATCGTGTTTATCGTGCTCGCTGCTGTGCTGATAAGGCGCGCGGTGCGGTCCGGGCGGTAGTTCGCGGCGTACGCGTTATGCGCATGTACAACGGCCCCGACCCGAGCGGTTGGTTGGCCCCGCAGAGCCGGGAAGCACTGGGCGGCAGGCCTTTCGGTGACGGTACGCCGCCCGGGCCGACGCGCGAAGGCGAGCGAGTGCCCGCCGGTCACGGCGCCTGTTGTTGGGGGTCAATAAGTAAGCCGCACAGACCATTCCGCGTGCGGCACGGGGCGGACTGTGGTGATGTCATTCAGTTGGCCCCCGTCGACCACCAACGTCAGCAACTGCACAACTATCCCGGTCAGTCGCCCGCGTTGCGGGTCGAGTGTCGGAATCGTCACCGCCAAGCGGGTATTCGGCCGGAACAGGGTGGTGGTCGTGTTGGCGGGATCCTCATACACCTGCAGCAGCCGCCACGGTGCCCGGCCGATAGCTTCGGGCACGGACAGTTGCACCGGGTAGCGTTCGTTCGCCGGTAGCTCGCCTTGCGCCTGCGGGGTCTGGCAGTCGTCGAGGTTGAGCACGTTGCAGTACATGTACGGTCCCACGCGGACCGAGTGCCGGTGCGTGTACGCGCTGATCTCGGGAGGCTGCGGACCGGGCCGGCGAACCAGCAGCCAGGCGCCGACCCCGGCCGCGGCGGCAAGCGCTACCACCAGTACCGCGATCAACGCGGCTGCGCCCCGCTTGTTTTCGCGCTTCACTGCGCACCGCCGCCGGGGCGCCGGTGTCGGGGCGCACGCCCTCCTGCTCGACCATGACGGGCCGGTTGCCGCCGAAGCCAGGGATCAACGAGTCACCGCGGAAGCTGACGACGGTCTGCGCCAGACCCAAGATCAGCAGGCCACTGACCGCGGTGAATCCGACCCACAATTCCGTGTACACCATCACCCCCAACGCTCCGCCCAGCACCCACGACAGCTGTAGGCTCGACTCCGAGCGCCCGAATCCCGACGCGCGCGATTCCTCTGGCAGATCGTGTTGCAGCGAGGCGTCCAGCGATGCCTTTGCGATTGCGCTCGAGCCCGAGGTGATCAAGGTCGCGATCGCGGCCACCACCAGGTTGCCGGCCACTGCGGCGGCGACGGCCAATACGGTGACCGCCGTTGTGCAGCGCACCACCAAGACGGCCGGCCTGCCGAGCTGCAGCCGTGCGGCGGCGAAGTTGCCGGCGAAATTACCGATCGCGGCCGCGGCGCCGATCATGCCCAGCATGGCCACTTGATACCACCCGTGGGCCTGATGCGCCTTGGCGTAAAACGCCGGATACAAGAACAGGAAGCCGACCATCACTTTGATTGTGCAGTTGCCCCATAGCGAGGTAATAATGTTGCGGCCCAACGGCTGTCGGACTGCTCGCCGCACCGGCTCACTGTGGTGGCGATAGCTCAAAGTGGCTGGGACCTCACCCGCGGTCACCTCGACCCAGCTTGGGAATCCGCATCGAGAGCAAGGCGCCGACGATGGTGACCGCGGCGACGACGTACAACGCGCCGGGCAGCTTGAACAGGTGCGTGAAGACCCACTCGAAGCCGAACGCGACGGCGCCGCCGGCGATGGTGCCGCCGAGCAGACCGAACACCGTGAGCCGAGAGTTCACCCGCACCAGGTCGATGGTCGGCGGCATCACCCGCGGCGTCAGGGCACTGCGCAGCACGCTGAACGACTTGGAGAACACCATCATGGCCAGCGCGCAGGGATACAACACCATCGACGGGTAGCTATTGGTGGCGCCGTCGTAGTTGAAGATCAGCAGCAGCGCCAACCCCGTGCGCAGCACGAACGACGCCGCCAGGGCGACGCGGCGACCGTGCTGCAACCGGTCCAGCGCCGGGCCGATGAGCGGCGCGATCACCGCGAATGGGGCGATGGTGATCAACAGGTACAGCGCGACCTTGGACTTACTCTCCCCGCTGGCCGCGGCAAAGAACAGAGTGTTGGCCAGCGCGACGGCCATCGCGGCATCCACCGCGAAATTCGCCACCACCGGCCACGTCAGCGCCGTCAGCCCGGACTTGTCCGCGCCGTCGGCGGTGGCGGCCCGCTGGACCATCCAGTACATGCGCGAACCCATTTGGCGGCTGCGCTGCGCCGCGGCGCGGGTGACGGTGTTGCGTTCGCCAGGCGCCGGACCACGCGGCGGCACGCTGCTGTGGTCGGGTTCGGGCTGCTGGCGCTGCTGGTGCTCGCGGTGCTGGTAATGGCGCTGCTGGCCCTGCTCGCCCAGCGGCGGGAGATAGCGGTTCGCGCTTGGTATCGGTGGTGGCCGGCGCACTCGCCGATAGTCGGGGTCGTCGGCCGGATAGTTGGCCATGCCCGGATGCTGGGCGTCCGACCCATTGCGTGCCGGTCGGCCCGGGGTTGGGGTGACCCGCCCCGAATCATCACGCCGCCGTCCAGACACGAATCAATTCTGTCTTATGCCGACTCCCCGCGTCTGCAGGCAGCCGGGTTGGCTCGTCAACCGTGTCTTCCGGCAGTATTGGAGACGAATCGCAGAAAGGGGATAGCGTGACCGGACCCAGCGAGGAGTCAGCCGTGGCGATCGTGGCCGAGTGGCCAGAGGAGCTGGCGGCGGTGCTCACGGGTGCGGCCGACCAGGCCAGGGCTGCCGTCGCGGAGTTCAGCGAGCCGGAGGCGGTCGGGGACTACCTGGGCGTCGGCCACGAAGATCCGAACACCGCCACCCACCGGTTCCTGGCGCATCTGCCCGGCTACCAGGGATGGCAGTGGGCCGTCGTCGTCGCCGCGATTCCCGGCGCGCAGCGCGCCACGGTCAGCGAGGTGGTGCTGGTCCCCGGGCCGACGGCGCTGCTCGCGCCCGAGTGGGTGCCGTGGGAAGAGCGGATCAGGCAGGGGGATTTGGGCCCCGGCGACTTGCTCGCGCCGGCTGCCGACGATCCGCGACTGGTGCCCGGGTACACCGCCAGTGGTGACCCGGAGGTGGACGAGGCCGCGGCCGAATTCGGGCTGGGACGCCGTTGGGTGATGAGCGCCTGGGGCCGCTCCTCGGCGGCCCAGCGCTGGCACGACGGTGATTACGGTCCCGACTCGGCGATGGCGCGGTCCACCAAACGAGTGTGTCGCGACTGCGGTTTCTTCCTGGCGTTGACCGGATCGCTGGGCGCGATGTTCGGGGTGTGCGGCAATGAACTGTCCGCCGACGGGCGTGTCGTGGACAAGCTGTACGGCTGCGGGGCTCATTCCGACACGCTGGCTCCTGCGGGCAGCGGTTCGCCGGCGTATGAGCCATACGACGACGGTGTCCTCGACATCGTGGAGAAGCCGCTGGAATCCTCGGAATCCCCGGAAACCCCGCCAGAGCCGCCGGAACCCCTCGAGTCCCTGACGGAACTGTTGGGGTCCCCGCCGGAATCCGTCGAACCTACCGAGTCCCCGTCGGTGTCCACGGAGGTCCCGCCGGAGTCCCCGGAGGCCTCGGAATCCCTGGAGGCCCCGCCGGAGGCCCTGGAGGCCCTGGAGGCCCCGGAGTCCGGGCCGGAGGCGTCCGCGTCAGACGAGGCGTCGGGGTCCGACGAGGCGCCGGCGTCCGACGAGGCGACAGCGTCGGAGGATTAGCCGTTCTCGGCGGCGGCTTTGATTTTGGCCAGGGTGGCGTTCATGCCCTCGATCAACTCGCGCTCGAAGCTGGTGTGCCCACCGAACAGCCTGCTTATCGACGCGTTCGAAAACGCGGTGACACCATTTTCGGCGTGCCGGCTCTCGATCACCCGGGTGCCCTGACCGTTCGGCTCGAGCTCGTAGCTCCAAACAGTGCCGTTGGTGTTGACCCGGAACGCCAGCTTCTGCTCCGGTATGACCTCGATGACCGTGGACGTGGTGGTCCAAAACAGGTGTTTGCGGCGGTTGAGGTTGAGGGTGCGGGTGCCCGGGCGCAGCGGGCCGAACGATCTCATCCAGCGGCACTGGGGGCTCCACTGCGGCATGCGACGGAAATCGGATATCAACGCCCAGACCTCCGAGGGGGGCGCGTTGACGTCGATTTGCGCCTGTAACAACGGGGCTACCATCGGTCCTCCGGGGGGCTATGTGCTTCGAGGGCTATTTCGGGTCGAGAAAGGTTTCGAGTCCGACTTGTGCGCCGCGCGCGCCACGACGGACGGCGGCAAGCTGCCACAGGAAAATTGATGTACCCCCCACACCAGTCCCCAGCCCGGCCAGTGTCACCGGACGCCAGCTCTGCAGGGCAGGGACCAGAAACGCAGCAACCGCCGCGACCAGCCAGGCCAGCGCGCCAGTCACGATGAACGGCCACACCTGGAGCAGCACGGGCGGTAGCCGGGGCGGCTCGGGGTTGTGGCCAGGTTCGGCGCTCATCGCAATCAATCTAACCGGCCGCCGCCGGGTGGACCGGCCCGAGGTGGCGCTGGGTCATCGGATTTGCCCCGGCGCCGCCGTTTCTGATCGCGAGTCCTCGGGTTCCGTTGTAACCTCGCGCCATGCCTGACAGCGATGCGCGGCTGGCCGCCGACCTATCGCTGGCGGTCCTGCGGCTCGCCCGCCAACTGCGGTTTCGGAACCCGCACTCACCGGTGTCGCTGTCTCAGCTGTCGGCGCTGACGACCCTGGCGAACGAGGGCGCGATGACACCCGGCGCCCTGGCGATTCGCGAACGGGTCCGACCGCCGTCGATGACCCGGGTGATCGCCTCCCTGGCCGACATGGGCTTCGTGGACCGCGTCCCACACCCCGTCGACGGCCGCCAGGTGCTGGTCTCGGTTTCCGTGTCCGGCGCCGAATTGGTCAAGGCGGCCCGCCGTGCCCGCCAGGAGTGGCTCGGCGAGCGGCTCGCGACTTTGGACAGCGATAAGCGCGGCACCCTGCGCGAGGCTGCCGATCTGATCCTGGCGCTGGTCGACGAAAGCCCGTGAACGCGCGCCGTTGTGCTCCGGACCTGGATGTTTGCGACGTCGACGATCCCGACGACCCGCGGCTCGACGACTTCCGCGACCTCAATAGCGTCGACCGTCGTCCCGATCTGCCGACCGGCAAAGGGCTGGTGATCGCCGAGGGCGTGCTCGTCGTGCAACGCATGCTGGCATCCCGGTTCACCGCGCACGCGCTGCTCGGTACCGAGCGCAGGCTGGACGAGCTCACCGAAGATCTGGCCGGTCTGGCCGGCAGCATGGGTTGCGCGGCGCCGTTCTATCGGGTCTCCGCGGACGTCATGGCCCGGGTGGTCGGCTTCCATCTCAATCGGGGGGTGCTGGCCGCCGCGCGCCGCGTGCAGGAGCCAAGCGTTGCTCAGGTGGTCGACGGTGCGCGCACCATCGCGGTGCTCGAAGGCGTCAACGACCACGAGAACCTTGGCTCGATCTTTCGCAATGCGGCGGGGCTGGGCGTGGACGCGGTGGTGTTCGGCAGCGGGTGCGCTGACCCGCTGTACCGTCGCGCGGTCCGGGTGTCCATGGGTCACGCGCTTGCTGGTGCCCTATGCGCGAGCGACCGACTGGCCCGCCGACCTTGTGTTGCTGAAAGAACAGGGCTTTCGGCTGCTGGCGATGACTCCACACGGCGATGCGGCGACGCTGCCGGAGGCGATGGCGTCGGTGCGTGATGAACGGGTTGCGGTGCTGGTGGGCGCCGAAGGCCCGGGACTTACGACGGCCGTCACTGCGGCGAAGCGATTTGCGGGTACGCATTCCGATGTCGCGCGGTACCGACTCGCTGAACGTCGCGACCGCGGCGGCGTTGGCGTTCTACGAGCGGAGCCTTGGCGACGGCGAGCGCCGGGACGGCGCCAGTGCGGAGCCGGACAATCAGGTTAGGCTCGCTCAGTGAGCGACGAGCGCGACCAATCCGTGCCCTGGGGAACGGGTTTGACGGTGGCCGGGTTCGTCGCCGCGGTTACCGGCGTCGCGATTGTGGTGCTCAGCCTCGGGCTGATCCGGGTGCATCCGCTGTTGGCCGTTGGGGCTCAACATCGTGGCGGTCGGCGGGCTGGCGCCGACCCTGTGGGGATGGCGGCGCACGCCGGTGCTGCGCTGGTTTGTCATGGGCGCAGCGGCGGGCGTGGCGCGTGCTGCGTTGGTGGCGCTGCGCTGATATTGCTCGCGCTGCCGGCTGGCCGGGCGCGCTCAGCGCTGGCCCCCGGAGCGGACCCCCAGCAGCACATCCTCCCAAGCCGGAATGGCCGGCTTGCCTCTTCGGCTGCTGACCGGTTGTTCCCGCGGCGCGTTTTCCGGCGTCGGCGGGCTCTTCGAACTCGAGGTGGGCCACCGGCGCCAGCGGGCGCAGCGGACGGCTTGAAGTCCGGGTCGATCAGCTCGCTGGCCGCGTCGTCGACCGCGGTGACCGTTCCGCCGTGGGCGCCGGGCGTGAAGCAGAAATGCGCGAGATTGTCGGACCGGCCCGCCTTCCACGCAAGCTGCACCGTCCAGCGGCCGTCTTCGTTGCGCCAGGCGTCCCAGCTCAGTCTGTCCGGGTTCGAGGCCGCGCATCACCAACGCGGCGGTGACGGTCTCCAGCAGCGTCAGCACCGCGGGACCGTCGGCGAGGATTGGGTGTGCGGCCGTTGCCAGCTCCGCGGCACGCAAGCGTTCCAGCAACACCGGGTGGGCGAACCGCTCGATCCGCGCGACGTCGGAGCCAGACGCCGCGGCTACCTGCTCGACAGACGCGCCCGCGCGGATTCGCGCCTGAATTTCCTTTGGGCTCAGCATGTTAGTGACTTGGATTTCGAGCTGCGGTTGCTCCAGCAGCAGCGAGTCGCCGCGCACAGCCGCCCGCAGTCGGTCGTCGACCGGCAGTTTGAACTGTTCCGCGGGGCGCATCGCTCTCGCAGACGATGTGTTTGCCGTCGGCATCGAGCCCGACCACTTTAAGTTCCCGCATGGCTTCTCCTCGCAGGCTCCGTGCAGGCGAGCACGGACCTGTTAGGCGCACTCTAGTGCGGTCAGCGCCCTTAACCCGTGCGGACACGCTGGCGGGTTCCGCGCCGGTGGCTGCAGCGTTAGAGCCGCTCGACCACCCAGTCGATGCACTCGGTCAGTGCGCTGACGTCGTCGGGGTCGACCGCGGGGAACATCGCGACCCGTAGCTGGTTGCGGCCGAGCTTGCGGTACGGCTCGGTGTCGACGATGCCGTTGGCGCGCAGGACCTTGGCGACGGCCGCGGCGTCGACGTCGTCGACGAAATCGATCGTGCCGACCACCTGGGAACGCAGCGCCGGGTCGGTGACGAACGGCGTGGTGTAGGGCCGCTCTTCGGCCCATGAGTACAGCCGCTGCGAGGAGTCCGCCGTGCGCTTGACCGCCCATTCCAGCCCGCCGTTGCCCAGCATCCAGTCGAGCTGCTCGGCCAGCAGCACCAGGGTCGCGATCGCGGGTGTGTTGTAGGTCTGGTCCTTGAGGCTGTTCTCGATCGCGATGGGCAGCGACAGGAAGTCGGGCACCCAGCGACCGGACGCGGCGATGGCCTCGACCCGGGCCAGCGCGGCCGGGCTCATGACCGCCAGCCAGAGGCCGCCGTCGCTGGCGAAGTTCTTCTGCGGCGAGAAGTAATAGGCGTCGGTCTCGGTGATGTCGACCGGCAGGCCGCCGGCGCCGGAGGTGGCGTCGATGAGGACCAGCGCGTCACCGGAGCCGCCGGGCGCTGGACCGGCACCGCGACACCGGTCGAGGTCTCGTTGTGTGCCCAAGCGATCACGTCGACGGACGGGTCGGTCTGCGGCTCCGGGTGCGCTGCCGGCGTCCGACTTGATGATGATCGGATCGCCGACGAAGGGGTTCTTGGCGACGCAGGAGGCGAACTTCGAGCTGAACTCGCCGAAGGACAGGTGCAGCGAGCGCTTGTCGATCAGCCCGAACGCCGCGGCATCCCAGAACGCCGTGGCGCCGCCATTGCCGAGGATGACCTCGTAGCCGTCCGGCACGCGAGAACAGCTCGGCCACCCCCGACCGGACCCGGCCCACCAGGTTCTTGACCGGCGCCTGCCGGTGCGATGTGCCGAACAATGCGGCCGCGGTGGTGGTCAGCGCCTGCAATTGCTCGGGCCGGACCTTGGACGGGCCGCAGCCGAAGCGGCCGTCGCGGGGTTTGATGTCAGCGGGAATCTCGAGCTGGTCAGCCATGGCCACCAGGGTAGTGAGCGGTCGTATGTGTCGACCAGCGGGCCGAAGCTGAGCACGACACCGACCGGTGCGGTGACCACTCGGTCAGCCCACAGTGCTTGGAGGTGGCCTGGATGAATTCCCGGTACCGGCGGTACCGTTTTACCTACACGTCCGAATGTAAACCTCGTTGGGGAGGCAGCTATGCTGTTGGAATCGCTAGGACGCGAATGGTCCGGCGCTGGCGCCGACAACATGGAAGTGCGCGACGACGCCGAGTACGTGGACATGCTCGCCACACTGTCCGAGGGGTCGGTGCGGCGAAACTTCAACCCGTACACCGATATCGATTGGGACTCACCGGAGTTCGCTGTCATTGACAACGATCCCCGGTGGATCCTGCCGCAGACCGATCCGTTGGGCCGCCACCCCTGGTACCAGGCGCAGTCCGCAGGAACGCCAGATCGAGATCGGCATGTGGCGCCAGGCCAACGTGGCCAAGGTCGGGCTGCACTTCGAATCCATCCTGATCCGTGGCCTGATGAACTACACGTTCTGGGTGCCCAACGGCTCGCCGGAGTATCGGTACTGCCTGCACGAATCGGTCGAGGAGTGCAACCACACCATGATGTTCCAGGAGATGGTCAACCGCATCGGCGCTGACGTTCCGGGAATGCCGCGGCAAGCTGCGCTGGATCTCGCCGGTGATGCCGTTGGTGGCCGGCCCGATGCCGATCGCGTTCTTCATCGGCGTGCTCGCCGGCGAGGAGCCCATCGACCACACCCAGAAGAACGTGCTGCGCGAGGGCACGTCGCTGCACCCGATCATGGAGCGGGTGATGGCGATTCACGTGGCCGAGGAGGCGCGGCACATCTCGTTCGCCCACGAGTACCTGCGCAAGCGGTTGCCGCAGTTGACCCCGATGAAGCGGTTCTGGTCTCGCTGTACTTCCCGCTGACGATGCGGTCGCTGTGCCGGGCGATCGTCGTGCCGCCGCAAGGCGTTCTGGAGGAAGTTCGACATCCCGCGCGAGGTGCAAGAAGGAGCTGTTCTTCCGCTCGCCCGAGTCGCGAAAGTGGTTGCGCGACATGTTCGCCGACGTGCGGATGCTGGCATATGACACCGGGCTGATGAATCCGATCTGCGCGGCTGGTGTGGCGGATCTGCAAGATCAACGGCAAGCCGTCGCGCTACCGCAGCGAGCCGCAGCGTCAGCACCTGGCCGCCGTGCCGGCCGCATAGCCCTCTTTGCACCTGCCACGAGTTGCTTCATGCCGCATGTGATTACCCAGTCGTGCTGCAACGACGGGTCCTGTGTCTTCGCGTGTCCGGTGAACTGCATCCACCCGTCTCCGGACGAGCCGGGTTTCGCGACGGCGGAGATGCTTTACATCGATCCGTGGCCTGCGTGGACTGCGGTGCCTGCGTGAGCGCCTGCCCGGTCGGCGCGATCGCGCCCGACACCCGGTTGAAGCCGAGCAGCTGCCGTTCGTCGAGATCAACGCGTCGTTCTACCCGGAGCGGGCCACGGACGTGAAGCTGCCGCCGACGTCGAAGCTGGCCCCGGTGATCCCGGCCGCCGAGGTCGCACCGGTCGCGGCAACCGCTGACCGTGGCCATCGTCGGTTCCGGGCCCGCGGCGATGTATGCCGCCGACGAGCTGCTCATCCAGCAAGGCGTGCGGGTCAACGTCTTTGAGAAGCTGCCTACGCCCTACGGATTGGTGCGGGCCGGGGTGGCGCCGGACCATCAGAGCACCAAACGTGTCACCCGGCTCTTCGACCGGGTAGCGCGGCTGATCGCCGCTTTCGGTTCTACCTCAACGTCGAGGTCGGCAAGCACCTGAGCCACGCCGAGCTGTTGGCCCACCACCACGCGGTGCTGTACGCCGTCGGTGCACCCGACGATCGGCGGCTCGACATCGACGGGATGGATCTGCCCGGCACCGGAACCGCCACCGAGTTGGTCGCGTGGATCAACGGCCACCCCGACTTCGCCGATCTGCCAGTCGATCTCAGCCATGAACGGGTGGTGATCGTCGGCAACGGCAACGTCGCCCTCGACGTGGCCCGCATGCTCACCGCGGACCCGGACGACGTTGGCCCGCACCGACATCGCCGACCATGCGCTGGAAGCGCTGCGCGACTCGGCGGTCCGCGAGGTGGTGATCGCCGCCCGGCGCGGTCCCGCCCACTCGGCGTTCACGCTGCCCGAGCTGATCGGGCTCACCGCAGCGTCCGACGTGGTGCTCGACGCCGCTGACCACCAGCCTGGTGATCGAGTGATCTGGCCACCGTCTCGGACCCGTCTGACCCGCAACAAGCTGGAGATCTTGAGCAAGCTCGGCCCGTGACGCGGTGAGCCGCGCCCGGCCGGCGTCCGCGGATCCGGCTGGCCTATCAGCTCACGCCCGCAGCGCGTGTCGGGGCCGCAGCGTGCTTCCGGCGTGGAGTTCTCGGTGACCGGCACCGACGAGGTACGCCGGCTCGACGCGGGCCTGGTGCTGACGTCGATTGGCTACCGCGGCAAGCCGATTCGCGATCTGCCGTTCGACGAGGCGGCGGCCGTCGTCCCGAACGAGGGTGGCCGCGTCGTCGACACCCGGGGTGCCCCGGCTCCGGCCAGCCGGTGCGCGGCGCCTACGTCGCCGGCTGGATCAAACGCGGGCCGACCGGCTTCATCGGCACCAACAAGTCGTGCTCGCTGCAGACGGTGCAGGCCTGGTGGCCGACTTCAACGCCGGCAAGCTGGCCGACCCGGTGGCCAAGCCTGCGGCGCTGGACAAGCTGGTGCGCGCCCGCCGGCCCGACCTCGTCGACTGCCGCGGGATGGCGTGCCATCGACGCCGCCGAGATCGCGCGCGGCAGCGCCGACGGACGACCGCGCAACAAGTTCACCGACATCGCCGAGCATGCTGGCGGCCGCGGCCACCGCGCCGCAGGCGCCGCCGCCGCAGCGGCTGGCGGCCCGGCTGCGTGACCTCGGTTAGTTCGGCGAATCGAACAGCCGCAAGCATCGTGAATCGTTGAGACGAAGCACCTTTCACGTTCATGTGCGCTGACGCCAAAACTGCGAAATCGCCCAATCTAGCACAGGTCGTCGGCGATAACGATGCATTCTGCCCTTTTCCCTGGATTTCTCTGATCGCTTCAGATTCGCCCTAGAGTTACCTCTCAACTAGCCAGGGCCAGTTGTCCATGCGCGTTTGCCAACGAGCGGAATCTCGACGTGCGTTCGCGCCAGTTTGAGTCGGCTGGGCAAGGGCGTGCCGGGGCGCGCCCTTGCCCAGCACCCAGGCTCTGGCGTCGGCTTTGTATTGGCCAGAGGGGGTAACGGTCGTGGGTCAGAAATCTGTTAATGCGGTGGCTGTGATCGGGATGGCGTGTCGGCTTCCCGCGGGCATTGACTCACCCGAGCTGCTCTGGGAGGCGTTGCTGCGGGGCGATGACCTGATCACTGAGGTGCCGCGTGAGCGTTGGGACGCCGACGAGTACTACGACCCCGAACCGGGTGTGCTCGGTCGGTCGGTGTCGAGGTGGGGCGCGTTCATCGACGACGCCACGGGTTTCGATGCCGGTTTCTTCGGGATCAGCGAGCGTGAGGCAACCGCCATCGATCCCCAACACCGCTTGTTGCTGGAAACCTCCTGGGAGGCGGTAGAACACGCCGGTCTGGTGCCGGCGTCACTGGCGGGCTCACCGACGGGCGTGTTCATGGGCTTGTGTCACAGCGACTACCTGCTACTTACCGGGGATGCGGGCGCCCTGGTGGAGCCGTACGCATTCACTGGCTGTGCGCACGGCATGGGTTCGGGGCGAATCGCCTACACACTGGGCCTGCATGGTCCGGCGATCACCCTGGACACATCGTGTTCCTCGGCTTTGCTCGCATTGCATTTGGCGTGCCAAAGCCTGCGCGAGGGTGAGAGCGACCTCGCCTTGGCCGGGGGCTGTTCGCTGTTGATGGAACCTTCGGCCACGGCGTCGGCGTCGGCGCAGGGGATGCTGTCACCCACCGGACGCTGCCGGGCTTTCGATGTGGACGCGGACGGCTTCGTCCGTTCCGAGGGTTGCGCCGTGGTAGTTCTCAAGCGGCTGCCGGACGCGCAGCGCGATGGTGACCGGATCCTGGCCGTGGTGCGCGGCACCGCCGCTAATCAGGATGGCCGGTCCCCGACGATCACGATGCCGTCGGCTCAGGCTCAGGCCGCGGTGTACCGGGCAGCGTTGGCGGCGGCCGGTGTGGACGCGGGCACGGTGGGCGCGGTGGAGGCGCACGGCACCGGGACACCGGTCGGCGACCCGATCGAGTTCCGAAGCCTGGCACAGGTTTACGGCGCGGGGGGTCGCCCTTGTGCGCTCGGGTCGGTCAAGAGCAATGTGGGCCACACCGAGTCGGCCGCAGGCGCGGTGGGCCTGATCAAGGCGGTCCTGCAGCTGAGGCATTCTGTGGTGCCGGGGATGGCGCACTTCACCCGGCTACCCGAGGAACTTGCCCAGATCGACACGGAACTCTTTGTCCCGCAGGCTCCCACGGCATGGCCCGGTGGCGAGGAACTGACGCCGAGGCGGGCGGCGGTGTCTTCCTACGGAATGTCCGGAACGAATGTGCATGCCGTGCTGGAGCAGGCCCCCGAGACGGCGGCGCAAGCGGCACCCAAGGGCGTGCCGGCCGGAGGCGCAGTGGCGGGGCCGCTGCTATTCGCGCTGTCGTCCACGTCGGCCGAGGCGCTGCGCCAGACCTCGCGGCGCCTGGCCGAGTGGGTGCACGACTACGCGAATCGCCCGGAGGCCCTGGCCCCGGTGGACCTGGCCTACACGCTGGCACGCCGGCGCGCGCACCGGCCCGTTCGGACGGCCGTGCTGGCCAGCAGCCTGCGGAGCTCGCGGAACGCTTACGCGACGTCGCCGAAGGCGACACCCCGTATCTGGCCGCGGTGGGGCAGGACGACCGGGGTCCGGTGTGGGTGTTCTCCGGGACAGGGTTCGCAGTGGGCGGCGATGGGCGCCGAACTGCTTGCGAGCGAGCCGGTGTTCGCCGCGACCGTCGCGGATTTGGAGCCGGTGATCGCGCGGGAGTCCGGGTTTTCGGTGACCGAGGCGATGTCGGCGGCCGAGGTCGTGGCCGGCATCGACCGGGTCCAGCCGACGTTGTTCGCGATGCAGGTCGCGTTGGCCGCCACCCTCGAAGTCCTACGGTGTGCGGCCCGGCGCGGTCGTCGGGCACTCGATGGGCGAGGCCGCCGCGGCGGTGGTCGCGGGCGCGCTGTCGCTCGAAGACGGGGCGCGCGTCATTTGCCGGCGATCCCGGCTGATGTCCCGCATTGCCGGTTCCGGCGCGATGGCAGCGGTGGAGCTGCCCGCCCAGCGGGTGCTGCGACGAGCTCGCGGCGCTCGGCGTCGACGATGTGTGGTGACCTCGGTGGTCAGCTCTCCGCAGTCCACCGTGATCGGCGGGGCAACCCACATGGTGCGGGACCTGGTGGCGGACTGGGAGCAGCGCGGGGTGATGGCCACGCGAGGTCGCCGTCGACGTCGCGTCGCATTCTCCGCAGGTCGATCCGATCCTCGATGAGCTGGCCGATGCGCTGGCGGGCTGACCCCGATGACGCCGGAGATTCCGTACTACTCCGCGACTCTGTTGACCCGCGGGAGCCGGCCGGTGTGCGATGCCTGTTATTGGGTGGACAACCTGCGCCACAGGGTGCGGTTCTCCGCGGCGGTGCAGGCCGCGTTGGAGGACGGCTACCGGGTGTTCGCCGAGCTGGCTCCGCACCCGCTGCTGACCCACGCCGTCGAAAAGACCGCCGAGAGCCTCGACATGCCGTTGCCGCGTTGGCCGGCATGCGGCGCGAGCAGCCGCTGCCGCACGGGCTGCGCGAGCTGCTGAGGCGATCTGCACAGTGCGGGCGCCGCGGTGGACTTCTCGGTGCTGTATCCCGAGTGGCCGGCTGGTGGATGCGCCGCTGCCGGCGTGGACCCACCAGACGCTGCTCCTCAGCCGCGACGGCCGCAACCAGCAGGCCCCGGCGCCGGCACCGTCGCGGTGCATCCGCTGCTGGGAGCCCATGTGCGGCTGCCGGAGGAGCCGGAGCGCCACGTCTGGCAGGCCGAGGTCGGCACCGCGGCACTGCCGTGGCTGGGCGATCACCAGGTACACAACGTGGCCGCCCTTCCCGGGCGCCGCGTACTGCGAGATGGCGTTGGCCGCCGCTCGCACGGTGCTCGGCGAGGCGTCCGAGGTCCGCGACGTGCGCTTCGAGGCGATGCTGCTGTTGGATTCCGAGACTCCGGTATCGGCTGTCGCATCGGTGAAATCGCCGGGTGTCGTCGAGTTCGTGGTGGAGACTCCCGGCGAAACTGCCTACGTTCGGCGGGCCAGCGCGGTGCTGCACGTTGCGCGGGATGCCCAGGATCCCCAGCCGCTCGCTTCCTACGACATATCCGCCTTGCTCGCGCAGCACCCGACCCGCCTCGACGGGGACGCGCTGCGGGAGCGGTTCGATGAACGCGGCATCCAATACGGTCCCGCGTTCGCCGGCCTGGCCGCGGCGCACATCGCGGACGCGGTCCGCACCGTCGTCACCGAAATCGCGCTGCCAGGATCGATTCGTTCGCAGCACAGCGCCTACGCGGTTCACCCCGCGCTACTGGATGCGTGTTTCCAGTCGGTTGGGGCTCACGCCGAGTTTCAGGTCGCGGGCAGTGGAGGTCTGCTGCTGCCGTTGGGTGT